>DKOR01000007.1 GCA_002470825.1 Thiotrichaceae bacterium UBA7357 | reverse complement strand
CTACCGGCTGAAGGTGCCGCAATAAAAAACAATGTCCCACCGGCAAAATGGACCTATGAAAATATTGATTATATGCGTAATCAATTAAAACGCCTTGGCTTTGCTTATGACTGGGATCGAGAGTTAGCCACTTGTAGTCCGGAATACTATCGTTGGGAGCAATGGTTTTTTACGCAACTTTATGAGAAAGGACTCATCTATAAAAAAACATCCGTTGTGAATTGGGATCCAATAGATCAAACAGTATTAGCAAATGAACAGGTTATAGATGGTAAAGGTTGGCGATCTGGGGCGATAGTTGAACGTCGAGAAATTCCTCAATGGTTCTTAAAGATAACGGATTATGCTGATGAATTATTGGCGGATTTAGAAAAATTGTCGGGATGGCCTGATGCCGTCAAGACCATGCAGGCCAACTGGATAGGGCGTTCGGAAGGTCTTGAAGTCGACTTTAAGGTTGATGGCACTGATGAAATCTTACGTATATATACTACACGTCCCGATACTATTATGGGCGTGAGCTATATGGCGGTTGCAGCAGAACACCCTTTGGCCAAGGCCGCGTCAGAGAACGATGTCGGTCTACGTGCTTTTATAGAGGAATGTAAAAGTGGTGGTACTTCTGAGGTTGAAATTGAGACCATGGAAAAGAAGGGTATGCCTCTTAATATCAACCTACTACACCCGATAAGTGGCGAACTGGTTCCTCTTTGGGTGTCTAATTTTGTCTTGATGAGTTATGGCACCGGAGCTGTTATGGCAGTGCCGGCTCATGATCAACGCGATTGGGAGTTTGCCCATAAATATGACCTATCGATCAAACAAGTCATCGTGCCTGCAGATGGCTCTGAGCATGATCTTGCTGACTCCGCCTTTACAGATAAAGGGCTATTAAATAATTCAGCTCAATTTGATGGCCTCACTTCCGCAGACGCATTCAATGCTCTTGCTGATTTCGTAGAAAAAAATGGATGTGGTAACCGTAAAGTTAATTACCGTTTGAGAGACTGGGGTATTTCACGACAACGCTATTGGGGTTGCCCTATCCCGATCATTAATAACAGAAACGGTGAAGCACTGGCCGTCCCAACAGATCAATTGCCTGTTGTCTTGCCAGAAGACATCGAGTTTGAAGGCATCAGCTCACCGGTAAAATCTATGCCGGAATTCATTAATGTCAATGCGCCTGATGGTAGTGGACCAGGTGAGAGAGAGACCGACACCTTTGATACCTTTTTTGAATCTTCCTGGTATTTCGCAAGGTATTGCTGCCCGGATAATGATCAGGTGATGCTGGATGAGCGCGCTGATTACTGGCTTCCTGTTGATCAATATGTCGGCGGTATCGAACATGCTATTTTACACCTGCTTTACGCCAGATTCTTTACCAAGTTGATGCGCGACTTAGGCTTATTAAAAAGCGATGAGCCGTTTACCAATTTACTGACACAAGGCATGGTCCTAAAAGATGGTTCTAAGATGTCAAAATCGAAGGGCAATACTGTCGATCCGCAACCGCTTATAGATCAATATGGTGCTGACACTGTCCGCTTATTTATGATGTTCGCGTCTCCACCGGATCAAAGTTTGGAATGGTCGGATACTGGCGTTGAAGGCTCTTTTCGTTTTTTGAAACGGCTCTGGAAATTAGCGAGCTCTCATATTAACAAAAACAAAGTGAGCGTTCTTGATAAGAGTTCGATGACTACTCTTCAGCAAGAGTTGCGACGCAAGATTCATTTGACCATTGATAAAGTCAATGATGATATTGGCAGACGTTATACTTTTAATACGGCAATCGCTGCTGTCATGGAAATGGTCAATGCCTTGTCGCGCGCTGAACTAAAAGATAGTAATGACCACGCAATCATGGGCGAAGGTATAAAAACAGTAATATTACTACTGTCACCTATAGTACCTCATATTACAGAAGAACTCTGGAATGCTTTAGGTTGCAAAGAGTCACTAATCGACGCAGCCTGGCCACAATCAGACCCTGAAGCACTAGAGCAAAGCGAAATTGAAATAGTGGTGCAGGTTAATGGTAAGTTAAGAAGTAAAATAGTTGTTCCAAAAGCGGCCGATCAAAAACAAATCGAGTCGTTAGCTCTGGCGAATGAAAAAATTCAACAGTATATTGAAGGTAAAATTACCAGAAAAATTATAGTAATTCCCGGACGTTTAGTGAACATCGTTGTGTCATAGGGTAATATGCCGTAATTAAGAAATAACTTGCCAAGATGAGGGTATTAAATGAAAACACGCTTGATATTAGTATACTTGCTGTTATTAACCACAGCGTGTGGATTTCATCTCCGTGGTTCACAAATAAGTGGGTTTGATATCAACAACCTTTACATTAATTCGTCGAGCGCGCCACGACTTACCAAAGAGGTCAAATCTCAGGTGGCAGCTTTAGGTGGTTCATTAGCTAGCTCCAGTCAGGATGCTGCTTATATAATCACTTTAAAGGAAGAGCGCTTTGAGAAATCAGTATTAAGTGTTTCTGCAGATACTGGTAAGGTTGAAGAATATCAAGTCGTTCTGAATGCCAAATTGAACGCCGCATATCCGAATGGGAGCAGTATTATAGAAAATGATAACGTTAGAGTAACACGAGATTTTATCTTTGATGAGAGTGACGTATTAGGTAAGTTCTCTGAAGAAAGTCTTCTTGAAGATGATTTAATTCGAAGTGCTGCAAGCAAGGTTCTGCGACGACTACAAGCCTTATTACCTGCAACTAAGTAATTCCGAGTTAAATGCGATTGCGCCCCGAACAGTTGGAGATGCACTTGCAACGTACAGCGTTGGGACCGATATATTTTGTGAGTGGTGATGAGCCGCTACAAAAGCTGGAATGTGTTGATCAAATAAGAGCGTCAGCCCGCACTCAAGGGTATGATGAACGCATTGTGTTTAATGTCGATAAGTCTTTCGATTGGTACTCGATTAATCAGGCCACTGATAATTTATCATTATTCTCTAGTCGGCGAATTATTGAGTTACGTATGTCATCACCCAAACCTGGCAAAGAAGGCGGTCGTGTTTTATCAGAGTATGCAGAACAGATAAATAAAGATAATTTACTGGTTATCACCTCAGAGAAAGTGGATAAAAGTGTTCAAAACACTAAATGGTTTAAAGCAATAGAAAAGAAGGCAGCGATCATTCAAGTTTGGCCTATCAATTCAGTACAATTATCTAACTGGATACAATCAAGTGTTCAGGCTAAACAAAAACGACTTTCGTTAGATGCGGCAAGATTGATCGCACAACGTGTAGAAGGCAACATGCTTGCCGCAAAACAAGAAATTGAAAAATTGGTGCTTCTCGTTGATAAGGACGATATCGATATTGAAGATGTTATCAATGCGGTGGCAGATAGTTCACGTTTCGATGTCTTTGACATGATCGAAAGTGCGTTTCTTGGTGATTCAGATCGAACCTTGATAATGTTACATGGTTTAAAAAATGAAGGAACTGAACCAATGGCTTTATTTGGTGCTCTGATGTGGGAGTTTCGACGAGTATGTACTATTGCCCATCAACATGAATCTGGAGTAAGTCTAGAGAATTTATTTCATTCTTATCGATTATGGGATCAAAAGAAACGGCCAATGAATGCAGTTTTAAAACGTCACTCGAGTAAATCTTTAGATCAACTATTAAATTATTGTGCGTTAATTGATAAAACTTTAAAAAGTAGTCAAAAATCTCAAGTATGGGACCAGTTTAATATACTATTATTGGCAATAGCGGGCATTAATATGACAAACTTTCAAAAAGTATAAACGATGTAAAAAATAGAAGTATAAAGATGGATATAAAGAAATACATATACGGTCTGGGCAAACTTGCGAGACTATCGGCCGATCTAATGGCACGGGCAACAACTGCGCAAAAGAATGATGCATTAATCGCTATTGCCGAAAACATACAAAAATATCGCCCTCTTCTGACTAAAGCTAATAATGAAGATTTAAAGCTCGCAAAAGAAAAAAATATTGAAGCTGCATTAATTGATCGGTTAGAACTGACAGACTCACGAATTGATTGCATGTCAGAGGGCCTCAGTCAAATTGCATCTCTCACTGATCCTATCGGCACCATAACTGATCTAGCTATGCGCCCAACCGGTATTCAGGTAGGCAATATGCGCGTACCTTTAGGTGTTGTTGGAATAATTTATGAATCTCGACCGAATGTGACTGCAGACGCCGCGGGTCTTTGTCTGAAGTCAGGCAATGCAACAATCTTACGTGGTGGTTCTGAAGCCTTAAACTCAAATCAGGCTATCGCAAAATGTATTCATATGGGGTTAGTTACTGCCAATTTACCGCAAGAAGGCGTGCAAATTATTTCTACGACAGATCGTGCAGCTGTTGGCGAATTGCTTGGCATGTCAGAGCATGTTGACGTTCTTGTCCCACGTGGCGGTAAAAATTTGATTGAACGCGTTAGTGCGGAGGCGCGAATGCCTGTGATAAAACATTTAGATGGTATTTGTCATGTCTATGTCGATAATGATGCTGATATTGAAAAAGCTGTTAGCATTGCTTTGAATGCAAAAACACAACGCTATGGCACTTGTAATACGATGGAATGTTTATTAGTGGCGCGTTCAATTTCGTCTGCTGTACTGCATAAACTAGCGCCTTTATATAAAGAAGCTGGTGTTGAGATTCGCGGTTGTAAAGAATCGATAAAATTATTTGAAGATATTAAACTCGCTACCGAAGAAGATTATGGTACAGAATATTTGGCACCTATCATGTCGTTAAAAATTGTAGAAGATGTTGATGAAGCTATGCAGCATATTTCTAAGTTCGGCTCTCAGCATACTGACGCAATCGTCACTGAGAGCATAACAACATCTCGTCGTTTCTTGAGAGAAGTCGATTCAAGCTCGGTGATGGTCAATGCATCAACTCGTTTTGCTGATGGTTTTGAATATGGCCTTGGTGCAGAAATTGGTATCAGCACCGATAAATTCCACGCACGTGGCCCGGTTGGTCTGAAGGGGCTCACTTCAAAAAAATACATTGTGATAGGAGATGGACATATTCGAACGTGATGGTGTAATTTTATTATCGTACTATTACTTGCGAAACTTACATTCAATGTCCTTATTTTTTAAAACATGCCATTAATCGGTGTTCTCGGTGGTACATTTGATCCGATCCATAATGGACATATACGTCTCGCACTTGAAGCTAAAGAACAACTTAGTCTAGATCACGTGAGATTAATACCTCTGAATTTTCCGCCACATCGTTCCAGACCTATCGCTAGCAGTCTCCAAAGACGTAAAATGATAGAATTGGCTATAGACAATGAAGAATGTCTTCGCATAGATTTACGTGAACTCGATAACGATGAGACTTCTTATTCGATCAACACACTTAAATCATTAAGATATGAGTTCATTGATGATACTTTGTGTTTAATCTTGGGCAGAGATGCTTTTAATAAGATTGATAGATGGAAGGACTGGAAAAAGTTACTGAATTATGCACACATCATAGTCGCAAATCGTCCAGGCGAGTCTGATGAGCCTAAAGCTCAGGAACTAAAGCAATGGATTAAACAACATCAGACTAATCAGCTTACAGCACTTAATGAAAAACTATGCGGTTATATTCATTTTATTAATATACCCATGTTGGATATATCATCAAGTCTAATCCGTAAGAGACATATTGAGCGTAAAGTAATCGCCCAGTTTTTATCAGTATCAACACAAATTTATATTAAAGAAAATAATCTTTATCAGGAAACTGTATGAATATTGAAAAATCTATAGATACAATCTTAAAAGTATTAGAAGATAACAAGGCGCTTGATGTCATTGTCTTTGAAGTGAGTAAACTCACGAGTATCTCCGATTACATGATTATCGCTAGTGGTCGCTCAAGCCGGCAAGTAAACTCAATCAGTGAGAAAGTTACTGAAGCAGCAAAAGAAAATGGTTTAGTACTATTAGGTACAGAAGGAAAGAAGGAAGGCGACTGGGTGTTGGTAGATCTAGGCGACATTATTGTTCACATCATGCATCCTGACACACGCGAATATTATCAGCTTGAAAAACTCTGGAGCTCAGTAACTATAGAAGCTGAACAAGCTGAAAAAGCTGAACAAGGCCAATAGTGCAGATAGATCTAATTGCGGTCGGTAAGCGTATGCCCCCATGGCTTGAAACTGCTGTTAAAGTATATTCAAGGCGCTTACCAAAGAACATCCATTTTAAAATAGTCGAAATCACACCAGCTCTTCGCGGGAAAAATAATAACGCTGAGTATTACAAAAACAAAGAACAAGATAGTATTGAGTCAGCACTTTCTCCTAGAGCTATCATCATTGCGCTAGATGAACGAGGGAAAAGCATAAACACCCAAGATTTCGCGAAACAATTACAGGCATGGAATGATGAACAACAGCACATCAGCATCATAATTGGCGGTTCTGATGGCCTAGCTGATGGAATCAAAAAGAAGGCAAATCAAATTTGGGCACTGTCTAAAATGACTATGCCTCATGGTTTAGTAAGGGTGATGTTAGTTGAACAAATTTATAGAGCATGGACGATCATTCAAAACCATCCCTACCATAGAAAATAAAAAATTTAGTCTTCACACATATAAAAAATGAAGACCTCCAAATACAAGATCATCGTTGCAATAGAAGATAATGCTCGATTCAAATTTAAAATTTCTCATACCCTTAAACCACAGAGTAACAAGGAACACTAATAAGTGTTATATTATTCAATAATAAATGAAACTTCTATTCAGTAACCATAGATACTAAATAAGCATGGTCACCAACTGATACATTCATGATTTAAACTATCCAAAAGTTGAGGTTACAATTTCCAAAATTATGCACCATATCAATTTCTTTATTTCATTGACATGAAAGCTTCTAATGCGCGTAGCCGAGAAAGTTTTAAGTTAACAATAGGCATTGGATAATCTTTACCTAAAAGAACATCTGCTTTTTGCAGGATTGCATCGGGCGCTTCCCATGGATTAAAAAGATATTTATTAGGCATTGATTTTAATTCTGGGACGAACCGTTTTGTGTAGCTGCCATCAGGATCAAATTTCTGACCTTGAATACAAGGATTAAATATTCGAAAGTAGGGAGCCGCGTCTGCGCCACAACCCGCGACCCACTGCCAACTTGCACTATTATTAGCTAAGTCAGCATCTAGTAAACAATCCCAGAACCACTTTTCGCCGTGATGCCAGTGCAACAATAAATTCTTCACTAAAAAAGAAGCAACAACCATACGTAAGCGATTATGCATATAACCAGTTTCCCAAAGCTCTCGCATACCTGCATCTACCAAGGGATAACCAGTTTGACCAGTTTGCCAACAACGTAAATAGTCTTCATTTTCTAACCATGGGAATCTATCAAACTTATCTTGCAGATTATTATATGGTAAATCGGGAAAATGGTAGAGAAGATTATGAGAAAATTCTCTCCAACCTATTTCGCTCAAAAAATGATTTATGCTATCAGTTTCCTTTTTTATTTTAATATCATACCAAATTTGATTTGGAGATATTTCACCAAAATGAAGGTGTGGTGATAAACGAGAAACACTACTTAATGCTGGGTAATTCCTATTTTTTTTATAGTTATTTAAACAATTATCCTTGAAATCCGCAAACGTTTTCTGTGCGTTTGTTTCACCTATTCGCCAATAAGGTTCTAATTTTTCATGCCAATTAATAGTAGGTAATAACTTCAGATTATCTATTGGTAATCCATTTACAAGTTCGACATACAGATTCAGATTCCTGGGTTTACCCAATGGTTTCCTTGGCGAAACTTCATTTAAACAACCTTTGCGATAATAAGGCGTAAATACTTTATATGGCGCGCCGTCTTTTTTTAGAGCGTCCCATGGTTCCCAGAGTAAGGAACCATTAAAACTTTTAGTTTTTATATTTTGGGCCTCTAACAATTTTTTTATTTCTTTATCTCGTCGAATCCTCCATGGTTCATAGCATCGATTCCAAAACACACTCTTAATTTTATTTTCGCTAACTAAATTAAGAAGAATTTTTTTTGGATCACCATTATGAATTACAAGATTGCCGTTTAATGATCTATTAAGCTCTTGTAAAGAGCGATATAACCACCAACGACTCGCCCCACCCATTTGATATAGACCAGGATTATCGTCATCTAGGATATAAATAGGCAACACTACGCCTTGTTTCGCAGCCTCAAACAGAGATGGATTGTCACAGAGCCTTAGATCCTGTCTGAACCAATGAATGATAATGTTTTTTTCTAAGGACATAATGCTGAGCTTATTCCTATTTAAATATATTACTAAAATTAGGCCACTTTTATTCGGACAACATTCATTACTTCTATACTAAAACCAGCAATATTTTCCACACCAGCATAATAGGTCAAGTTTATGCGTGCGCCCTTAAGATTGCGGTAACTTTTTTTTCGCTTGAATCGAAATGGGACATCGTGACCTTCCAGAGTTAGCGTGTTAATTATCCAGTCCGATTCCCTTTCATTACGTTGTACATGTGAACTAACTTTCATCATTTCCGAGTGACTTAATTCCCGGTTCTTTTCTAGTAGCTTATCGACTGGTGATTTCATGCTCTTATACATTTCTTAATTTTTAGCTAATTATTACATTGCCGCACCCACAACGAAAGACTCACTAATTGTCCTTGCTTGTGTTGGGTAAGGTGCGGGATAATCAGTGTCTTTTTTCGACTCAATACATAAATAATATGTGGTTCAAAAACCTTCGAGTATATCATTTTACTAAAGACATTGACCTGACTCCTGACACATTAGAAATCGCACTTCACCAACAGGACTTCACGCCTTGTACTAATATGGACTTCTCTCGCTATGGTTGGGTGTCGCCACTAGGAAAGAGTGGTGAGCAATATACGCATAAGTGTGGTGACTACACCATGATCTGTGCTCGCAAACAGGAAAAGATCCTACCCCCAGCTGCTATCAGCGAGATCGTAGAAGAAAAGGTTATTGAATTTGAAGCGGCTCAGGCACGTAGTATATATCGTAATGAAAAACGCACAATTAAGGAAGATGTTGTACATACTTTATTACCACGCGCATTAACACGCTCATACCTCGTTTATGCTTATTTCGACCCAAAAAATAAATTATTAATTATTGATTCTGCTAGCTCAAATAAAGCAGAAGAATTTATGGATCATCTGCGTGCGACCTTGGGTAGTTTGCCGATAGTGCCCCTAAAGTGTCATGGCGACGCTGCAAACATGATGACCCACTGGCTACAAGGTGCTGCCCCAGAAAGTTTTGAGCTTGATAATGAATGTGAATTACAGAACCCTAGAGAAAGTAAGAACATAGTACGCTGTAAGAATCAGGAATTGGAAAGCGCTGAAATAATGAGTCATTTAAAAGCAGGTAAACGTGTTATCCAACTTGCGTTGGTATGGCGCGAAGCAATTCGTTTCGTTTTATCGGATGATTTATCAATCAAACGATTACGCTTTGAGGACATTATTCAGGAACAAGCAGAGGACGACAGTAATGATAGAGCAACTCAGTTCGATCAAGATTTTGCCGTGATGACTTTACAGATTCATGAGTTCATAAAAGAACTCCTCGAAGAGTTTGGTGGCATGGAGAAACCTGATTAGGCACAATTTATGACTATTTATCTTGCTTCAAAATCACCACGTCGACGTGAGTTGTTAGAACAAATTGGGGTCGAGTTTGAAATTATCGATATCGATATTGATGAGAGTTGGGATGGTAAAGAACCCCCCCGAAATTATGTACAGCGAATAGCCTTAGGAAAAGCTCGTGCAGGAAATGCATTCAGTAATGAAGACTTCCCAGTGTTAGCTGCGGACACGGCTGTGGTCATAGAAGGGCATATATTAGGCAAGGCGGAGAACGGACAAGACGCTATAGCCATGCTTAATAGGTTATCTAACAAAACGCACACCGTTTTCTCGGCAGTAAGCCTGATTCATAAACACGAAAAATGCTTATTAAATATCAGCCAAGTCACATTTAAAAAGTTGTCAAAAAAAGAATTAATTGATTACTGTGAAACAGATGAACCTATTGGAAAAGCTGGTGGTTATGCTATTCAGGGCCGAGCAGCGGTCTTTATCAAACATTTAGAAGGAAGTTACAGTGGCGTTATGGGTTTGCCGCTGTTTGAAACTCAGAAACTATTACAAGGCGTTTCTTAAGCAATAACGATAATAATAGTCAACGATGCCATTCTTGAAATTTACGCAGAGAAGTATAACAATTCCCAGATATTAAAAAAGGGAGTCAAATGACTCCCTTTACATACACATTAGACTAAAGTCTTTACACGCTTAAAGCAAGATGCCGCCATACTGAACGAAGAACGGCGCAAACACTAGGCTAAGGATTGCAGATAGCTTGATCAGAATGTTCAGTGAAGGCCCCGAAGTATCTTTCATTGGATCACCAACAGTATCACCAACAACAGCTGCAGTATGCTCATCAGAGCCCTTGCCACCATGGTTACCTGCCTCAATATATTTCTTAGCATTATCCCAAGCGCCGCCACTGTTAGAGGAAGAGATCGCAAGTACACCACCGGTGATCAATGAACCGATCAACATAGCGGCAACTGCCTCAACGCCGAACAGATAGCCAACAACGATTGGCGAACCCATGATCAACACACCAGGAGCTATCATTTGCTTCAGCGCCGCCTGAGTTGATATGGCTACGCACTTCGCATAGTCAGGAGTACCAGTGCCTTCCATGATGCCTGAAATCGTCTTGAATTGGTGACGTACTTCTTCGATCATCGCGAATGCCGCTATACCAACTGACTTCATAGTCATGGCAGAGAACAAGAAAGGTAAAACTGCTCCAACAAATAAGAAGGTGAAAACTAAAGGCTCTAACAAACTCATAGAGATAGGCTCACCCATCAGTTTTTCAGCGGTAGTTATGAAGGCCGCGAATAATGCTAACGAGGTAAGTATCGCAGCGCCGATAGCAAAACCTTTACCGATGGCTGCAGTTGTATTACCCGCGGAATCGAGAATATCAGTTCTACGCCTTACTTCTGACTCTAAGCCCACCATCTCTGCAATTCCGCCAGCATTGTCTGCAACGGGACCATAGGCATCGATAGTAAGAGTTAATACAAGGCTGCCCAACATGCCTAGAGAGGCAATAGCTATGCCGTACATCCCGGCGAGTTCCCAAGAGATGAAGATGCTTATCGCGATGGCAATATAAGGAAGCACTGTACTCTTATAGCCGAGTGCGAGGCCGTAGATGATGTTAGTAGCAACACCAGTCTCACAAGACTTTGCGACTTCTTTTACGGGACTGAATTTCTCAGAAGTGTAGTAGCCAGTTAATAAACCAACCGCCAAGCCTGAAACCAATCCAGCCAAGAAGCAGAGATAGACACCTTGGTTATTATATTCAGCGCCGTTCAATTCGAATTGTTCTGGAATCAGAGCAATAGTAATAAAGTACATGACAACTGCCATAATAGCGCTGGATATAATTAGTAGTTTCATCAGGGCCGGCGCTACGTCGTCTTCAGTCTTTACGCCAACTAAGAGTTTAGTGATCAAGGCTATTGGAATACCTACAGCACTGATCAAAATTGGGAACAGCAATGCATCTGGGTTCCCGGCAAAAACTACCGCACTTATAACCATTGCAGCACAGGTGCTTTCTGCACAAGAACCGAAAAGGTCAGCGCCCATGCCAGCAACATCACCCACATTGTCGCCAACGTTGTCAGCGATTACGGCAGGGTTACGGGGATCATCCTCTGGGATGCCCTGCTCAACCTTACCTACAAGGTCAGCACCAACGTCCGCAGCCTTAGTGAAAATACCGCCGCCAACTCTTGCAAATAACGCGATTGTAGAACCACCTAGACCAAAGCCAGCAATCACTTCCATAAGAATGTGATTGTTCTCAGGTCCAAGGTCAGCAAGCAAGGTGCTCATCACCACATAGATGATAACCAGTCCGAGGGTCGCCAGTCCTACAAGGGCAAATCCCATTACCGCACCAGAGTTAATGGCTACATCGTAAGCTGCAGAAATATCTTTCTTTGCAGAAACCGTAGTTCGTGCGTTGCCTTGAGTCGCTACCTTCATGCCGATATAACCAGAAGCGATGGATATCACACCACCAAAGAGGAAAGCGATAGCAGTATAGATTCCTTCATGAATATCAGGGGTATGAGTATCGTTGATCAGGATGGCGATAATGGCGGCAAATACCACCATAAATATTGTCAGTACTTTGTACTCTTGCTTCAAGAAAGCCATGGCTCCCTCAGCAATAGCACTATGGATGAAGGTTAGCTTCTTCGCCTGAGCTTCGTCCAGACCAAGACCAAGAGGTATACTTACAACCTTCTTCATGTAAAAGAAGGCTATTCCTAAGCCCATCAGCGACAGGATTGTAGTAACCCATATTGTTATACCTGACATATAATTCCCCCTAAATTTTATAAGTTATTGATTTCAAGAACAAAAAATATAAAAATCACCGATAATGTCCCCATTGCATTGCCGGTGTCAAAAAATCGTGCAGATTGTACTTGGATATCGAGTAACTTCAAAGGCTCCTCCCTGCTTTTCGTACAATTTTGGTATTATTGAGCATCTTGTTGCGCTTCTCCCAGCATCAAAATATTCTTTTACTATGATAAATATCTCTGGCTTTCCCCTTGTAGCAAAATCCGATGCAAAGATACTGATACTTGGTTCCATGCCCGGACAAAAGTCGCTTGAGGAAAACCAATACTATGCGCACCCTCGTAATAGTTTTTGGCCCATTATGTCCAATTTACTCAAAACAGATAGTGTGCTGTCTTATGACGATCGCAAAAAACTTTTAATAAAAAACAATATTGCGTTATGGGATGTCTTAAAAAGTTGTTATCGCGAAGGCAGTCTTGATTCCGATATCGATCAATCCACCATAGAAATGAACGACTTCAAAAGATTCTTCTCAATACATAAGCGCGTTGTAGTTGTTTTCTTTAATGGCGCAAAAGCCGAACAACTCTTTATGAAAAATAGTTTTAAGAAACTGAAACATGCACAGCAAGACTTGTCTCTTTTCAGATTACCCTCCACTAGCTCTGCGAATGCAGCAAGGACATTCGAACAAAAATTATTGCAATGGGCAGTAATAAAGCAGTATCTATGAAAGTATAGCACGCAATAAAAATCAAAAGGTTGCTACGCAGAGTTAATAGCGAGGTTCTAGATTAATGTGTTTTTAGAGCCTGTTGTTGTTTCCAATTAAACCAACTTTGAGGCGAAATCTTATTCATTAATCTATCAATCGGAGACAAAAGAAGTAAATTCAAAACACCATGTAATTTACCCTTCCAGGTTTGACTGGCACATCGTAATGAAATCGCATAACTAGGTTCATCGTAGACAAAATGGTGCCAGTAACCGCTGGGGATATACAATGTTTCTCCTCGCTCAAGTACTACTTTATACCCATCCAAGTGCTTCAAGCCTGGAAACTGGTTAAAATCTGGTCTCTCAACATCGACATAGCTCCTACAAGTAAATGGATAGCCATGTAAATTTTTTCCTTGCTCATGGGAAAATAGATAAACTGTTTTTTTACCATAGAGCGCAGTGTGTAACACATGTGACATATCAATATCAAAATGCATTTGGGTTACGGAACCTTTACAGCCGAAAAACATAAAAACAAAGTTTCGTGATATGCCTTTCAATATGGCCGGAAAGGCAATGTCATCAACTAATTCTGGGATTTCAGATTTGATATTGTAGAGAAACATACGTAGATCTTGTTCTTTAGTCACAACCGCATCGATGTAGTCCTTAAAATTGATACTCTTCGACTTTGACATGTAATTCTTGCCTGCAGAGACAAAACTTGAGTCATAAACTTTAACTTGTTTATTGCCGTGTTGTTCTTTGAAAAATTCAGGACTCCATTTATCTAATGCAGGCCAATCTTTCGCCATGTCTTGCATAACTAATGGCAGGAGCGGTTTGAAATAGGATCTTGAGAATTCTTCCGACTCAATATTAGAAACCGTATCAATTGGTTTCAAATCAAGTTTAGATTCAGGAAGGTCAGAGCCCACCAAATTATTATCTGGCGAGGAACTCACTATAGGTATGAAGAATGTCTGCTTGTTCCCAGTGTAGGAAATGTCCAGCACCCGGGATCATCTTGAACTCACAATCAGGAATTCGGGAAGAGGCTTTTTCAATGTCACCTGGATCTAGTATTGCATCAAACTCACCGCTAAGTATGAGCGTAGACGCAGTAATATTTCCTAAATCAATAAAATCTTCGATATCTGATGCCTGCTCAACAAACTCACAGTGATCATAGAAGCTAAGAAACTGTTCACGGCTCATGCCACGGAACTGTTCGATAATTTGTTTCTTATGTGTATGAGGTATGTGTTGGCCAAATTTTTCTATCATCAGAGGAGCGATATCATCTGTCTTGTTGGTATCGAAAAGTTTTTGACCTTCTTTAATCACCTCAATTACAGCTTTGCTTGGTTTCGCACCAAAACTTCCTAAGATCATCTTGTCTACTAGCTCCGGATAGCGTGCAGCTAATGCAACAGAAATTATTGTTCCCCATGAAGCAGCAGCTAAAATGACGGTTCCATTACGGTTGGTTTTATTAATGATGCTATGCAAAACATCTACCTGTTCATCGAACGTGATTCCGGGAGCTCCAGATAATATCTGGCCGCGCCCTTGGCCTGGCAAATCAAATACAACAACTGAATAGTCAGCAACAAAGTGACTGACGAATGAACGCCAAGCTGCCATCGTTTGCTTGGCGCCGCTAATGCACACAATAGTCTTCTCCGCTTTACCGTAGATACGATAAGGCACTAGAAAACGTTGGAGACTTAATTCTCCTTTTACAATATTCATAGTTTAAAAGTTTTTAATTTGTGTTGTTTCGAAACAAATTTGACAAAGAAAATATTTACTTATGTAAGATGTTAATTTAACTAAATGAGTCATTGATGTAGCATTATAAAGGAAGTTTACTAAAAGTCTTCACTCTTTTTGATGCTGGTTAGCAATTATCGATCTAATAGATATTTTTTGATGGATTAGCTTTTTTCAAATCAAATGCGATTGCTGGGAGCTTATTCCTTACTTATTTATCTTTTTTGCTAAAAAAGCAGATAGGATAAATGTTAAAATTGAATACAGTTTATTTGACAAAGTGGGCTGATTTAACAATTTAAAGTACAAACTCTGTATTTAATATTTTTTCTACTGCGTTGTTCTTAAGAGTTACATAGACAGGCAGACCTTTATAATAAGGTGGATAATCTTCCCCTTCGATAAGAGGATCTAGATAACGACGGCAGGCCTTGGTAATGCCAAATCCATCGTCTGTGATGAACTCTTTTGGCATTGTTCTCTCCACGTTTGCTATATCTTCCAATTTCGCTTTACCAATTTCCCAAATGTAGGGCTTATCGGATACGCGACGTACTGTGGGCATGACTGCATTTTCTCCAGCAATAGCCATCTCCACAGCTGCTTTTCCTAATGCATAGGCTTGGTTTACATCTGTTTTTGAGGCTATATGTCGTGCGGCACGTTGTAAATAATCTGCAACCGCCCAATGATATTTATAACCTAGCGTATCCTTGATCATGTTAGCAATAATCGGAGCTGCACCACCTAATTGAGTATGACCAAAAGCATCATTTGTTCCTTGGTCCGCTAAAAAATTACCCCCTGACCAATGCGCACCCTCAGATACTACGATTGAACAATATCCATATGCATCAACTTTCTCTTTTACTTTGGTAATGAATGCATCCCGATCAAATTCTACTTCTGGAAATAGAATCAAGATAGGAATGTCATTTTTTTCATCAGCTGCCAAACCACCAGCCGCCGCAATCCAACCTGCATGACGGCCCATAACTTCGAGCACGAACACCTTGGTTGAAGTCTTAGCCATAGAACAAACATCATACGAGGCCTCACGAGTTGATATCGCAATATACTTAGCAACTGATCCAAAACCTGGACATACATCTGTGATTGGTAGATCATTATCAATAGTTTTAGGTATATGTATAACTTGAATAGAAAAACCCATTTTTTTAGATATTTGCGAAACCTTATGACATGTATCTGCTGAATCACCACCGCCATTATAGAAAAAGTAGCCAATATTATGTGCTTTAAACACGTCGACTAGACGTTCATATTCAGCTTTACTCTCTTCTAGTCCTTTTAATTTGTAACGACAAGAACCAAAAGCTCCGGAGGGAGTATGACGTAATCCTGCAATATCAGCCTCAGACTCAAGACTAGTATCAATTAAATCTTCAGTTAATGCACCAATAATACCGTTGCGACCTGCGTAAAGCTTTGCGATTTTTTCTGGGTATTGTCTTGCGGTTTCTATTACGCCACATGCACTGGTATTAATTACGGATGTAACACCGCCAGATTGCGCATAAAAAGCATTTTTGGCCGCTGCCATATTTTATTTCTCCAAGATTATAAATTAATTATGAAACTGAACCACAAAAATACTGGTCTACATTAGTTATGTTAAACTGCGAATATTAAACCAAAGACAAGACAATGTGTCGTATTAGGTATCATCAAAATATATTTAAATGACTTTTTTAAGATTTAATGAGCAAATTGTATACAAGACGTTTACTTTTTTCCTCTTATTAACGCCATCTCTTATAGTTGGTAACGATTTGCCTGATTTTGGTGACTCTTCAGGCAGTCTAGTCTCGCCTGAGTATGAGCGACGACTCGGTAAGATGTTTTTGAATCAGGTACGCCATTTTACTAGTGTGAATAATGATCCTGAAGTTGAGTCATATATTCAGTCGCTTGGAGATAAATTGGTCTCATATAGCGATAGCAATGAACAGTTGTTTACTTTTTTTGTAGTTAATGACCCAAGTATCAATGCTTTTGCTGGACCCGGCGGCATGATTGGTATGAATAGTGGTGTGATTTTAAATTCTAGTAACGAAAGCGAGTTAGCTGCTGTAATGGCGCATGAGATTACGCATGTCACTCAACGGCATCTTGCACGTCAGTTTGAAGAGGCAAGTAAATACAGTTTACTCAATACTGCAGCATTGATTGGTGCGCTATTAATTGGCATTTCAAACCCAGATGCCGGAATGGCGGCGATGACAGGTGCTGCCGGCTTAGCCGCTCAAAACTCGGCAAATTTCACACGTGCCAACGAACAAGAAGCGGATCGAATTGGAATGCAAGTATTAGCCAAAGCAGGCTACGATCCAAGAGGAATGCCCGCTTTTTTTGAAAAATTACAACAGTTATCAAGATATACTCAGAATACTGCGCCAGAATTTTTACGTACACATCCGCTAACGACATCGCGAATTGCTGACTCTCGTGCACGTGCCGAAGATTTTTTAATGGGAGAATTTACAAATTCACACTCCTACGATTTGATTCGATATAAACTTTTTGTGGAATCGTCAAAGTCAAAAAAAGTAGCTATTAAAACTCTACGACAAGCACTTGATGAAAATAAAATTTCCGCAAGGAAAGATTTATCAATACGGTATGGATTAGCTTACGCTTATATTGCTAATAGAGAGTTTGCTCAAGCAAAACAGCATGTCGATCATCTCTTGAGAGATAATCCTGATGATGTTGCTTATTTATTGTTAGCAGCAAAGCTTGAGACAACCCAGTCAAATTACAATACTGCATTTGATATTTTTAAAAAAGCACATGGCCTTTATCCCGATTATAGACCGGTCGTCATGGCTTATAGCAAAGCTTTGCTTGATTTAAGTAACGGGAAAGAAGCTAGAGATATTTTAAAAAAATATGAACGTCATCATAAACACGATCTAGAAAGTTATAGTCTGCTTGGTCAAGCAGAGGCTATGCTAGGCAATGAAATCGAAACTGCAATCTTGCAATCAGAATATTATTATCTTGCCGCGCAAACACGACTCGCTGTGGATAAGTTAAAGTTTATAAAAAGACAATACCGAGTCGACTACTATCAGGAACAACGTATCAACGCACGCATGATAGAACTCGAATATGAGCTTGAACTCGAAGAAGGACTTAGGTAATAACGGGGGAGTAAATGTAAATGTTACGTAGAGACACTCTTAGATATTTAGCAACGGGATCAATGACTCTTATTTTCGGAATATTGAAACCTATCTCTGTCCTTGCCAAATGGAACAAGGCTGCGTTTTCTTCGGTCGACTTAGATGAAGCGATTGCCGCTTATTTTCCTGATCAAGTTATAAAAAAATCTGAACAAATTAATATTGGGGTTCATTCTGTTGTAGAAAATGGTGCTGTTGTTCCAGTCAAGGTTAAAACGGATTTACCAAAAATAGAGTCTATAACAATATTCGTCGAAAAAAATCCTAACCCATTGATTGCAAGCTTTAATCTTTCTAATGGTTGTGTCGGTTTCATCTCAACGCGGATAAAAATGCAAAACTCTTCAGATATTATTGCTGTGGTAAAAAGCGATGGGCTATTATTTAACTCACGTAAATTTGTAGAGGTTCATGAAGGAGGCTGTGGTTAGATGGAATCATCTATACGCCTACAAACAAAAATACGTGGTCGAGTTACAACAGTGCGCGCTATCATTCGACACCCAATGGAAACTGGCTTTCGAATTGATAGCGAAACCACCGAATTTATCCCCTCTCATTACATAAATGAAATTATAATAAGACATAATGGTAATGTTGTTATGACTTGTGACTGGAGCCGAGCTATCTCAAAGAACCCTTACTTATCATTTATGTTTGAAGGCGCTACTGTCGGCGATAAAGTTGAGCTTTCTTGGACTGATAATAGAAACAATGTTGATTCAACTGAAACTCAGATAAAATAATTCTCTCTCAAAGTCAAATTGCTTTAATTGTATGCGCGCCATAATAACCTTCAGTTTATTTGTTGTGCTTGCGTTTGTTTTAGGCGCTGTAATGGCATACCCACTAAAACTCTTACTAGACCCTTTTTTAGGCTTGGCTTTCCGTAAATATCTGACATATGCCACTCTTATAAGTGGTGTGATTGTCAGTGCTATTTACTTGCAGTTATATAATTTACTTTCATTCGAGTCTTTTGGTTATTGTGGAAAACCCTTTAGATTTTTAAAGAATATGTTCAATGGCTTTGTCTACGGTATAGCTATCATGCTAATAATCGAGGTGTTATTATACTTGCTTGGCATTCATGAAATTGATACTCATCGTAGTATTTCTCTGGCTATTGTAATGGAGCGATTTGGAAAAGCTATGCTTGCTGGTTTATTAATCGGCTTGATTGAGGAGTCGATTTTTAGAGGAGCTTTATTTTCTGGTTTATACAAAAAAACCGGTGCAATAATAACAATATTTTTTTCGAGCCTTATATACTCAGGCGTACATTTTATTCGTTATCGCGAAGTGCCTGTAGATACTGATGTAGGTTGGTTAACTAGTTTCAGCATGATGCCTGAAGCATTCCGTCGTTTTCATGAATGGTCCATTCTAGACTATTTTCTAACGCTTTTTATTTTTGGTGTATTGCTTGGCTTATTGCGTTTAAAACATCGTGGAATTGCCGCTTGTATAGGAGTCCATGCAGGAATAGTTACGCTAGTTAAAACTAATGATTATTTCACTAATCGAACGCAAGAGAGTACTCATAACTATCTCGTGAGCGAGTATAATTCAACTTTCGGGTGGTTAAGTTTTGCTGTCATTTTAATTTTTGTAGTCATCGATTTCATCAAGCTTAAAATAAATCGTTAATTAAAACGAATATCTAAGTTTCGTCCTTTCAATAAATGAGTTTTTAAAAGTTTTATTCTATTTAAAATATGATTAAATATAATTAATTCCATCAAGAGCAGTCCGCCCAGTAGACAATATTTCTTATTTTGTAAAGTTAACTCGACAGTGAGAATTACAGATTTTATTTTTTTAATTAATAAATTTCAAAAAAAGGGTTCTTATAGCTACTGAATACTAAACGAGTTATCTAATGACATCAGGATGAAATAATATATTGTCGTTTATTTTAAAATCTCGAATCAAAACTTGACCTTCCTTGCTACGAATAAAATCTGAATAGTTTCTCGCCATATCAATTTTTACGTGTGGATGTTTCTTAGGGTTTACCATGATCACATGATAAGGATTAAATAACTCTGGATCGTTTTCAAATATTACTCTTAACTTTATCTTGTCTCTGTAAGCGAGGTAAGTACCTCTATCTGTCAATGTATACGCTTCTTTATCATCCGCTATTCTAAGAACGACGGCCATTCCTTGACCAACCGAAAGGTGCCAATCATCAGAAGGCTCGCTACCTGTCATTTTCCAAAGATTTTTTTCTTTTTTATGAGTTCCAGAATCATCTCCGCGCGAGACAAAAACATGCTTCTCTTCAATTAGCAATGACATTGCCTCGACTATATCTTTTGCATTTTTAATACCCGCAGGGTCAGTTCCTGGCCCAATAATGATAAAATCATTATGCATAACTGGTTTTCGCTCAATTCCTGAACCTTCTGAAACAAATTTTTTTTCAGCTTCTGGTGCGTGCACAAAGATCAAATCAACATCACCATTTTCTCCTAAACGAATAGCTTTGCCCGTTCCCGCAGAAATAATATCTAATTTCACATTATATCTATTTTCAAATGCAGTATTTAGCACGGCCAATAAACCTGAATTGTCAGTACTAGTCGTTGTTGCCATCTTTAACCGCATCACATTTGAATTTGAATTTGAATTTAACGAAACACTTATCAATAACATTAATGATAATCCTAAAATACTGCGCATAAATCATTCCTTCATATGTGTTTTTATAATTAAAATATTAAAAAAATAGTCGCGCATGTTTGATAAAATATCAGACTCACGTCTATCGCTAACCTTATTTTCACATCATTCGTGTTTATATGATTTCAGGCCATCTAAGAAATGCCTTAAAAAAACAAGCACGACGCGTTTTCGTTATATACGCGTAGGGTTTCGTGAAAATAAATTGCAACATATTTTTTTATTCGGTAACTCATCCGTGTACTATAAGTTCACATAAAAAAAGAGTCTAAACTATATTATTCTCTTGACTTAGTGTTTTGAGAATATCTCCATCAGCTTAAATGATAATGATTATTATTCAATTATAACTGATTAATAATACTATTAAAAATTAGTTTTATTAATTAATATGGACAGTATTGAAAGCGTAAGTAAATTAAAAAGTGAAAAGTTAATTACAAACTTTAGTTAGAGGTATTTAGTATGTCTTTGTGCAAAATGTCAAAATCATTAATGATCATGCTGTCTTTATTATTGCTTCTCCCTTCAATATCTTTGGCCGAGCCCCACAACGTAGGGCCAAAAATCTGTATGGAATGCCATGAAGCAGAATATGACGTGTGGAAAGAGACTAAGCATTTTGCTGCTTACAAGGACGTTCACAAAAAGCCGAAAGCTAAAGAGATACTGGCTGCTATTGGTGGTGCGAAATCCATGAAGAAAAGTCCTGTGTGTAGCACATGCCACTATACTCTTGTGAAAAAGAAAGCAGACAAGCCCGCCAAAGCTAAAGCTGGGCCCTCTTGCGAAAGCTGTCATGGTCCTTCATCAGATTGGAAGGCAATACATAACGAGTATGGTAGTGGTGCAAAGGCGGACACAGAAACTGCAGAGCACAAACAACAACGATACTCAGATGCAAAAGAAGCAGGAATGATCTGGTCTTTCATGCATTATGAATTAGCAGAGAATTGTACGAGCTGTCATGGTCTCTCTAGAGATGATGTGGAACCTGAGATTTTAGCAAAATTAGTGGCCAATGGACATCCTGCAAACGAAAATTTTGAATATATAGCTTATTCACAAGGTTCTGTTCGGCATCGATTTTATCCTCCCGACGTTACAGTAAATGCTGAAATGAATTCCATCGAATTGTCACGGACATATGTTATAGGTCAGGCTGCAATATTGGTATCTGCGTCGAATGGTCTTGCTAGAGCTACAGATGATAAATATAAGTTATTTCAACAAAATCGGTTTGATGCTGCAAAACTAGCTTTATCGGCAATAACTGATATCCCAGAAATTAAAAAGCTGTTGGATGAGCCAACTAGCGAAAATGGGAAGAAACTGGCGGAAGCAATAAAGGATGTCGATCTGAGTAAGAGTGTTGCAAAAATGCTCCCTGAAAAAAGTAAATATAAATAAACGAAAATATCGCATTAGTAAGAGACAATTAAAATTATAACCTTATGAAGTTGACGTCTTTTAAATCAATGGAACGTCCTGGCCGTTGGGATAGTGCATTCGACCCCGACATGACGGAAGCCAATCTGGCTATGCTTATGGAACGACCAGAGATATCTACGATTGATGCTTTACGTTTCCCTCGTTCAGTTCCTCTTGAGGGAATCATAAAGAATGATTGCCGCTTAGTTAAGTTCAAGCCTGGCGAAATAATTATAAGAGAAGGGGATTATGGAAATTCAGCATTTCTAGTTATTTCAGGTAAAGCTACTGTAGTAATCAAGCCAAGCTTACCATCACATTTACTGGGTCGTTCAAATACGAAGAAAAAAACTTTTTGGAAAGTGCTTTCACAATTATGGAGTAATAGTAATATTCCAGAGGGAAGAAATACTGACCTTTATATAGATAAGAGTACGGGGTTGCAAAAAGACGATAAAACAGAACATGCTTCATTATTCAATGCAAGAGACCACCAACAAATATTCAAAGAGCCTTTACAAAATATTTCTGACATCAAAGAAGTCCCCGCGCTAAAAGATATTTATGATGTTGTAGAGTTTAAAAGTGGTAAAATTTTTGGGGAAATAGCAGCATTAGGTAGAGTGCAAAGAACATCGACTATCTTTGCCAAGACCGAAACAGTTCTTCTGGAAATACGTTGGCAAGGATTACGAGATATCCGTAAATATGATGATGGCTGGCGACATATTATCGATGAAAGTTACAGAAATAATGTTTTAAAGGGGCATTTGCGTGAGCACCCTATATTTCGAGAACTTGATGAAGATGCTCTACAGCAAGTTGCTAACAATACTTTGTTCGAGACGTATGGGAGCTTTGAATGGTATTTGACTTATTCTAAAAGTAGCGACAATTTAAACAAAGATGAAAATGATGTAGTGGTTAAGCAGGGTGACTATGCCGATGGTTTGTTACTTATTGCTGGTGGCTTTGGCGGTGTCACGATGAAGGTGGGTAGCGGCGAGAGGACGCTTACTTATCTTCGTCAAGGTGATTATTTTGGACTAGATGAACTCTACACCTCATGGAAAAATGATCAGGAAACGCCATTAGAAACGTCGCTGACAACGCTAGGATATATACACGTACTAAGGGTCTCCACAGACATCTTGTCAGAGCTAGTTTTCCCAAGTATGACAGAGCCGAAATCAAGACTATCGGACGCGGCAGATAGACCTTTGGCTAATGACGCTTTGCTTGAATGGGCAGTAGAGAACCATTTCATCAATGGTACTCAGGCGATGCTCATTAACCTAGATAAATGCGTTCGTTGTGATGATTGTGTGACGGCGTGTAGCAACAGTCACGACGGCAACCCTCGTTTTACCCGGCAGGGACAAACACACGGGGCAAGCATGGTCGCTAATGCCTGTATGCACTGCCTTGATCCGGTCTGTATGATTGGTTGCCCCACGGGAGCCATTCATAGAAGCCAGGGCGGGGGTAACGTCATAATTAATGATGTTACCTGTATAGGCTGCGGTACTTGTTCTAATGCTTGTCCGTATAAGAATATTAAGATGGTTGAAATCCAAGATCAAGATGGATTATCAATTCTCGACCCAAAAACGCAACAACCTATTCTGAAGGCAACTAAGTGTGATCTTTGCATTGACCAATTAGGAGGTCCCGCATGTGTAAATGCTTGTCCTCATGATGCGCTGAAAAGAGTTGATTTTGGTAATCAAGATATATTCAACATGGAATTAAATTAAAATAACTATCACATTAAAGTGCTTGATATGAATCGGGATAATTTCATTATTTTTTTCATAAGCAGTTTATTGCTGTTTTGCTATCTTGCAATTTGGTTTTATGCAGATTATGTAAAAAGTAACTTAGGCGATCCAAGTGTTGTAACTGGGTACAGCTTGTTTGTCGTAATTCTTTTGCTTTTCGCTTTTAATCTTCGTAAGAGGTTATCGTTCGTTCCCCTGCTTGCTGCTAAGTACTGGACAATATTTCATATTGCAGCTGGAACAACGGGATTACTGATTTACTGGTTACATACTGGTTCGATTTGGCCGCAGGGCTTATATGAACAAATTCTTGGTTTGCTATTTTACATGGTCTCATTTAGCGGGATAGTTGGTGTTTTATTCCAGCGTCTCTACCCAAAGCGACTTAATGAGACTGGTTCTGAAATTATTTATGAAAGAATACCAGACGTTATCGCAGAGATAAGAGAAAAAAACGAAGCATTAATACTGCTCTGTACTAGTGAGACGGAGAAGAATACCCTTGCTAGACACTATATTGAAACGCTTGACTGGTTCTTTTTGCAGCCGAGATATTTTTTTAATCATCTTTGGGGGGGGCGCAAAGGGACGAGTTGGATTGAACATCACTTCACGCTTGTGCGTCGTTATTTAAGTCAATCAGAGACTGATTATTTGGATGAATTGAAAAGCTATGCTGTTAAAAAAAATCAAATCGATTTTCATTATGCTGCGCAGAGTATTCTGAAATATTGGTTATTCGTGCATATTCCTCTATCGTTATCTATGTTTACGTTTGTTCTTTGGCACTTATTAATAGTTAACATATACGCAATATGAGTGTTGATCAGCGTCCAGATAGATATGAGAGACCTCTGTCTCGTCACCTCTGTGGCCGAAATATATTTTGGCAAAAATCATGTCCCCAAGGGCCGAAAGCGGATGGAACATGTGGTGGTGCAGTGAGTTGCTCGCCTGTTAAGCAGGGTGGAGGTTATAAATGTACTAGGTCAAAAAGTGCAGGAGGCCCATGTAGTCAAGGGCCATTACAAGACGGTGGTTGTGCTAAGAACAGACCCCCTTGCGTGCCCAAGCTTAGAATCCGATCTCATAGGAAAAGGCTTAGCTTATTAGCATTGATAGTTGCTTTAGGAATGATTGGCGCATTTTCAAATACAAGTGAACATATTAATCCTTCAATAAGTATGTTGGACGCCGGTCATCTTTCAGACATTCACACGGGTTTTACTCAGGATGAGGGTTGTGCATCTTGTCATACTAATCACAACGACTCCCCATTTGACTGGGTGAAGGCTGCCTTTTCTAAAAATGACATGAGCTCTGAATGTCTGGACTGCCATAGCTTTAACGAACCTGAATTGGCCCCACACAATTTTTCTTTTACTTCGTTCACTCCCGAAACAGATAAAACACAATGCGTAAGCTGTCATAGCGAGCATAAAGGAAAAAAAGCAAACTTAAATGTAGTTACTCAGAGCACCTGTTCGAATTGCCACAAGGTAAAATTTGATAACTTTGTCGACGATCATCCAGAATTTCCACCAAAATATCCTTCTGGTACACCAGACAGCATTAAATTTAACCATAACCAGCATATTAATGATTATTTTGTAGAGGCGAAATGGCAAGGTAAAAAGAGTGTTGATAAAGAATTTTCACTATTTGCTAGCAAAAATTGTACTGCTTGCCATGAAGTCGAAACGGCAGCAAGAAAAGTTAAAGCAAAGCCATATGCGCAGATATGCGGTAATTGTCATCAGTCGCAAATTACTTCTCGAGAGTTTAAGATTATTGCAGCAGAAAGCTTCACACCCGTAAGTGCTCTTCTACTTGGTATCTCCGAAGATGATGAAGATGATGAAGATGCACTTGATGAACATTTAGAGTTTTTGCAAATACTTGCCGAAAACCCAGATGAAGCTATGTTGGATTTTGCGGATGAATTAACTATCGCCGAGGAGTTACCCATGCTGGTAAAGGGACTTAACTCAATATTAGTAAAAAAAGCAGCGGAAAACTGGCTCAATGAAGATGAATTTATCGAAAATGATGATATGAATATTAAACAGTATGGCTGGGTCGCAGGCGGAGACGACGATGGTGAACAAACATTGAGATACCGTGCTGTTGAACATGCTGACCCTGTTATACTTTCATGGATAGAGTTGTTTCTGAATGAAACAAAATTAACTCAAATGAAAGAGAATATAGAACCTGAAATAATTGAACGTGTACGTGATTATTTGCTGGATCCGCAAGAAGGGCCAGGTGCGTGTGCAAAATGTCATCAACCCGGTCTTGTTGATAGGATTAAATCGACTGAAGGAATAAGTCAGGCCACTTGGAATTATCGAGGTCAGGTAGAACGACACTTTAGTAAATATAGCCACGGTATTCATATCAAGTTTCTTGGTCCAAAGAAAAACTGTCAGTTTTGCCATCAGCTAGATTCTGATAGTGATTACGAAGCATATTTTGACCAGGAAACAAGGGATGCTGATGATTTCTTGAGTAATTTCCGGTCCATATCTAAAGTAAAGTGCGCTGAATGTCATCAACCAGAAAAAGCCAGAGATGATTGTGTAATATGTCATAATTACCATCTTAACCCTGGATACAAAGAAAAAGTAATGGTCAAAAAGGAGTGAATAACATGTTGAAAATCAATTTACGATTTATACTCGTTATGATACTAATTAATTTTATGACTTTTGTCTCTGCCGCAGATGAAACTAAAGTTGAAGCAGATCCACATGCTAATATCTACAAAGAAAGTGATTTTCCTAGTGCAACTGAATGCGCCGGATGTCATAAAAAAATCTATAATGAATGGAGTAGTTCTAGTCATGCTTATGCGTCTATTTCTCCTATGTTTCATAAGTTTGAACAAAAAATTAATGATCTTGCACCAACGATAGATAATTTCTGCGTTCGTTGTCATATGAGTGTTGGGACAACATTAGGAGAAGAACGTCATCTCCCGCTATGGGAGCGAAGTCAAGTGTCAAGAGAAGGTGTCACCTGTGTTACATGTCATCGAATTGACGAACAATTTGGTAAAGCCAATGGTGAAAGAGGAATTGTTGCAGGTGATATTTATCAACCTGTATATGGGCCCTTTGGCGGTGATGGTGTTATGAAAGCAATAGAAAATAAGGATGAACTTAAGATCGCTGTATCGCCAAAAGGTCGCGGTAAAAAAATTCATCTTGGTGCGATTAAGTTTGAACAATTATCTGAATCCGAGTTTTGTGTTTCTTGTCATCAAGTGGCAATCAATCTAGGAATTAAGCTCGAGGTTGTTTGGGAACAATACAGAGCCTCACCGGCCTTCAAGGAAGGTATAACTTGTCAGGATTGTCATATGGGAAAAATCCCTGGCGTCGATTCAGGTTATGACATTGGACCTGCTGCTGAAGTGAATGGGAAGACGGTTAATGATGATCGAAAACACTCAAATCACGCATTTTATGGGCCTGGCTATTCAGTTGCACACCCGGGCCTCTTTCCGCATAACCCGGAAGCTGAAGAATGGACTGTTGAAGAATGGTTACAATATGATTATCGCGCTGGCTGGGGTTCTGAAGACTTTGAAGATGAATTCGAAGAAAATGGCGGCATAGAGTTTCCTGAAGCATGGGAAGAACGTGATGATCGTGAAACAGCGTTCGAGGTGGTGACAGAGAATATTGAAAAAACACAGGAGAAAATGGAATTAAGAAAGGAGGTTATGGAAAACGGGTCGCGAGTTGATGGGCCATTTTTTGATGGAACGCCTGAAGCTGGCAAATACCTTAAATTCTCATACAAAGTTACCAACACAAATTCAGGCCATAATCTTCCATCTGGCTCACTTGGAGCACAACCTGAAATTTGGTTGAATGTCGCGTTGACTAATCCAGAGGGCGTGACCGTATGGGAGTCTGGATATGTAGATAGCTATGGAGATATGGCTGATATGCATTCGTTGGATGTTTCATCAGGGAAGATTGAAGCTGATGAACAGTTATTTAATTTACAAACAAAATTCTTGACTACAAATGTGAAAGGAACTGATCGGGAAATGTATCTGCCTGTAAATTTTGATATTGATCAGTTGCCATTTTTACGTCCAGCCCAACAACCTGTTTCGGTAATGAATCATCCACCATTCGTGCGTATGGAGGGGCGAAGTATCCCGCCGCTAGGAAGTCGGAACGCGAAATATAAAGTACCAGCCGAGCTCATCAAGAGTTCAGGACAATACAAACTATCTGTACGCTTAAGAAGTCGTGCAGAACCGATTTATTTTATGAAGTTTGTAGAGGCTACCGTTGATATGGAACGTTCGATGAATGAGTGGATGGTAGACATACATCCATATACAGTCGAATTTCAGGTTCATTAAATTAGATAAGGACTGAGGCTAATGAAAGAATGGAAAGCAGCTCACTTCGTATTGAGCTTAATAGTATTCACAAGCTTAGATATTAAAGCTGATGATGATTATCAGCCAGAGATGTCTCCGGAGGCCAGCTCAACCAAACATGACGATAAAGTTTTCAAAAGCGATCCTTCCTATGAAGTCCATGCTTACGATGTTAATGCACAACTAAAAATATATGGCGGAAAGCGAGAAGTTGCTAACCCAAGACCTCTATTGGAATTAGGAAGAAGAATTTATGAATCTGGTCCATTGAAACGGACATATAATTTTTTTGGAGATAAGAATCCTAATTTTAATCAATTTGCAATTTATGGTGATTTGCGAACGGCGCTAGCTTTTAATGATAATGGTACTAAGGAAATTGGTCAGATTGCAACACGTCTAAATTTAGATCTAGATTATAGGTTTACTGCCACAGAACGATTGCATGCATTCATGCGACCACTAGATAGAAATGGAAATTTTAGCCGATGTGAATTTTTTGGAAATGACGAAACAGGCTGCGACTCTGTATTAAATGCCAATATTGAAGCTTTCTTTTTTGAAGGTGATCTAGGTGCTATTGTCTCGGGAATTAATGATGATTATGTTTCATGGGATCTACCTTTTTCGATAGGGTTGATGCCTCTTTTATTTCAAAATGGTGTCTGGGTTGAAGATGCTTTTACAGGATTAGCATTCACCATTCCGGCTATGAATAGTAAAACACTTGATATTACCAACGTTGATATAACTTTTTTTGCTGGGTTTGATGATGTGTCGACATCGGGCGTTGTTGCTGTCGATGGCTCTTCAACGGAAGATGATGTAAATATTTATGGAGTAACAGCATTTGTTGATGCTATGCAGGGTTATTGGGAGATGGGGTATGGTTACACAGATGGGCAAGATGCATTGGATGATTCTGATTATCACAATTTTACTTTCGCGTTTACTAAAAGATATAGAAATAAAATATCCAATAGTATTCGGTTTATCAGTAATGTCGGCCAAAATTTAGTCGGAAGATCGGAAACTGCCGATGGGTATCTCTTATTAATTGAAAACTCCTTAATTACTTCTAAACCCTCTACATTTATTCCTTATTTTAACGCTTTCATTGGAATTGATCGACCACAGTCGTTAGCTAGAGCGGCGGACGCTGGTGGTGTGTTGAAAAATACCGGTATTAATTTTGAGACTGATGGCGTGACGGGTTTTCCCAAGCTTGATGACACAGCTAATAATACTTGGGGTGGGGCACTCGGCCTTTCATATTTATTCAATCTTGATCAACAATTAGTTGTTGAGATAGCTTCCGTACAAGTCAGAGGTGGTAATAATAGTCGTGTCGCAAAAGGTGACCAATATGCTTTAGGAATTCGTTACCAGAAACCTTTAGATGAAAAGTGGATATTTAGGGCTGATGCCATCGCTTCTTTTTTGGATAAGGCAGAAGACCAGTCTGGTATAAGACTAGAAATTCGACGTAAATTCTGAGGAATGAATTAAATGAATCTAATTCCACCAATAATATGTTTACTAATTCTCCTGTTATGTACGTTCTATATTTGTTCAATAGTCATATCCCAAGTTAAAAGGCAGAAATTGTTTAACCAGCTTCACAAGCAAGAACTACTAATATTGTCGGAGAAACTGAAGTTAATGGCGGACCCAGTTAATAAATTAGGAAATAATCCTAACAATCTTGCTTGGGATGGATATAGAAAATTTATACTTCAAGGAAAAGTACTTGAATCAGAAGGTATATGTTCTTTTTACTTTTCTCCTCATGACAAAAAGCCATTGCCTGTTTTTATGCCTGGTCAGTATTTAACTTTTAAAGTCAATATTCCGGGTCAAACAAAGCCAATCACACGTTGTTATTCTCTATCTGATAGTCCAAACCATTCTGATTATTACAGAGTAACGGTAAAAAGAATTCCTCCTCCGCGTGATAACCCCGAGCTTGATGGTGGATTAATGTCAAATTATTTTCACCGGCAATTACAAGAAGGCGATATCGTCGATGTAAAGGCGCCCTCAGGGCAATTTTTCCTTGATACTGAACATATGAACCCAATAGTTTTAGTTGGTGGTGGAGTCGGTGTTACACCTGTTTTGAGCATGTTGAATTATCTCGCTAGCTCAGGACAAAAAAGAGAAGTCTGGTTCTTTTATGGAGTACGTGACAGCAACGAACATATAATGCTAGATCATATTAATAAAATAGATAAAGATAATGATAACATTCATGTGCAGGCATGTTACAGCCGTCCGCTTACTTCAGATGTCTTGACTAAACACTATCATCATAAAGAACGAGTGAGTGTTGATCTATTTAAAAGTGTACTGCCTTCTAATAACTTTGATTTTTATCTTTGTGGAGCACCTCCAATGATGCAGTCCATTGTTCATGACCTTAAAGAGTGGGGAGTCTCTGATAGCAAACTTCATTTCGAAGCTTTCGGGCCCGCCACAGTAAAAAAAGTCGCGTCGGAAGATTCACATAAAGCGAAGCCTGTTTCAAAAGTATCAATCAAGTTTAATAAATCTAATAAAGAGCTGGACTGGGATGGAACATCATCATCTATATTAGAGTTTGCAGAATCCATCGGAATTGCACTCGAGTCAGGTTGTCGTTCTGGTAATTGTGGCGCTTGCGCGCTTCCAGTGAGTAAAGGAGACGTTGAATATTTCTCACCTCAAGGAGCAACTATCGAGGAAGGTGATTGCTTGACGTGCATCTCAACACCCAAAACAGATATTGTTTTGGAGGCATAAGAATATTCTATTTTTGTTATGTTATTAGGAAATGTTGAGTTTTTTTTATGACGCTTTTAACAAACACACTAGGAATGCTTTTTGCTAAAGTAGAAACTAACTTTAATCTGATAGAAATTGTTGGGGAAGGACTTGTTCATCAAAAAACCTCACAAATTAACTCTGTCATCACAGAATTTGTAAATAATCATAGTGGTTTAGTATCAAGGAAGTTGAGAGGAGGTCTCCTGTGTGGTTTTCCTAATGCAGACTCTGCTGCGGTTGCGGCCATAGAAATTCAGGAATCAAACAATAAGATGTCATTTTTTTCTACTATAGCTGCTGATTATGATCCTTCCATATTTAAAGAATTAACTTTGCCTATCACGATCGCTTTGAATTACGGTCAGATGGAAGTAGTGTCAGGAACTATCGGGGGTGATGGAATTAATGAAGTGATTGAGCTGATTGATAATGTGGAAGAGGGACAAGTGCTCGCAACAAATAAATTAACTGACGCATTGACCGACAACGTGAAATTGTATCTTTCAGAGAGAGACACATTAAAAACAAATAAGAATGCTCAGGAACTTCAAGTCTACAAACTTTCAAAAATAAAGACAGAGGATTAATATCTGCTTCCACTGACTAATCCTATCATCATCTTTAAATTAATAAATGTAGTTATTAAAACTTAATTTAGTAAAACTATATCTTGAGCTACTAGAAGGATACGAAATAATCGGTCATGTAGAATTATCTAGTGGTGTTGAGCTGTTCATATAAGCTGTTAGAGATTTCATAATTCAAGAATTTAAGTAATAAGCTGTAAAAATGGGCACTAATGGCGTATTAATCACAACACTAAATCAGAAGGATCTTGTTGAGGCGTCGGTGTTTTTAAGTTCGTTTGGTATAATGAATTTTCGTAATTCAAGAATAATAGGTCGTCAGTTCGAGTCAGTACTAAAATGGCATGAATAGAATTCGAATCACATGAACCATCTATATATTCCGTAGGAATCAATAGAAAAAAACACAATTTGTAGTAATAATAGCGCATTATCTTTTGTGCAATACGCCGCAATTCCCCACAAAGCACTAGCCACTAAGAATAAAGGAAATCCATATTTACTAGCTTCAACATTAGAAGCAACTAGGAGTGCCCCCGCTATGCCCATAAACGTACCTGACCATCTTGCAATCATTAATCGTTTTGACATTATTCTACTATTAAACAATTTGTTACCTCAAAGCTCACAGCTTCTAAATATCTGCCTAAGCCACTCTCTAGGCAATACCTGTGCCTCTTTAAAAAGAATTAGATCTTAGAAGGCAAAGTGACTCAAGAAGTTGCTTAAATCGAACTTTTCCCCCTATGTAGGGCTATAGATTCCAATGATTTTTAGAAAACCCTACATATTATCTTATTATTCAAGAAATTGGTGGGCCGTGGGCGATTCGAAC
>DKOR01000002.1 GCA_002470825.1 Thiotrichaceae bacterium UBA7357 | reverse complement strand
GGTGGATACACCTTTTTTGAAGAAAGCGGTTGGATGTGGGGTCCGAAAGTCTCTTTGAGTTATGGTTTTGGCGAGAGTGATGCCTACACTGAAACCGGTGGGGGAACCAATGTAAATATGTCTGTTGGTGAATCGGAATATACCTTCTGGACAGTCTCAGCTGGGGTACACGCTTCTAAACATTTTAAACTATATGATAACGCAAAACAGAAAACACATGCTAGCTTCGGTGTTGACTACGTACGCGTAGATAATAGAACCGATAACGATGTATTAATTACTCAGGTTGATACTAATGTGAGCATCATAAGGCCAGCAGGAACAGACTCGATCAATAAACCAGGCGATGACTTTTTGCGACTTGCCTTAGGTTTAAATCACAATGTCACTGACAACGCGCGTTTAGGCTTCAATCATTCAATGGAACTATTAAGGGATCATAGCTTTGCTTACTCTCTTGGTCTTAACTTTGCGTATACTTGGAATTGATAACTACTAATCATAAAAAGTGATAAGAAAAAATCTCATAGCATATTGAATATTAATTTTTTTTGTAATTAGCCAATATACTGATTGTTAAAACGGCTTGGATTGCGTGCAACATCATTACGGGGAATTATAGATAGGGCTTATGGTCATTATTAATGAAACATCAATAGGAACAAAATGATGCCACATAAATTAAAGTTATTAGCGCTGGTTTTTTCAATTATCAGTTATTCATCTAGTGTTTATTCAGTTGATACTACACTTGAACAGTCGACAGGCAATAGTTTTGCCCCAGGCGGATCTGCTAATGATGTGTCCTTGTTACAGGACAGTACAATCCAGATAATGGACCACGCTCAATACTCGCAAGCAAACCTATTGCATGATGAGGAACTTAGAGAGGAGTTATCGCTGAAGATAACGGATTCGGACGAAAACCTATGATGTGAGAAGCTGTAGTTGAACGTAAAAATCTGTTTTCATATTTGTAATACTCATGATTATATTTCACATAGATACCTATGACGTAAAAAGTGTTGGTGAAATAAAAATAATTATGACTGACTAGAACTGTGGATAAAGAAATGCAGATACGTAATAAAAAAATTTACCCCGCTTTATTAATGCTCTTTATGGGCTTGTATTTTTCTTCTAATGCCATTGCTTGCGGGGGGCCAGGTTCACCACCCTGTGCACCACCACCATCGATAGAGGCAGTACCAAATGCTGCTGATTTCATTGCTGCACCACCACCATTACCTGCTGGTACTGATGAAACACTAAGGTTGAATCTGTCGGATGGTGTATTGGAAGAGCGACTAACAACATTAAAAAAACTCGATAGACAAATCCTCGCTACTGCCAGACTTATGATAGATATGTCAGAAATCATAGATGGTGATGTGCATAAATCAAGCATGCCAGTAGCATTTGATCAATTGACTAAAACTTGGACATCTCTAGTAGAAATATTAGCGGAACGAGATGACATTTATAGCGCTTTTTTGGGAAGGATGCAAAATAAAATAGACGAAATCGATTCTCCATGGAGCAGATACAGCCTCAATCAAGGTACTAGAAATTTGAATATATTCATTAGAGAAGTGACTAGAACTACAAATATAGAAGAAGCAATAGTGTATTTTGATAAGTACAGTGTTCAAGATTTTTACGCTATTGAAAGTCAGTTGCCACCGCTATGAGTCTGGAGTGTAGTCCTCCGGGGGCTAGCTATAGTTAGTGGCGATTCACCTCAACTTGCACCACATACTTGAGTAAAAGCTGAACCAGCTCATTTGATGTGTATTTTTTAAAATTCATATTTTTACTGCTAACAGTGTGATTTGATTAATTTTCTAAGAAATTTGTTATTAGCGATTGCCTTCTTTGTGCAGCATCCGTGCTTAACAATAAGATTCTTCTGTTAACCGACAACCTGCATGGCTTCTTTTCTAAATTGAATCGGCTTTGAAACTCTGTTTATTGGCGTACCAATACCACCAGTACCATTCACCACGACATCGCCATAACCCAGTATTCGGCCGAGTATGGATTGATGAACAGAAAAACTCTCGACCTTAGAATGGTTTAATTCAACAGTGTTTCTTTGAATCAGTCCAGTTTTGGCTATCACTCGCTTGCTTGTCACAGCTAATTCCGTACCCCACCAAACTGTGAATGCTTTAATGAAGGATACTGCAAACCATATTAGAAATGTAATGCCCATTATCAAAAAGAATAATACCGTGAATTCATCAGAATTTCCGCCGTCAGATAAAACTAGATATCCAAATGAAGATGCAACAATTATCAGCGAGACAATGGGAGTCAAAAATACAATCCAATGCACTTTTGCAGTATAGACAACATGTTCATCACTGATTAAATTTTTTGTGACATATCCCATAGTGAGCCTCAGAAGTAGAAATTATTAGTTGTATAGTTAATTCTAGCAAACTAATAAGCTGATAAACCAAAGCTTCCTGCATTAAACGCATCAAATAAAGAGTAGTATTA
>DKOR01000036.1:375-6916 GCA_002470825.1 Thiotrichaceae bacterium UBA7357 | reverse complement strand
TTGAACGTGTTATTGAGGTTCATATCGCTGGCGGTCGTTTGAAAGAAGGTGAGCTCGGGCTAATTTATGTTGATGCACATGAATGCGAAATTGTTAACCAAACTTGGCAAATGTTTGAAGTTATTTTGCCAAGACTGCCCAATGTCAAAGCGATTTGTTATGAGTGTGAAGGTGTAAATGAAAATAGAGTGCTATCAACACTTAAACGTATAAGAAAAATTGTACGAGAAAAAAGTACTAATGACACATTAGTTGAAACTTTGACTAATTACATATGAGTTTTCAGGAACAAGAACGTGCGTTGTTCGATTTAATATTCGATAGCAATGTGCGAAAGGATTTTTCTGAAAATTCAACTGCTGCTCTTCATCAATATGAATTAAATGAAGAGGAAAGAAATGACTTCAATACAATTCGGTCTGATGCACTAGACTTAGACGCGAAAATTCGAATTGATCTGTTGCTATCTCATTTCTGTTGTTTCTTTCCCGTTAGCTTTAGCATACTTTCCTCTATTTCTGGTGGAATAGAAACGCTAAAAAGTTTGGTTGATGTGTTAACCATGCGAACAGCTACCATAGAACGTATGACATACTTCGGGAGGCGTATCGGAGAGTGTTTAAATGAACTTCCATTTAGCACTGCTCATGAACAGAAAAAAGTTTCTATGATATTGGAAGCGGAACTGGGTGTGACCTGGATTAGTGAGGCCTTAAAACGTGAAGTATTAGAAAACGGACAACTTCATATTAAATCATCGCAAGTAGACCAATGTTGGTCTACTAAAAAAATAAAATTAGCACCGTATGTCTGTGTAGCAATGATTCCTCAATCATATGAAAAATTAAAACAATCATTTTGTCCTGATATAGGGTGTGACCTTTGGCGTACATTGAATAAAAAACCGCTTGCTGAGGTGACACGAAAGAAGGTGTTAGAAAAAGATGACCCGAGGTTATTCATTGCCCGTGTTCATGTCAGTCATATGTCACAATGTGAACCAACTATTGATCAGAAAAAAGTTGAGCTTAGCGAAGGCTTCGCCTCTTTGTTTCAACATGTTAATGGCACGGTCAGTGTCGACTATATATTAGAAAATTTGAGAAGAATTGGTGCTCAAGATGAAATGGTTCAGACTATAAAAGCCACTTTTCAGCAATTACTGGAGAGTGAAATGCTGGAGCAGGCTTAGTAATTCCTTGAAATTAAGAGAAATCACTAAATTAACTAATAAACACATTATCTTTTCTATATCTTAGTCAAATTATGGCATAATGCGCGTTTTTGAAACTCTGAGAACTCATCAATGTTAGATTTTTTTGTCAGTAACGCATGGGCCGCGCCCTCACAACAGGAAGCTAGTCTAACTAGTTTTTTGCCGCTAATAATATTATTTGTTGTTTTTTATTTTTTTCTCATACGTCCTCAATTAAAACAGGCAAAACAACACAAGGCACTAGTTTCTTCCTTGGCTAAGGATGATGAGATTTCCACAAATGGCGGCATCCTTGGTAAAATAAAAGAGGTTGGTGATAACTTTCTTTTAGTAGAGGTTGCAGAAGGTACAAATGTAAAGGTACAAAAACAGTCAGTCTCTATTGTTATGCCAAAAGGCACACTAAAGACACTTTAAGCTAAATTATTAAAAATACATTCCTTTTAATCAGGTTATTGTCATGAATCGTTATTCGCCTTGGAAATATAGTTTTATAATTATAATGATTGGTTTGGGACTTTTGTTTGCCCTGCCAAACTTGTATGACAAAGATCCGTCATTACAAGTCTCTGCTTCTGGTGGAACAGAGGTCAGTGAATTAACAGAATTCCAAGTCAGTACGGCATTAGAAGAGGCAGGGATAGCGTTTAAATCGATTAAAGTAGGTTTAGAAAATCTAACTATTAGGTTTAACGATACGGAGACTCAATTGAAAGGGAAGTCTATCGTAGAAAAGTCTTTAGGCAGGAACTACTCGGTTGCACTAAATTTAGCCCCTGCAACACCCGACTGGTTAGCAAAATTGGGTGCTGAGCCGATGTTTTTAGGTCTCGATCTACGTGGTGGTGTTCATTTTTTAATGCAAGTTGATATGGAAGCGGCCATTTCCAAAGCAGAAGATCGATATATCTCCGATTTGCGGAGCATATTACGAAAAAACAAAGTTCGATACAAAACAATCATTCGAAATAAAACAGGTGGATTATTGGTTCGCTTCAAAGATGATGAAGAGCGTGATAGCGGACAATTGCTAATCGAAGATGATTTTCAGGAACTTGATGTGATAATTCCAAATACAGCCAGCGATGAATCACAGCTGATTGTCAAACTGAAAGAACAAGTTTTAATCGACACACAAAAACTGGCTTTACAACAAAATATAACAACACTCAGAAAACGCGTGAATGAGTTGGGTGTTGCGGAGCCAGTTATCCAGCAACAAGGATTTAGTCGTGTCGTGGTTCAACTTCCAGGTGTGCAAGATACAGCAAAAGCAAAAAATATTTTGGGAGCTACCGCTACGCTTGAGTTTAGAATGGTCGATGAAGATCATGATGCGCAAGATGCAGTGAATAGTCGCGTTCCTGCAGGCTCAAAACTTTATTATCAACGCGGTGGACAGCCTATTTTGTTAAAAAAACAGGTAATGCTTACTGGTGATTCAATTATAGATGCTGCATCAGGTATTGATGGTTTAAGTGGCCAACCAAATGTAACTATTACTTTGGATGGTAAGGGTGCAAAACGAATGAGTGCTGCAACGCGTGACAATGTAGGTAAACGACTCGCGGTTGTGTTTATAGAAAACAAGATAGAAGTAGTTGAAGAAAATGGTGAGCTTACTGAAAAGAAAGAAGTAATAGAAGAAGTTATCAATGCAGCCGTCATACGCGAACAGCTGGGGAAACGTTTTCAAATCACCGGACTTGAGTCAACAAAAGAAGCAAGGACACTTTCGTTATTACTTCGTGCCGGGGCATTGGCAGCACCAATCTACATTATAGAAGAACGCACTGTTGGTCCAAGTTTAGGACAGGATAATATTGATAAAGGTTTTAATTCAGTACTAATAGGATTTGCATTAGTGCTTGTATTTATGGCTGTTTATTACAAGGTTTTTGGACTTATTGCCAATGTTGCACTAGCCTTAAATCTAGTTCTGATTGTTGCCTTATTATCTTTGTTGCAAGCAACGCTGACATTACCAGGAATTGCTGGAATCGTTTTGACGGTTGGCATGGCAGTTGACGCAAATGTATTGATTTTTGAGCGTATTCGCGAGGAGGTACGTAATGGTAATTCACCTCAAGCCAGTATTCATTCTGGGTATGAGAAAGCATTCTCAACGATTGCAGATGCCAATATTACCACCTTGCTTGCGGCACTAGTCTTATTCAGCTTTGGTACCGGTCCTATCAAAGGCTTTGCTGTGACCTTGTCATTAGGTATTTTGTCTTCAATGTTTACCGCAATAATGGTGTCACGCGGCTTAGTCAATTTAATTTATGGCAGACGTCGCCTGGAAAAGTTGAAAATATAAAAACTGAAATACAAAACGCATCACGTAGAGAAAGTTATCATGGAAATGCAAAAAACAAAATTTAATCTCGATTTTATGAGTAAACGGAAAGTTGGCTTAGTAGTTTCCAGCCTACTGATTTTCATATCTATTATTTCAATATCCCTAGAAGGTTTGACTTTTGGAATTGATTTTACCGGAGGAACACTGGTTGAGGTTGGTTATTCAGAATCTGTTGATTTAGATAGCATCCGAACTTCGCTAAATAACTCAGAATTTAAAGATGCCATTATTCAGTACTTTGGTTCTGCTAGTGATGTCTTAATTCGTATACCACCGAGCGAAGGCTTAAATAACGCAGATATCAGTAATAAAATAATGGGCTTATTGAAGGATGCAGGCGCAAATATACAAATGCGCCGAATTGAGTTTGTTGGTCCACAGGTAGGCGAAGAACTTAAAGATGATGGTGGCTTAGCCATGATCTATGCGTTGATGGGTGTCTTCATTTATGTCGCACTGCGCTTTCAGAGACGTTTTGCTGTAGGTGCAATTGCAGCACTTGTGCATGATGTGGTGATTACCTTGGGTATTTTTTCAATAACACACTTCGATTTTGACTTGACGGTGCTTGCGGCATTACTTGCTGTGATTGGTTATTCTTTGAATGATACTATTGTCGTGTTTGACCGTGTTCGTGAAAATTTTCATAAAGTCCGAGAGGCAACATCAGTAGAAATATTTAACCTTTCACTAAACCAAACGTTGAGCAGAACTTTAGTGACTTCATTAACAACATTATTAGTTTTATCTGCGTTGTTTGTTCTTGGCGGTGAAATAATTCATAGCTTTGCTACTGCTTTGATCATTGGTGTGTTGATAGGCACTTACTCATCTATCTTTGTCGCTAGTCCAGTTACTCTCTCTCTGGGCATCACAAAAGAAGACTTGATGCCGGTTCAAAAAGAAGGTGCTGACTTGGATACCATGCCTTAAGTGGTCTTTCATGGATAACTCTTTATCCTCTTGCATTATTAATATGAGATTTATTTCTCGTCTATTAAATATAAACTTAGAATCTCTGTTTAGTGTCTCAACCATTAACCATCGTTGCTGATAAACAAATACTTCTTGCTGAAGAGACCTTTTCAAGATTTGGTAGGGTGAAGTTAATCGATGGTCGTTCTCTTGATAATTCAACTATAAAGAATGCAGATGTATTATTAGTAAGATCGGTAACCAAGGTCGATTTTTCTCTTTTAAAAGATTCTAAGGTTGGTTTTATTGGGTCTGCAACAAGTGGTATTGATCATATTGACACGAAATATCTTAAAAAAAATAATATTATTTTTGTTCATGCTCCGGGAAGTAATGCTCGTTCGGTTGCCGAATATGTTTTAAGTAGTTTATTTGCAATTGCTGAGTATGAGAATTTTGATATAAGTAAAAAAACTGTAGGCATCATTGGCTATGGACAGGTTGGTTCTAAGGTGAAATATTTCTTGGAATCAGTAGGTACAAAATGCTTGTTAAATGATCCTCCATTAGCAGAACAAGAATCAACAGAATCTTATCAAGAACTTGAACAGATTTTGAAAGCAGATATTATTACATTACACGTCCCACTAACAACAGGTGGCCAATACCCAACTAGTCAATTAATTAATGAATCATTTCTAGATAAGTTAAAACCAAATGTGATTCTGATTAATACTTCACGTGGAGAAGTAGTTGATGAATCTGCATTATTATCATTCAAAGCAACTAATCCAGATGCTACATTGATTCTCGATGTATGGTGCAATGAACCAGAAATAAATATCAACTTATTAAAGCAATGCTTTATTGGAACACCGCATATTGCTGGTTATAGCTATGATGGCAAACTTAAGGCAACTGAAATTCTTGCAAAAGCTTTGTCCAAGCACACAAAAAATATGTCGAACAATGTGGATGTTTGCAGTCTTGAGTCAATAAATAACACTATCGAGTGTGATGATGATGCTGCAGTTCAGTTAGCAGTAATGCAGGCTTATGATGTCAGAAGTGATGCTGTAGCACTTAGAGAACTAGTAAGTATGCCGACTATCGAACATGGAATTTATTTTGATAATTTAAGAAAGAACTATCCAATAAGACGTGAGTTTACGAATAAAAAAATCAATACAAAAAAAATGAATAAAGCGATGAGACAATGTTTGTCAGAATTAGGATTTAAAACAGGTCCAACATGAAGAAACTTGGCATTTTAGTTTCCGGCCGTGGCAGTAATATGATGGCTATAGAGCATGCTTGTAAGCACGGTGAATTATCAGCCAATATTGAACTTGTAATTAGTAATAATAAGAATTCATTAGCGTTAGCATTAGCTCAAGAAAAAAACATTAAAACGGCTTGTATAGATTCAAGTATCTATCCTGATTCAGATGCATCAGATAAGGCGATGGTTGAGGCATTAGACGAACATGATATTGATCTTGTCTTATTAGCCGGATTCATGAAAAAGATTGGTCCGAGAGTACTCTCGCGTTATAAGCATAAAGTTATTAATATTCATCCATCCTTATTGCCAAAATTTGGTGGAAAAGGTATGTTCGGAATTAATATCCATACTGCTGTTCTGGCTGCTGGCGAAATAGAAAGTGGTGTAACTATTCACTTAGTGAATGGAAAATATGACGAGGGTGCAGTCTTGACACAACAAACTGTATCTATTGCCTTAGATGAGACACCGGAGTCACTAGCAGCCAAAGTTTTAAAAGTTGAACATGTCTTGTTTTCAAAAACGATACAAAAAATAATAGATGGCATTATTTTATTGCCCTCAGATTAAAGATATGGAAATATTAAATATGTGTATGTTGCACATAATTTTGAGAATTGGAAACCTTGTCGTTAGAAAGGCAGGACCTATGGAAGTTGAAGAGACGGTTATTGTCTTTGCCGAAGACCTAGATAGCTATAAGATGAAACTGCTTGAAGAATAATAATGATAAATTGAATTACTGAAGGGTCTACTCAAAATT
>DKOR01000036.1:0-314 GCA_002470825.1 Thiotrichaceae bacterium UBA7357 | reverse complement strand
TGTTTAATAATGGCAATATTACTTGGTTTTTTTGCCATGCAAACAAAGGATTTCAAGCTTGATGCGTCGGCAGATTCCTTGTTGTTGGAGGATGACAAGGATTTAAAGTTATTTCGTGAAACATTGGACCGGTATGCAACTAAGGATTTTTTGTTTGTAACTTTTTCACCAAAGGAAGATCTGTTTTCCGAATCTTCATTGGATGTAATAACTCAAATTCGTGATGATTTCCGAACGCTGGAGCCGGTTGAATCAGTAATTAGTTTAGTCGATGTGCCATTGGTTAAACAGATAGAGGGAGAGTTATCCGATGT
>DKOR01000029.1 GCA_002470825.1 Thiotrichaceae bacterium UBA7357 | reverse complement strand
AATCATCCGTTTAATTTAATTATTCACCAGATTACACCTGCTATAGCAACGGGATGCCCCGTTATTGTTAAACCATCAGATATAACTCCACTAAGTTGCTTTTCATTTGTAGAAATTCTGTACGAAGCAGGATTGCCTAAAGATTGGTGTCAAATTGTCCTGCCTACAGATTTAAGTGTTGCAACTAGTCTGGTAGCTGATCCACGGAATGCTTTTTTTAGTTTTATCGGTAGCGCTAAAGTAGGCTGGATGCTTCGATCAAAATTAGCGCCAGGAACACGGTGTGCACTTGAACATGGCGGTGCTGCGCCTGTTATAGTCTCTAAAGATGCGGATATGAAAGATGCAGTTTCAAGATTAGCTAAGGGAGGATTCTACCACGGAGGCCAAGTTTGTGTCTCTGTCCAACGTGTTTTTGCGGATGCTGAAATTGCTAAAGAGTTAGCTGCTGCAATTGCCGTTGAAGGTAATAAAATGAAGATAGGTGACCCAACAAAAGCTGATACAGAAGTAGGCCCGCTAATTAAACCCGCTGAGGTCGATCGAGTTCATGATTGGGTCACGGCTGCGATAGATGGCGGGGCAAAGCTTATTTCTGGTGGAGAAAGAATTTCAAAAAGTTGCTATAAACCCACTGTATTATTCGATCCACCAGCGGATGCAGAAGTCTCAAAAAGTGAAATATTTGGTCCTGTTATTTGCGTATACCCTTTTAAGGACTTTGATGAGGCAATTAATCGTGCAAACAGTTTGGATGTTTCATTTCAGGCGGCTGTGTTTACTAAAAATTTAGATTCAGCACTTCGAGCCTATAAACGCTTAGATGGAACGGCGATTATGGTTAATGATCACACAGCGTTTAGAGTTGATTGGATGCCTTTTGCTGGCGCACGTCATTCTGGACATGGCGTTGGTGGTATTCCTTATACTATCCATGAGATGCAAATTGAGAAAATGATGGTTATTCGCTCCGTTGAGCTTTGAGCCTAAAATTTAATAAAAACAATAAGGGTGTTAATATGAAAGCTTCCGATTTATTAGTTAAGTGTCTCGAGAACGAAGGGGTTGAGCGGATTTTTGGCGTTCCCGGTGAGGAAAATGCTGATATGATGATTTCCTTACTTGATAGCTCTATAGAATTTGTATTGTGTCGACATGAACAGTCCGCAGCATTTATGGCGGACACATACGGTCGGTTAACAGGGAAAGCTGGGGTTTGTTTGGCGACTTTGGGACCCGGCGCGACAAATCTTGTTACGGGTCTTGCTGACGCTAATATGGATCGGGCACCGGTAGTCGCAATTATCGGTCAGGGTTCTACGAAACGTCTCCATAAAGAAAGTCATCAAAATATGGATTCGATCGCAATGATGAAACCAATTAGTAAATGGGCGCAATCAATCTACTCCGCGGGTAATATTACGGAAGTTGTTCGTAAAGCTTTTAAAATTGCTGAGATGGAAAAACCTGGGGTAACAGTTATCGAATTACCTGAAGATATTGCTAAGCAAGAAATTGATGATCTCCCACTGAAGCCTGTTACTGCCCGCCGCCCGGCGGCAGACCACAAAGCAGTAAAAGCAGCTGTTGATGCAATTATGTGTGCCAAGAATCCAATTATCCTTGCTGGTAATGGCGCAATTCGAAAAAGGGCCGCAAAGCAACTTCAGCGCTTGACCCATAACACAGGGATTGGTGTGGTTAATACGTTTATGGGAAAGGGGGCTCTGCCAATGACAGATAAGCACTGCCTTTATACAATGGGATTGGGGAGCGGCGACTATAACAATTTAGCGTTCGATGATGCTGACGTAGTGATTACAGTAGGTTATGACCTAGTAGAGTATGCGCCGCAGGCGTGGAACAGAACGCCTGGAAAAACCATTATACATCTTGATTTTACGCCGGCTGAAGTGGATAAAGATTTTCAAGTGACTGTCGATATTGCTGCCGACTTAGCTGATGCTCTATGGCAAATGAATGAAGAACTTGAAAAGCGGGCTAAAGATAAATTTCCGCTATTTGATATTTCTAGTCGTAGTAAACTTCGCGACATTATGACTAAGGACTTTGAAGCAGAGAAAGAGGATACTGGTTTTCCAGTAAAGCCACAGAAAATATTATGGGATGTGCGGCAATTTTTGGGTCCTAAAGATATTTTGCTTTCAGATGTTGGTGCTCATAAAATGTGGGTTTCTAGGTATTATCAATGTATTGAGCCGAACACCTGTCTTATTTCGAATGGCTTTTGCACGATGGGATTTGCTATGCCAGGTTCTATTGGTGCTAAATATGCATGTCCAGAAAGTAAAGTCTTGTCAATCAGTGGTGATGCAGGGTTCATGATGAATGTTCAGGAGCTTGAAACAGCAGTTCGTAAAAAGCAAAATATTGTCGCCATGGTGTGGGTTGACGGTGAGTACGGGCTAATCAAATGGAAGCAACAAAACGGTTTTAATGGAAAGCATTCAGATCTGGCCTTTACTAATCCGGACTTTACGATGTTAGCAAATTCTTTCGGAATGTTGGGAATAACGGTAGATAGTGCTGAGGGTGTAACATCGGCACTTCAAGAAGCCTTTGCACATGATGGCCCAGCACTCATAGCTGTTCCTGTAGACTATGCAGAAAATATGAAATTAACCGATAGGCTTGGTAACGTCTCAATAACCATGTAGAAAGATTATGTCTCTATTTAAAAGAGAGCGTCTTTATTAAAAATCACTTCTGTAAAATTTGCATACTTAGTATCTTTGTGAGGTATTGGCGATTTATCTGGCCATTTATCGATTAACATGTAAATGGTCTAAATTTACGTAACACTTGATACTACTATGCACACTTCTAATAATATTTAATAGTTTTGTAGATAATTCTCGTATACGTATTAGCTTAGTCAACATACTACTGCGATGACATCATTTGAGGAACTGGCAGAGCTAGGTTATACAATTGTGCAGATCAGTATGCTACTTTAAATAAATTACATCTTCCTAGTAGTCTGTTGTTGACAATAGTCTTTTGGCCTTCCTTGTAGCGACGTTCATTGTGATATACCGTATAACCTCAATGATAAATTAAACTAATCCAAAATGCGCTACTCTAAAACAGTGTAGTATGTTTTGCAGTTAATATCGTAAATATATGAGGATAAATGTATTAGTGATGAGAATAAGTATATTAATTATTTTACTTCTGTCTCTATATCAAACACATCATATTTATGCAGATGAAATTGAAGTATTCGAAGAAGTTGAAATATATGGTATCTATGAAGCATACGAGTGCACTATAGATAAGACTTATATAACAGGTTCTGGAAGATCTACTGACATACGTGGTGGTAAACTACGCATAACTATAACCAATGAAGATGTCGAAATTCAAAGCGATATAGGAAATGTAGATTCAGGCAGTTTAACTTTAATAATAAAGTCAGAACAAGAAATTATTGCCAGAAGTGATTCTATGATGTTCATTTATGGCGTAAATTCTCATAAGTTTTCTTTTGATACTGGTAATGGACAATCGAAGTTTAGAGGTGGCGTTGGACATGTAGGGAAACAGATTAGAATAGAAGGAATCTGTAAGGATAGTTAGAAGTAATTATATTTCTAAAGAATTTACTGGAACATTGCCGTTGCACCGATCAAAAGACCAACAATAACACCAAATGGTATTGCTATTTTTCTTCTAGGCTCTTCCGTTGCTTCAGGGATTGGCTGGGAGGTAGCTTCTCCACCTTCTGCACCGTGATATACATACTGATCATTCACATAATAAGAATAATCACTGCCATGGATATTGAATGATTTTAATCCTTTGTTGTTCAATTTAAGATTCAATATCGCTGGTTTATCATGTAGTTGATTCATCATTATAGTTTTTCTAGGCTCGGTAAATGTCTTATCAAACCTAAAGCCGAAGTTATTATCTAACTTTTTAGGCTGGCTCACATCGAAAGTAAGATTAAAATACAGCATCGCTTGATGATCTAATATTGGTTCGTATGCATGAGTACTTATTGGCAACACAAGTATTATAAGAAAAAAGCTGTATACTTTCGACATGATTAACTCCTCTCTAACTATTATTAGAGACCTAAATTATTAAATTTCAGGTTAAAGAAAATAGTCAAGGATGTAAATAGCTCAGCGCATTAATATTGTATTTAGATTTGTTGTGTTTTGATTTCTCCCTTCTCAGGAGAAGTTACATTTTCCAGTAATCTTTTAATGGCGTCTGATAACTCATTCAACGTGTTTTTGAATTCAGGCATCTTTTTTTGTAATCTTTCTTCTATGTTCTTTAATTTTGATTGTATCATCGGCATGATCTTTAGCTTAATATCTTCTACTGACACCTCTAATTCATAAGCTAAGTTTTCTGTTAATTGTTGTATATTTCTTAGTAACTTTGTCATTTCCTGTCTCGTTTTCAGTGAATGTATTGACTCATCATAATTCACTTTCCAAATACCATTTTTTCTATGTAAATAAGTTCTAAATAGTATATCCATATTTTCCCCATCTGACACAGATGTTACCCTCGTTTCTATTTCTGCAATATTTTTATTTATGATAATTCTACCAAAACTAATAGCCGAAAAATTCAGTAATTGATTCATATAATCGACTGAGAACTCTGTGTCAGAGTAACTATATATAGTTATTAGTGAAATATTTTTCTTCTTGATTCCTTCCCAAAACTTCATACTAACTTGCAATGGCGTCATAGAAGATTGACACGATGATAATCCGCTAAATATACATATGAGGGTGATGATGAGAATGATATTTTGTCTTATATACTTCATATCTACCTTAGAAAAAATTTAAGATTCATGAGTTATGCTAAGAAATTAACTAATAGTTATAGTTACCTTATTTATCAATTAATATATTATAGCTATAGATCGCTTATCGCTATCATAATGACTGTCAGACACTGTATTAAGAATGAAATAATACCTCTATTAATAATATCTCACTCATATAGGCGAGTAATGAGTAATGGTCATTGTTTTAATGTCGCTCTACCTATCTTTAGAAAAACATGAAGATATTGATGTGAATGTTTCTCATTTCAGATTTTTACTTTCTCATGGCATCTATTTATCAAGTAATACTAAAAAGTCTTCTATTAGAACGCGGAGTTTTATGTGTTACCTACTTTTACTTATCCTCGCAAATAAAATTTAGAAGTAAAATATTAAATGAAAAGTGTAATAAATTTAATATTCTTTTAATAGACACAGTAATCGCTCTTTCATTTTAAAATTAAAGAATCCCATACTTAATATATTTACAATTCCATAAAGTTTGATGATCGAAATCTATGAAAAAATCAAATTTGAATGTTCTGTCTTTATCCCTTCTTCATATGTGCGTTATAATCTGCGCCCAAGCTTTTTTAGGAAGGTTAAAACTGTTTATTATTTGTCATTAAACGCTATAATCATAATTTATGAATTATTGAATATTCCAAGGGTTAGGTTTGAACATGTCAGAAACATTATTCAGTAAAATTATAAACCGCGAAATACCTGCAGATATTGTTTACGAAGATGATCTATGTCTGGCATTTCGAGACATAGAGCCTCAAGCACCAGTTCATATACTACTTATACCCAAAAAATCAATCGTGAAAATATCAGAAGCCACCGAAACTGACCAGTCGTTATTAGGACACTTATTATTGAAGGCTGGGGATATAGCAAAAGAACAGGGATATGCAGATACATTCCGACTAGTCGTGAATAATGGAAACGGAGCCGGACAAACCGTATTTCACCTACATATACATATTCTTGCTGGACGCAAGTTTAGCTGGCCAGCCGGCTAATCATGTAATCACATCAAATAATAATAATAATGAATACTATGGAAACTAAAACTGATGATTTAAGAATAGCATCAATCAAAGCTGTTACTTCGCCATCTGTTATCTGCGAAGAAATATCAATCACTGATACTGCTGCAAAAACAACGACAGAGACGCGTAAAGCGATCCATGATATTTTACATGGCAAAGATAAGCGTCTAATAGTAATTTCTGGTCCTTGTTCAATACATGATGTTCAAGCAGCTAAAGAATATGCGACTAAATTTAAATCACTTATCGATAAATATTCTGATGATTTGTTGATGATTATGCGTGTATATTTTGAGAAGCCACGTACAACAGTTGGCTGGAAAGGGTTAATCAATGATCCTGACCTTGATGATAGTTTTAATATTAATAAAGGCCTACGCGTTGCCAGGCAACTATTACTCGACTTGAACCATATCGGTGTTCCCGCTGGCACAGAGTTCCTTGATTTAATTACTCCACAATATGTCACTGATTTAATCAGTTGGGGAGCTATCGGTGCTAGAACAACAGAAAGTCAATGTCACCGAGAACTTTCTTCGGGGCTATCTTGCCCAGTAGGTTTCAAAAACGGGACCAACGGAACAACCAAGATTGCAGTAGACGCGATTGGTTCAGCAATACGGCCACATAATTTTATATCACTTAGAAAAGAGGGTAACGCGGCTATATTTTCAACAACAGGGAATCCTGATTGTCATATTATTCTCCGTGGTGGCAAAGAGCCCAACTATGATGCGGACTGTATTGACAAGGTATCGAAAGAACTTGAAACGGCAAATCTTCCGGCAAACATAATGATTGATCTAAGTCATGCTAATAGTCGAAAACAATATGATGTCCAAACACAAGTTGGGGAAGATGTCGCTAAACAAATTTCTGGTGGTGATACTCGTATTGTTGGCACTATGATTGAAAGTCATTTGGTCGCAGGTAGACAAGATGTTACTCCAAATAAAGAACTTGTTTACGGACAAAGCATAACTGATGCCTGCCTCGGTTGGGAGAATAGTACTAAATTAATCGAAACTTTGGCGGCTGCCAGTAAAAATCGTCAAAATAGTTAGTTCATTGTTTTTTAGATTATTTACTACTTAGGATTTGTTTTAAAACTACTGAAAAGAAATAAGCACAACAAGCAGTTAATACAATAACAGAGCCAGTAGGTAGATCAGGACCAAAAGATATACTCACACCAGTTATACTTATTAAAGCACATATTACCGCAGACAATAAAAACATCTTGTGTAATGAGGTTACGTATTGACTTGCTATAGCAGCAGGTAATGTTAATAACGCTATAACCATTATCAGGCCTACAAGTTGAATCAATATGACAATTGTTATAGAAATTAGACACAACAATAATATATAAAATAATTCTGTGTTTATTCCGCGTAAACGGGCAAATTCTTCATCATAAACGCTTACTAAAAAGTGTTTGTAATAAACAAAAACAAAAGCTATCACAATCATGTCTAACAAAAACATTAACGACAAATCACTATGTGTTATCATTAATATATTGCCAAACAAATAACTCATCAAGTCTACGTTATACCCAGGTGTTCTCGACAGAAATAAAATTCCAATCGCCATGCCAGCAGACCAGAACGCTGCTATTAATACATCTTCATGTTCTTTCCAACGTAAATTAATCCAACCAATCATAATACTTGAGACTAGTGCAGCAATGATCGCGCCCATTATTGGCGAGGCATTATAGAAATATGCCATACCCATCCCAGCTAAGACAGAATGTGCTATACCACCTGTTAAAAAACTAATTTTTTTTACAACGATATAAGTACCAATAATACCGCAACCAACACTGGCTAGCAGACACGCAAAAATAGCATTTTGTAAAAAAGTAAATTCTATTAATGCTGTTACAAACTCATTCATAACTTAATGGTGATGATGGATCATCTTTACTGGCGCATCATATAATTCTTCTATCATCTTCCCGCTAATCGACTCTGTACTGTGGCAAACGAGTGTCTTATTCAAGCAAGCTACTCGATCAACATAACTTGAAATAAATGCTATGTCATGTGACACGACAATAATAGTCATATGCTCACTATAATTCTTTAGTAACGAAAAAATATCTTCTTCGATTCGCATATCTACATTGGCGGTCGGTTCATCTAATATTAATATTTCTGGTTGGCATACTAACTCACGTGCAATTAAAACTCGTTGTAGTTGGCCTCCAGATAATTCTCCAACCTTTCGTTTTTCTATATCTTGAATCTCCAATCTTTGCATGGCTTGTTCTGCTAGTTCAATTTCTTTTTTACTATAATGGAAAAATTTTGATGAAGTGGCGATATGCCCCATCATCACGACTTCGCCAACGGTAATAGGAAAATCTCGAGGGAATGTACTATGTTGTGAGACATAACCTATATTATTTGTTAGGATTTCACCGTTATATTTAAATTTAGAAATCACTCCTCTATTTGGTTTTAGTAAGCCAAGGATTAATTTTAATAATGTACTTTTACCACCTGCATTAGGACCAATAATGCCAATAAACTCATCTTCATAAATCTTGAATGTGATATCTTCTAACACAGAAACTTCGCCGTAACTAAAACTGACATTGTCAATATCTATAACAACATCATTCACGTGCCAATCCTTTCACAATGCTGTCAGTGACTATATTCATATTTTCGATATAATTAAGCGCAAGTGGATCCAAAACAATAATCTCTGCATTTAATTCATTTGCAATAACTTTTGCGGCTCTATCATTAAATTGTGGCTGAGTAAATATTGCCTTGATATTATTAAGTTTTGCCATCTTGATTAATCTCACCAATGATCTTGCTTGTATTTCTTTACCTTCCCGTTCCATTGATACTTGTGTGAAACCGTATTCATTAGAGAAGTGTCCCCATGATGGATGTGCCACGATTAAGATTCTATCTTTTAAGTTTTTAATTTTATCTTTTATATTTTTATCTAGCACAAGAAGTTTCTCTTTGAATTCTTTTTCCATCGTTATATATGAATCTGTATTTTTTTCATCGACCTTAATTAAATAATTTTTTATTAATTCAGCAATCTTGATGACATTTTTTGGACTAGTCCAAACGTGCGGATCATAATCTGTATCATGAGAATTACTTTCTGCTTTCAAATCTGAAATCAAATCACAACATTCAACAATTATTAAGTTTTTGTTGTTCAATTTTATCTTGTCTAACCATGCAGATTCAAAGGGGACTCCAATTCTGAAATAAACATCTGCTTTAGATAAAGCTACCATTTGTTGAGGCGTCGGTTCATATGTGGCAGGGCTTTGGCCAGGCCCAACCATCACGCGCACATCTACAAGATCTGTTCCAATCTGACTAACAATATATTGCTGCGGCAAGATACTTACAAATACAATAGTTTTATTTTCTGCATGGACATTCGACGACCAAAAATATTGCAAAAAAAACAGTACTAAGAGTCTTTTCATAAAATTAACCATAAATTATTCTTTTAAACCTCGGCACTCTTGACAATGCCCTTTTATTTCAACCATTTCATCGTTGATTTCAAACCCAAAATATTTTGCTTTTTTTTGTAATAAACATCGAATCTCATCATCATCAAGTTCAGCAACAGAACCACAATCATGACAAATAAAAAATTGGCCTTTATGAAAATCTCTGGGATCACCACAACCAATATAAGCATTTAACGATTCTATTTTGTGAACTAAACCTTCCTCTTGTAAAAAGTCCAGCGCACGATATACAGTCGGTGGCGCTGATGATGACTTTGCCTGCTTCAATTTATCAAGTATGTCATAAGCTTTTACTGGCTCATGATCTTCCCAGACTAGCTCAAGCACTCGCTGTCTTATTGGTGTTAGCCGTATGCCGGCAGCATCACAATGATTTTTAGCTGCGATTATTGCCGCCTTCAAGCAATCCTGGTGTTTATGTGAAGCAGATTTGAATGGGCTAATTACTTTATTTTTACTCAATGTTTTTATTCACTTGATTGACCCACAGAATGTTATGTTATAATATAACACTACAAGTTGAAAATAAAGTGCCTTCATGTTGAACAACATTATTATTAAATCTATAGTTTTTTATATATTACTGTCTCAATTAGTGACGGTTACGCATGCACATCAGCACGATTCGTTTCATCATGAAAAAGAGCAATGTTTTATTTGTCTTCATAATGCAGACCAACAAGAAGTACTCTTTAATTCGCCCATATTAAAAGTGATAAATAAAACTCACATCGAAACAATACATCACAACTACCAGTATATCACTTTTAGCAGATTATACTTATTTAAGAACAGAGATCCCCCTGTACTTCTTTAGTAACTAAGAAATGTTTTGACTGGCACGTGATTTAACGAGCCAACTTTTTTTATTATTGAGGTTTAGGTAAAATGAACTTAATTATTATAACTGCTATTGCACTATTCGCATCATCACAACTAGTCTATTCAGAAGAGATTACTGATTTAGACGACATTGAAATCACAGCTCGACCTGTTGGTTTACAAAGTATGGAGCATGTCTCTCTGCCCATCACTATACTTAAGAATGAAGAACTAACTAAGAGACAGTCAACCACTATTGGTGAAACACTCTCCAACATCCCTGGCGTCACAACTAATCGCTTCAGTCCACTCGCAAGTCGACCCGTCATTCGTGGTCTTGGCGGCTCACGTGTGAGAATACTAGAAAATGGCATTGGATCAATGGATGTTTCAACGATTAGTGTTGATCATGCTGTCACTGTTGATTCTATTAATGCTTCTCAGATAGAAATCTTCCGCGGTCCATCTACTTTGCTCTACGGTAGTAAAGCTTCCGGTGGTCTAATCAATGTGGTAACAAACAGGATCCCGGAATATGTACCGGAATCATTCAGTGTGAATACTATTACGAGTCTTAATTCGAATTCACTAGAGAAGCTTCTGTCTATGAGTGCGGAAGGTGGTCATGAAAAAATGGCTTTCCATATCGATGGAACACATCGTGATGCAAAAAATTACTCTGCTAACAATGGTCAGATTATTAATAGTTTTTATGATACAAAGAATATTAACTTAGGTACTTCATTTATCGATGACTGGGGTCATATTGGTATTTCTTATGGGCGCTTTGAATCACTTCACGGCGTTCCGCTAAATCCAGATGAAACAGATGAACTGCCTTTTATTGATGCAGGACAAAATCGAACAACGTTAACAGGTCAAGTTAATAATCCGTTCAACCACATAAAAGCTATCAATCTACAATTGGGTTATAACGATTACCAACATACTGAGTTTGAGGCTCCAGGTGAAGCAGGTACTGTATTTGATAATGAGCAGTTTGATAGTAGGATTGAAATAGCACACACACAAATCGGACCATTCAATGGTGTCATTGGTGCACAATATGGCTATCGCGATCTGAATGCAGTTGGAGAGGAAGCCTTCATACCCAAAACGAATACTGAAACAACTGCGGTTTTTATTTTAGAGGATGTAGATATTACTGATGATTTACATTTTGAAATCGGTGGACGTTATGAACATCAAGAAAGTGTTCCTGATAATGCCGCGACAGTTAGTAACGATATGTATAGCATCTCTACCGGTATTCATTATCATTTTACCGAAAAGAATGCATTGAGTGTGAATATTGGTCGTAGCCAACGTGCTCCGGCTGCTGAAGAATTGTTCGCCAATGGTCCGCACGTAGCAACCGGTACTTTTGAGATAGGTCAGTCAGATATGGATATTGAAACATCAAACAGCTTCGACATCTCACTTGCGCAAGAAACAGGTATATTGCAATGGAACCTCAGTCTATTTTTAAACTATATTGAAGACTTTATCTTTTTACAAAACCTAGATAGAGACAACGATGGTGTCGCGGATGAGGTAGGTGAGGATGGAACTGGAGATGGTGAGTTCTTATTAGTCGAATTTCAACAAGATAACACTGTATTTTATGGCTTCGAAGTAGCGACCTCTATCAACTTATACTCAGGTGATAAGGGTATGCTGAATTTTAATTTATTCGGTGATTATGTTCGTGCTGAGCGCGAGAATGGAGATAACATAGACCGCATTGCACCTCCACGGTTCGGTGGTGGTATAGATTATCAGTATGATAAATTTACTGCCGGCTTAGAACTAACAAGCTATCTTGCACAAAATGATAATGGAGCATTAGAAACGGATACCGACGGTTATTCTGTGTTAAATCTGAACGCAAACTATAATATTATTGACGGTGAACAAAGTTTAGGTCTTTTCGCCAAAGCTACAAACCTGTTTGACGAAGATGGGCGTTTACATACTTCGTTTATAAAAGACCGTGCACCTATTATGGGACGGGCTGTTATGGTTGGTTTACGAGTCAGTTTTTAATATGATGGCGTGAGTTACAATGGTAATGTAAAGTACCTTGGTGAATATAAGAATAGACAATCAACAATCCTTCGATCAAATTCTTGATGCAAAGGGTCTAAATTGCCCCCTACCTATTCTGAAGACCAAGGTACTTTTAAATAAAATGAATGCTGATGAAGTTCTTTTTGTTGAAGCAACCGACCCTCACTCACAAGTCGATTTCGAAGCGTATTGTGCACGCACAGAGCATAAGATTATAAATTATAAACTTCATAAAGGTGTTTATAGTTTCACTATTAAGCGAGCAAAACATCCTAAAAATATCTAGAGTGTACGTTCATTTCAGATTTGGCTATTTTTTTTATGTAATCCGTAAAAATAATAAACGTACAAAACATCATATAGACATCGAATCAATCTACTATTGATAATTTTTTCTTGAAAACGGATTTGATGCATCAAAATTACTTAATATCCTTAGGATAATTCCAATGAAAACAATTATGTAGTGTCCTCAACCTGAATGATTTCATAATCGTGTGTAATGTTTGCAGTTGCTCCAAGCATAATTGAAGCTGAACAATATTTTTCGGCTGACAAAGAAACTGCACGCTTCACTTGTTTCTCTTTTAAATTAACACCCGATATTCTAAAAAAGATATGAATTTTGGTAAATATTTTAGGTTCACTGTCAGCACGCACCGAACTTATCATAGCTTCGCAACCATTAACTTTCTGACGAGCTTTTTTTAATATGGATATAACATCATAACTACTGCAACCTCCTGTACCCAATAACAACATCTCCATTGGTCGTGGTCCAAGATTATTACCACCCCCTTCAGTAGGTCCATCCATAAGCACCTTATGGCCTGAACTTGACTCTCCTTCAAAAGCAGCATTCCCGACCCAGCTTACTTTAATATCCAATTTCTCTCTCCAAGCAGTTAATTTTTCGAAAAAAGAGTAACATAGTTCGTACTTTCATATTAGTGGTGATTCTATCTATGAATACAGAAACAATGGTTCCAACATTTTTAGAAGAAGACTCTTTAACGTCTCGATTTCTTGAGCACTGTCATCAAAAAACCTACAGTCCTAAACAATTTATTATTAATGAGGGGGACCCATCTAATGACCTTTATTACATCATTAAAGGTTCGGTAACAGTTATGATGGGCGACGATGAAGGGAATGAAATTGTATTAGCATACCTAAATGCTGGGGAATTTTTTGGTGAAATTGGATTATTTAATGACCAACTAAATCGAAGCGCTTTTGTTAAAGCAAAAACAAGTTCGCAAATTGCTAAAATCAGCTATGAGAAAGTGAAGAGTCTAAACAATATTTTTCCAGAACTTGTGTTCTCAATTGCTAGTCAAATGGCTATTAGATTGCGTAAAACTAGCCGCAAGGTAAGTGACTTGGCCTTTACAGACGTAAAAGGTCGTGTGGCGAGAACCTTGCTAGACCTCTGTAAAGAGCCTGATGCGATGACACATCCTGATGGCATGCAAATACGTGTGACTCGGCATGAGTTAGGGCGCATCGTGAGTTGTTCACGAGAAATGGTGGGGCGAGTCCTAAAAAGTTTGGAAGAAGATCATCTTATCACTGTTTCTGGAAAAACAATGGTGATTTTTGGAACTCGTTGATTTAGAGAAAATGAAAAAGGTAATTGAGGGTTTACTTTAAACTCATTCTTGACAATTTCACTCAGAGAAAAGACAATCTCGCTCCTTCTTTATTATTTAAAGAAGCAGCATATATTCAAATAATGGCTATGTAGCTCAGAAGGTTAGAGCACAGCACTCATAACGCTGGGGTCGGTGGTTCAATTCCACCCATAGCCACCATTAATGCTAAACCTAAGTAGTCATAGTAAAGTTTAAAAATAAGAAAGGGAATCTTTCTTATTTAAG
>DKOR01000018.1:28245-196528 GCA_002470825.1 Thiotrichaceae bacterium UBA7357 | reverse complement strand
CGATGTCTTTGGCGACGCGGTAAATGTTTCTGCTAGAATGGCTGCCCAAGCAAAAGGAGATCAAATCATCACGACAGCATCTACTGTTGGGCTTCTGAACCCAATTTTACGTGCTAGTACTCGATTTGTAGACCATGCGCCGATCAAAGGCAAAAAAGAAGAAATAGAAATCTTTGAAATAATTTGGCAAGAAGACGATGTCACCACTATGGCGCCAACCATGATTCAAGAACCACCAGAGGTGCCTGAAGTCTCACTCCAAGTTACCTATGCAAACGAGAGAGTCATCGTGGATCGAAACAAACAATCATTAATCATGGGTCGTAGCGTAAATTGTGACTTACCAATAAAAGAAAGTATGGCCTCAAGACAACATGTCCGAATCGAGTTACGGCGTAATAAATTCTTTATTATCGACCAGAGCACCAATGGGACACATGTGAAACTCGATCAGGCTAATGAGGTGTTTTTAAGGCGTGAAGAAATGCATATTACAAAAAATGGTGCTGTCAGCCTTGGTAAATCATTTGATGAGGGCCCTACTGAGATCATTTCATTTGTTCTCCATTCTCCATAAAAACATCCTCATTCAATGTCTGATACATCAAGCAAAAATTTTATGAAGCCTCTCTCTTGGCACTCTTATGGAATTACTGATGTAGGGAAAATGCGTAAGCATAATGAAGATTCATTGCTGGAAAGTTCTGAGTCCGGCATGTGGCTTGTTGCTGACGGTATGGGTGGTCACACTGCTGGTGATGTTGCTAGTCAGCTAATTGTGAACTCATTGAAGAAAATCCACAAAGGACTCTCTCTCGAAAGATATATCGATGACATAGAAGATGCCTTAATTTGTGTTAATGAAAAATTAATTGAAAAAGGAAACGAAAAAGGTAAGAAAACAATAGTGGGAAGCACTGTAGTAATCATGCTGGCTTATGATAAATATTGCATTTATCTTTGGGCTGGAGATAGTCGCTTATACCGTTTGCGAGATTCTCAATTACAACAAATGACCATTGATCATTCACAAGTTGAACAATATATAGAGCAGGGTCTAATAACCAGAGAAGAAGCTATAGTCCATCCTCACGGTAATATGATCACTCGCGCGGTAGGTGCAACTTCAAGTTTTTTTCTAGATATGGGTATTCAAGAAATGAAAAAAGGTGATCGTTACTTACTTTGTAGTGATGGACTAAATAAACATACAGAAGATTTTGAATTCCAAGAAATATTAGGTAACGGAACTGTCAAGGAAATTTGCAAAGAAATGATCGAGATGACACTTAATCGTGGTGCTGGTGACAATACTACTGCAATCGTAATAGATATAGACTAAATTTTAAATAGTACTCACGTTGTGAGGGAGTGATAGATTGGCTGATTTTAAAACAGCAATAGAAGCAATAGCAAAAGGGAAATTAAAGTTTGAAAGTCTATCTAAACAGATTGATATATTACTTAGTAAAACACCACATTTTGCTTATAAAATGCTCGTGCAATTAGATGAGAGTTATGAAAATAAAGATATTGATGATAAGCAATACTCCCAGTTAAAAAAACAACTTAATAAGTTCGGAATATCCCAGACGTCTGAAACTGTAATGGGCTCAGCAGCAATCGATGGGGCTACATCAGAAATCGTCACCGATGAATCAAATGATAAAAATGTAACATTACCACCAAAGATTGATCAAGCAGAAACTGATGAAACTGTAGTTAAACATCGCGATAAAAAAGCAAGTAATCCTGAACTTCAAAGTATATCTTCCAATAACAACATACCTGATGATATCAACGTAGATTCATCAATTACTTCAGCAACTGGTCCTATCGAAACAGAGGGTATTGATCCTGTCACTCCTGCTGGCGATTTATCAAATACCTATGGTGAAGGTTCCATCATTAAACAGCGTTTTAAACTTGAGAAAGTTCTTGGTATTGGTGGTATGGGTAAAGTATATAAGGCACTTGATTTACTCAAAGCTGAAGCGAAAGATAAAAAACCCTATGTTGCAATTAAATTATTAAATGACGATTTTAAAGATCACCCTGAAGCATTCATCTCTTTACAGCGTGAATCAAGCAGACAACAAAAGCTGGCGCATCCGAATATCGCGACGATTTACGATTTTGATCGTGTAGGCGGTCCAAACACACCAGTTTATATCACGATGGAACTGATGGAGGGCATGGAACTAAAGGATTACATCAAGAAGACGATTCGCCCAAGAGGAGGTCTCCCATTTGACGAAACATACGAAATAGTTAAACAGCTCGCTTCTGGCTTAATCTATGCACATGAACGACGACTAGTTCATTCGGATTTTAAACCTGGAAATTGCTTCATGTGTAATGATGGCACGGTTAAAACACTCGATTTTGGTATTGCACGTGCCGTTAAAAATCCAGTTACAGGAGAGGCTGAACAAACACTATTTGATCCTGGCAAGCTTGGTGCCTTAACACCGGCATACGCTAGTTTAGAGATGTTAGAAGGCGAAGAACCAGATACACGGGATGACACCTATGCGTTGGGTTGCACAACATATGAATTATTAACAACAAAGCATCCTTTCAATAAATTACCAGCCAATAAGGCAGCTGAAAATAACTTAGAAGCGCCATACATAAAGAATCTAAATAAAAAACAAAATCGTGCACTAAGACGTTCTATTGCGTTTCATCGTAAGGATCGAAGTCCTAGCGTAGCTCATTTTCTTGATGAATTTGAAGGTAAAGCCACCTGGTATAAAAACCCATTTGTTATTGCCGCAGGAGTTTTACTAATTATCAGCCTGATGTTAATTGCCCCAGCTTTTGATTATCTGCATCAGAAAGAGCTCGAAAGTATGATTGCTGAAATTGAAGAGGGTGATGAAAAAATTATAATTGCCAAACTAGACGAGATCTTACTATTAGATAAAGCGGATCAGTCAACAATAACTGATGATGGTGAAGCGAAAAAAAGAATACAAGATTATTTCAGTAATAAAGTTAGTAGTTTAATTGATATTAGTTCTGATACATATGACTTTCCTGCTGCAACAAAGGTTATTTCTGAAATTGAACAATTTTATCCTGGTTCAATCTTTTTACAGAAAGAAACAGCACTTGTTTCAACCAGAAAAAAACAAATTATTAGCGGTCTAAATGCACAATATATCGCGGCATTAAAAGACCCTAGCTTAATTGATAATACAAAAAATATTCTTGATCAAATCGGTAAAATTGAACCCGGACATTCATTACTTACAGACCCTAGACCAAGTAATGCCTATCGCTTGCTTGCGTTAGACAAATTTGAGATGAATGAGTTTGATAACGCACTTAATCTAGTTGAATCGGGTCTAGCTACTGCAGAGGGAGATCCTCGACTATCTGATTTGAAATCAAAAATTCTACGTGCCCAAAAAGTAGCGCAACTTGAGATTGAGTTGGGTACTATTCAAGATCAACTATCATCGCTTGACGGCTTTACAGTCAAACAATCGACGATTGTTGAACTAGCAACGCTGAAACCTAATAGTGAAACCATTACTTCACTATCAGAGTCTTTTAAACCAATTATTGAAACAGAACTCACTACAATAAATAAATCTGGCACACGTCAGGATGCCGTGACACTCGCAGAAAACTTTGGCGTGCTCCTGAACAGTTTGCAACTGAATCAACTGTTAACACAGGTCAAGTTGACCAAATTAGATGCTGATGAACGCAAACAAAAAGTTTCTGAATTTATCAATGCAAACATCCAAAATATTGAATCTGCATTAGCAGAAACTCAAATTGATAATTCGCAATGGGAATCAAATCTACTTAAAGAGTTTCTAAGCTTAAGTAGCTTAGTAGCTGAAGATGAAAGCATCAATACAAGTTTGACTCAGTTTCGTAGTCAAATTGCAGAGATATATACAGAAAAAGCGTATGAAACTTTACAAAGTGAACGCTTCGATGCAGCTGATGGATATGTCGATATAGGTGAACGATTTGCTCCTCAATTACCAGAAATACTTGATGCTCGTAATGCTGTTGCCAGTGCTCGAGAAGAATCAGATCGAAGGGCGCGGGTCGAAGCAAATAAAAGTGATTTCAAGACGTTTACTGACGGTGATGATATTGTAGGAGCAGAAAATTTATTTGAACAACTGAAAGCAGATTTGTCAGAAACAGATAATTTTATCCTGAATGAGGGACCGCAATTACTTGGAGTCAGTCTTTCTCGTTTGGCGCAGAGAAAAGCTGAGGCCAAAGATTTTTCTACTGCTTATTCGTTTGTGATTAAAGGCCTCGAAATAGATCCCACTAATATCATCTTAGGTGCTTTGAAAAATGAATATCAGGCCGAAGCTAATATTATTGAATTATCCGAGTTATTTAAAACAGCAGTCTCTTTTCCAGTCAATGTCAAATTGAAGATTAGCCAGATTGAAAATGCTAATCCTGCAAGATATGCAGAATTTAGTAAGGCGGCAGCTATAATCTTTGCTGACCGCATTAATAAACTTCGCTTTAGCGATGAAAATGCGTCTGCCGGACTTGCTCAAAATGCTGCGGGATTATTTCCGGCCGATGCCGTCTTAGCAGATCTAAAAAGCCAGCTAAAACTTAAACCTTGGACTGGAGTAGCCGAAGCTAATGCCTCGATCCTCGCCGGGAAATTGACTCAAGCGACAAAATTACAGCAAGCTGCCTTAAAAGAATTTGGTGCTAACCCAGAATTCGTTAATTTTTCGCAGACGTTAAAAGCGAAAATAGCAGAAGCTAATGGCGTATATAATCTATATCTCACTGATAAAGAAACTGCGGGTCAAGATTATCAAAAACTAAGATCCTTGAAAAACACATTGTCGAATGCACAACGACTTTGGACTGATAGCCCCATTATAGGTAAGGATGAATCTGATTTAGATGATTTAATTGCTAAGTATAAACCAATATCTAAACCCAGAATCAGAACTGTTGAAAAAGAATTAACTGCCGAAAGCATGGCCAATACAGCGTCTGGCGCCGGAAGAACTCAAGCCCGCCTTTGGAAGCCTATTTCAAGTGAATCAGAATGTAGTAATCGACTTGCTGGCTACGGTAAGCGTGCAAAAGCGATTTGTTTCGATATGGTCCATTCTGCCGCTCGCGGCCCATTAATGGTTGTAGTACCAAACGGTGAAGCAATTGAGAAATCATTTGCTATTTCTAAATATGAAGCTTCAGTTAGTGACTGGAGTAAATATTGTATTCTCAGCGGCACCTGTAAACCAATTAAGAACAAAGAAAGAAAAAATGATCCAATCACGGGTATCACTTTGCAAGAGGCTCAAGATTACGCAAAGTGGTTGTCCGAGCGCACCGGAAAAATTTATCGCATCCCAACAAAGTCTGAATGGGAATATGCTGCAAATGCTGGTGGGAATCAACCAAAAAAAGATTTTAATTGTCGTGTGACAGTTCAAGAAAAATTAATTAAAGGTACAGGTATTGTCAGTGTAAAGTCAGGTAAATCCAACGGTTGGGGTTTAAAGAATTATATTGGTAACGTGCAAGAGTGGGTAATTGATGGTAATAATACAACTGTTCGAGGTGGTGCTTTTATTGATGCACACTCTAAATGTGACCTTTCATTAGAGCGGTCTCACGATGGTAATGCTGATGACTCTACCGGTTTTCGTCTTATCCGCGAAGATGTTGGTTAATAATTTAATTTAATACTAGATCTGCTATGAGCAATAAAACATTGAGTGAGTTGGCAAAGAAATATGCCAACGGTGAAATCGACAAAGATAATTATCGAAAATCACGTGGGGTACTTATATCGGAGATAGTGTCCGGCAAAGTAAGTGTTAAGGATATAGATTTCCCTTTACCGCTATTACCACTTGAAAAAACCGCAGTAAAAAAAACAAAAGACACGATTGAAGGTGATTCTCAGCTCTCCAAAACGTCATCATCCTCTAGACAACCATTATCTGCAAGAATAAACAAAAAATCTCCCTTAGTATTCATCATAATCAGCACAGTCATAGTGCTATTGTTGATTATTTTAATTATTCTTTTTTACCCAAAGCCCCCTAGCTCGATGCTAACGGAAACAGATGCGGCATTTAATACGCAAATAAGCTTACCTGTTGATATGGTAGATAAGGATGTAGTTGACGAGCCGCTATTTGCTAATTTTTATCACAAAATAACTGAACAGAAGTTGGTCTCAAGACCATTTTGTATTGCTGTTACGCAGTGTCTCAAGAAGACCGTAGCTTGACCAAACAAACAAAATGCATGAATAATCAAGCTTACTGACGCTCTAAAAATAGATGATTCATGCTTTACCCTAAAAAAGGACATACGGCTGAATAGTAAAAGTTATTATTCTGAATAATCTTCAAATTTACTATTACTTATCTTGCTTTCTCTCTTTGCAAAATAGACGTTCTTAGTAAACTCATATTTATCAACTGCTGCTTCCTCAAGTAATTCAACTGCCGAAGATAAATCTGATTTAATATCAATAAAAGCAAGTGATAAGAGACCTGCTTTAGGTAGATCATTAGCGATATAGGTCATTGGATTCAACGCGCTATCAAAAATATAACCTACCGCATGTCTCGCCGTCCCTGGTCCAAAGAATGGTAACACTAGGTAAGGTCCAGAAGCTACATCCCAGTAGGCTAATGTTTGCCCAAAGTCAGCTTCACTTGAGAGTAAACCCGCTTCTGATGAAATATCAAAAAAGCCTAATAGACCAATTGTCGAATTAAGAAATAACCGGACTGTATCGTTGACTGCCTGATCAAATTTGAGTTGAAGTAAATCATTTGCGATAACGGGAATTTGGGCTACATTGTTAAAAAAATTAGTTATGCCATTGTCTAAGAAAGCAGGTGTGACAATCTTATACAATTTTTCAATCGGCTCAAACAGTGTTGTATCAATTGTTTCATTAAACGAATATACGCCTCTATTATAACCTTCCCATGGATCACGTTCGTCCAATGATCCAGTAGTTGCACATGATGACAAAAACGTCATACAAAGTCCTACTAATAGTATTCTAGACTTAGCCACGAATTTTTTTTTCATAATTATTCCTTATCGTGTTTATTCAGCTATGTAACTTCAAGCATTTAGTTTTCACCATAATTCGAAGTATTATGATCCTCTTAATATGTGTCGTCAATTATAGCGTTGCATATCTATAATATACATCTGAATTAACCATATGATATAGAATATTTTATTCAATATCTTATGCTAACAAGTTAAACTAACCTAATAAATAAAAAAACTATATTACAATTGGTAATGACAAAAAACAAAAACATTGACATAACAGAACTGGAAAAATTCTCTTCTAGAGCGGACCAGTGGTGGGATCCAAATGGCGAATTTAAAACTTTGCATGATATAAATCATGTGCGATTGTGTTACGTTTCAGAGCACGTATCAATTAAAAATTCACACATCTTGGATATCGGTTGTGGTGGTGGTATTTTTACAGAGGCTATGGCAAAACAAGGAGCTTTAGTAACTGGTCTCGATGCAAGTAAAGAGAATATACAGGTTGCATCTCAACATGCTATTGGTAAACAGCTTGAGATCGATTATGTCTTCAGTACCGCGGAGGACTTTGCTGAAAACCATACTCATAGCTTCGATATAATAACCTGTATGGAGTTGTTAGAACATGTGCCAGATCCTGCATCTATAATTCAAGCCGCTAGTAAAATAATCAAGCCGGGCGGTCATGTCATATTTTCAACTATAAATCGCACTATAAAATCCTATCTACTCGCCATATTAGCAGGCGAATATTTATTAAAACTTATACCAAAGGGTACACATAGATACGAAAAATTTATTCGCCCTTCAGAATTAGTTGCTTGGTGCAAAGAGTACAACCTTGAAATGAACGATTTGTCTGGCATGCGATATAACCCATTATTAGGAACATGTTCGTTAGATAGAAAACCTGAAATCAATTATCTACTCGATACAATAGCTAAGTAAATGATCGACCACATATTATTTGATTTGGATGGTACATTAGCTGATACAGCCGATGATTTAGCTAATGCACTTAATTCAATTCGTTTAAAACATGGATTAACGAGTCTCCCTAATCATATTGTGCGGCCAACTGTATCACTTGGCGCGAATGCCATGATTAGACTCGCATTCGATTTAGAAAAGGGAAACACTGGCTTTGAATCAATCCGTGATGAATTTCTTAATTATTACCGCGCCAATATTGCAATAAAAACACGTATGTTTGATGGCGTGGAAAATTTATTGCTAACCCTTGAAAACGAAAATATACCTTGGGGTATCGTAACAAACAAACCTACCTGGTTAACAGAACCTTTACTAGAGGCGATGTCACTGAATAAACGTGCTTCATGCGTAATTAGCGGAGACACATTGAAACAAAGAAAACCCCACCCTGCCCCAATACTCCATGCATGCAAACTGATGCAGTCTAATCCTATGACAACAATTTACATTGGAGATGCTCAGCGAGATATTGAAGCAGGTCATCGTGCTGGAACTAAAACACTTATAGCCCTCTATGGCTATATTAATGTCGATGATAATCCCGCTGACTGGAAAGCAGATGGCATGGTATCTAGTCCAGTTGAAATATATGACAAACTAAGTGCCTTTTGTGACTAAAATTTCTAATACGTATGATTACTGTGTTAATAAGGCTATTCCTGATGGCTCAAACCTTTACTATGCAACATTATTTGAAAAAGAAAAAAATAAAGCCATCATCATTAGTCTTCATGCATTTCTTTATGAACTTGCAGATATTATCAAGGAATGCTCAGACCCAGGTGTTGCAAGAATTAAACTCCATTGGTGGCAAGAAGAGATAGAGCGACTTTTCCAACAAGAACCCCGTCATCCCATCACAAAATATTTAAAAGAATTCACCACCCTTAATGAAAATCTCAGAGCATCCTTAAATTCAATTATCAATAATTTCGATAATTTTTTGTTTATTCAAAAAACGAATAACCTGAAATCAATTTTAGTATTGTATGATTTAACCGCTGGTGAAGTCTGGCATTTATGTGGAATTCAACTAGGGGCAACAGATGCCTCATCGTTACAAAGCTATCGAAACATAGGCACTGTCTATCATTTCATTAGTTCTTTACAGGAACCAAACACTTACATCACGGAATCACGTTGTATTATTCCAGAGAATGTCATTCAGCACGGTGATTTACTTAATAACAAGTTTCAACTTAAAAATAACTCAATTAATCAGGCAGATATTTTTTCTCCATTGATGAAGGAGTTAAAAATATTATTAGAAAAAGACTATCATGATCTCAAAGAAAATGATTTTTCTGCTCTTAAACAAGGTTTAATTTTAAATCGTCTGGCATTCAAAACTTGCGATGAAATTATTAATGGTGGCTGTAAATTATTGAGTACCTATACAAGTCTCACACCTCTAAGAAAGCTCTGGATAGCATGGCGATCACATCTCATATTGTAGTCATATATGATTATTCGTATTTTACTTACATATCATGTCTGCCGCGACCTCGACTGAAAATGTCAGTTACAATATTATCAGTTGAAAATGAAATATTGTATGGCCAATATGGTTATTGAAAACCTTATTATTCGCTGTTTCACATACCACGCATCTTGAGGATTTGATATTAACTCTGTCTCTTGGACAGCTAATATTGTAAAGTTAGTTTTATAGATGATTTACTTCAAAAAAAACCGTCAGCCATATTTAAAAACCCAATTTAAACTGGGTTAAACATCATACAATCAAGAAGATATGATTGATTAAATCAAACGCGATAGTAGTTATCGAAGCTGAACTAATTGGCATGTTTACGTGTTTAGAAAAGAGTTTTCGTAAATGTCCATATAATATTGATGATTGTACAGAGTCGATTGTCTGATATTACGATTGTAACGTGATTTTTATTCGAAATAACCTTAGAATTGCGCTCTTGCAATGCAGCATAGGTGAAATAAAATGAATAATGTTGAGAAGTCAAACAATAAAGCTGAAAAGTTCGTGGATACTCCTAAACCGACTGAAAAAATTAAACCTAGAACTAAATTGATAGAGATAGGCGGCCCAAAGGGTCTTGAACCCACACGATATGGTGATTGGGAAAAAAAAGGCCGCTGCATCGACTTTTAACAAGAAATAATAATAATAAATACTGAAGTGATATATCTTGAAATTCGCATCAGATTATAACTACAATCATTACTATAGAGGATATCAATTATGGAATCGGTGAAACGACCGTTATCACCTCATTTACAAGTCTATAAGCCTCAGCTAACGTCGATTTTATCGATCACTCATAGAGGAACTGGTGTCTTTCTCAGTCTTGGAGCACTACTTTTAACCTGCTGGTTAGTAGGACTTAATGCCGGTGAAGAAGTATTCAATAGTTTACAACTACATACATCTACCTGGTATGGAAAAATCAGCCTTTCCGCTTTTGTTTTTTCGTTTTATTTCCATTTCACAAATGGTGTGAGACATTTGTTCTGGGATGCTGGCAAGGGTCTAGAGATTAAGACTGTATACGTTACCGGCTATACCTGCATTGCCATGAGTATCGTTCTATCAGTCATTACTCTTTACTTTGGAGGTGCAATATGAGTCTTCGAAGTCCTCTAGCACATGCTCGTGGCCTTGGTTCGGCTAAAGAAGGTATTCATCATTGGTGGTCTCAGCGTTTAACAGCTCTGGCTCTAATTCCTCTTGGTTTATGGTTTATCTACTCTCTAGTAGTGATGACTGGCGCTAATTACACAACGGTAATTGCTTGGTTAGCCAATCCATTAAACGCAGTTCTTATGCTGCTTTTTATAATCTCACTATATTACCATGCTGCCTTAGGTCTACAGGTAGTCATAGAGGATTATACAAAATCGGAATGGCAAAAAATTGCTTTTTTGATTCTGGTCAAATTTATTGCATTGTTGGCTGGGTTTAGTGCCGCAATTGCTGTGTTAAAGCTTTATTTAGGACTGTAAGTAATAATGACAAAATCATACGAAATTATTGAACATAAATACGATATTGTTGTAGTTGGCGCTGGTGGATCTGGTCTTAGATCGACATTTGGTATGGCTGCTAAAGGATTGAAAACTGCATGTATAACGAAAGTTTTTCCGACTCGAAGTCATACTGTCGCAGCACAAGGAGGGATGAGCGCAGCGCTTGGTAATATGGGAAAAGATGACTGGCGATGGCATATGTATGACACTATTAAAGGTTCAGACTGGCTGGGTGACCAAGATGCTATAGAATATATGTGTCGTGAGGCCATACCCGCAGTCATCGAATTGGAGCATCAAGGCGTGCCTTTCTCTCGAACTGAGGAGGGTAAAATATATCAACGACCCTTTGGCGGTATGACTACCAATTATGGTGAGGGAATAGCACAACGTACTTGTGCTGCTGCTGACAGAACCGGACATGCTATTTTGCATACGCTCTATCAACAATCTTTGAAACATGAAGCAGAATTTTTTATTGAGTACTTTGCTTTGGATTTGATTATGGATGACGAAGGTGTTTGCCGTGGTGTAATGGCCTGGAATCTGGAAGATGGAAAAATTCATCGTTTCAGAGCGCATCAAGTCGTTCTAGCAACCGGCGGTTATGGTCGCTCTTATTTTTCAGCAACCTCTGCTCATACATGCACCGGTGATGGGAATGGTATGGTTCTTCGTGCTGGTCTACCGCTTCAAGATATGGAATTCATTCAATTTCATCCAACTGGTATTTATGGCTCGGGCTGTTTGATTACAGAAGGTGTGCGTGGTGAAGGTGGGTATCTTACAAATTCAGAAGGCGAACGTTTCATGGAACGCTATGCTCCTTCTGCAAAGGACTTAGCGTCACGTGATGTTGTTAGTCGCTCCATGACGATGGAAATACGCGAAGGTCGTGGCGTCGGAAAGGAAAAAGATCATATTCACTTACACCTGGAACACTTAGGTCCGGAAGTTATTAATGAACGCCTGCCAGGTATTGTTGAATCCGCGGAAATCTTTGCAGGAGTGGATGTCACCAAAGAACCCATACCAGTCATACCAACTGTGCATTACAACATGGGAGGTATACAAACTAATTATCACGGCCAAGTGGTAAATTTAAAAGATGGGAATCCTGACACAATCGTACAAGGTCTAATGGCCATAGGTGAAGCAGCCTGTGTGTCAGTCCATGGCGCTAATCGTCTAGGTTCGAATTCATTGCTAGATCTGATCGTCTTTGGTCGTGCTGCAGCCAACTACTGTTCCGAGAACATAAAACCAAACCAAACGCATAAATCGATGCCTGACGCCGGTGATGAAAGTCTGGACCGTCTAGATAAGTTACGTCACAACAAAGGTTCGATACCGACTTCTGAAATACGCAATAAGATGCAACGGACTATGCAAAATGATGCGGCAGTATTTCGCACTGGCGAATCAATGAAACATGGTGTAGACGAAATGGCAAAAATATGGGATTCATTTTCACAAGTGAAGATTGGAGACAAGGGTATGATTTGGAACACCGATCTCGTTGAAACACTGGAACTAGATAATCTACTACGATGTGCCATGGTCAGTATACATAGCGCTTATAATCGCGAAGAAAGTCGTGGTGGCCATGCGCGAGAAGATTTCCCTGAACGAGATGACGACAATTGGATGAAACACACTTTAGCTACATTTAACGATAACGGTGAAGTCAGTTTCAAATATCGACCCGTACATATGTTTACATTAACAGATGAAGTCGACGTTTTCCCACCAAAGAAACGTGTGTACTAATAGAATTACAAAAATAGAGAATAACTATGGCTGAATTTAGATTACCAAAAAATTCCAAAGTTAAAATCGGTAAAACCTTCGCAAAGGCGGAAGGGGCCGTAAACAAGAAAACATTTCACATTTATCGATGGGAACCTGATTCAGGTGAAAACCCTAGATTAGATAGCTATGAAATCAACCTCGACAACTGTGGTCCTATGGTTCTAGACGCGATCATCTATATTAAAAACGAGATTGACTCAACATTAACCTTTCGTCGCTCTTGTCGTGAAGGTATTTGTGGCTCTTGTGCTATGAATATAGGTGGCACAAATACTTTAGCCTGTATCAAGGCAGTAAATGAATGTAAAAGTGATGTTCCAATCTATCCATTACCGCATATGCCTGTAATAAAGGACCTAGTTCCAGACCTAACACATTTTTATGCTCAGTACGCATCAATTAAACCTTGGCTTCAAACTCAAACTGCTCCTCCTCCGGATGGAGAAACGCTCCAATCAAAAGAAGAACGTGCCGAACTAGATGGCTTATATGAATGTATATTATGCGCATGTTGTTCTACTAGTTGTCCTAGTTATTGGTGGAATAGTGATCGTTATCTTGGGCCTGCTATTTTATTACAAGCCTATCGATGGATCGCGGACAGCAGAGATGAATTTACCGGGGAACGTCTAGATAATCTGGAAGATCCGTTTCGGCTTTATCGTTGTCATACAATCATGAATTGTACTAATGCCTGTCCGAAGGGATTAAATCCAGCAAAGGCAATAGCTGAAATCAAAAGACTGATGCTGTCTCGTACTCTTTAAATGAAAGATAATCGTTCTCGTCTTCTCTGGCGTTGTCGCCGTGGAATTCGGGAAATGGATATCGTGCTTCAAGAATTTTTAAATCAGTCATATGACATGCTAAATGATGCTGATAAAAGTTCATTTTCACAACTATTGAACGAAGCTGATCTTGATATTCTAAACTGGATAATGGAAAAAGATGAACCGAGAAACGACGGTCTAAAAAACATCATCACTTTGATTCGACAATCCAGAAAAATTAATTGAAATACAATTATGCAAGAGAATTGGCAAGCCTTTCTAGAGCAAGAAACTGCAAAAACAAAAGATAAATATATTATCGATTTTAATAATTCAGACATTAATCTTTCAGAAACCCCCTTAGCCGCACCCCTCTCGGGTTTTGCAATGCTAGAAGTTAGTGGGAACGATCGTCATGAATTTCTGCATAATCAATTCATCAATGATCTAAATCTTATTAAAACTCCTGCCGCACAAATTTCCGCGTGGTGTAATTCTAAAGGTCAGTTAATCACAAATTTTATCATTATTAATACAGGCACTGCTTATCTTTTGATATTCAAAGAAGACTTAAAAGAGTTTGTAAAAAAAAGACTCCTAATGTTTGTTATGCGTTCTAATGTAAAGATAAATGATATTTCCGACTCATCACCTTTAGTAGGTATGGCTAATTGTAATGCTTCTACTTCATCAATCAAAAATTTACCAACAAGCCCCGGAGAAATAAACGTATTTGATAATCAAATTATTATTTGTCATCCTGATAAAACTGATCGTCACTTAATTACCGGCAACACTGAAGAATTGATTAAAAAAATATCAAAATTTAAAAAGAGTGTGCCTATATTGAGCAGTGCTCTATGGAACATACTAGACATTCTTGCTGGCCTACCATGGGTGACATCATTGTCTAAGGAGCAGTACTTACCACAGATGTTAAATCTTGATGTCCTAAATGGATTAAGTTATCAAAAAGGTTGTTACCCTGGTCAAGAAGTTATTGCACGATTGCATTATCGTGGGGAAGTAAAAAAACGAGTTGGCCTGATACAATCAAAACAACTGTTATCTATTGGCGAACAACTAATTATAGAATCATCTAATAACAAGGCTGGTGCTATCATCAATTCAGCGATGCATCCTAATGGTCTATGCTACGCGCTAGCGGTAATCGTATTAGATAAATCAAAAGAAAAATTAATCATTAATAATCAACGAGTCACGATTATCGACCTACCTTATGCTATCAATTGAATAATAATAATTATTAAGGTACTTCATCAATCAACATCATCAAAAGTGATTTCAAACCCGCATGGTGGTGTTCTAACCGCCATTTACAAACTCTGTATTCAGCATTATTTCGTACATCGATTCCCTTAAATATTATCAATGAAGAATTTAATTTGCCTGATGGTGACTTCATTGATCTTGTTTGGACTGAAAAAAAAGAAACTATTCCTATAGTTCTACTACTTCATGGCCTTGAGGGATCTATAAACTCGTCATATGTAAAAGGCATATTAAAAACCGTTATAGATCGTGGCTGGCAAGGCGTACTCATGCATTTTCGTGGTTGCAGCGGTCGACATAACCGTTTAGATAGAAGCTATCATTCTGGTGATACAGGCGATATCAATTCTGTTATCATAGAATTAACAAATCGATATCCTGGTAGAAAAATTGCAGCGATAGGTATATCTCTCGGTGGTAATGTCCTAATTAAATATCTAGGTGAGCAAGGTAATAATTGTCCATTAACAGCAGCAATAGCAATTTCAGTTCCTTTTGATTTATCCATATGTGCCAAAGAATTAGAAACAGGATTTTCTAGAATATATCAGAGGTATTTGATCAGAAGTCTCAATAAAAAAATAAATAATAAATTCAAAGAGAAATCCGCACCTATAAATTTAAAAAAATTAAAAGAATGGACTAATTTCTACTCTTTCGATCACAATGTTACAGCACCCTTGCACGGTTTCATAAGTGTTGATGATTATTACACTAGGTCAAGTTGCAAAAACTTCATGAAAAATATAAGTATTCCAACTCTGATACTCCAGAGCAAAGATGACCCATTCATGAATCGAAGCGCGCTCCCTAGTGAAGATGATTTATCGAAGGAGGTCACATTAGAACTCACCGAGCAAGGCGGTCATATTGGTTTTATCTATGAACATACGCCTTTCAAGGCAAAAATTTGGAGTGAAAAAAGACTTGCTGAATTTTTTGAACAAAAATTCAAATAATTATCTATAAATTCTTGAATATTTAGAAATAACAATCAACAAAGACTTAACGAGATATAGTTCTAAATTATAAGTAAGTATACTAATCATTGTTGTTTTTTAGCAACGTAATAGATTAGTAATTACAAGGTTTATTTTTATTTTTAGTCACTTAGAGATATTATATTGAATTATATGCGACATGAATATTAATAATTTTTTAAAATTGCGCCAAAAATCAATTATAACGTTATGCTGACTTCAAGATTATTTTTTACCTTTCTTTTTATTATTAGTCTATCTTTACTTAGCTTTGGCTTTTACTTAGAGCATGTCAAAGGACTCGAGACTTGTCCATTATGCGCGTTTCAACGATTCAGCTATATAGCAATTGCTTTCCTTGCGCTTATAGGTGCTATTCATAATTCTATGGGACTCTTTCGAATCATATACAATATTCTATTAATTTTTTTCGCCTTGATAGGTGCTGCTATTGCTGGCAGACAAACATGGTTACAGCATTTGCCACCAGAGTTAGTTCCTGAATGTGGACCTGGTCTTGAATATATGCTTGAAGTGTTCCCTTTTGGACAAGCATTAAAGATGATACTTAGTGGTTCTGGGGAATGTGCTGAAATTCAATGGCAATTTATTGGTCTGTCTATTCCAGAATGGAGTCTGATTTTTTTCAGCAGTATTGCTATAACGACTATTCTGGCAATCTTCATGTTAAAACCTGAGAGAAAACTATTTGAATTTTGACATTTATTTAAAAAGATAATTCTATGATTTCGAGTACCTCATTACTTCCTTCTGAGGAAAGTATCTCCAACAGAAGTATGATGTACTTTCGGTACCTGAGAAAAGTTTGATTTGTTGACATTGGAACCTACAAATAACACATATACACGAAAAAATGCGTTTTAAAATGCTTTTAATAAAGACTCCGACTCATTCGCCTTTATCTGTGCATCAATAACAGCAATAGCGCTAGCATTGACTATTCGACGTACCGTTGATGACGGTGTTAGTACATGTACAGGATGATTAAGCCCGACCAAAATTGGACCAATCGATACCGCCTCACCTAAAACCTTGACCATATCATATGCAATCTTTGCAGCATCGAGATTGGGCATAATTAGCAGATTTGCATTTTCAACCAGTTTTGAATACGGCAACACACGTCGACGTATATCTTTCAGCAACGCTGCATCTGCCCTGATTGGTCCCTGCACTTCTAAATCAGAATTCTGCTTATGAAGTATATTCATTGCCGCAATCATCTTCTGATTTGTTTCTGAATCAATATCATCTCCATTTGAAAAAGACAATAAAGCAACTTTTGGTATCAATCCAAAGCGCTGCACAGCTTTTGCGGCTAACATAGTGTTGTTTGCAATTTGTTCTGCCGTAGGGTTGGCAGTTACGGCCGTATCACAAATAAAATATGCACCTTTTTTAAGCAACAACACATTAATTGCTGCTGCTTGATTATATTCTTCGTTAAGTCCTAATTCTTTTATGACGTGTGCAAGATGGCCATGAAAATGGCCATCCGTCCCACAAATCATAGAATCAGCTTCTCCTTGCCTTATCATTCTAGTAGCCACACAGGTGTTAATCTCTGTCATGCTACCATGATTAATATTCATGTTTTTCATATACGCACTAGGCTCGATAATCTCTATATCAACATTCGGTCTGATACGAAGACCCATGTCTTTGATTCTATTTTCTATTATATATGGATCACCTATAAGAATGGGTTTAGCCAAACCTTCATCAAACACTGACTGAACACTATGTAAAATTTTTGTTTGTTCACCTTCTGTATAAACCAGTCGCTTAGGATCATTTTTTGCTCTCTCAAACAGTGGCTTCATTAAAATAATTGACTCAAACACATATTTCGATAAATGCTGACGATAAACTTCCATATTTTCAATCGGTCGTGTCGCAACACCACTGTCCATCGCTGCCTGTGCTATTGCAGGGGCGAGCTTAACAATCAATCTTGGATCGAAAGGCTTTGGAATTAAATAATCTCGACCAAATTTAAACTCTTCTCCACCATAAACTGAAATAACAGATTCAGGTGTTTCCTCTTTGACCATATTTGCTAAAGCATTCACCGTAGCAATCTTCATCGCATCGTTGATTGTCGTAGCAACCACATCAAGAGCACCACGGAATATAAAGGGAAAGCACAGCACATTATTAACCTGATTAGGGTAATCTGACCTGCCCGTAGCAATGATAGCATCATCTCGAACCGCCTTAATCTCTTCAGGCAGTATTTCTGGAATAGGATTCGCCAAAGCAAATATGATGGGATTATCTGCCATACTTCTCACCATCTCCTGTTTTAAAATACCAGGAGCTGATAATCCAAGGAAAATATCTGCATCTTTCATCACATCAGTCAGAGTTCTTAACTTAGTATTACTTGCAAAGATGCGTTTGTGTGGTGTTTGTTCAGTACGTCTCGATTTATAAATTACGCCAACATGGTCAACGGCAATAATATTATCTTTTTTCATGCCTAACTTAACGAGCAACTTAAGACAAGCGATACCTGCTGCACCAGCTCCAGTTGTGACTAACTTAACTTTAGAAATATGTTTATCAACAATTTCTAATGCATTAATAATTCCAGCTGCAACTATAATGGCCGTACCGTGTTGATCATCATGAAAAACAGGGATATTTAATCGTTTTCGCAATTTACCTTCAACCAAAAAGCATTCTGGCGAACGTATATCTTCAAGATTTATGCCACCAAAAGTAGGTTCTAGACTGGCAATAATATCAATAAGCTTATCTGGATCTTTTTCATCAATTTCAAGATCAAAGACATCGATACCAGCAAATTTTTTAAATAGTACCGCCTTTCCTTCCATCACTGGTTTTGCTGCTAAAGGTCCAATATCACCCAAACCTAAAACAGCCGTACCATTTGTGACAACAGCAACAAGGTTTGAGCGTGCAGTTAATTCAGCAACCATACGGCTTTCCGTTACGATAGCCTTGCATGGCTCAGCCACACCAGGACTATAAGCCAAAGCTAAATCACGTTGGTTTGCTAATGGTTTAGTTGCGGATATTTCTATCTTCCCTGGTTTGGGAAAGCGATGATAATCTAGAGCGGACTTTTCTGTTTCGTCTGACATTATTACTTAAATGGTATCCCTGCTGGCGGCATATTGCCTCTCATTTCACGTAAGAACTTAGCCATGCCTCCTTTACCAGTCATTTTTTTCATCATCTTTTGCATTTGTTTAAATTGTTTTAATAATTTATTGATATCTTGAATTTGTGTTCCCGAGCCGCTAGCAATTCGTTTCTTACGTGACCCATTAATTATAGTGATGTCTACCCGTTCCTTACGCGTCATAGAATCAATAATCGCGCCTAGTTTTACAAAATCCTTATCATTCACCTGTGTTGCTGCACCTGCTGATAGTTGTGACATCCCAGGTATTTTATCTATCAACCCCGCAACACCTCCCATACTCCTCATTTGTGATAACTGCTGACGAAAATCTTCCAAGTTAAAGCCTTTTCCTGTTTTAAGTTTCTTCGCTAATTTTAAGGCTTGTTTTTGATCTGTTTTTTCCTCTACTTCTTCAATTAGACTTAGGATATCGCCCATTCCTAATATTCGAGAAGCAATACGTTCTGGATGAAACGGAGCTAATGCATCAATTTTTTCACCGATACCAATGAATTTAATTGGTTTACCAGTAACATGCTTAACAGTTAATGCCGCTCCACCACGTGCATCACCATCAGTCTTGGTCAAAATCGTGCCTGTTAATGGCAATGTATTATTAAATGCTGCAGCAGCATTAATAGCATCTTGTCCCATCATGCTATCGATAACAAACAATGTTTCAACAGGCATTATTTCATCATGGACAGCTTTGATTTCTCGCATCATCTTATCATCAATATGCAATCTACCCGCACTATCAACAATAAGTACCTCTATCAACTGACGTCGAGCAGTATCAACCGCATTTGCCACTATTTTAATAGGTTCTTCAGTTTCTTTACTTTCAATCCAGACCAGGTTATTTTCATTCGCTAACGTTTGTAATTGCTTAATAGCCGCTGGTCGATATACATCGCAACTGACAACAGCAACCTTTTTATTCTCTTTGTGTTGAATCCAACGACCTAATTTTGCAGTAGTAGTCGTTTTACCTGCTCCTTGCAATCCAGCCAGAAGAATAACAGCGGGAGGTTGTACTTTCAGATTTAGCGGTTCGTTGCTTCCTCCCATTAGAGAAATCAACTCTTCATTAACGATTTTAATCAGTGCCTGTCCCGGAGTGAGGCTACTGACAACTTCTTTGTCCAATGATCGATCACGGACATGCTGAATGAATTCAAGCACAACCGGTAAAGCGACATCAGCTTCAAGTAGAGCCATACGCACTTCACGTAAACCATCACTAATATTATCTTCGCTTAATCGACCATGGCCACGCAGGTCCCTAAAAATTCGGGTTAATTTATCTGATAGGGCGTCAAACATAGTGTTCTGAATTCGTCAATTTAAAATTAGTTGAATATTTCGTTATTCTAACTTATTAATCCTATTACTTGAAAATTATTAGCCTGTTTATGGCAGAAACAACACTTTTACAGACTGTCAGAATATGCAATCATCTAAAGATGAATATGGTAAATTTTAAACTATGATTATTCAAACTATTGCAGCTGTAATATCATACATAATATGCACATGCCTGTTAGGCATTAAAATATTTGGCTCATCAAGTGTTTCTAAAAAGACGCGGATTGTATCCCTAATAATCGGTTTTACTGGAATCATTCTGCATGGTCATTTATTGTATCAGTCAATTGTTTTAGATAGTGGCTTTGATTTTGGATTCTTCAATGCGGTTTCATTGATCAGTTGGCTGGTTACATCCATAGTACTAATCACTTCATTATTCCGTCCATTGGAAAACCTACTCCTTATACTTTTCCCAATTGCTGGCTCAGCCATCTTACTTGAGCTTTTTGTCTTGGATGGACGACTTCTAAGTGAGTCTTTATCAATAGGTTTGCGCATTCACATCTTATTATCTATCTGCGCATACAGTTTACTAATGATCAGTGCTATTCAGGCTCTTATGCTAGCTTTACAGGAAAAACTAATTAAAGAAAAACGTGCCTTCATTGTTATGAGTAAACTGCCTCCTCTACAAATAATGGAAGCTCTGCTAATACAAATCATTATTATCGGTTTTTTCATGTTGAGTCTCAGTCTTGTGTCTGGAACGATGTTTATAGATGACATATTCAGACAACATTTGGCACATAAAACGATACTATCTATTATGGCGTGGTTCATTTATGCCACCTTACTCTGGGGAAGGTGGTCGGCCGGTTGGCGTGGGAAAAAGATAATTCGTTGGGCCTTAGGTGGTTTTACGGCATTGTTACTCGCTTATCTCGGTTCAAAATTTGTTCTTGAAGTTATTTTACAACGTCTCTAAGCCCATATAATTAAAGCAATCACTTGACATAGGTACCGGGTGATCCATCACAATACACACTTCTAATAATTGAGGTCATTATTTCTTGGACGACATTCCGATATCGATTCTATTAGGAATCCTATTCTGCTTAGTTATTTTTTCTGCATTTTTTTCGAGCTCAGAGACTGCCATGATAGCCTTGAATCGTTATCGCTTACGTCATTTAGCAAAAGGAGGAATGCGAAGCGCAATTATTTCTGAGAATCTGCTTTCAAGACCTGACCGTCTAATTGGTCTCATTCTTTTAGGAAATAATCTGGTTAATTTTATGGCTGCATCGATAGCAACGCTAATTGGAATACGTTTGTTGGGTGATCTAGGTGTCGCGATAGCTCCCGTTGTCTTAGTGATGGTGTTTTTAATCTTTGCTGAAGTTATGCCAAAAACAATTGCTGCGCTGAAACCAGAGTTGATTGCATTCCCAGCAAGCTACGTCTTGGCACCTATGATGAAATTAGCATACCCAGCAGTTTGGCTGGTAAACTGGGTCTCAAATGGCTTATTAGGTTTCATCGGAATAACCTTAAATGATCAAAAGGCTGACTACCTTTCAAGAGAAGAATTAAGGACTATTGTTTTGGAAGCCGGGCACTTGATTCCACAACGTCATCGACGTATGTTGATTAATATACTAGAACTAGAAAATGTTACAGTTGATGACATTATGGTTCCTAGAAATGAGATGGTGGCGATAGATCTAGACGAATCTATAAATGAAATAATTGATCAGATAAGTCATTGTCAACATACTCGCTTACCGGTGTATCAGTCTAGTATCGATAATATTATCGGGGTGATTCACCTCCGCCACGTTGCCCGACTCCTGTCGGAAAAAAATGAGCTTACGTATGAGGTCATAAGAAACATTCTTATCGATAGCTATTTTGTTCCCAAAGGTACGCCTCTTCATACCCAGATGTCGAATTTCCAACACAACAAAGGTCGCTTTGGAATAGTTGTTGATGAGTATGGTGTTATTCAGGGTTTAGTGACACTAGAAGACATATTGGAAGAAATTGTCGGTGAATTTACGACAGATATGCAAACTCATAATCTTGATATTCAAAATCAAGAAGATGGTTCTTATCTGATTGATTGTTCTGTTCACCTTCGAGAGATAAATCGTCAATTACAGTGGAAGCTTCCAACTAATGGACCGAAAACTTTAAATGGATTTTTATTAGAGCATCTGGAATTTATACCTGAATCAGGAACCACATTGAAAGTAGACAATTATCTTGTAGAAGTTACACAAGTTTCCGAAAACTCTGTGAAAATGGCACGCATAAAGCTACTTGAAGAGAGCACAGAAAGTATTGCACCTGAAATTTAACAGTCCAAGATTATATTTTCATACGTTGCAAGTACATAAGCCATACAGGAATATCAGGTTTTGCCACTTACCGGATAGACGTCAATTAAACCATATTGTATTTGACACTCAGCAAAAAACGAGGCGATGTCTCTTTTTTAATCACTAGATAATGATGCATAATTTAATAATCTTTATTATAAAAGGTGGTATCTACATATTGATAACATTTAAAAATACTAAATGAATAGAACAGTACATTTTTATTTTAAATTTAAAAGTCTAATAACTTAACCACTTGCGAAACATGAGTTGCTGTTTGAATTTCCATATTTCGTACAAGAATTTTTGGCTTGTTTGCGATAGGAATTAGTGATTGTTTAAATCCATGTTTTGCAGCTTCATTCAAACGTTCTACCCCATTTTGGACTGGCCGAATCTCACCAGACAATCCTATTTCGCCAAACATCACCATATCTTTTGGAAGAGGTTTGTTTTTAAAACTTGAAATTATTGCTAATAATAAAGGTAAGTCTGCCGCTGTCTCGGCGATACGTACACCACCAACAACATTAATAAACACATCCTGATCACTCATTGATATTCCAATATGACGATGTAATACGGCCAGCAACATGGCCAATCTATTTTGTTCAAGTCCAAGCGCAACACGACGAGGATTGCCCAGATGTGATTGGTCAACCAACGCTTGAACTTCAACTAACATCGGTCGAGTACCCTCGCGAGTGACCATAATGGCACTTCCTGAAACTTGTTCGTCATGACGTGATAAAAATATAGCAGAAGGATTAGAGACTTCTCTAAGTCCTTTATCGGTCATATCAAATATACCTAATTCATTTACCGCTCCATAACGATTTTTAACTGTTCGGACAACTCGATAACGACTACTGCTATCACCTTCAAAATAAAGAACCGTATCGACCATGTGTTCCAATACTCTTGGTCCTGCTAATGTACCCTCTTTAGTAACATGACCAACAAGAAACAATGCTGTGTTTGTATGTTTTGCAAATCGAACCAATTGTGCAGCACATTCTCTTACTTGTGCGACTGACCCTGGCGCGGATTGTAAAATGTCACTGTAAACAGTTTGAATCGAATCTATAACGATCACTTTTGCTTTTTCTTTACTCGCGACATTCAAAATTCGCTCAAGATAGTTCTCAGTCAAAATTCGTAATGGCCCTAAAGATAATCCTAGCCGTTTACCACGCAGCCCAACTTGTTGTGCAGATTCTTCACCTGTTACATATAAACTTGGCACACCAGAAGCGCTGTCTAAACAAGCTAATGTCTGTAATAGTAAGGTTGACTTACCGATTCCTGGGTCACCACCAATTAATGTAACAGAACCATTTACAAGACCACCACCCATAACACGATCTAATTCCACTAACCCAGTTGCCTGTCTTGGTGTCTGCGCCATTTCTACAGAATTAAGAGAACAAACTTCTGATGGACCTGTGAGGTGTTCACGAAAACGACTAGAACTAGATACAAGTATTTTTTCAACTACGCTTTCCTGAAGTGTATTCCAAGCCATACACTCCGGACATTGACCAGCCCACTTCGGTGTTTCTGATCCACATTTATTACAATAAAATTTTATTTTTGCTTTAGCCACGTTCAACAAATTTTAATCGTTTATGCACACCGCATAATAATTCATAGGGTATGGTATCAGCACACCGAGCAATTTCTTCAACAGGTAATGACTCTCCCCATAAAACAACCCTGTCGCCAATTTTAGCCTGCGGTTGATTTCTAAGATCGACAGTCAACATATCCATTGAGGCTCGACCTATCAACGCACAACGTACATCATTGACAAGTATTGGTGTCCCAGACTTGGCATGGCGAGGGAACCCATCACCATAACCAGCAGCAACAACACCGACTGGCATGTTCTCCGGACAATGCCAAGTTGCCCCATAACCAACAGGCTCACCTTTTTTTAATTTTTGAATTGATATTAATTCTGACTCTAATGTCATAACCGGTTTTAACTCCAATTCATTCCCATCTCTATCGGTCAACGGAGATACACCATAGAGCATTAGCCCGGGTCTATTCCAATCTGCATGTGTTTCTGAAAAGCCTATAACAGCTGCAGAATTCGCGACCGATTTTTCTAGTTTCATACTAGTACAAGCTTGTTTAAAATTTTCCAATTGGTGTCGTGTCAATGGATTATCCTGTTCATTAGCGGTCGCTAGATGAGTCATTAGTCGAAAGGAAGGTTTGATATTTTTGCATTGTGCAACACGTTTTAAAATATTATTTATATCCTCTAATGGGAAACCTAAACGATGCATTCCTGTATCAATTTTTATCCACACTTGAAGTGGTTCATCTAGGATTGCTTGCTCTAAAATATCTAATTGGTATTCGTTATGAACCACTATTTCGAGTTGTAATTGAACGATTGATGCTAAGTCAACAGCTTTGTGCGGTCCTTCAAGCAAGACTATAGTGTTTGTAATCGACGCAGATCTTAACTCTTCGGCTTCTTCGAGGAAGGCAACGCCAAATGCATCTGCATCACCGAGTGTATTTGCAACTCTGACTAAACCATGACCATAGGCATCTGCCTTAATGATTGCCATAATTTTTGAACCTGGAGCGAGCTCACGGACTCTTAGGAAGTTATGTTTAAGCGCCTCTTTATCAATAACAACCCTTGATGGTCGTGTCATTCAGAAAATCCAGAAGAAGAATGAATGTAATCATCTGCTAAATTTTCAAACCGTGTGTATTGCCCTCTAAAAGCCAGTTTAACTTTTCCTATTGGGCCGTTACGTTGTTTACTTATAATTATTTCTGCAATGCCTTTATCATTACTCTCTTCATCATAAACTTCATCTCGATAAATAAACAAAATAACATCAGCATCTTGTTCAATCGCTCCTGATTCACGTAAATCAGACATAACAGGTCTTCGATCCGTACGTGATTCAAGACTTCGATTTAACTGAGATAATGCGATAACAGGCACTTTAAGTTCTTTTGCCATCGCTTTTAGTGAGCGTGATATTTCTGAAATTTCTGTTGCACGATTCTCATTTGTGCCCGCTACTTGCATCAATTGTAAATAATCGACAACAACAAGATCGAGTCCAGACTCCCTTGAAATACGACGACATCGCGCTCTCAATTCAGCTGGCGTTAAAGCAGGTGTATCGTCAATAAACATACGCGTTTCTTGTAACATTCCAACTGCTGATGTTAACCGAGGCCAATCATCATCTTCCAGTTTTCCTGTACGAACCTTATGTTGATCAATCCTGCCTAGGGAAGACATCATACGCATAGCGAGTTGCTCACCTGGCATTTCCATACTAAATATAGCAACACTATGCTCTCCTTTTATTGCTGCATTTTCTGCTATGTTTACCGCAAAAGCGGTCTTTCCCATGGAAGGTCTACCAGCAACGATAATCAAGTCCGAACGCTGAAATCCTGCTGTCTTTAAATCAAGATCGTCGTAACCTGTTGCTATTCCAGTGATGGGACTATCTTTATGAAACAATTCATCAACTCTGTTCAGAGCTTCTTTCAAAAATTCTTTGATTTCTTGATAGCTTTTTCGACCACGACTTTCATTTTCTGCGATTTCAAAAACCGTCTGTTCAGCGAATTCGAGGATTTGTTCACTGCTGCGTCCCTGAGGATTAAAAACAGTATCATTGATATCAGTTGTGGCGCTGATCAATTGTCTGAGAATAGAGCGTTTACGAACAATATCAGCATAAGCACTGATATTACTTGCACTCGGCGTGTTTTCAGCAAGAGCTGCAAGGTTGCGCATACCTCCAGCTTCATCGAGTAACTGGTGGTTTTCCAACCATTCTGCAACCGTAACAATATCATAGGGCTGTCCATCTTCACTGAGAGCACTTATAGCACGAAAAATAATACGATGGTCTTTTCGGTAAAAATCTTCTTCGCGGACGCGCTCAACGACCTTATCCCATGCTTCTTTATCGAGAAATGCTCCGCCTAAAACGGCTTGTTCTGCTTCTATAGAATGCGGCGGAATTTTTAATGCCAGAGTCTCAGCATCACTCGATAAAGATGTATGTATCGATTCCTGCATAAACAATTCCCTGGATCGAAAATCGATCCAAATAAATAGTCAAAAAAATTAAATTAAATTATTAAGCTAAATAAAAAATTAATCTTCTTCTGGAACAACATTCACCTTGATTTTAGCAGCAATATCAGCATGAAGATGAATAACAACTTCAAATTCACCCGTGCTACGTATCGGTCCATCAGGCAACCTAATTTCATGCTTAGCCAATTCAACACCAGATTCGGTAACTGTATCAGCAATATCTATAGTACCAACCGAACCAAATAATTTACCTTCAGCTCCTGCTTTACGTACAATAGAAATATTCACTAAATTTAATTTATCAGCACGAGCATTTGCCGCGTTTAACGATTCTTTTTGACTTTTTTCCAATTCAGTTCTTCGGGCATCAAATTTAGCTATGTTATCTGCTGTAGCAAAAATGGCTTTACCACTTGGTATAAGATAATTTCTACCAAAACCAGGTTTGATCTTGACCTGATCACCTAGTTCACCGAGTTTGTGTACTTTTTCAAGTAAAATTACGTCCATCAAATCACCTCAATTGATAACAATTTTATAATAACAGATTCTTTACAAGCTGACTCGTTTCACAATTTAGTTTTCGAGCCAAATTTTCTTCTATGCCAACTAATATAAACTTCAGTCATACCCAAACATGCTATAAATAACCCCATTTGCGGCAAAAGTATCAACAAACAATACATCGAGACAATCCATGCCGTTGATAACATTAATTTATCAACGTTTCGATGTACTGATGAAATCCCCTGTATTAGATACATCAATATTAAGACAAACACAATATCTCTAAACAAGTCTTGCCATTGCTCACTTATCATCAATAGCAACAATATAGCCAATCCACTTACTGGCAATATTTCCGATGGCAACCTCAGCGCATAAAACTCCTTTTGAAATGCGCCCGGGTTGAATAATCTTGATTGCCACCACCTAGCAAACAGGACACTCATAATTACATTCAACATAAAACCAGCGATCATCATTCCATTGACCATATCAACCGCAGGTTCTAATAATTCTTTATATTGGCTAATATTTTCTGGAGGCACTGTCTTCTCTATCATGACAGTCAGCCATTGTTCCCACCATCCAGAAACATCACCAACAACTAGGTATATGGCAACAATTAACATTGTTGCTAATAAACCTACTGCAACTAATAGTAAACCTTGCTGTTCAAAAAAACGAAGAATCATCGCTACTGACCAAGCAGGGATCCAAATGATAAATATATAAACAAGAACCAATTTTATTGGTAAATTCACAAGTAATGAAAATGCCATTAACATTATCAAACTCGCCGCTAATATTTGCAGTACTACAGTAACTCCTTTCCTGAGAGTCATCAAAGCGACCACAGACCCGCATATTAGAAAGGCAAGCGGTGGCAATAACAACGAAACCAGAGTACTCACCGTTGTAGCAGTGATTGCCTGAGATTTGCCACTCAATATATACTTACCTAACATTTAGTGATAACTACTGATTGAACGATTTACAGTTGGTTTTCAAATTCAATACACTCACCTATAACCTAGATGAATATGAGCTATTTATACTTCAATTCGTCTAGTTTAATGCGCATCACAATAAGGAATCAAAGCAAGGTAGCGCGCACGCTTGATTGCAGTTGATAACTGTCTTTGGTAACGAGCTTTGGTACCTGAAATCCGACTTGGAACAATCTTTCCATTTTCAGACACATAATTCTTTAATGTATTGAGATCTTTATAATCAATCTCTTTAACACCGTCTGCTGTAAACCTGCAAAATCTTTTACGTTTAAAATAACGAGCCATTTTATATTCCTCTCAATTTAATCTTCTTATTCAGGTTTATCGGCTGTTTCGTTCTGGTTAGTTTCTTCGCCCGTGGGAATAGGTTCAGCTGAAACTAATTCTTCAACAACTGCAGTTTCTACAGGAACCAGCTCTTCAGCGATTACTGCCGATTTTTTAGCTATCGCGGTAGGTTTGGGTCGCGAATCTTCTTCATCCCTGATTTTGACCAAGAGAGATGCCTCAGTAACAGCTTCATCTTTTTTGATAATCAGATTACGGATAACTGCATCGTTAAATCGAAAACCATCTGTTAATTGATTTAACGATTCGGCATCACATTCGATGTTCATAAGCACGTAGTGTGCCTTATGAATTTTATTAATTGGATATGCCAGTAGTCGACGACCCCAATCTTCCAGACGATGGATTATACCGTTATTACTCGTGATTATGTTCTTATAGCGATCAATCATCGCAGAAACTTGTTCGCTCTGGTCCGGATGAACCAAAAATACAATTTCGTAGTGTCTCATTGTCTATCCCCAAGGTTTATTAGCCTCCCTATTATTTCAAGGTGAAGCAAGGATCTGTAAATGTAAAGCGAGTGGATTCTAATGGATTGGATTAACTACTGCAATGCGATGCGGACGGAAATTACAAGAATCAGTTTAAAATAGTCAATCATTGCTATTTTTGTATTTTAAAACTCGCTTATTGAGCTTCAGGTTCCTCGTTGTCTAATAACTTCGTATAAGACAACGCCTGCCGCGACTGATACATTAAGACTTCCGACCTGACCGTTAATAGGTATGGATGCAACATAATCGCATTCCTTTTGTACCGAATCGCGCATGCCTTTGCCTTCACCGCCCATTACAATGGCAGTTGGTATCTTTAAATCAAGGGCATAGATTGATTGTTCAGTATCACCGGTGGTACCCACAACCCAGACACCAGATTCTTTTATTTTCTTTATCGCACGCACTAGATTCACAACATTAACAACGACAACATTCTCTACCGCACCGCTTGCCACTTTACGTACTGTCTCATTTATATTGGCGGCACGGTCATTAGGGATAATCACTGCTGTGACACCTACCGCATTAGCAGTTCGAATACAGGCTCCAAGGTTATGAGGATCTTGAATTGAGTCGAGAATTAAATAGAGCGGGTTAGCATCTTGGTTTTGTGCCAAAATGTCGTCAAGATCACGTTCCGTTTTTTTAGTCTTCTTTTGTACCTCTAAGAGGATGCCTTGATGATTCTGATTTTTAACCATTCTATTTAGTGCAACACGTGGGACTATTTGAATCGAAACGCCTAGCTTATTAAGCAATTCACGAAGCGAACTCACCGATTCAGATTGAATTGATTCTTGTATTGATGCATTCAAAATCGTTTCAGGTGCATTCTCTAAAACTTGCTTAACAGCATGCAAACCAAAAATTCGATCTATTCTTTTATTCATTTTCTTTTAGCTGAAAGTCTATTTTACGCTCTTCCAAGTCAACTCGAGCGACTAACACATCAAGTTTCTGTCCTAGCTTGAAAACCTTACCACCGCGTTCTCCAGCTAAAGTATGTGTAATTTCATCAAAGTGATAATAATCAACAGGTAGATTACTAATATGAATCAAACCTTCAACATACATGTCATCGATTATAACAAATAGACCAAATGACGTGACCGAACTTACTATGCCACTGAACATTTCACCCACTTTATCTTCCATAAATGCGCACTTGAGTCGCTGTATAGAATCACGCGATGCTTCTTCAGCACGTCGCTCGGTCATTGAACAATGTTCAGCCAATTCCAAGACTTGTTGTGAGGAGTAACTAAATGTTGTGGCAGCATCACCTTTTATCATATGCGCTATCGCTCTATGCACCATTAAATCAGGATAGCGTCTTATAGGTGATGTGAAATGCGCATAGACTGGAAAACCCAAACCAAAATGACCTTTATTCACCATGCTGTAGGACGCAAGTGGCATACTTCTCAACAAAACTGTTTCCAGCATTTGTGCATCATCACGTTTTTTAATGATATCCATCAACTTTGTATAATCTTTAGATGAAGGTTTATCACCACCATCTAATGATAAACCCAGTTGCAACAATAATGACCTAACATTCTCAAGTTTTTCTAACTTAGGCGTTTCGTGTATACGATACATTGTTGAAACTTCATTTTTTTCAAGAAACTCACCGGCTGCAACATTAGCTATCAACATCATTTCTTCAATTAAACGATGCGCTTCATTTCTTTTAACCGTATGAATAGTCTTGATATCACCTGCATCATTAAATTCAAATCGCGATTCATGTGAAGAGAAATCAATTAGGCCTTGTCTTTTTCGCTCCTCATGTAACAACTCATATAGCTGATATAGATCATCGAGATGAGATACAATTGCATTATATTTCTTTCTGACATCACTATCTTTATCAACAACAATTGCAGACATTTCCGTATAAGTTAAACGTGCAACTGATTTAATAATCCCCTTGTAGAAAGAGAAATCTTTGACTTTCCCACTATTATCAATGTTTAATTCGCAAACTAAACTATACCGATCAACATGAGGCTTAAGCGAACATAAACCATTCGATAAAACCTCTGGTAACATAGGAATAACTCGATCAGGAAAATAAACTGAGGTGCCTCGCAAGCGTGCCTCATCATCAAGTTCACTTTCTTTTTTTACATAGTTAGAGACATCTGCAATCGCAACCAATAAACGCCAGCTAATCTCTTTTTTATTATCATTTTTTTGGCAGAAAACAGCATCATCAAAATCTCTCGCATCTTCACCATCAATAGTGACGAAGGGTATGTCACGATAATCAATTCTATCGGAAATATTATTCGAATCGACTTTCTCTGTTAACCCTACTATCTCATTATCGACGCCCTTCGACCATTCAAATGGTAAGTCATAGCTTCTAATAGCAATAGACACTGCCATGTTAGTATCAAGACCATCACCGATAACACTTAAAATCTCTCCTATCGGTTGTCTATACTTTCCAGGTTGATGCACAATTTTAGCGACTACATATTGCCCATGCTTTGCTTTATTTTTATTATTTGGCGGCACTAACAAATTCTGATTTATACGTTTATTATCAGGGACGACATAAGCAATACCGTCATCTTTATAATAACGTCCCACCAACTGTGTGTTAGCGCGTTCTAGGATTTCCACTAACGCACCTTCACGTTTACCCTGTTTATCTACACTCACTTGGCGTACTAAAACGCGGTCGCCATTTAAAATGCTTCGCATCTCTTTTCCTGATAAATAAAGATCTTTTCCACCTTCATCTGGAGCAACAAAACCATAACCATCCGAATGTCCAATAACGCGACCTTTTATCAAATCCATTTTTTCAATCAATCCATAACTACCACGACGATTACGAATCAATTGGCCATCACGTTCCATCGCTTTAAGTCTACGTCCTAATGCTCTTCGAGTTTCCGGATCGCGTATGGCGAAAGCCTCCGCAAATTGCTTACGCTTCTGTGGTCGCTGCGCTTCACGTAAGAATATCAAGATCGCTTCCCGTTCTGGTAACTTGAATACCTTATTTAGAGATGTTTGGGATTTTGATTTTTTACTCATGACCTTTGTATTTTAATACTATTTTAGTATGTTAGTTGAAATTTGCCTTTTATCGGTTTCTTATACTCTGATTTACAAGCTCACAAAAGAAGTCATCCTAATAGACACAATGACAAATATTTCATATGGAGTACATAAAGATAACATAAGTAAGCGATATAAAACGGGAAGTAACAAAAATATAAGAGTACAGAGTCAATCCTGAAGGATCACTCATATGTCCATGACAGTTACTAGTCGATGTGACTGAAGTAACTACTCAATGATAAAACACCTTAGTTTCAAAATATCCTTCAAATTTTAGGCCTGAATACATTAACGATTACGTGATTAGCAATAAATTGGGCGAATGATTGCGGTAATTTGTAGACAGTATAAAACGTCCCAAGGATGGCAACGACAGACAATATATGAAACAACGTAAGGCTATTGATTCCATACAAAGCAAATAACACTGTCAATCCCAGAAAGATCAACATCACTGTATTTTGAATCAAATTACTACTCGCAAGTATTCGGCCAAGTTCATTCTTTTCAGCATGAAATTGTATCAGTGAGTTTAACGGTATTAATATAAAACCACCAAATATCCCCCATCCAAAAAAGAGTATCGCTTGCAGATAGACATTGCTCAGTGCTGGCAAGATTAATAGACAAAACGTAATGCCAATTGAGCCGACTGGGATTAAACCAGTTTCTATACGTGTTTTTGATAAACGTCCAGCAATAATTGAACCTAACATAATACCCATACCAGAGCAGGCTAAAATTCCTTGAATAATAATGGTGTTAGTAATGCTCAATGTTTCCTTAACGTAGGTGGGAAATATAGCCAAGATCACTTGTGATATCGCCCAGAATATTGCCAGACCAATAATTGATAAAAATATAGTTTCATGACCAAGAACAGCGCGCATATTCGATTTTAAATATTGACCGCTAATATATTTTTTCACTTCAAACTTCATCTCAGCATCAACTGCATATTTCTGAGGCAACTTATAGGCGAGACCTAACTCAATAATACTTAATACCACTAGGCTCCAACCAATTGGTGCAATATTAATCAGCAATGAAGAAGTATCATTATATTTCGTACCGATCAAGAACACTTCAAAAAATATTGAGAATACAAAGATACTCGAGAGAATAGCAACCGTCGTCGTCGCTTGAACTAATCCATTCGCTCTAGCCAGATTATTATTGCCGACCATCTCTTTAATATATCCATATTTTGCTGGAGAATAAAATGCACTTTGTAATGCAAGAACAAAGGTCATCACAAAAGCCGGCCAAAACCAACCCAGATAATAAAATAAAGTAATGCATAGGGTGATACCAATAGCGGCCCAAGCGCTAATCAGCATGACTTTGTTTTTTGGAAGCTTATCAGAACAAAACCCTACTGGAGAGACGAGTAATACGAAAGGTATTAGTATTAAAGCATTAACGATTGCAGTTAAAATTATTTGTTCCTGACCATCATAAATTTTAAAAATCGTATTCTGAATAATTATTTTATGGCCAAGGTCAACAAATGCATTTAAAAAGACTACAACGATATAAGGTAAAAATCCCGAATAATTGAATAACATTTTCATTTGAGATATCCCACAGCACTATTTCGAAGATTTTCCATAGAAAAAGTTATCATACTGAACTGAGTTATTTATGGGGGTTTTAAACATCAATTTCTCCTGGTTTTTGAAACTTACGCAAGAAGAGGAATAGCGACTTAGTAAATTCAATGATTAAAAAAAACATAACATCATTAATGGTTATTACCTGTACCTTTAATTGAGAGTCTCTCGAAGGAGTCACTGTAAATGATAATAATATTGAAGAAGACATAAGCTTTAAAAAAATGATTAAAGTGTAAAGCTAATAAAATAACGTCGATATCTATTTATAATTAAGAGAGCAAAATAGGATTACAATAGCCAGCTCTTTTCAGCAATGAAAACATAATTTTTTTAAATCTACGCTCAGATAAAAGACTTATCTATGCAAATGGGCTTTTTAAAACAATCGTTTCTGCACGATCTGGGCCTGTTGAGATAATATCAATTGGCACACCTGTTATTTGAGATAGCCGATTTAAATAATTGACTGCCTTCTTTGGCAAATCATCATAATTAGTAGCCCCCATTGTATTTGATTGCCAACCAGGATGCTCTTCGTATATCGGCTTACATTTGGCAAATTCTTCTGCACCGATAGGTGGAACATCAATAGTCTTTCCATTTATCTCGTATGCTATACAAATTTTAATTGTTTCCAAATCATCTAAGACATCAAGTTTGGTAATACATAAACCTGTTAAACTATTAATTTGAGCAGAGCGACGTAATGCAACTGCATCATACCAACCACAACGCCTAGTTCGGCCTGTTGTTGCGCCAAATTCATGACCAACTTCAGCAATATGATTACCAGTCTCACAATGCAGTTCTGTTGGGAAAGGACCTGATCCCACACGCGTTGTATAAGCTTTCGTAATACCTAATACATAATCAAAATGACAAGGACCAAAACCAGTTCCAGTAGCAGCACAACCTGCAGTCGTATTTGAAGATGTCACGAATGGATAGGTACCATGGTCAATATCGAGCCAAGTACCTTGTGCACCTTCGAACATAATATTTTTGTCTGCATTATATAATTCATTAAGCCGAGTACCCGTGTCTGCGATCATCGTAATAAGATCTTGCGATAACTTTCTTACATCATCCAATGATTTTTGATAATCAATCGCTTCGCATTTGTAATAGTTCGTCAGTATAAAATTGTGGTATTCGAGCACTTCTTCAAGCTTACTTGCTAGTAGTGCATCATGCATAAGATCGCCAACACGCAACGCACGCCTTGCAACTTTATCTTCATATGCCGGGCCGATACCTCTACCTGTTGTTCCTATTGCAGCCTTGCCTTTCGCTTTTTCGCGAGCTTGATCAAGGGCAATATGGTATGGCAATATCAAAGTGCAGGCTTCCGATATCTTTATAAATTTTCGTGCTGAAATACCATTTGCTTCCAGCATATTAATTTCTTCTATTAGTGCATGTGGGCTAAGTACGACACCGTTACCAATAATACATTCAACGCCATCATGCAAAATACCTGATGGAATCAGATGAAGGACTGTCTTTTTTCCTTCATTAATGACGGTATGACCAGCATTATGTCCACCTTGAAAACGCACAACAGCAGAAGCATCTTCCGTTAGTAGATCAACGATTTTTCCCTTACCTTCATCACCCCACTGAGTACCTAATACAATTATATTTTTGCCCATTTTAATAACTCATCATTTTATGTCTTCAACGACCCACTCGCCATTTACAAATGATAGTTGCTGATCGCAATTCATTTCGCGTGCTGAAGCTTGTTGTCCTTCTAACTCTTCAATGACAATTTTACCGCTTTTGCGAAGTCCATTTATTTTTTCATTTAATGCCATGTCTGATGATAGTGGAGCAAAAATATTTGAAGGTGTTCTCTTAGATATACTCTGTTGTTTTAACAAAGATTTAACGTCTGCACTAAATCCTGTTGCGGGTCTTGCACGTCCAAAGGCACTACCAATATCATCATATCGTCCACCAAATGCTATACCCTCACCCTCACCAGGAACAAAAGCGGTATAGACCATACCGGTATGATAGTGGTAACCACGTAACTCAGCTAAATCGACATTAATAGATACTCCCGACTGTCCAGCTATTGACTGAGTCAATGCTTTGATTTCATCAAGATATTGCAAACTATCAGGAGAAGTTTTAGCCAATAATTTTTTAGCCTCATCTAACACTGTTATATCTCCATTCAAGTCGACAATCTCAACTAATGCTTTACTAGCCGCGTTAGTAATACCCCATTCTTTTAGTAGACATTTTAATTCGTTTTTGGCTTTTCTTTGTAAGGCTTCAAACACTTGTTCGAGTTGAAAAGGGCTCAATGAAGAGTCAGTACTTAATGTTCTAAAAATACCAATATGACCAATATCAATATACGTTTTGTTAATACCCACCTGCTTCAACGTTGCCAGCATTAGTTTAACTATTTCAATATCACTTGCTGCGCCCGAATGACCGTAAAGTTCAGCGCCCACTTGCAATGGTGCACGTGTTTCGCCGGACTTACCAGGACGTGTATGTAGTACTGAACCGAGATAACTAAGACGAGTAGGCGTATCTCTTTTCAATAAATGCGCATCTATACGTGCAACTTGTGGAGTTATATCTGCACGAATACCCATCAAACGACCATTCAACTGATCAGTCAATTTAAATGTTTTTAAGTCTAGATCTCCACCAGTCCCTGTGAGTAAAGATTCTAGGTATTCAACCATAGGCGGAATAACAAGTTCATAGCCCCATGATGAAAATAGATCAATTATTGTTCTGCAAAGATTTTCAAGTTCTATCGCCTTCGGAGGCAGAATCTCTTCAACACCTTCGGGAAGTAACCAACGATTTATAATATTCATAATTTAATCAACGAATAATGTATAACATTATCGAACCCACCAACATACTTGAGACACCCAAAAATCGTAATGTTTGATTATCCATTTGAGCAGCAGCAAGAAATATTTTTCGAATACTTTCAGGATTCAAAAATGGGATCAAGCCTTCTAATATAAAAACTAATGCAAGTGCAGCTAATAGATCAGAAAAATCAATATTAAACAATCACTCTCACCATAACTATTTTCATTGAAACAGCCTTATTTATGCTTTTTAAATAGACCTGCAATTTGTAAAGCTGAGTTTAATTACCTTTTGGATTATTAAAATATCTAAAGAAATCTGATTTGGGTTCTATCAGTAACACATCGTTACTATCATTAAAGCTGTTTTTATACGCATCCAAACTACGATAAAACGAATAAAATTCTTCATCCTTGGTATAAGCGGCGGCATAAATTTCAGTCGCTTGCGCATCTCCTTCACCACGTATCATTTCAGCATCCCTATAGGCATTCGCCAATATAATTTCACGTTCACGGTCAGCATTAGCACGTATACGCTCTGAAGCTTCAGAACCACGTGCTCGAAAATCTTTGGCGACACGATTACGTTCTGCTCGCATTCGTTCATAGACTGAATTACTGACTTCTGTTGGCAAGTCAATTCTCTTGGTGCGAACATCAACCACTGTGATACCTAGTTCTTGAGGCAAGTTTGAAGTACTTGCAGTAACAACACTAAGAATTTGAGTCCGTTCGCCGGCAACAACTTCCTGAACGGTTCGCGCACCAAATTCATCTCGTAATGCTCGATTAATACGCTGACCTAACAAACCATTGGCATAAAGCACATCACCTCGTGTTGCAGTATAAAACTTATCAACATCAGTAATTCGCCACTTCGCATAGTAATCAACGATCACATCTTTCTTTTCTATTGTTAAAAAGCGTTGGGGTTCTTGATCAAGGTTTAGTAATCGCTTTTCAAACTTCTTGGCCGCATTCACAATCGGCACCATAAAATGTAAACCTGGTTGATCATCAGACCGAACAATCTCACGAAATTTAAAAACCAAAGCCTGCTCCGATTGCTTGACTGTGAATACAGCTGTATAGGCAAGGATTCCGATGAGGATTAAAGGAATTATAATTTTAGGATTCAAAGTCATTAGCGCGTACCTCTGAGTCGTTGTTCAAGTCTTTGCCGCGTATCATCCATAATATTAGATGATGTAGAAGTATCATTGAAGTTTTGGTTAGCATTAGTCGAGCTATTGTTCTGACGTTTATCAATCAATTTATCTATCGGCAAGTACATCAAACTATTTCCGTTATCATTATCTATGAGCACTTTATTAGTATTCCTGAATACAGATTCAATTGCATCCAAATATAATCTTTCACGTGTTACTTCAGGTGCACGCTGATATTCAGCCAATAGTTGGCCGAAACGGCTCGCTTCACCTTCAGCCTTAGATATTATTCGTGACTTGTAGCCATTTGATTCTTCACGTAATCGAGCTGCGCCACCGCGAGCCTTTGGCAAGATGTCATTTCTGTAGGCTTCCGCTTCATTTACCTGTCGTTGTTCATCTTCTCGTGCTTTGATAGCATCATCAAATGCTGCTTTAACTTCTTCTGGCGGTTTCGCTGGTTGCATTTCTGCGGTGGATATATATATGCCTGTTTTATATTCTCCGAGTGTCTCTTGTATTAAAGATTGTATTCTTTCTGCTATTTCACTTCGTCCTTCGGTCAAAACGAAATCCAATTTACTTTTACCAATCACCTCACGAACTGAACTCTCAGTTACCTGCCTTAATGTTGAGGCTGGAGAGAAAACATTAAATAAATAATCATCAGCATTACCTATTCGCCATTGTACAGCGACTTCAACATCAACAATATTTTCGTCTTGAGTCAGCATCAATGCTTTATGCGTAATTGAACGAACCTGACCTACATTTACTTTTTGTACAACTTCTATCGGTCTTGGAAAACGAAAATTTAAACCCGGCTCAAGGGTGTCAACATGTTTACCAAAACGAAGCACAACACCCCGTTCTTGTTGATCGATCAAGTATGTCGCATCAAAGGCTAACCAAATTAAAAGTAAGATAATTCCCACGGCAAATGGAAATGCGGAATTATTGCCACCTATTTTGGTAGGTCTATTACCAAATATACCGCCTATACCTTTTTGCATCTTCTTGATAATGTCGTCAAGGTCAGGTGGCCCATCTCCTTTATCTCTATTACCCCAAGGATCTTTACCTTTATTTTCAGGTGGTTCATTCCAGCCCATTATGTATTTCTCCGACGAAATTTATGGATATACAAAATATCCTTGTATAAATAATATAATAAATGAATTTCCGCTCAATCTTAATAGCGAACAGGCTATGACTGCAACTGCAGCATATCCAAGCTTGCTTCTTCACAAAGCTTATTGAGCCTAAATTCTTCCAACTCAACTTCCATTATCCAGCCACCTTTGTCATTCTCATCATCCTGTCTAACAGCTCCAAGATCAAATAATTTCGCTCTTAACTGACCTGCAGTGACTGGTAAATTGAGATAATGCGGCTTTCTGTCTTGTCGTAATTGCTGCTCAATTCCTTTCAACAATAGCTCTAACCCTTCACCAGACTGTGAAGATAACCATACTCTCATATTAGGACGGTTACTTGTTATTTCAATTCGCGCTGTTTGTTCTGAATATTTATCTATCTTGTTGTATACCTCTATTTGAGGAACATTTTCTGCACCAATTAACTCGATAACCTTATTGACCTCATTTATTCTTTGCACTCGCTGATCATGGTCAACATCAATAACATGTATTAATAGATCTGCTTCTCGAACCTCTTCCAGTGTCGCCTGAAATGATTCAACTAGATCGTGCGGTAAATCTCGAATAAATCCCACAGTATCCGTTAAAATAATATTTCTTCCAGAATCCATCTCGACTCGTCTCAATGTCGGATCTAGAGTCGCAAACAATTGATCCGCAGTCCTAACGTCAGCTCCAGTCAGACGATTAAACAGAGTTGATTTTCCTGCATTGGTATAACCAACCAGAGAAATAACTGGCACATCATTTTTCTGGCGTTGTTGCCTACTCAAATATCGTTGCTTTCGAACTTTTTCCAGACGTTGATTAATCAATTTAATTCTAAAACCTACAAGACGACGATCCGTTTCAAGTTGGGTTTCACCCGGGCCACGTAACCCAATCCCACCTTTTTGACGCTCTAGATGCGTCCAACCCCTGATTAGACGTGTCGATAAATGCTGCAATTGAGCTAATTCAACCTGTAATTTACCTTCATAACTTCGTGCACGCTGAGCAAATATATCCAGAATCAAACCGATCCTATCTATAACCCGCACTTTAATATGATTCTCGAGGTTTCTCTCCTGTGCTGGTGTGAGCGGATAGTTAAATATGACTACGTCAGCATTCAATTGTTCAGCTTGTTCTGTAATTTCATCGACCTTACCTTTACCAACAAAGAGTTCTGCGTCAGGAAATTGTCTTGGGGCCTCAATTGATCCGATGATATCTAAGCCAGAGGAATCGACTAATTGAATAAACTCACTGTATGCATCATCAACCGTAGATTTGTAGAAATCAACATAAACGATTAAGACACGCTGAATGTCAGCAGATTGTGATTCCAATTGCCTACCAGACTATATTAATTGAGGTCACGTTTCTTCGCTAACCTCTTCATCAGTTCGGGGTAGTTTAACGTTCCTCGATGGCACAATTGTAGAAACTGCATGTTTATAAACCAATTGACTCACTGTATTTCTAAGTAATATTACGAATTGATCAAAAGATTCTACGTGTCCTTGTAATTTTATCCCATTTACCAAAAATATGGATACAGGAATTCGTTCTTTCCTTAATAAGTTTAAAAAAGGATCCTGCAATGAGTGCCCCTTACTCATAATATTTCTCCTTTGAATTTAATTATTCTTATTGTTACTCGCATAAATTTATTTATCGACTAACTTTTGTCAACATGTCCACCAAGTATATTACAAATGAGAAAAATTTACGGTTAATTATGCAGGTTTTTCAATATTTCAGAGAAAGCTCCGTTCTGATATGGATCGTACCATTCAGCATTACCTTCTGAACGACACCAGGTAATTTGACGTTTGGCAAGTTGTCTTGTTGCAATAAGGACATAATTACACATTTCCTCATAGTTACATTCTTCATCTAAATAATGCCAGACTTGTCTATAACCGACCAAACGCATAGAGGGTAAGTTTAATGATAAGTCACTACGCCTATATAAGGCTTCAACCTCATCGACGAAACCAGACTTCAACATTTCTAGGAAGCGGTGTTTGACTCGATCGTGATGAACTGAACGGTCTTTAGGTGACAAGATGATTTTTTTTATCGGATATGGAAATGGTTCTTTACGTTCTGCAAAAATCAAAGATGTTAATGTTTTACCCGTTATTTCATACACTTCTAATGCCCGCTGTATACGTTGCGAATCATTTTCATTAATTCGATTTGCCGCATCAGGATCGATTATTTTTAACCTCTTATGCAAAGTATTCCAACCATCGGCATCAGCATCTGCCTCAATTCTTGCACGTATACTATAATTGGCTTCTGGTAAATCCGCCAAACCTTGCTCAAGAGCTCTAAAATATAGACCTGTTCCACCAACAAGCACAGGAGTCCTATTTTTAGCCAAGATCTCTTTGATAGCCAAATTTGCGTCGTCTCTAAATTGTGCTGCTGAATACGATTCCAACGGATTACGAATATCAATCAATCTATGAGGCGCTTTTGCTAAGAGTTCTTTATCTGGTTTCGCTGTGCCTATATTCATATCTTTATATATCATCGCAGAGTCTACACTTATGATTTCACTATCAATGTTTTCATGTAAATACAGTGCCAAATCTGTTTTACCAGTCGCGGTCGGCCCCATGATAAAAATTACATGTGGTGATTTCATCATTCTTTTTCATCTAAAATTAACGACAAAATTTTAGAATCAAGCTTCCTCCATGGTAATAGACCAAATTCATGTGTCATTTTTTCAAATGAAATAATTTCGCCGATCAATTTTGTCGTATTGTCATCATCTAGTATTGTGCCTGAGTCATTAACATGTTCAGCAATTCTTTTAGCAATTACTGTATTTGTTTTATTTACGTATAGAGCATCAAGTAGATTTTTAACTAGCAAAATCACATCAGAATAGATTAACACTGCTGGTATAGAACGTATTAATATTTGAGTTGGAGCTATTTGTTCTAATTTAAAACCCCATTGTTCAATGCGGGTTATATCTTTGTTTAGAAACTTCAGGATATCCACATCCAACTCACAGGCCACAGGTACAAGAATTGGCCTCATTACTATTGTCCTTGACAAGAAGTTTTTATATAAATATTGCGAAGTTATTAATTTTTTCGCTTTTACAATATCAATTAAATATTCATCACCGTTAAACATGGCAATTAGAAATTTATTTGATAGTAATGATAAATACTTTAGTGATGATCTATTACTTAAATCAACATCATTTTTTTTAGCATTTGGCGTACTATATGCATTAGATTTTTTATTACTAGATTTCTGATCATTAAACTCATTCGTATTATTGTAAATATTATTCTCTATTAATAGTTTTGGTTTTCTTAAAGCTCCTAATAGACTACTGTAAATAAAATCATGTACATTTCTTATTTCTGAAAATCTGACTTCCGATTTCGCTGGGTGAACATTTACATCAACTAGTGATGGGTCTATTTCAAAATACAATACATAACTGGGGTAACGACCAGTAGGAATACGATCATCATATGCTAAACGTATCGCGTGATTGACATGTTTATCACGAATAATGCGCCCATTAAGATAAAAATACTGTCGGTCAGATTGACTTCGAGATACATCACTTAATCCCAACCAACCCCATAAATGCATACTCTCTTTTGCTGTATCAAGTTCTACACTTTTATCAATGAATGTCCGTCCGCAAATGCTAATGACACGTTGCTGAATTTCATTATTACACTCAGATAAATTAAATAGAGGGTTACCATTATGTTTAACAAAAAAACCAGTCGAAAAGTGACTTAAAGCAAACGCTCTAATCAAAGACTGAATATGTAAATACTCAGTCTTTTCTGATTTTAAAAATTTGCGACGCCCTGGTATAGAAAAAAATAATTCATTGACTTCAACTGTCGTCCCTATCTCATGAGATGCAGGTTTTATTTGAAATTGGTTGTTGATAGCCCAAGCATTTTTAGTCCCTTTAAGCCGTGATATCATTTTAAATAGTGATACCGAAGCTATACTGGGAATGGCTTCGCCCCTAAAACCCATGCTGACTATATGTGTCAGATCAGAAAATGTCGATAATTTACTGGTCGCATGTGCTTGCAACGCTAATACAAGATCATCCTTGTGTATCCCCTGTCCATTATCACGCACACGTATTAAACTTTTGCCTGCATCTTCGATATCGATAATAATCTTAGTAGCTGATGCATCAATACTATTTTCAATTAATTCCTTCACTACAGAAGCCGGTCGTTCTATCACTTCACCAGCTGCAATTTGATTTGAAACTAAAACAGGAAGTTTATGGATGCGAGGAAAATTTTTACTATCTAACATGGGACGTATGATACGGCAGGTATTACTGAGTAGGTAGTCCTAGAGTTTAAATTATATTAGGTGCCACTACTTTTTGGAATGCTTATGGTCTGCCCAGTGCGAACTAAATCGCCTTTCAAATCATTGTGTCGTCGTAAAGTATCCGTACTGATCTGATAGTGCTGTGCAATGGTCGAGAGCGTCTCACCATATCCTATAATATGCTTTCGTGATGCCAACACAGTTCCGTCTGGAGCAAAGTCTCTAAAATAACCACGTAACCCAACCATGATAGCATTTGCCATATTGGTACGATGTTTTTTACTCAATAATTTTCGTTCTTCATTCGGATTAGAGATAAATGCTGTTTCGATCAATATTGAAGGAATATCAGGTGACTTCAATACCGCAAAACCAGCTGACTGCACAGTACGCTTATGTACCTTACCAACACTCTTTAGTCCTTTTAACACACGATCAGCAATATCAATACTAGCTTCAAGACTAGCAGTCTGTGACAAGTCTAGTAATACCGAAGCCAGCACATTATCTTTGTTATCTAAACTGACGCCACCTATCAGATCAGATGCATTTTCAGATTCGGCTATCCATTTAGCTGCTTCACTACTTGCTCCTCTTTTGGACAAAACATAAACAGAGGAGCCTTGCACCTTCGGATCACGAAATGCATCTGCATGAACGGACATAAATAAATCCGCCTTATATTCACGTGCTTTATTAATACGCTTTCGAAGAGACATATAGTAATCGCCCTTACGAATCATCACTGCACGCATGCCATATTCTTTATTGATGATGTCTACAAGCTCTTGAGAAATCTTCAACACCACATCTTTTTCATAAACGCCACTAGGTCCCTCTGCACCAGGATCTTCACCACCATGACCAGCATCTATAGCAACTATCACATCACGAGCTCGTTTCAAATCTGTAACTACTTTTTGAATCATACTCCTCTTATTTTCTTCAGCATCAGACTCATAGAGGTCAACGACAAGTCGATGACCATATTTTTTATTTGGTTTTAACTGAAATGTTTTATATTGAACGACTTTTTTCAGATCAAATACTATGCGAAGATCATATTGATTACGGGTAGCTGATCGAATAGCTTTTAGATATTTATCTTCAGAGCCTGGCTGTATTAATTTTTTGGTCATTGATGTTTCTTTTAGATCGATAACCGTCCGATGAGGCGCTGATAGTTGTGTAAGCTCATGTTTAACAGGTCCACTGACATCAAACACAACACGTGTACTATCAGGCGCGGCCCAAACTCGTACATTATTAATTGTCACCGTCTCAGCGAGAACTGACGATGATAAGAAAATGAAGATATTTAATAAAATTAAACGCATTTTTCGTAAAGTTTAATCAGATTTCTTATTGTTTTTAGTACTATATGGAATATAGTTTCAATTTTTTTTTAAAAAAGCAACCTATATACATGTTTTATATAAATAATAGTAGATATATTAATATATCTCAACTTTATTAATTAAATCATTTATAGGTTTTTTTGAGGAATTCTAGAATCTTCTTTCCAATAATAGAATTAGACTTAATTTCGACCTCTCTTCCTAGTGAGTGATATGAAAAGAGCAAAGTAATATCTGACTTGCGTAGAACACTAGCTCCCTTCTCAGCCCATTCAAACAGGCAAATTGATTTACCATCACAATAATCACGAATGCCCATCGCCTCAAGCTCTCCAGGATCATTAATACGATATAAATCAAAATGATATACATCAATTCCTGCAATCAAATAAGGCTCGACTAATGTATAAGTAGGGCTTTTTACGTTACCTAAATAACCTAGAGCATTTAGTAGACCACGTACAAAAGTGGTCTTACCCGCCCCGAGTTCTCCCTGTAAGTAAACAAGCTCACCTCCGGTTAATATATTAGCCATGATAGCGCCCAAGTAGATTGTTTCGGACTCGTTTTCAAGTGATAACAACATTATCTTGGATTTACTAGGTAACGAAGATGCGGCATCAAATCCATAGCCAGTAAACCCCGCTCACCATTAATAATAGCTCTATCTGCCGCACCGGCATGTAAACAAACTCCTAGTTTTGTAGAATGATTAATCTCTATCCCTTGTGCAATCAAACCTGCAATAACTCCAACTAAGACATCCCCCATACCCCCTGATGACATCCCTGGATTACCCGTATCACAAATAAAAAAATCTCCTTTTGTATCTGCGATTAATGTCCCACTGCCTTTAAGTACAACTGGCCCCTGAAATTTTTCATGTAAGGACCCTAAAGACTTGAGTCTATCTTGCTGAATTTTTTCTGTATCGATGTCTAATAAACGTCCCGCTTCACCCGGATGCGGTGTTATTACCCATGCTTTTGAGAACTGTTTTCTCTCAGCTAATAGATTTAATGCATCAGCATCAATCACTATCGGAAGATTTGATTCTAGTACAGTTGCTAGCAACAATTTGGCCCATTCTGATTTTCCTAAGCCTGGTCCTATAACAATCACTGTCGCACGTTTAATTAATTGCATAAGGTCATCCTGTAATTCAACAGGATGAGACATTATTTCAGGTCTCATTGTGCTCAATAAGCTTGCATGTGAAGAACGTGTTGCAATGCTTACTAAACCTGAACCCACACGCGCCGCTGCCTCTGCTGCCATCCTAGCTGCACCAAGATAACCTTCATCACCACCGACAACAAGTACATGCCCAAAATGTCCTTTATGTGAATTACGTTGCCGCGGTTTGAGTACTTTATTTAAATCATGAAGCATTAATCTAGAAACAGTATGTAAATTACTGTTAAGGTCTATCTGTTGGTAAATTTCTTGCGGTATATCGAGATCATTAAATTGAATCTTACCTGATGCAGCAAGACCATCATTCGTAAACATTCCCTGCTTTAATCCTATAAATGTCACAGTGACATCAGCAACTACTGCAATATTCATTATTTTTCCTGTATTCGCATTTATCCCTGATGGGATATCGATAGAAATAGTTGGACAATCAGATGTGTTCATCAGCTTTATTAAATCATAGAACTCCCCTTCTATATCGCGATTAAGTCCTATTCCAAATAGGGCGTCCACGATAACGTCAACACCATCAAATAGTTTATACGAATTACTTTTTAGATTTATATTGAAAGTGCTTAAATCCTGATATGCAGTTGCGACATCACCATTCAAGTTTTCAATATTGGACATATTAATCAGTTCGACTTGTTTACCGTCTTCTATTGCCAGTTTAGCTAGGACGTAACCATCACCCGCATTATTACCAAAGCCAGAGACAACAGCTATGTTATTTGCATCTGGCCAGTGTTGTTTGAGTACTTCATAGCTATAGTATGCAGCACGTTCCATAAGAGAATAGCTAGAGATAGCATAGACTTCAGATGCAATTAGTTCGAGTTCTCTAACTTGTTCGGCGCTATATAACTTAGTCGACAATTTTCGATCAAGTTCTGGCATAGTTATATTTTAAAGACATGCTCTCTATAAAATAGTAATTCATTGATTGAATCGCGTATGTCGTCCATAGCAAGATGGTTACTTTGCTTATTATAATCTTTATGTTCAGGCGCCCAGCGATTTTTGATCTCCTTGATAGTACTTACATCAAGATTTCGATAATGGAAATAGGCTTCTAAATTTGGCATTAATCGGTGCATAAACCTGCGATCCTGACATATACTATTGCCACACATTGGTGATTTTCCTTTTGGAACGAGTTTATTTAAAAATGTCAGTGTAAAACTCTCAGCTTCAGCGAGATTATAGGAACTAGTCTTGATTCTTTCTACCAAACCGGATTGATTATGTTGTCGTGTATTCCATTCATCCATTTGATTCAGTACATCATCAGTTTGAAAGATTGCTATTATTGGGCCTTCCTCAAGGATGTTCAGCTGTGAATCAGTAACAATAGTTGCGATCTCTATGATTTGATCAATATCAGTATCAAGACCTGTCATTTCCAGATCGATCCATATAAGATTATTTTTAGAATATGACATATTTTATCCAGTTTTTATTTTAACCATTATTTATTGAATATGAACATAATTAGAAACTTATTACAAAACGGAAAATATTTTTTTCAGGAGACTAAAACCACGTGAATCACTTTACTACCATTTTTGTACTGAGCCTAGGTGTCAGCATTATTATTCAATGGTTTTTAGTGCAAAGACACATCAACCATATTAGTTCACATCGTGAAGAAGTCCCTGATGCCTTCAATGGTAAAATTTCAATTGAAGCACATCATAGGGCTGCAGACTATACCCAAGCCAAAGTAAGAACAGGTTTCGCTGAGCTCATCATTGGTTCAGTATTCTTAATACTATGGACATTAGCAGGTGGTCTTCAGTTACTAGATGACTGGTTACGTTCATTTGGCTTATCGGATATTTGGACCGGTACAGGCTTCATTCTCAGTGTCTTCGTCATCATGTCCATACTCGATTTACCAATGTCTATCTATCGCACATTTAAACTAGAACAAATTTTTGGTTTCAATAAAACGACATCAAAAATATTCATCGCTGATCTACTTAAAAATGCTGTAGTAGGACTATTGATCGGTACACCAATCTTACTGCTTGTGCTTTGGATTATGGAAAATAGTGGTAGTCATTGGTGGCTTTATGTTTGGGCGACATGGTTGAGTTTTAGTCTCATCATGATGTGGGCTTACCCTGCTTTTATAGCACCCATTTTTAATAAATTTAGGCCCTTGGACAATGAAGAATTAAGAACACGTATTGAAAATCTACTTACTCGTAATGGATTCAAAAGTCAGGGTATCTTCGTTATGGATGGTTCCACTCGTTCGACACATGGCAACGCCTACTTTACAGGACTTGGTGCAAATAAACGCATTGTCTTTTTTGATACCTTAGTCGACGAACTTAGTTACGATGAGATTGAAGCTGTTCTGGCACACGAACTTGGGCATTTCAAATGTAATCATATTCGTAAGCGCATATCGATATTGGGAGCTGTTTTTCTGATTGGCTTGGCGTTACTTGGTTGGTTGATTAACGAGTCCTGGTTCTATAATGGTCTTGGAGTAGATGAAGCATCTAATTATATGGCGTTAATATTATTTTTATTAGCCTCGCCTGCATTTACATTTTTTCTACAACCAATGTTCTCGTTTATTTCTCGCCAACACGAGTTTGAGGCTGATGATTTCGCAGCAAGCCAAGCACAAACAGAAAACTTAATTACAGCATTAGTCAGCTTATATCGTGAGAATGCAAACACTTTAACACCTGATCCATTATATTCATCATTCCATGATTCACACCCACCAGCACCAATTAGAATCGCGCACTTGATGAATAAGTTCACATGAATTTACTTTACAGAACTTTATTAAACTTCATGGTTTTCACATTGTTGTACTCAACAGCATATGCTTTTGATAGTGAAAATGGCAAGATACTACACAACGACAATTGTGTACGTTGTCATGAACATTCTCTCTACACTCGAAAAGAAAGCAAAATTCAAAGCTATCCGTTACTACATGAACGTGTCGTTCAATGTGAGTTAATGTCTGAGTTAATGTGGTTTGAAGAGGAGACAGATCAAGTTACAACTTATCTAAACGATTCCTTTTATCATTTCAATCAAGGAAAATAAATGGTAATAAGTAATACATCAGCGCAATGTTATGAATTCAAATCAAGACTATAACTAACTTTGTTATATTTATTATTATTTTTGTATGTTCAAATTCATCAAATTGTCAAACAGTATTAAACACCCCCTCTAAAATTAATACAATCTCAAATGCCTCATCATGACAAATGACGCCGATAATAGCGATCAATGACAGTCGCAAGAAATCTAGAGTTACTACAATTACCGCTTCCTATAGTTTCATCGAATTAGTAATAGAGTGATGCGCTATTAAAGCTACTATAGCAACTATCCCAAACCATAGCCATTGTTTCAAATCAGGAAATATTCAATTATTAATAGTCAATAAAAAACTAACTGTTGACTGTACAAGACACATATAAAACAAAACTGTTAATGAATACTCCGTGTTTGATAATGATTTGGTAGTAACATGTGAAACTGCATATCCAATAACTGCAATCAAAACAACAAGTGATGTCAGTTCAATTATTTCAATACCTGGTTTTAATATAACTAAGATATCTGCCATTCCAAATAAAACGGCTATTATCTTTTTTATAGTTACAACTTCTTTTAAGAATAGTACTGCTATTGTCAAAGTCCATAGCGACACGGTAAACTCTTAAACAAAGAAATGGTAATAGTCCAAGGCCAAGAAACTAGCCGTGCCGACCTATAAAATGAGAGATATTTCGTAAAAAATTTAGCTTTATACGTTTACTTGAAAATAATCTTGTTTTTTTGACTTACATATCATCATCATTAGCAGTAAGTTCATATTACATTCTTAAAATATGATGTACTCCAATTTAGAAGAACAAATATGTCACTTTAACTTATTTATAAACAACTAATCATCAGATCGCTTTTCGTCCATTTATTGCATGAGCGATTGTCAAACTATTAACGTATTCAAGCTCTCCACCCATAGGCACTCCATGTGCTATCCTGGAGACTGTTTTTCCACGTACTTTTACCATTTCGCTGATAAAATGTGCTGTGGCCTCTCCTTCAACAGTACTGCTCGTTGCAAGGATCACTTCATTTAATTCTTCATCATCTAATAATCTTGGCAATTCATTTAGACCTATATCATCAGGTCCAATTCCATCTAACGGCGACAAATGCCCAAGTAAAACATAATATCGTCCTCGATAATTTGCTTCTTCAATTGAGTCAACATCAGATGGATTTTCTACGATACAAAGAATACTATCATCACGTTTTTTATTTTCACAAAGTTGACATAATGTATTTTCAGTGTAGGTGCGACAACGTTCACAATGTCCAATTTTTTCCATTGCCTCTCCCAAGAGTCTAGATAGGTGCTTTGCAGCATCACGATCTCTTTGTAATAACTGATATGCGATACGTTGGGCTGATTTCTTTCCTATCCCAGGCATACAACGCAACGCTTCAACCAATTTTTCTAACAAGGATTTTTGAATCATAAGACTACTAACTGAATTTTTATCAAAAGATTAAAACGGAAGTTTCATTCCTGCTGGTAAATCCATTCCAGCGGTAACACTAGCCATCTTTTCCTGTGTCATTATTTCTACCCGCCGATTCGCATCATTTACAGCTGCAGCAATAAGGTCTTCAAGCATCTCTTTATCATCATTCATAAGCTCGGGATCAATAACAACACGTTTTACATCATGACGGCCATTCATTGTAATTTTAACCAAACCTGCTCCTGATTCACCTATGACTTCTGTATCAGCAAGTTCTTTTTGTGCTTTTTCCATATTACCCTGCATCTGCTGAGCTTGTTTCATGATATTTCCCATACCACCTTTCATCGTTTTATTTCCCCATATTTAAAAATATATTTTATTGTGGTTGAATTGAATCTTGATCAATTGATGCATCAAATGTATCCATTAATGACTTAACTGTTGGATCGTTTTTTAAAGAATTTTCAGCCGCTTTTTGTTTTTCTCTCTTTACTCGAGCATTGGTTTCGGAAGGTGTTTCATTTGTTGAGTCTTCCAGCAGAATCACTAATTTAACATTTTGTCCAAAATGAGTTTGAATCGCTTGCTCAAAACGATCTCTTTGATTTTGATTAAGTAGTAAGTGTTCTTGTGTTGGTGATAATGCTAGCGCTATACGATTATCAACATGTGCCTTCAATACACAATTTTCAGCCAATTCTTTCACCAGTCCAGCCAGCTCCATTTTTTCAGTGATTTTTTTCCATTCATTATTGGACGTTATTTTTTTTATTGATGTTTTATTCTCCTTTGCTTTCTGTGTTGCTATTGGTGTCACAGAATTCTTTGCTAGAACTTCAGTTGGTGTTTTAGTGTTTGATTTTTGAAATTTTGGTTCATTTTCTATGTTTGGTTTAAATACCAACATCCTTATCATAACCATTTCAAAGCCTGACTTAACATCCGGGGCAAAATGAATATCTTTACGCCCCATCATACCTATTTGATAATAAAGTTGAGTGTCTTCTTTATTCATCACATTAGCAAAATCAACTAATATAGGATTATCTTTTATTGGGTTGCTAGAATTTGCTGGCAATATTTGTATTATTGCTATTTTTTGTAGCAGGCTTAATAGTTCTGCCAACAAAGCATCAAAATCAGGGTTTTGTAATGCAATAGATTCTATTGTGCTTAACAATGATTCTGGATCAGCATCAATCAATGCCTGAATAAGACCATTCAAGTCACTGCTGTTGACCGTTCCCATCATAGCGCGGACCTGAGATTCTTCCAAAATTCCACCACAATAAGCAATCGCTTGATCTAATAAACTTAGCGCATCGCGCATACTTCCAGTCGCGCCACGAGCAATATGCTCTACTGATTCAAAATCAAAATTTATCTTTTCATGCCCCAATATCATTTCAACCTGTTTCGTAATTTGATGATTAGTTAAATGACTTAAATTAAATTGTAAGCATCGCGACAATATCGTAATGGGTAATTTTTTAGGTTCAGTTGTTGCCAGTAAAAATTTAACATGCGGTGGTGGTTCTTCAAGTGTTTTTAGTAAGGCATTGAAGCTATGATTAGAAAACATATGGATTTCATCAATGAGATAAACTTTATATCTACCAATGCTTGGAGCGTACTGGACATTATCCATCAAATCACGTGTTTCCTCTACTTTGGCGCGAGATGCGGCATCGACTTCAATTAAATCAACAAATCTACCTTCGTCTATTGCAACACAAGCATTACATATTCCACAAGGAGTCGAACTTACACCAGTATCACAATTTAGACATTTAGCCAGAATTCTAGCCAAGGTTGTCTTGCCCACTCCACGTGTACCAGCAAACAAATAAGCATGGTGTAAACGATCTTGGTCTAGCGCGTTAGTCAATGCTTTTAAAACATGTGATTGTCCGGCCATTTCTTGGAATGATTTTGGCCGCCATTTTCGTGCAAGCACCTGATAAGTCATAGGTTTTTGTTTTTTTGTTGTTTAATTATCACTAAAATAACATCATGATTTATCCTCATTATACATAAGGAAACCCATAGCCGCGAAACGTTTTGAATTTTCACAAATGACATACAAATACTGTATAAAAAAATGGAGGCGGCCTATACCGTCCCTACCCCGTCACACACATCGACTGCTACCGTTGCTTCCTTCCGGACCTGGCGGGATTCACAATTTCGTGTTGCGAGGGGACCGGTAAAGGCCACCATTGAACAAGTAAGGATGGTACCAACTGCAAAATCATTTGGACATCGTGTTTATTTAAAATAAGAATTTTCTAACTATCATCAATGACAGAGACTATGACACTAGTCAAAGTTGCTAAGTCTGCATCACTAATGATGTATGGAGGCATAACATATATTAACTTACCAAAAGGACGTATCCAAACTCCTGCTTTTACAAATTTTGGTACTGTTGTGTACATATCAACTGGTTTTTTCAATTCTACAACCCCAATGCCACCTAAAACACGGACATCATTTACCTTAGATGAATTACGACAAGGAGCCAATCCTTTCTCTAATAATTGTTGAATTCGATTAATATTTACTTGCCATTTAGACTCTAGTAATAAACAGATACTAGTAAGTGCCGCTCTACAAGCCAGTGGATTCGCCATAAAAGTAGGCCCATGCATAAAAACCCCAGGGTCACCTCCGTCAATTGTTAGATATATCTCTTGTTTTGTTAATGTTGCTGCTAAAGACAAATATCCACCAGTCAAAGCCTTGCCAAGACACATTATATCGGGAACAACATTAGCATGTTCGCAGGCAAATAATTTTCCTGTTCGACCAAACCCTGTCGCTATTTCATCGAAGATTAGCAACAAATCGTGTTCATCACATAATTTACGAGCTTTCACTAAATAATCTGCCGAATAGAACCACATTCCACCCGCACCTTGTACTATCGGCTCTATAATCAAAGCCGCACAGTGTTTTCCATATTCCGTTAATACCTTCTTGAGTACTGCAATATTATTATCTGTGCAAGGCTCACCGAAGCGACATTGAGGTTGTTCGATAAATATCTGTTTGGGAAGCATGCCAGAAAACAAGCTATGTATGCCTGTCTCAGGGTCAGATACTGACATCGCACCTAAGGTGTCACCATGATATCCCGAACGTAAACTGATAAATCGTTGTCGCTTTGTTTTTCCTTTAGCATGCCAATATTGAATCGCCATCTTCATCGCAACTTCAACTGCAACTGAACCAGAATCGGAGTAAAAGACAGCATTTAAAGGTTCGGGGGTGATGTCTATTATCTTTTCAGTTAGTCTAATTGCGGGCGTATGAGTCAAACCACCGAACATGATATGCGCCATATCCTTAAGCTGTCGTTCTAAAGCTTGATTCATTGCTGGATGATTATAGCCATGAATAACACTCCACCAAGATGACATCCCATCAATCAGTTCTTGTCCATTACTGAGTTTTAGACGCACACCATTGGCAGAGTCAACATGGTAAATCGGTAAGTCAGAAGACATGGCACTATAAGGATGCCAGATTAAATTTTTATCTATATCAAGTAATTTGTTTAAATCTTGCATAATTGTTAATGATAATACGTATTAGCATAATTGATATAAAGTTTTATTATTGAACTAAAAATTATTTCTTTATATCATAAGTTGGAAAACATCCTAATCTTTAAATGGAATATACTTTGTCTATGATTTTTATTAATACAAAAAATATTTGTCGTTTCAATATTGGTTTTTTACTTCTGATAATATCTGCTTTTGTCTTTGCTGAGGAATCATTACCAACAAGCGTCATCGAAACGAAATTTGGTAATATCGAACTTCGATTTTTCCCTGATGATGCGCCTAAACATGTCGATAATTTTTTAACATTAGCAGGATCAGGATTTTATGACGGGACTATTTTTCATCGCGTCATTCCAGGTTTTATGATTCAGGGAGGAGATCCATTAACAAAAGGTACAGACAAATCACTCTACGGTACAGGTGGCCCTGATTACGAAATCCCTTCTGAATTTAATAAACGTCCCCATAAAAGAGGCGTCCTCTCGATGGCACGTTCCCAAGATCCAAACAGTGCCGGCTCTCAATTTTTTATTGTTGTGAAGGACTCAAACTTTCTTGATGGACAATATACTGTGTTTGGTGAAGTGACTGAAGGTATAGAAATCGTAGACAAGATTGTTTCACAAAAACGAGATAGCAAAGACAATCCCCTAGAACGTATTCAAATAAATATTCGTCTAATCGAACAGGCTAAAATCATCCATTAACGATTTATAGTGATAAAGCCTATGCATTAAAAAAAGTTATGGCGTAACTCTTATTCTCAATCTAGGAAGCATGAATCTTTATATAATCGGTTAGAGTCTTACGTATAAATATTTTTCCCTTTTCAGAATCATATGGCTGAATTTGTAATTTTTCCGCGTAATCGAACAGGTTGATAAAAAGAGGTTGTCCATCTACTAATTTCTCCATCACTAGCACTGATTTTTTATGAATAAGTTCTGACCATATAATTCGTACATCTCGCCAGTAAGAGTTGGTTTTTTCCCAATAACGGTGACCCGGAGTGAAATCATGTTCGACAATTCGTTCATATCGATTTAAACCTAACTCCTTAGATAAATAAGATTTTTTTTGTTTAAATTTATCATTGGAATTTAGGACTAATTTGTAGTTTTCCTGTTCATGAACCCAACCGCTCGGCACTATAGTATGACGATTAAAGCCATCGAGAATCTGATAGTCATCACGGACACTGTATTCGCGTCGAGGCAGGGGACGCCACGTCTTTGCACTCAGCCAAGTGGAAAAATCAGAGTTATGTTCCCATCGACCAAATGATTCATATCGAGGAGAATCTTCAACCTGATAAACAGCTTGTGACCAGTTACCATTAATTTCTTCTTTTGACAGACTTACCTTTTTCCATGTGTTATTGCCAATGTAGCTAAGAATTTCTTGTTTCTCATATTGCCAATCCTGACGCCAATGTTTCATTACTATTGGCTCTGAAATTTTATCGTTGGTTTTTACATACATAACCATGATATGTTGCAGGCTAATAAAATCGTCCTGATCTTCAACTACGTAAACATATTCAGTCCCCCAAGATTGATATGGTTTGTCTGGGCGGAAACTAGGGATATAACCGACTATTTCAATAAAATCAAAACTTGTGCGATAAGGCCCGGACATAGCTAATATAGCTCTTCGATCTTTTTCAAACTTCGATAGCCCTTTTTCTTTTAGATCTAACCAGCCTTGATGTGGGCTTGGATCCAAAGATATTTTTGTTCCATGAGTGGTTCCACCTCTTGGGACCATGTCGCAGTGTGTATTAAATTGCCAGCTAAAGGTAAATTGCTGTCGTTCTTCACAAGATGATGCATTGACATCATTCTCGTAGGCATAGGTGTTCGCGACAAAAAATATATAAAATAAGGCTATATAGAGTTGATACAAAAATTTAAATATATTTGGCATTGTGTGAAGTAAATTTATAATTGATGAAGTTATCGAAAAAGCCTTTATACGTAATGTATAGCAGTAAATCCTTTTATCTCATTAGAATAATCGACCCAGCATCTTAATATTTATAATATAATTGAATCTGCGTTCATTACAAATCACAGTTACTCTATATTCATATAGTATCTGAATATCAAATATAGGATCATTATCTAAATCTAGAAATATAATTTTATTCAATTAGTCGCATACAGAATATGGCAGTGGTTACAGTCTAGAGTTATCCAGTATCTCTATTAATTTCGCTAAAATTGAGAAAATATAGGGAATCTCACCTAATTTAGACAACCTTCTGTTACACAATCTGTATAATTTTATTACATCAAAATGTTACGACATATCGACAAATTTTACTACACTCAAGAACAGGAAATGGATTACTCTTAGAGAATAATTCTGAGGATAGAAACAGCACATCCTAGTTACCTTGATTCTCAGGATACGTTTTATGTTGGCACCTTAGAAAGAACATCACTTTTCTTAACTATTATAGATAAGCCAACTCAGATATTTTTTATGTAAAAGTGCCATAAATACCTCTGCATATACTTTTATACCTCTTCTTAACCATTTATGTCTTCTGTGTGTAAAGACGGATTGATATTTATCTACAAAAAAATGAAGAACTTTCATTGCTGGTAAATCTAAATTGAATGCTATTTCAAGAAATATTTTTTCTGGTATGTCCTTTACATATGTCGTAATAGATAACGAAAAGACTCGAGGAAGTAAAGCGATTAAGAAGCTTACAATCCAACATAAGCTACAGAATTAATTTACAAAAAACAGCTCTTCATCGTTATAGTAACTTATTGGCAATACAGCTAGATTAAGCTAATTGTTATTTACAACAGTCACAGCAGCAAGAGATGTTTTCAGTAAAACTGAGAGAACTAAATCCTTACCAAAAAGATGGTCCATTTCTAAATCAGTTAGTACCCATCCTTCTGAGTCTTAGTTCCTATGAAGTATGTTCCTTACTATCAAAATACGCATAGTGTTCCATTATTCAACACTTCACTTCTTATTTTTTTCATACCGAAAGATGTTGCGTTACAATTTAGAGGTCGTTAGATATAATAAAAATATGCTTTTCAACTCTTACGCATTCATCTTTCTATTTTTACCATTTACATTGATTGGCTTTTTTATGATTGGCAAGAAAGGGCATCATAGAATTGCTATTTCTTGGTTAGTGGGTGCCTCACTTTTTTTTTATGGATGGTGGAATCCTGCTTATCTTGGATTAATACTATTCTCGATTCTGTTTAATTATTCGATTGGAGTGATGTTAGTAAAGAAGGTCTGGTCCCATGAGAAATCATTACTTTTTATTGGGATTTCTGGGAATATTGTACTTCTCGGTTATTTTAAATACGCCAATTTTTTTGTAGATAATTTGAACCTGGCAATTGGATTAGACTTTAATTTAAAGACCATTATTTTACCTTTGGCAATTTCTTTTTTTACCTTTCAGCAAATAGCTTATTTAGTCGATGCATATAAAGGAAAAACAAGAGAATATAATTTTCTGCATTATTGTTTATTTGTCACTTTCTTTCCTCAGTTAATTGCTGGCCCGATTGTCCACCATAAGGAAATGATGCCTCAGTTTGCAAAAGATTGGGTATATAAACTAAATTATGATCATTTGGCTATTGGCATTACAATTTTTGCTGTTGGGTTATTCAAAAAAGTTGTACTTGCAGACCAGTTCGCCTTATATGCCACACCGGTTTTTAATGGCGCTGCTAGTGGTGAGCAGTCAATGTTTTTTGAAGCTTGGTTTGGGGCACTAGCTTACTCCCTGCAATTGTATTTCGATTTTTCAGGATATTCGGATATGGCTATAGGTTTATCGCGCATGTTCAATATTCGTCTTCCGCTGAACTTCAATTCACCTTACAAAGCTTCAAATATTATTGATTTCTGGCGGCGTTGGCACATAACATTGTCCGCATTCTTACGAGAATATCTCTACATACCTCTCGGGGGCAACCGTCATGGTAAATTCATCCGCTATCGGAATATAATGGCAACCATGCTTCTAGGCGGTTTATGGCACGGTGCTGGGTGGAATTTCATTATTTGGGGAGGGTTGCACGGTGCGTACTTAGTGCTCAACCATAGTTGGCGTACACTGATTGGAACAAGCGCCGTGCCATTAGGAAAATTTGCCCATATATTTATGATTTTTTTGACTTTTATAGCGGTAACGGCTGCATGGGTGTTTTTCCGTGCGGAAAATATGGATGCAGCAATGAGTATTTTATCGGGCATGATAGGGCTGAATGGGATTAGTTTACCCAATCAGTTTTACCCATTCCTGAGCCACATGGTACGGAGCGATTACATCATTTTTAATGGTTTGGCCCCATTAATAGGTGGTGGTGCTGGAAAGGTTACTATCTGTTGGCTTGTTGGAGGGTTATTTGTTGTCTGGATATTGCCCAATGTTCAGCAATGGCTCACCCATTACTCACTTGCATTGGACTCAAGTCGGAATGAGCGTCAGATAAGTTGGTTGAGTTGGCGTCCTACCAAGGTATGGGCAGTAATGGCTGGGCTTGTTTTAGGATTTGCTTTGCTGAATCTTAAAAAGACGAGCCAATTCCTATATTTTCAGTTCTGAACAATGTCGAAACGCTATCTGATAATATTAGGATTGTTTGCTACATTAGTGTTGTCCGCAGCTGTTTCAGTCAACATTGTGTATGACCCTGCAGGAATTTACAGGGTATCCAGTAATAGCTCGAAGGAATACGCTAATAGATTGATACAATCTCATCATGGCTTATTTTTCAAATCTCATTCATGGAATGATCGAAAGATTAAGATTGAATTAGCGCAATCAGTTGGTGAAGTTGACTGCGTGATAATTGGTAGCAGCCACGCAATGCAATTGAGTAGTTTTCGAAAAAAAAGTTCCTTGGCAGAAATGTGCGAAAAGATTTTTAATCTCGCAGTTTCTGGTGCTCTACTTGAAGATCATATTGCACTTTCCTTTGCTGCTACCAACTCTAATCAAAAACCAAATAAAATTATTTTTTGTATAGATCCTTGGGTATTCCATATTGGTAAAGGCTTAGCTTGGCAGAATGCGTACCCAGATGTATATATGAATGCATTGAAGGAGTTGGAACAGGTTGATACACTCACGACAAACTCTGACAAGTTCAACAGTGCTAAACTATCAAATCTATTAAGTCTTGAATATACGATTCGATCTATAAAAAAAGCAATGTTTTTGGCCGCTAATGGCAAAGAATCAATCAAGGATGCTCCTTCTTTTGACGAAGAGGTTGGATTAGAAGACTCTGTTTTGTTACCTGATGGAAGTATCATCTATTCTGCAAAAAAAATAGATAATTCGAAAGTTTTTCCAATCCCGTTGATAGAACCAACATATCTTACGGAAGGCACATACTATGATCTTAATGCATTAGATCTATATCGTAGACACATACGCTCTCTAATTAACAAAGGTGTTACTCCAGTTTTTCTTCTTACTCCCTACCATCCAAATGTATGGGCTAACATTAATTCGAAAAACAGACTAACAATGGAAGTCGTCGAGCCTTTAATAAGGAAATTAGCCAACCAATTAGAAATTGATGTTTTGGGGTCATTTGATCCAAAAGTTATTGGATGTAAACCGAATGAATTTATGGATTTCCAGCATGCTACAATTGACTGTATTATTCGTATAAAAAATACAAAATTATAGTGGTCCTAATATTTGTCTTTCTCATTCTAAAACTATCATAGTAAGCAGATGTACAAAAACTAAAATCACCCATCCAAAATGCTATGTAGATGGTGCCTATGCGTTTTTCAGAACACGGGGGGATCCCGGAGGTGTGGTTAGCAGAAGTCGATTTTTCGACTAGACCAATTATTTTTCACGGCACAAACACGTTACTCAATATAACAATACACAAACTACAGTTAATTATTTGGAGTATGCCTTTGGGTATGTATAATGAAAGTTTATGGTTTATTCATAGTAATGGCGGAGAGAGAGGGATTCGAACCCTCGATACGCTATTAACGTATACACGCTTTCCAAGCGTGCTCCTTAAACCACTCGGACACCTCTCCTTCTCTACCGTATCGGAGATTATAGAATAAAGTATGTCTACGCAATGCGTTACAGAAAGTTAAAATAAACTTGAGTATTGGTTCTTATAGAAACTATTTATCTGCTAAAAGTGTAGGGCATTCACATCAAATATGACCTATTTACTAATTGATTTAATCGTTAATCTTGACATTGAGATTCACCATAAACATCAAATACTGATGACCACACAAATGAAGAACAGACTCAACATTCTGTCATTTCACTGACACTTGTCGAAACAGGTTTGTTGTTTAGTAGTAAAGAGTGGCGTTTTTTCGTTTCATCTTGAAGTAAGGTAGTAAATCAACAGTTCGGTCAACATCCCAACGCTCTGGCAACAAGTCAAGCTTCAAGCCTAGAGCACTTATATTTTCACAAGTGTGAGCAAACACTCCGCTTTTACCCCATTTTACATTTGTGAATATTTGAGCATTGTTTTTATTTAAACCTATCAAATAGTAACCGCCATCAATTGCAGGGCCTAAGACTACATCTGTATTGTTCTTAAGATAGTCACTTGCCATTATTAAATCTAAATATTCTAATGAAGGACAGTCTCCACCAATTAAAACAGCATGAGAATATTGACGTAAAGCAATTTTAAAGGCGTTCATCATTCGTACTCCTAAATCCTTACCTTTCTGTTTGTAAAATTTAACCTTATGCCTACTTTTTAAACGCTTAAAATAAGCATGCTCAACCCCACCATCAACCCATACCTGTATAGAAGAAAAATTAGATTTTCTTGCCGTGCTTAGCGTCTTTGTTAAAATTTCTTGATATATCGAAGTAGCATGCTCTAGACCAATGCTTGGGATTAATCGTGTTTTAACATGTCCGCGCACAGGTGCTTTTGTAAAGATTAAGAGAGCTCCTCTAGAAAATTCATTTTCCATAGTATCTTGCTATTTTATTAATATCATAATCAAAGAAATATAATAATCTTAATATCCACATTGTTATAATTGTTTTAAATATTCCATTTTTTTCCCAACGTCGACTAGAACTGATTACCTTTTTTCTAGTTCGAATTGGCTTTGAAAATTTAATCAACAAACTAGATATAGCAATATCTTCCATTAAAGCTATTTCTGGATATCCTCCCACTCTGGAAAACAATTCCTCTCCAATAAAAATAACCTGATCACCTGTAACAATACCTGTAAAACTTGATCGACAATTAATAAATGACTCAATAACACGGAATAGCCAGTGTCTTCCTGACAGACTTATATCGAACCTGCCCCATTTTTCTTCAATATTATTAATCTTCAACAAAAACTGAATAATGTCATCTGGAAGAATTGTATCAGCATGTAAAAATACGTAACATTTTCCCGTCGCTTTTCTTGCTCCATAGTTCATTTGAATTGAGCGTGATCGTTGAGACTCATAAACTTGATCACATAATGATATTACTAATGAAACTGTACCATCAATACTGCCACCATCTACTAAAATCACCTCATGACCATTTTTCCGTAACGTCTGAAGCTTAGCCAGCTGTCGTTCAACTTGGTCGGCTTCATTTAGTGTTGGGATTATAATAGATATTTTTTTTTGCATATAATCTCAAGCAGTTAATGCACCGCTACAGCTACTACCTTGCCCTGCCGTACAACCATAACAATGATCCCGCACTGCAATTATATCACCTTCAATATCATTACCAACCAAATCAGAAATCGATATTTTTTCTTCGGCATCATTTAAATTTATATTCAACATTTGATTAAAATCACAATCATATACATAACCTTGCCAGTCAACACTGATTAAACTACGACACATCACATCTCTTAGATTCTCTTCCCTATGCGAACCCGTAAGCATTCTCATATAGTCATCTAATTGATTTTTGGATACCAAGGTACTTCCAAATCTGTTTATTGGCATATTACATAATGTAAAAAGTTTATTGAATTTAATTCCATGCCTCTCCAATAATTCTTTTTTATAAGTTCGTTCCAGATAATCTTGTGGTGGTGGCAATGCTGCCCCCTGAGGATTAAATACTAAATTCAAAGGTAACTCCAAATTTGAATGTCCATAACCTACTTTATTCAATTTTTTCAAACCCCTGATACTTTTCTCAAACACACCTACACCTCGTTGTTTATCAACATTTTCTAGTTCATAGCAAGGTAGAGAAGCTATAATTTCTACTTCATAATCTGCTAAAAATTGCGCAAGGTATTCCATCCCTGGCTCTTCTAAAATAGTCAGATTACACCGATCTATAACATGCACATCATTTTCACGCGCATATTTTATAAGAGATCTGAATTCTGAGTGAAGTTCTGGCGCACCACCAGTGATATCAAGTGATTCAATATTATTATTTTTTAGAAATAGCTTAATTGCCTTAATAGTGGCATTAGACATTTTTTCTTTTCTTTTGGGGCTCGAATTAACATGGCAATGAAAACACTGCTGATTACACTTCAAGCCAATATTGATTTGTAGCGTAGTTAGGCTCTTTCGCTTAATCATTGGAAATTTTCTTTGATTGAGTAAAGATGATGTATCGTACATATTTGTTATGCCTTTGTTGATTTTGATTACTTTACCATTTCAAAATAATAATCATGATGAAAGTAAAATACATTATTAGCTGAGTTGAATATAACCATCCAATCCTGATTCGTGATTTAAACTATGACCTGTTTCTTTTAGTATATTGTATTATTTATATACTTGTAGAATTATAAGGATCTTGAGTAGCTTAATTGACAGATAACACTGGATGCGCAACTAAAGTATGGCTAAAATTAGAGTGTGGATATACTTCATATGTCCCCATAGCGTAATTGGATAACGCAACTCCCTCCTAAGGAGTAGATTACAGGTTCGACTCCTGTTGGGGACACTAAATTTAATACTTTACACAGGTAATATAAGTTATATATATATTTCGTTATTACTTGAAACATCAAGAATATTATATCTTCTTTAGCATTCTCAGCCTATAAGTTTTAGGTTTTTAATTTTTACTATTTTCAACAATAACTTCTAACTGCATGCTCATTTAAAAGTTAATATCTTTAACCAACATATGAGAAATTATTGTCCAATTAAATAAGATGTTTTATTAAATCACATTACAAGCATTGGAACCCTCCATATAAAGGATATCCAATAAATTAATTCTATATTGTCCCATTATCCCCTAATACCCTGATATTAATCAGACCTCCTGAGATATCTTTTCTGTAGTTTCAGATAGTCGATTTATTAAGGTTCTCAAAAAAACCTTGTAAAATCGTACCTGGCAATTTATTGATGCCTGATTAATCACTGTTGAATTAATTTTCATTATCGACGTACAATCAAGTGATTTGATAGTGGCAGTTCGCTTAGTTTTAGATAGATAACCCATTTCACCAAAACAATCGCCTTTTTCCAACCTTCGAATGACTGATCTATTTTTCGTCACCTCAACACTGCCATTAACGATGACATAAAAACAATCATCTATATCTCCTTCAACAATAATATCATCATTAGTATGATAAGCTTTCCATGTACTAGCATGTAAAATTTCCCAAATTTCTGTGTCGTCAAAATCAGCAAAAAATTCTAATGTTTTGACAGCATTAAATCTTTCTTTAACAAAAATATCTTCTCTAGGCTTCCCCAACATATCAAATGCTTTAGTAAGATCTGCAGCAAAATCTAATCCCATCTTGTAGCGATTAGAAAGATCTTTGTTCAAAGCTTTATTTACGATCTCTTTTAAAGCTTCAGGCAGATTATTCCGATAGTTATTCATTGGCGGCGGCTCATCATTTAATACACTATTTACCAATCCTGAAAAGCTATTTGCAGCAAATGGTTGTCGTCCTGTCAACAACTCATACATGACCACACCTAATGAAAAAATATCACTCTGGTTAGTTATGTATTCTTCTTTAAGTTGTTCCGGAGACATATATCTTGGCGACCCCATCATTCCACCCACCTGTGTCGTCGTTGAATCTGCGTTATATATATGAGCAATACTAAAATCCGCAATCTTTACATTTTGGTCGGGCGTAAAAAGTATATTTGAAGGTTTAATATCTCTATGTACAACCCCTTGTCGATGTGCGTAGTCAAGTGCACTTGCACATTTAAATATTATTTCAACGACTTTATTGATAGGTAATAACATATTGGAATCACAATATGGCTTAAGTGTATTACCACCTTCAATATATTCCATAACAATATAACAATTGTCACCATCTACACCAGCATCATAAATATTAATAATATTGGGGTGCGTTAGTAAACCAGCAGTATGAGCTTCATTAAAAAACATTTTACGATATCGCTCACCAAACTCTGGTTCATTAAGTGAGTCTAGAAATGCGAGCTTCAAAGCAACATGTCGATTTACGTAAGGATCGTGTCCAAGATAAACGACTCCCATACTCCCGCGATTGATCTCATTTCGAACTTCATATTTTCCAATTTTTTCTGGCATGTTGTCAGTCATGAGATTGTTATGCCTATCTTTAAAATTTAAATGAATTCACTTAGTGTGCGATACAACAAAAATGTAATATATCAAATTTAACAAAGTAATTTAAATTAAAGCGAAATATTAATATATCTATATTGATTTCAATATCAGGCGTACTATACTGGAATACAAACACAAGCGCGTCTATCATTTTCGACTTTGTGAAAAAAAGAGATAAACATGACTACGACAGTTAGCCAGCTACTAAATACTATACAAAATGATGTTTTTTCGGTGACACCAAATTCTCTCGTCATTGATGCAATAAAGATGATGAATGAAAAAGAAGTCGGTGCCTTACTAGTCATGGAAAACGATAATCTAGTCGGAATTATGTCAGAGAGGGATTACACTAGAAAAGTTATCTTAAACAATAGAAGTTCATCTGAAATAAATGTTAGTGAAATAATGACTTCTGATTTAAAAACAGTCAACTCATCTCAAACGATTGATGAATGTATGATTATCATGTCGAACAACCACATACGTCATTTGCCAGTAGTGGACAATAATAAAACTTTAGGTCTTTTGTCCGTTATTGATGTTGTCAAGAACATAATTTCAGAAAAGGAATTTATTATTGAACAACTAGAGCATTACATTTCTGATACAACGTGACATGATTACATCAATAATGAATATATAGCTTTGATATTTAATATCATTCTTAATTATATTCATCTGCAATAAATTAAGGCTCATATTAGTTCATTACGGTGTATAATTTAGATCATTAGTCTATCTGATTAGAATTTTATTAATATAATTCGACTCAAAAATCAGCCAACTGAACCTTTGAACTAATTAATACGCTGAGAAATAAAAAGCATGAATCTTCCTAATGATAAGCAAGAGATCCTTCATCAACTATCAGTCCATTTTGAAGCAAGTCATAATATCCATTTGCATGATTTATTTATGGATGATCAACACCGTGGCAAAAACTATATGCAACAACTATCTACACTTTACATAGATTTTTCTAAAAACATTATTACTGATGAGACATTAGGATTACTTTTCAAGTTTGCAAAAGCATCAAAGGTTGAAGAATCTATAAGATCAATGTTCGCTGGTGCGAAGATTAATACAACAGAAAATAGTGCTGCGCTACACACAGCGCTGAGAGCTACAATTAGACAAAAAATTGAAGTAGATAATAAAGATATCGTTGGAAAAGTTCATGCTGAGCTCAATAGAATTAAAGCTTTTGTTGAAAAGGTTCATGACAAAACTCATCGTGGATGGACAAACAAACCTATTGATACTTTTGTTAATATAGGAATTGGCGGTTCCGATCTAGGTCCGAAAATGGTAGTTGATGCCCTAGAAAAATATCGACATGATGACTTACGATCCTTTTTTATATCTAATATTGATTATCAAACAATCGAATCTCTACAAAAATCAATAAATCCTGAAACAACATTATTCATTGTTTCATCTAAATCATTTAAAACAATAGAAACGTTAACAAATGCGAGGACGCTAAAAACATGGATGCAAAAAATTGGGTGTGATGATATTGGAAAACATTTTGTAGCCGTTTCTAATAATCTCGATGCGGCACGTGAATTTGGTATAACGAGTGAAAATATTTTTGAGTTGTGGGATTGGGTAGGCGGCCGTTTTTCATTATGGTCTTCAATTGGACTACCTATTGCATTATCAATTGGTTTCAATAACTTCGAAGACTTGCTTTCTGGCGCCCATGAGGTAGATGAACATTTTTCTAAAACAACAATAGAAAAAAATATCCCTATTATCCTTGCTTTAGTTGATTATTGGTATTCCAATTTCTTTGATGCACAAACACACGCATTCATTCCTTATGACGAATCACTGAGACTTTTTCCAGATTATCTCGCTCAACTTTTTATGGAGAGTAATGGTAAATCATTTAATTTAAATGGCGAACCCATTAATTACAAAACAATGCCCATTGTCTGGGGTTCAACAGGATCAAACTCTCAACACTCATTTTTTCAATTACTCCACCAAGGAACTCATTTCGTCCCAATTGATTTTCTTGTGCCATTATCAAAAAAAGGAAATAAAACGCATCATGCACAATTAGTTGCTAACTGCTTTGCTCAGAGTCAAGCTTTAATGCAAGGGGAAAAAAACTCTGACCCAAAAAAATATTTTCCCGGCAACAAGCCAAGTACAACTATTTTGTATTCTAAGCTAACACCAAAAACGCTAGGATCTTTGATTGCAATTTATGAACACAGAACATTTGTACAGGGCCTACTCTGGGATATTAACTCTTTTGATCAGCATGGTGTCGAGCTAGGAAAAAAGCTTGCTGTTAAGATTAATGATAATTTAGAAGACACGGTAGCATCAAAAGGAATGGACTCATCCACACAGAATCTAATCAATCTATATAAACAACATAACTCTTGTAAAAATTGATTGTTCGAGAAACGTACATGAATATAATTACAAAAAATTTTTCAATTAATGACCTGCATAGATAGTCGAGTAAAAAATAATAGATATTCAATTTGAATTAAATAAAAAAAGAAAGTATTAGCCGAAGATATATTAGTTGATTTGATTTTACAGAAATCATGCCATAGAGATGAAAAACAATTTTGTGTATTTGCATACTTACTTACAATTTTAATATAACCCATGAAGCCAGCAATTAATCAAGACTTACCCTAAAATAGTACCTTGCCTGACCGATAATTCATTGCTCTTTGACAAATGAATCACATACTCTCATCGTCAAGTTGCTCAGTAATATTTATTTATAGGGCTAATTATATTGATTATAATCATTCATAATGGCTTATTAACATATATTATTCATGACTATATTTTCATCTGCAAATGTACATAAGGACATTTTTTGTAACAATGATACAATCCAACTATTCCTGATAGTTGCAAATGAGGGACTTGAAGTCCTTTGGTTCAAGAACCATTTACACAAAGGTATAAATAACAAGATTATGAAGGCTATTATTCTTGCCGCAGGCATTGGTAACAGACTCGGTATGCATGCTGCCAATCAACCTAAGTCATTACTGAAGTTTGAAGGGAAAAGTCTATTAAAGCGTCATATTGAAATTCTTTCGGCAAATCATATCGAAGAAATAACAATAGTCACTGGCTATCAGTCTGAAATGATAAAGACTCATCTCAGCAATGAAACAATACCAATAAACTATATTTATAATGATCGTTATGCCGAAGGAAGTATTATCAGCCTTAGTTGTGCACAAGAAACACTATACAATGAATCTGAATTTATTTTGATGGATGCTGATGTTCTGTATGGTCATGAAATGATAACTCGTCTGATCAATACGAATATAAAAAACTGCCTTTTGCTCGACCGTGATTTTATCCCTGGTAATGAACCTGTAAAAATTTGTGTTGATAAAAATGCTCAAATAAATGAGTTTAGAAAAAATATCGATGAAAAGCTTGATTACGCTATACAAGGTGAATCAGTCGGCTTTTTCAAGTTTACTAAGCTAATAGGCACATCATTGCTTGGGCGAATAAATGACTATCTTGCAAAAAACAAAAACAATACACCGTATGAAGAAGCAATTCGCGATCTATTATTAATATATCCCGAGCAATTTGGCTATGAAGATGTTACTGGCATTCCTTGGATCGAAATAGATTTTCCTGAAGATATTGAACGTGCCCAAAATGAGATAATCCCTAAATTATCACCTATCAATTATTAATCATTAGCTAAATATAAAAATGTCTAAAAATAGTCGTGAAAAAATTAGCAAGTGTAAACAACTAAGCTCTTTGCTTGAATCAAATGAACTTGAATTCATTCTGGAAGCACATAATGGTATTTCTGCAAGTATTGTAGAAAGTGCCGGTTTTAAAGGTATCTGGGGTAGTGGTCTTGCCATATCAGCACAATTTGGTGTGCGTGACAGCAACGAAGCAAGCTGGACTCAGGTAGTCGACATGCTAGAGTTTATGTCTGACGCAACAAGCATTCCAATCTTGTTAGATGGTGATACCGGTTATGGTAATTTCAACAATATGCGTCGACTTGTCGTAAAACTAGAACAACGTGATATTGCTGGCGTTTGTATAGAGGATAAACAATTTCCAAAAACAAATAGCTTTATCGATGGTAACAAACAACCCTTGGCCGATATTGATGAATTTTGTGGCAAAATTAAAGCAGGTAAAGATAGTCAATCCGATGATGATTTTAGTATCGTTGCGAGAGTTGAAGCGCTGATTGCCGGCTGGGGATTAAATGAAGCACTGAAGCGAGCAGAGGCCTATCGTCAAGCCGGTGCTGATGGTGTATTGATTCATAGTAAACTCTCCAGACCAGATGAGATCCTCACCTTTGCAAAAGAATGGGCTGAGCGCTCACCCTTGGTTATTGTCCCAACTAAATATTATAGTACACCAACAGATGCCTTTCGTAAGGCAGGAATTAATTTGGTTATTTGGGCCAATCATTTAATTCGCTCTTCTGTTCATGAAATGGAAAAAACTAGTAAAGCTATTTTTGATTCAGAATCTCTAGCCGATATTGAAGATAAAATTGCCAGTGTTGATCATATCTTTCAGTTACAAGGTGCTGATGAATTAAGTCAGGCACAAGATAGATATTTAGTACAAAAATCAGATGTCCATGCCGTCATCCTAGCTGCAAGCAGGGGCAGTGAATTACGAGAGCTGACACATGATAAACCAAAGGCGATGATCAGTATTGGCGGTAAAACCTTACTAGGTCGATTAATGGATGGCTTGAAAAAAGTAGGTATAAATAAATCTACTGTAATAGCAGGTTATAAAGCGGAAGCGATAGATCTCCTCGGCATTGAGAAATGTATCAATGAAGATTACGAAAGAGGTGATGAACTACAAACACTGATTTGTGCAAACGAAAATTTTAATGACGATATGTTGATTCTTTATAGCGATCTATTGTTTCGGGAATATATTCTGAGAGACTTGATTGAAACAGATGGGGAAGTCGTCATTATCGTTGATTCTGCTTTGGATAATCCAAATATAACCGGCAATCCTGATTATGCCTATTGCAGTAAAGATGATGATCGTTCTCCGTTTATGCAAGATGTCACATTAATACAGCTATCTTCTTCAATTGATACCTCTAAGAAAAAGCCTTCTGGTTACTGGATCGGGATGATGCGTGTCAGAAAACAAGGCCGAGAATGGATAGAGTCGGCGCTGACAAAATTAAAGTCAGCAAAAAACTTCAATGAACTTACGATACCTGACTTGTTAAATTATTTGATACAAGAAGAGAAACCAGTCCATGTTCATTATATAGACGGTCATTGGCTTGATGTAAATTCATTGGATGATATAGATCGCGCTAGCGACTTTATAAAATAAAGAGAGCGAAATTGATCGAAGCAAAAGAATTTATTGAAGCGGCACGCGAATTCGGTTTCAGTCGTTATACGGGTGTGCCATGCTCATTCCTGACACCATTTATAAATTATGTTATTAACGATGACACATTGGAATACGTCTCCTCTGCTAACGAAGGAGATGCATTAGCAACCGCAGCAGGAGCAGCAATAGGTGGTCAGCGTTCTGTTGTTATGATGCAAAACTCAGGACTAGGCAACGCTATCAGTCCGTTAACATCTCTTTCTTATGTGTTTCGTATTCCAAATTTACTTATAAGCACTCATCGTGGTCAGCCTGGAATTAAAGACGAGCCACAACATGAGTTAATGGGTCAAATAACTAAAGATTTATTCGACACCATGTGCGTCCCTTGGGAAGTATTTCCAAATAATGTTGAAGATATAGGACCAGCTCTAGAACGTGCAGATCATTATATGAAAAAAGAACAAAGACCTTACGCCTTTATAATGGAAAAAGGTACAGTCGCGCCACAGGCGTTATATAAAAATCCAGTGAAAGATATTTCATCACGAAAGACGCTTGTTCATTCATCATATAATCCCGATGCATCAACTCTTAATCGTAATAAGGTCTTGCAAAGAATTATCGAACGGACACCTAAAGCAAACACAGTGTTAATTGCGACGACAGGGTTTACCGGTCGTGAGTTATTTGCCATCGATGATCGCTCCAACCATTTTTATATGGTGGGTTCTATGGGTTGTGCTTCATCATTAGGTTTAGGTGTTGCTTTAGCTAGGTCTGATTTAAAAGTTGTTATTATTGATGGTGATGGCGCAGGTCTGATGCGTATGGGTAATTTTGCTACTATTGGTAGTTATGCAGGTCACAATCTAATCCACATACTATTGAATAATGAAGTTCATGATTCTACCGGTGGTCAAGCTACCGTTGGTGGTAATGTCGATTTTTTGAAGGTAGCAGAGGCAAGTGGTTACAGTGTGTGTCTATCCAGTAATGAAATCGACATAATTGATAAGCTATTTAATATAGGACCACAAGACGGGCCAGTATTCGCCCATCTAAGAATAGCATCTGGCACAATAGGAGACCTACCTAGACCCGACATCACACCAAATAAAGTATTGAATAGACTGATGAAACATATTAATAGCAGCTTTTAATCATGACTATATTACTGAATCCTGGTCCAGTTGTTTTAAGTGAGCGTGTTCGTCAGGCACTATTAAAGCCCGATCTGTGTCATCGTGAACAAGAATTTATTAAATTACAAAATAAGATCAAAACCGATCTACTAAATATTTATCAACTGCCAGAAGAACAATGGACTAGCATAGTCTTTACTGGCTCTGGCACCTCGGCAATGGAGGGTATGATAACTAGTCTTGTGCCTTCACATGGGAAGGTCTTAATTATAGAAAATGGTGTCTATGGTGAACGCTTAAGTTACATAGCAAAAACACATAATATAGAACACGTAATACTTCATCATGAGTGGGGTGAGGAAATCGATCTGACTAAGTTAGAGAGTGAGCTGCTATGTAATAGACAGCTATCCCATATTGCCGTTGTACATCATGAAACAACCACCGGAAGATTAAATGATATCGATGCCATTGCTGAACTTTCTAATAAACATGGGAGAATTCCACTTTTGCTCGATGCCGTTAGCAGTTTTGGTGCGGAAGAGATTAAATTCAAGGAATGGAACATCGCTGCCTGCGCCGCAACAGCAAATAAATGTTTACATGGTGTCCCCGGCACTTCATTCGTTATCAGTAATAGAGAAGCGATAACACAAATGTCGGCAACTCCTGCCCGCACACTCTATCTTGATCTTGTGACCTATATGAAACTACAAGATAGCAATAGCACACCTTTCACCCAATCAATACAAACCTTCTATGCCTTGGCCGAGGCATTAGATGAGTTAAACGATGCCGGTGGTTGGCGAAAACGCCAGAAACAATACTGGCAACGAATGGACATTGTTCGCAATGGTTTGCTTGAATTAAACATGAAAGCCTCACTGGAACGAAATGAAACCTCCTGTGTACTAAATTCATTCCTGCTACCTGAGGGTATCAGTTATGAAGAACTACACGATAAACTAAAGAACGCTGGCTTTATCATCTATGCCGGACAAGGTGGGTTTGCCAAATCATTGTTTCGTATCTCTTGTATGGGAGATATTAGTAATAATGATTTAGAAAGATTTATTGAAGAAATGAAAAAGATTGTTCAATAACGATTAATCTTTATTAATTCTTATCTAACTAAGACGCACTGCTAACAAAATAATCCATCTCATATTCGTTCATCCGCCCAGTAATAAAATCAAGAATCCCTTCGTAATCAAGCTTTGCGTCTCTCAACATGTCCTCTCTAGAACCATGCTGCAGTAACCTATCTGGTAAACCATAATTAGCAATTTTTTGTTTGATCCGATTTGCTGCAATCACCTCATTCACTGCTGTACCTGCTCCACCGGATATAGCATTCTCTTCAACGGTAATGATCAATTCATGAGTTTCGCACATATCGATAATAAGCATTTCATCAATAGGTTTAACAAAACGCATATTCACGATTGTGGCATCGAGGTCTTGCGCAATACGTTCGCAGGGTTCAACCATTGTTCCAAACGCCAAAATAGCCAGACTTTTACCCTTACGCCTGAGCTCAGACTTACCAATAGGAAGTGCCTGCATGTCTTTGACTACTTCAACACCTGGGCCCGCGCCACGTGGATAACGAACAGCGACAGGTTGATCAAGTTGGTAGCCTGTATATAGCATCTGCCGACATTCATTTTCATCAGAAGGTGTCATAATCACAATATCCGGCAAACAACGCATAAAGCTCAAATCATATGAACCGTTATGTGTCGGACCATCGGCGCCAACACAGCCTGCCCTGTCAATAGCAAAAAGTACTGGTAATTTCTGAACAACGACATCATGTATCAATTGGTCATATGCACGTTGTAAGAACGTCGAATAAATTGCGACAACAGGCTTCAATCCATCGCATGCCATACCAGCTGCAACAGTGACACTGTGCTGTTCTGCTATTGCCACATCATAATATTTATCTGGATGTTCTTTTTCAAACTGAACCAAGCCGGAACCTTCGCGCATCGCAGGAGTAATCGCTACAAAACGATGATCTTGCTTGGCCATATCACAGGCCCAGTCACCAAATACTTTACTATAGGTTGGCCCTGATAACGGCTTAACAGAAGAAATAATGCCTTTATTCGGGTCAAAAGGCGTCACGCCATGGTATTTGATTGGATCGTCTTCCGCCGGCGCATAACCTTTACCTTTTTTAGTGATAATGTGTAAAAATTGAGGACCTTTAAGTTCTTGAATATTCTTTAATGTTGCAATTAAAGCGTGCATATCATGACCATCTATAGGCCCTATATAGTTGAATCCAAATTCTTCAAATAATGTCCCTGGGCTAATCATCCCTTTAACATGTTCTTCGGCACGCCTCGCTATCTCAAGTGCACTAGGTATATTTGACAGCACTCTCTTACTGTTACTGCGAACACTAGTATAAAACTTTCCAGATAATAGCTGTGCAAAACGATTTGATAAGGCTCCGACATTAGGTGAAATTGCCATATTGTTATCGTTCAAGATAACTAATAGATCGTTATGTAAAGCACCGGCATGATTCAATGCCTCAAAAGCCATCCCAGCAGTCATACTGCCGTCGCCAATAATCGCGACAGACTTTCGACCGGAACCAGTTCTCACAGCGGCAATAGACATCCCTAAAGCAGCGCTGATAGATGTACTGGAGTGGCCTACACCAAAGGCATCATATTCACTTTCACCACGTTTTGGAAACGGACTTAAACCTTCCCATTGTCGAATACTATGTAATTGATCTTTTCTACCCGTCAGTATTTTATGAATATAAGCCTGATGTCCCACATCCCAGACAAGACGATCCTCGGGCGTATTATAGAGATAATGTAATGCTACCGTTAATTCAGTGACCCCCAAACTCGCTGCAAAATGTCCACCACTTTTACTTACAGAGTGTAATAAAAACAATCTTAGTTCTTCGACAAGCTGTTCTAATTGCGATTCGGGCAGCATTCTGAGGTCTGCAGGACAATCAATCTGATCTAAAAGAGGTGTATTAATGTCGTTATCCATTACTTATTAACTCTCAAATGTGTCTATTATGTATAGTGACAAAGAAGCATGCAAGAAGAACAATAATTTAGCGATACAAGTAAGGCCTATAGCTATATAAAAAATAAATAAAACACAGACTGTACATTCACTCAAACATCACTTATCTTGACGTGATTTAGTATGTTAGAATTAAAATTAACGGATATTGCTAATCAATTAAATAATCTGGAGTTGTCACAATGAGTGTCCCCTTTATTCAGCAATACAGAATGGGTAAATATATTCTCGGTAAGAAAATCAGTGGTGTAAAGAAATATCCTCTTGTATTGATGTTGGAGCCTTTATTCAGGTGTAATTTAGCTTGCGCCGGTTGTGGCAAGATTGATTACCCAAAAGAGATTCTTGATAAACGGCTAAGTTATGACGAGTGCATGAATGCAATTGATGAATGTGGAGCGCCTGTTGTCTCTATTGCTGGTGGTGAACCATTGATTCACAAAGAAATGTCTCAGATAGTAAATGGCTACATTGGACGCAAGAAATTTGTTTATCTTTGCACTAATGCCCTATTGCTAAAAAAGCATATTGACAAATACACACCATCACCCTATCTAACTTTTTCTATCCATTTAGACGGTAACAAAAAACGACATGATGCTTCGGTTTGCCTAGAAGGTGTCTTCGAAAAATGTATAAGCGTAATTAAACTGGCTATTGGAAAGGGTTTCCGCGTCACTATTAATTGTACTTTATTTCAAAATGAGCCCGCCGAAGAAGTAGCCGAGTTCATGGACATGGCGATGGGATTGGGTGTTGAGGCTGTCACTATATCCCCAGGATATCACTATGAAAGAGCACCTAAGCAAGACGTGTTTCTAAAAAAGACGGAGAGTAAACAACTTTTTCGTGACTTATTTAAACTGGGCATTGGCAAAAATTGGCGTTTTAATCAATCATCCTTATATTTAGACTTCTTGGCAGGGAATCAGACATATGAATGTACCCCTTGGGGCAACCCAACCCGTAATGTTTTTGGCTGGCAAAAACCTTGCTATTTATTAGTTGGCGAGGGATATGCATCAACCTTTGCTGGCTTAATGGAAGAAACCGAATGGGACAATTACGGTACTGGAAAAAATCCAAAATGTGATAACTGTATGGTTCATTGCGGCTTCGAAGCTACCGCTGTCAATGACACAGTTAACCATCCATTTAAAGCATTGGGTGTATTCCTGAGAGGTCCTAGGACTGATGGCGAAATGGCACCTGAATTACCTATACTTTATAAAGATGAGGTAATCGCACCAAAACTAGTTGCGAAAACTACAGCCGCCAAAAGTTGCAGTAGTAACAAACAAGTCGCGTAATGGAAATAACACTCTTGGCAGTAATGCCAGGATTGCTTATTTGGCTCGCAATATTACTACTACCGTGTCGTGCTTGGAGCACCCGAGAAACACTCGATAGCCAATCAGTAGAAGACCTCGATTTATCTAATACCACTGTTCTTATTCCTGCAAGAGATGAGACAGAAACAATCGATAAAACACTCGCTGCTCTAAAAGAACAAGGAGAAGGACTAAATGTAATACTGATCGATGATCAATCTACCGATGATACTGTCGAAAAAGCTCTCGCCGTAAATTTGAATAATTTACATGTTGTTATGGGCACCCCACTACCTGAAGGTTGGAGTGGTAAGTTATGGGCTTTGGAACAAGGCCGTCAACTAATCAAAACGCCCTATCTGCTTTTACTAGACGCCGATATCTTTTTAAAGCCCGGACTTATCCCAACGCTGATAAAAAAAGCACAGAAAGATAATATAAAAATGCTTTCCTTAATGGCTCATTTGAAGATGGAATCAAATTGGGAAAAAAGTTTAATGCCAGCCTTTATATTTTTTTTTAAATTACTTTATCCATTTCACCTTTCAAACAAATCTAGTTCGTCAATCGCTGCAGCAGCAGGCGGTTGTATCTTGCTGGATGCAAATGTTCTTGAAAATTTAGGTGGCTTTAACTGTATTAAAAATATGCTAATTGATGATTGTTCGTTAGCCAAAAAAGTTAAACAAAATGGGCATGAAATATGGTTGGGACTGACCCATTCAGCGATGAGTCTTCGTCCTTACAATTCACTCTCAATGATTTGGCAAATGGTGACTCGCACAGCCTACACTCAACTGGCTTATTCCCCATTACTATTATTACTTTGCACTACAGTAATGATTGCAGCATTTGTCTTACCTACAGCGGCATTGTTGCAAACGCAAATAGATATAATAACCATTGGAATAGTCATACTTGGAATACAAATCATGTGTTACTTGCCAACGCTACGTTACTATTCAATGAATCCCTTGTATTGCCTTTCTTTGCCATTGGTGGGTACTCTCTATCTTATAATGACATGGGGCTCTGCATTTCATTATTATTTTGGAAAAGGTGCAGTTTGGAAAGATCGTTATTATAATTAAGTATCAAATTGCAATAAACGTTATTTAAGGACCTCTAAGATTTATAATGACATCTTATTGATGGTATGAACACAAAGTGGTTCTTCTTATTTAGTATATACTATTAACAACAGGCTCAAATAAATGAAACTACAGCATCAATATCTACTAATAACAACATTCTTCATCAGTTTTTTTTGTTTTAGCAAGATGATTTGGGCTGGAGTAGATAGGGAACCGTCAATTAATGTACCTGTTAATGAATTACATGCCTCCTTGCTAAACATCATGAAGGACGTCAGTACTAAATCTTTTCAAGAACGTTATAATGTGATGGAAGAGGTAATGGTTACACATTTTGATATCCCATTAATCGCTAAGGTCATATTAGGTAGGTACTGGAAAACGTTAGAAAAAAAGGAACAAACAGATTTTATTGATTCATTTAATCGTCTAACGATATCAACTTATGTCAATCAATTTAACTCCTATAACGGAGAGCTTTTTAGAACTCTGTCAATAGAACAAATGAAAAAAAATAGATTTGTAATAAAAACAGAGTTTGTGCGAATAGATGATACGCCTGTCTCATTCAATTATATTGTACAAAATAATAAGGGAGCCTGGAAAATAATAAGTGTAATAGCTAACGGTATCAATGATTTGTCTTTGAAAAGAGCAGATTATTCCTCTGTCATTAAAAAACGAGGTTTTGATTCCTTAATTACCAGTCTAAAGCAAAAAATTAGCAACATACAACCAAAATAATTTATTAAATCAACATTAAAAATTGTCTCAAGCGTTAAGGTATGTCAATATTTACAGTAATGTAGAAACAATTTTTTTGAACAGTAAGAGAGACTAAACATGACTGCAAGCCATATATTGAAATTAGTTAAATATCTAGTTTATAGTGGAGTTCTAATATTAGCTGCGGGCTGTGCTACGACACAAAACAACGTCTCTGAGAATAGCCATGATCCACTAGAACCAGCCAATCGGACTGTATTCAACGCTTTAGAAAAATTGGATAAGCAATTTATCAAACCAGTAGCAGAATCCTATGTTAGTCTAACTCCAGTACCAGTAAGAACTAGTATTTCAAATTTTTTCGATAATTTGAGTTATTTAAATGTCATATTCAATGATTTTTTACAAGGCAAATTTGAACAAGGTATGACCGATATGCTTCGATTTGCTTATAACTCAACTTTTGGTATCGCAGGTTTATTTGATATTTCCACTCCAATTGGGATGCCGGCGAATAGTGAAGACTTTGGACAAACATTAGCTACTTGGGGGGTAAATCAAGGTTCATATCTATACCTTTTGGGCCCAAGCTCGACACGCGACATAACAGATCAAGTCCCAAGCACCTTATTAAACCCATTCTTTTACTTTTCTAGTGTTGTGATGGCCCCAATCAGCGTCTTGAACGCTATAAATACACGCGCTAATTTACTTGAAAAATCAAATATACGCGACGAAGCAGCGCTTGATGCTTATTCATTCACGCGGGAAGCTTATCTACAACAACGTGAATTTAAGGTTCACGATGGTAATCCGCCAGCCAGTGGTTATGATGATATTTTTAATGATGCTAGTGATATTGGAAACACTGATGATAATAAAGAATCTGGCATGTTAGTAATCGAATAACATGTCGCAATAACAAAATACACTAAGACAATCAGGTAAAACATAAGTTTTGCATTATCTGATTGATGCAGCAACTTCTTCTATCCAATGTTTCACAGGTACTGGACTATTCCGTTGTAAATGTTTGAGACAACCTATGTTGGCTGTAAGGATCAATTCAGGCTCTCCCTGCATTAAACTTTCAATTTTTTTGTCTTGTAATTTGTTTGAAATATTTTTTTCCAGTAACGAATAAACACCTGCTGACCCACAGCATAAATCTGCATCGAGAATCGGTGCAAGTGTAAAGCCTAATCGCTGCAACAAACTTTCAGTGATACCACTCAATTTCTGTCCATGCTGTAATGTACAAGGACTTTGAAATGCCACATTTATTGAATTATCTATTTTCAAGTCTTCTAATTCAAATTCTGACATGAATTCAGAGATGTCTTTTGTCATTGTAGAAATTTTTGCTGCCTTCAGTGCATATTCTTGATCTTCTCGTAATAAATAACCGTAATCTTTTATATGAACTCCACAACCACTAGCTGATACAATTATTGCTTCTACACCTTGCTCTATTACTGGCCAATATAAGTCAATATTTTTTCGCATAAATGATAAGGCTTGCTCTGCTGCCGTAAGGTGATGACTCAAAGCACCACAGCATTGTTCATTCTTGATTTCAATAACTGAAACTCCAAGGACATCTAATACTTTTGTTACCGAATCATTTATTTCCGGTGCTAACACAGGCTGAACGCAGCCGGCAAATAATATGACCTTTCGAGAATGCATTTTCATATTAATAAATTTAGTCTGCTTTACACGAATAGGGAGCACGCTTTTTAATTTTTCTGATAAACAAAAACGAAAGATTTGTCCAAATTTTAGAATAAGATCAAACCTTTTTCTATACGGGAATGATTGTAAAATCAAGAATCGATAAAGACGATGTTGCCAGGGCCTGGATATTTTCTGATTAATATGTTGTCGTCCAATACCGAGCAGTTTTCCATATTCAACACCAGATGGACAAGTTGTTTCACATGCACGACAGGTCAAACATCGATCTAGATGTTGCATTGTTTGTTTCGTGCTAACTTCACCTTCAAGCATAGATTTGATTAGATATATACGCCCTCTCGGACCATCAAGTTCATCGCCTAGAAGTTGATATGTGGGACAGGTCGCTATGCAAAAACCACAATGAACACATGATCGAAGAATCCGCTCAGCTTCTTTTCCATCTAGTGTGTTTTTAATCGATTGCTCAATAAATGTTTGCATTTTTTCAAAGCGAAGCGTAAATCTTCCCAGGATTTAATATTCTATGCGGGTCAAAAGCTTTCTTCAAGCCTTGATGTAGTGATAATAGTCCATTTGTTAATGGCTGAAATACTTCCTGTTTTTGATCATATCCACGAAATAGCATTGCGCTGCCACCGACTTCTTCTGCCATATCAAATATTTCTTTAGGAGCACGATCAGAATTTAGCCAGTATAATCCTCCGCCCCAATCCAACACAAATTGTGAATCTCCTATCTTAGGAACCGTAGTTATCGGTACAGATATTCGCCAGATATTTTTTTCTGAATTAAAAATAGGCGCTTTAAAATCACGCAATTGATCCCAGAAATTGACACCTTGTTCATCTGTATCAAAACCTATTTTCTTCTTTGTTGCCATTATACTATTCTCGTTACCTGATAGTCTGACATATAGCACTCCGCCATAATAACAACTTCCCGAGAGAGAAATAGCCTGTCCGGATAATTCTAACATTTTCACTATTGCATTTCCTTTAGTCATTGAACGACTACAGGTCATTTCTGCCTCCGGGATTGGAACTACCTTGATTGATACTTCAAGAATAATCCCCAGAGTCCCGAATGCACCAGTCATTAATCGCGACAAATCATAACCAGCAACATTCTTGATCACCTGTCCACCAAATGACATGTCCTTTCCAAGGCCGTTAATACAACGAATACCCAAAATAGAATCTCTAACTGAGCCGCTATAAGGGCGGCGAGACCCACTCAAACCTGTAGCAACAACACCACCAATTGTTGTCCTAGTATTATAGTTAGGCGGGTCAAAACCTAACATTTGACCGTATTTAAATAGCGTATTATTAATATCACTAAGCAATGTCCCTGCTCTGGCTGTTATAAATAGTTCCGTGGGTTCATAGCTTATAATCCCACTATAATCAGAAACATCAAGTAATGATCCTTTTGTAGCTCTCCCCAAAAAAGCTTTGCTGTTACCACCCACGATCTTGAGCGGCTTCTTTTGCTCGATGGCATCGAAAACATGCTCTTTAATTAGTTCAACTTTTTCTTTCATTACATTAATGTATATTAATATAGATATGAAGACTTAGTTTTATACATAAAAAATACTAACTATAGTTATGCTACAAATGATGTTATGACGAGAAATAAGAACATTATTTCAATAACGTTCTAGTTCAGAAAATTTTTCTTCTCCTCGATGCACATGCATCGCACCAAACTCTGCGCATCGATTTAATGTGGGTACTGCTTTACCGGGATTTAACAAATTTTTTGAATCGAACACAGCTTTTACTGCATGAAATTGTTCAAGCTCGTCGTCACGAAACTGAATGCACATTTCATTTATCTTTTCTATCCCTACACCATGTTCACCCGTTATCGTTCCACCCATAGCTATACATAATTGAAGTATTTCACTGCCAAAATCTTCAGTACGTTTTAGTTCCCCGGGAATAGCTACATCGTATAAAATCAAAGGGTGTAAATTGCCATCTCCTGCATGAAACACATTAATTACATCGAGTTTGTATTTTTCTGAAAGAATTTGAATTCCCGCTAGCACTTTGGCGATATGCTTTCTTGGGATAGTCCCATCCATGCAATAATAATCCGGTGCAACTCTACCTGCCGCTGGAAAGGCTGCTTTTCTCCCAGCCCAAAATAGTTCTGATTCTGCTTCATCACATGCAACACGCACTTCGATAGCACCGTATTGTTTCAACAAAATTTTTATTTTCTTCAAACCTATCTCCACTTCTTCTTCACTGCCATCTAACTCACATAACAAGATCGCTTCTGCATCGATTGGATAACCTGCATGAACAAAGTCTTCGACAGCTCGAACACCCGCCTTATCCATCATTTCAAATCCAGCAGGAGTAATACCATTAGCAATCACACCAGCCACTGCATTACCCGCTTTTTCTATATCATCAAACGAAGCTAACAATACTCTGCTGTGTGGTGCCTTTGAAATGAGCTTCACAGTGACCTCGACTATAACGCCCAACATTCCTTCTGAACCTGTCAATAAAGCAAGTAAGTCATAGCCTGCTGAATCATATGCATGACTCCCAATAGTAATTAATTCACCTTCGATGGTAACGATCTTCAATTGCATAATGTTGTGTATCGTCAGACCATATTTCAAGCAATGAACTCCACCAGAATTTTCAGCGACATTTCCTCCGATTGTGCAGGCAATTTGCGATGAAGGATCTGGGGCGTAATAGAGACCAAATGATTTAACTGCTTCAGTAATAGCTAAATTACGTACACCCGGTTGTACCCGTGCGGTTTTTTGAACTGAGTCAATTTCAAGGATTTTATTGAATTTAGCGAGGCTTAGCAGAACTCCTTCAGCATGAGGCATAGCCCCACCTGAGAGACCTGTTCCTGCTCCTCTCGCAACAACAGGAATATTATTCAAATAAGAATATGATAATATTTTTTGAATTTGTTCTACTGAATCAGGTAAAAGAACACAGCCAGGCATAACTCTATGCGCCGATAAAGCATCACATTCATAAACGCGTTTAGACTCTTCAGACAGCAGCACACCACCAGACGGAAGAAATTCTCTAAATCTATTAAAATTCATAATTTATCATTCTATCCTTATTTATCCATACATACAGCATACTTAACACAACTGTTTTTTCTCACTTATTGACCACATTTAGAACAAGTTAATGATATGATAATGTCCTTGAAAATGATGTGAATCAACATATTGCAGTCATAAAAACACCTATAATGAGTGAAGAAATTCTAATAAATGTAACTCCACAAGAAACACGAATTGCTATTGTTGACAATGGCGTCTTGCAGGAGGTTCATATCGAACGGACACAAAGACGTGGCCTAGTAGGAAGTGTATTTAAAGGCTTAGTTTCAAGAGTATTACCAGGCATGCAGGCAGCTTTTATAGATATTGGACTTGACCGTACGGGTTTTTTGCATTCTTCGGATATCATTAACGAACATGATTATGACAAGGAAGAATCGGAAGAAATTCGACCGATTGAATCAATTATAAATGAAGGAGAAGAGATTCTTGTCCAGGTGATTAAAGATCCGATTGGAAGTAAAGGTGCCAGATTAACAACCCGTCTTTCGATTCCATCACGTTATATCGTTTTCATGCCGAATGACTCTTCAATTAGTATTTCTCAAAGGATTAAAGACGGAGAAGAACGCGAACGACTCAGAAATATTGTTTTAGACTACCTGTGCGGTATCGAAAAACCAATTATTAGTGATAAAAATAGTATTATTTTGGATCGCCCATTAGACGAATCTGAAATATTAATAAAAGGTGGCTTTATTATTAGAACAGCTGCGGAACAAGTTAGGGACGAAGATATTCATAAAGACATACAGTTTCTCAGGAAAATCTGGGGGTCAATCATGGTACGCGCAAAAAATACTTTCCCGCCTAGTATTGTATATGAAGACTTACCATTGATAATGCGCACAATGCGTGATTTAGCCCACTCAGAAGTAGACAAAGTTCGTGTTGATTCAAAAGAAACATATCAACGGGTGATAGAGTTTTCAAGAAAATTTATTCCGAAGTTTCTTAACCGAATTGAATATTATAATGGGAATCATCCAATCCTTGATCTATATTCAATTGAAGACGAAATACAACGCTCGTTAAATAGAAAAGTTCCACTAAAGTCTGGCGGCTATTTAATTATTGATCAGACCGAAGCTATGACAACAATAGATGTCAATACAGGTGCCTTTGTTGGTCATCGTAACCAAGAAGAAACCATATATAAGACCAATCTAGAAGCTGCGCAAACACTTGCCAGGCAACTTCGTTTACGAAACCTTGGCGGTATAATAATCATAGATTTTATCGACATGAAGGACCCAGAACATGGCCGACAAGTTTTACGTTTTCTTGAAAAATATGTCGATAAAGATCACTCTAAGACGATTTTAAGCGAGCTAACTTCGCTAGGTTTAGTACAGTTGACTCGAAAGAGAACAAGAGAAAGTTTAGAACATATTCTTTCTGAAACATGTCCTACTTGTGAAGGTAGATCAACCATCAAGACATCTGAAACTGTTTGTTATGAAATATTTCGAGAAATCTTACGTGAGGTTCGACAGTTTAATGCAAAAAAATTATTAGTTGTTGCCTCACAATGTGTTATCACTATGCTACTGGATAATGAATCGACGAGTGTTGCAGAGTTAGAAGCTTTTATTGGGAGATCAATTAGTCTTCAAGTAGAAAGTACTTACACACAAGAACAATACGATATTATCCTACTTTAAATTATTTTAATGTTTAATAAATATCTTATAGCTCTATACCATTGCTTTTGGTATGTGTTTGCTTTCATCATTCTTAACGCTGCAGTTATAGTAACTGTCGTTCGCCTCGCAATACCAGAAATTGGTGGTTACACCAGTGAAATACAATCTTGGGTTAGCAATCAGATGAAACATCAGGTGGTTATAGAAAAAATAGATGCTGACTGGCAAGGTTGGTCCCCCAATATATACCTGAAAAATATCGATCTTTATTCAGGGGAAAATGCTAAGTTAATTACACGGCTAGACTCTGCGCAAATAAATATAAATATTTTAGCCAGTATTAAAGCTCGTGAAATAATACCAAACTATCTGTCTGTTTCAGGTTTAGAACTTAATGTTTTACGACGACATGATGGATCAATATCTATCACTAATGATGAATCAAACATTCACACCACTACAAATAAAAGCTCTGACTTATCGATTTGGTTGTTAAAACAAAAATATATTATCCTCGAGAATGCATCTATAACATGGCATGATGAAAAGTCGCTTAATGAAAAAATGTTATTCTCAGATGTTAAAGTTCAATTAAAAACTGACAAACAACGCGTACAACTTGAAGTCAATATTATTCTGCCAAAAAAATATGGGCAGTTTTTAAAAGTATTAGTGGATATCAATGGCAATATATTGACTCCTGAATGGGGTGGATCAGTTTATATTGAAACAGAAAATTTTCATCCAACTAGTTTATTGAACTATTTTAAAATTAAAAGCATCGGTGGTATTGCAAGCGTTAAACTATGGACAAAATGGGAACAATCCAAGTTAATTGATTTTAATAGCGAATTAAACTATTCCTCTTTTTCACTAATCAATAATAATCATATACTAAAAGTAAAGAATTTAGCGTTAAACTTAATTGGTAACCGTATTCAAAGTAAGGATTGGTTATTGAATATGAAGGTCGATGAATTACGAACAGAAAATATTTCTTGGCCAACTTCAAGTCATCAATTACTCATTGAAAAAGATTTAAACAATGATTATGAATATGACGGCTATTTCTCTTATTTGTATCTAGAGGATGTTCTACCATTTTTAATTACTAGTAATGCCATTCCTGATAAGTTCAAAGTCCTATTTGAGCAACACACATTCAAGGGGGAAATCACAGACTCAATAATAAGCTATAAACCTAGCTCATTAGCTAATAATTTGGTTCAATTTGAATCTGCTTTCAATAATTTTTCGCTTATTTCGAATAATCAAAATTACTCTATATCTGGACTAAAAGGTTCATTAAATGTCGGTAGTGACAAAATTAATATTCAGTTTAATGATTCAAATCCTAAAATTAGGATCATCACATTACATGATGAACCACTTTCTTTATCTGGCTTTAACACTGATCTAGAAATAAATTATAATGATATGACTGAGATAATCATTCATGATTTTAATCTCACATCAAAAGATTTGTCTATTAATTCATCTGGAAGGATTAGATTTGATGACAAGTCTCCATTTATTGACATGATATTACATGTCGATGAAACGAACATTGAAAATATAATACCAACTTATTTACCAAAACAAATCAATCCAGAATTACGTGTCTGGTTCAATAATGCTCTGAGTAATGGCAAGCTTTTGTCCGGTGATTTACTCTTCCGAGGACATCTCAGTGATTATCCATTTTATAATGCCGAAGGACATTTCAAATCAATAATAAATATTGAGAATATAACTCTCAAATATAATGAGGAATGGCCCTCCATTGATAATTTTAGTGCTGAAATCGTCTTGAATAACGATGATCTCACTATTTCATCACGTTCAGGTAATCTCTACGATGCAAAAATAAATAAATTATCAGCAGAAATTAAAAACTATAACAAAGGTAATAACCTATTAAATATTACTGGCTCATTAGAAGGTCATACGAACGACATAACACATTTTGTTAATCAGAGTCCCCTCAAAGAAAAAAAATATCTACGGGAATCAATAAATAATATCATCGGTGATTTTGAACTTGATCTGAAATTAGTAATCCCCCTGGACGAAGATGATACAAATGTTGAAGGCATTATGGCTTTTACTGATGCCACTATGGAATCTAATATACCTGGGCTAAGTCTTGAGAGTGTTAACGGTAAAATCAATTTTATCAATAATAGTATATGGGCAAACAACATCCATGCTTTGTATCATAGTTTGCCTGTAACTTTGAATATTCCCAAAATAGATCCTGAAGAATCTACCGCTGAAATATATGAAATATCTGGCTTTGCTAACAAAGGTTTTATTGTAAACCAACTTGGCAGTTTTTTTCCATCATTCAACAAATTCGGCAAAAATATAAGTCCTTATTTTGATGGAGGAAGTAAATGGTCCCTCTTACTTAAAACAATAATATCAGACGATAATATTACAATCAGAGATGTCGAATTAAGCTCTGATTTAAGTGGTATTGAGATAAACTTGCCTTATCCCTTTGATAAAAGAAAAAAAGACTCACGACTCTTAACTCTATCAACTAGATTGACTGATGCATCAATTAGTAAAATTAATTTTAACTTCGATAATATTTTTTTTACTGATGTCAATATCGACAACAGCGAGAACTTTATAGTTAAGAATATACTTGTCGGTCTAGGCCAACAACATGAGGAATCGTCACAAACAGAAGAAATATCAATACAAGGTGATCTTGATGAATTAAATCTGTCGAAATGGATAGATATAATTGCAGTAGACAATAACGTCCAATCACACAAAAGCGCGTTTCAAAAAACTAGTAGCATAACTGGAGAATTCACTATTGGTGAATTACAAGTCTTAAAAAATAATTTTGCTGATGTCAAAATCAATTTAAGCAATTCTACTGAAGGATGGAAAGTTTTTTTTGATGGAAGTGAAATTAAAGGTCATGCTCAACTATTAAAAACAGATAAAAATAAAAATGACAAACTGATTGTTGAACTAGAATCGTTGTCATTACATGAGAGCGAAACCGAGAATTATTCGAGCCACTCTGAAATAGATAAAATACCCGAACTAGATGTCCGTATCAAAAGTTTTAATTATAAAGGTAGTCAACTTGGACAACTTGAACTACAAACCAACAATATTGAAAATGGTATCAATATTAGTAATCTCAGTATTTCCAAACCCGATCTTAATATTACGGCAAACGGTGAATGGATACATATAGATGGTGTAGATCGTTCTGAGTTTTATACCAAATTAGAATCTGAGTCCATTGAAACTATGCTCGCTACGTTTAATTATAGCTCTGCTAACATTCAAGAGGGGCAAACAACAATTGAAATGAATGCAAACTGGATGGACACGCCAATGAATTTTTCTATGAAAAAAGTCATTGGTGAACTCGATATGAAAATTGGTAAGGGCCAATTCCTTGATATCGACCCATCTGCTGGTCGACTATTTGGACTACTGAGTATTCAAACCTTACCAAGAAGACTCGCGCTCGATTTTACCGATCTTTTCAAAAAAGGATTTGCGTTCGATAGTATTAGTGGAAACTTTAATATGGATCAAGGACATGCTTATACAAATAATCTTGAGCTGATTGGTCCCGCTGCAGATATTATTGTCAGTGGACGTACTGGGTTCGTCACAGAAGATTATGACCAGATTGCAACCATAACACCTAAGGTCTCTAACAGTTTACCTGTCGCTAGTGCATTATTTGGCCCGATAGGTGTCGGTGTAGGCGCCGTTATTTATCTTACTAGCGAATTATTCAAGTCTATCCCAGATAAAATAGATGAAATCTTAAGGTATCAATACAACATTAAGGGCAGCTGGGATAATCCAGATATAATAAAAATTTAAAAAAATATTAACAGCGGATAACACGATTTGTCAGCTTCTGTCACGGACAGTCTAGAAGTATCTATACTTATCTAACAACATCTAATCACTAAGGAAATCATAATGCAGTGGAAACCTAACACGACTGTTGCTGCAATTGCTGAACAGAATAGTCGATTCCTGTTGGTTGAAGAATCAATCAATGGCAAGCTTGTATATAACCAACCAGCTGGACATCTGGAATATGGAGAAACCTTGATTGAAGCCGTCAAACGTGAAGTCCTAGAGGAAACTGCTTGGGAATTTGAACCAGAATCATTAATCGGTGTTTATCTTTATCCTAATCCGCATCAATCAGAGATCACCTATTTACGTTTTTGCTTTTATGGGAACTGTATTAAAGAACACATAGGACAAGTTCTTGATAACGGCATCAATCGTGCTGTTTGGTTAACATCAGAAGAGATTCAAAAAGAGCAAAAGCGGTTAAGAAGTACCCTAGTGTCACGCTGTGTTAATGATTTCCAAAGCGGAAAGCGCTATCCTCTTGATCTTATTCATCATTCTCTTAACTATGAATAAAATAACTGATAATAAAATTATTGTTGGCATCTCCGGAGGTGTCGATTCATCAGTAACAGCGATGTTACTGAAAGAACAAGGCTATGAAGTTGAGGCCTTATTCATGAAAAACTGGAATGACACAACTGAGGATGCTGCTTGTCTATGGGAGACTGATGTTAAAGATGCCATGATGGTTTGCGATAAACTCGACATCTCCTTAAACACTATCGATCTTTCTTCTGATTACTGGGAAAAAGTCTTTACGAATTTTCTCAGCGAATACAAAAATGGACGCACTCCCAATCCTGATGTGTTGTGTAATCAGGAAATTAAATTTAAGGCCTTCTTGGAACACGCAGAAAATTTGGGCGCAGCTAAGATTGCCACGGGCCATTATGCCCGTATTCGACAACAAGCAGATATATTCGATTTACTCAAAGGACTTGATCAAAATAAGGACCAAAGCTATTTCTTATGCCGCTTAAATCAAACACAACTCCAAAAAGCAATGTTCCCTATCGGCGAACTTGATAAAGTCAAGGTCAGACTACTTGCCGAACAAGCAGGCTTGATAACACACAATAAAAAAGACAGCACCGGTATTTGTTTTATCGGCGAACAACCCTTTCGTCAGTTTCTAAGTCGTTACATCCCTCCTAAACGTGGCCATATTAAAACAACCGAAAATACAATAATTGGTGAGCATGAGGGTGTGTATTATTATACGCTTGGTCAACGACAAGGCTTGGGAATTGGAGGTGTCACAGGTACTAGTGATGCACCCTGGTATGTTGTTCAAAAAAATATTCAAGAAAATATATTAATCGTTGCTCAAGATCATGACCACCCACTACTTCACAGTTACAGCCTGACAGCATCAAGTATCAATTGGATTTCAGGTGAAATGCCTGATATTCCCTATAGATGTCAGGCGAAAAACCGTTATCGGCAAACAGATCAAAGCTGTATTATCGAAAAAATTGAAAATGATAAGTGTAGTGTTACTTTTGACCTATCCCAAAGAGCCATCACACCGGGCCAATTCATTGTATTTTATAAAAAAGATGTCTGTCTTGGCGGTGGCATAATCGACTCAGTAGACTAAGGTTGCACCAAAATAAGTCAAAAATTCAATTAAACATTAGCGAGATCTTCATTTATACTAGCCGCCCTTCGAATAGGGTGCTCAATTAATGCCCAGCCGAGATTAACTATAGGAGAATTGTTTTGCTCGAAGCTTATCGTCAACATGTAGAAGAGCGGGCCGACCAAGGAGTCGTTCCCCAACCCTTGACCCCGGAACAGACTGTGGAGTTGGTTGGTTTACTAAAAAATCCACCTACTGGAGAGGAAGACTTCATCCTCGATCTGATTACAAATCGTATCCCAGCGGGCGTTGACCAAGCAGCGTATGTCAAAGCAGGTTTTCTCGCCGCAATTACCAAAGGCGAAGCTGAATCTCCTTTAATCGATAAGGTTAAAGCAGTGGAACTTCTGGGTAAGATGCTAGGTGGCTACAACATCATACCATTAATAGACTGTCTTGATGATGACACTCTGGCAGTAGCCGCTGTAGAAGCACTGTCACATACCCTACTAATGTTCGATGCATTTCATGATGTGCAAGAAAAGGTCGGTGCTGGTAACGAACATGCAAAAAAAATTATTCGATCATGGGCAGATGCCGAATGGTTTACTTCTAAGCCAAAATTGGCTAAAAAAATAACTGTTACCGTCTTCAAAGTCTCAGGTGAGACCAATACAGATGACCTTTCACCCGCTCCGGATGCATGGTCTCGACCTGATATTCCATTACATGCATTAGCCATGTTAAAGATGAAACGTGATGGTATTACGCCAGATAAGCCAGGTAAAATCGGTGCCATCAAACAAATCGAGACATTAAAAGCTAAGGGCCATCCACTAGCATATGTTGGTGATGTTGTGGGCACAGGCTCTTCTCGTAAATCAGCTACTAACTCTGTGCTCTGGCATATGGGCGATGATATTCCATTTATTCCTAATAAGCGTGACGGTGGTTATTGCCTTGGCGGTAAGATTGCACCTATCTTTTTCAATACCATGGAAGATGCTGGTGCCCTTCCCATTGAGTGCGATGTCAGCAAAATGAACATGGGCGATGTTATTGATATCTATCCTTATGAGGGCAAGGTCAAAAATGCCGAAACTGGTGAAGATCTATGTGACTTTTCGTTAAAGACCGACGTCATTCTTGACGAAGTACAAGCCGGTGGACGAATTCCATTGATCATTGGTCGTGGCTTAACAACACGTGCTCGTGAAGCATTAGGTTTAAAAACTAGCGATTTATTCCGTGTGCCCGCACCCTCAAATGATTCAGGCAAAGGTTATACACTGGCGCAGAAAATGGTGGGTAAAGCTTGTGGTGTTGAGGGTATTAGACCTGGCACTTACTGTGAGCCCAAGATGACCACGGTTGGTTCACAAGATACAACAGGACCAATGACCCGGGATGAATTAAAAGATCTGGCTTGTCTCGGTTTTTCTGCCGACTTAGTTATGCAGTCATTTTGTCATACTGCCGCGTATCCGAAACCGATCGATGAAATAACTCACCATACCCTACCTGATTTTATTCAGACTCGCGGTGGTGTGGCATTAAGACCTGGTGATGGTATCATTCATTCTTGGTTAAATCGTATGCTGTTACCTGACACAGTAGGGACAGGTGGCGATTCACATACGCGTTTTCCGATTGGTATCTCCTTTCCAGCTGGCTCTGGTCTAGTTGCCTTTGCTGCGGCTACCGGTGTCATGCCATTGGATATGCCAGAATCTGTTTTAGTGCGATTCAAAGGTGAGATGCAACCCGGTATTACTTTACGTGATTTAGTTAATGCAATTCCTCTAGCTGCAATTAAGACAGGCGACATGACCGTAGCAAAAGAAGGTAAGAAAAATATCTTCTCTGGTCGTATATTAGAAATTGAAGGATTACCTGATCTTAAATGTGAACAAGCATTCGAACTATCAGATGCCAGTGCAGAACGCTCAGCCGGTGGTTGCACCATTCGTTTAGGTAAAGAATCTATCATTGAATACTTAGAATCTAATATAACGTTATTGCGTTGGATGATAAGCGAAGATTATGGTGATGCGCGCACACTCGAACGTCGCGCAAAGGCCATGGAAGAATGGATTGCAAATCCAGAATTGATGGAACCTGATGTTGATGCTGATTACGCAAAAGTCTTTGAAATTGATTTGAATGAAATAAAAGAACCAATATTAGCCTGTCCGAATGATCCCGATGATGTAAAAACTCTATCAGAAGTCGCGGGCACCAAAATTGATGAAGTCTTCATTGGTTCTTGTATGACAAACATTGGACATTTTCGTGCCGCCGGCAAGATGTTAGATAAGGTGGGGGGGGCAATCCCAACGCAACTATGGATATCACCTCCAACCAAGATGGATCAACATCAACTAACAGAAGAAGGTTATTACTCTATATTCGAAAAAACAGGTGCTAATTTAGAAATGCCGGGTTGTTCACTATGTATGGGTAATCAGGCACGCGTTAAAGAAAAATCTACTGTAGTGTCTACTTCAACGCGTAACTTCCCAAATCGATTAGGTGATGGGGCAAATGTCTATTTGGCCTCTGCTGAAATAGCCGCTGTGTCTTCCATCCTAGGTCATATCCCGACCATGGATGAATATATGCAATTCGCAGCAGATCTCAATCCCATGGCAGCTGATGTGTATCGCTATCTCAATTTTGACGAGATTGAGTCGTTCCAAAAGAGTGCATCACAGGCGCAATCTAAACTTGAGTCGATTCCGGTCGCTGTAGTGGATTAAACGCTATTAATATCGCAAAAAAGGCGACATTAGGTCGCCTTTTTTGTGCCTGTAATTAGTCTGAATTGACAAAAACACATTATACTAGACTCTATTATTTAAATGGTTCACACCCGAGATAATACTAAATGACCATAATAAAACAAAATGATTTAATCGAAAGCATCGCCGATGCTTTGCAATATATTTCTTATTATCACCCCTTAGATTTTATTCATGCTCTCAATAACGCCTACGAAATGGAAGAATCGAGTGCTGCTAAGGATGCAATGGCACAAATACTCATTAATTCACGTATGTGCGCCGAAGGTCATCGACCTATATGTCAAGACACGGGAATCGTCACTATATTTATAAGCGTAGGTATGGATATCCAATGGAATGCTGAACTTTCAGTTGAAGATATGATCAATGAGGGTGTACGCCTCGCCTACAACCACCCTGATAATAAATTACGTGCATCAATCATGGCTGATCCTGCCGGCGCCAGAAGAAACACTGGCGACAACACACCAGCTGTGATTCATATGAAGATTGTCAAAGGCGATAGGGTCGACATTCAGGTCGCTGCAAAAGGTGGCGGCTCAGAAGCCAAATCAAAATTCGTCATGTTGAATCCCTCTGATGATATCGTTGACTGGGTGGTTAAAACCGTGCCCACGATGGGTGCTGGTTGGTGTCCACCGGGTATGCTTGGAATTGGTATCGGTGGTACAGCAGAAAAAGCCATGCTAATGGCGAAAGATTCATTAATGGAATCGATTGATATACAAGAATTAAAAACGCGTGGCGCAAAAAATAGAGTTGAAGAACTGAGACTTGAAATACATAAACGTGTCAACGAGCTTGGTATCGGTGCACAAGGTCTCGGTGGATTAACCACTGTATTAGATGTAAAGATAAAAGATTATCCAACTCATGCAGCGAACAAACCTGTTGCGATGATTCCGAACTGCGCAGCAACACGCCATGCACATTTCGTATTAGATGGTTCTGGACCTAGTCTACAAACACCACCTAATTTAGATGACTGGCCAAAAGTTACTTGGAATGTTGGTCCCTCTGCTAGACGTATCAATCTTGACACAATTACTTCACAAGAAATAAAAGAGTGGCAACCAGGAGAAACTATATTACTCTCTGGAAAAATGTTGACGGGTCGCGATTCAGCACACAAAAAAATTCAGGATTTGCTTGATAAGGGAGAATCATTACCCAAAGGGGTTGATTTCAAAAATCGCTTCATATATTACGTCGGACCAGTCGATGCCGTCCGTGAAGAAGTGGTTGGCCCCGCCGGTCCTACTACAGCAACACGCATGGATAAGTTTACTGAAATGATGTTGAGTAAGACTGGTTTAATCGGCATGGTAGGGAAAGCAGAGCGTGGACCCATGGGTATTGAGGCTATCAAGAAACATAAAGCCGTTTATCTGATGGCCGTTGGTGGTGCCGCTTATCTTGTATCAAAATCAATCAAACATTCGGAAATAATTGCTTTCCCAGAATTAGGCATGGAAGCAATATATGAATTTGAAGTGAAGGATATGCCGGTAACCGTCGCTGTCGACGTTAATGGAAATTCAGTTCATCAAACTGGGCCACAAAAATGGCAGAAGATTATTCTACAAAGAAAAGCGGACTAGTAAAAACTATAAGCTGAATGTTGCAATAACTTTATAAATGTTAGATTCGATTCAGATGCTTAACAATAGTTTTAATTAACTAAACTTATTAACCAAATTGTTAAAGAAATATTCCATCTAAATTTAAGTTCTTTTACTCCATATTGATTTACCAGGAATGTTTTTATATTTATTTAATATAGATCCTTTTTTATTTTCGATATTGTTGTCCTCTTCTATCATGACTTTTATCTCTACTTTCTTGACACGAATTTTATTACCATCAAGTTCTTTACCATTGAGAGCTTTCATCGCGGCCTTCGCTTCGCCGTGTATGGGCATTTTAATAAAACCAAACCCTTTTGATTCCCCAGTCTTTTTATCTAATACTATTGTACAAGATTGAACTCTCCCAAAAGATATGAACTTAACGTAAATGTCTGCTTCTGTCGTCGTACGGGTAAGATTACGTATCAATAGTTTCATGATATTACTATATTACTTTAAGTGAGCTAAAAATAGTATTTAGCGGTGAGTGAGTTTATAGCATTTTTAAATTAAGTGTTTAAAGTTTTCCTGATAATTCAATCACGCATAATGTTTAGTATCTATAGGTACTAACAAAGCTTAATTATCCTCTTTTTATCAACTCATCTTAGATGTAAACAAATAATAAGGATAATATTCTTACAAATATTTTTTTTGAAAACACGAGATTATCATAAAATTTTATTTAGAAAATAATTTTATATTCAATCTTTTTTCTAAATATATTCTCTTGTGAATCATGTGCTTAATAAAATATGCATCAAGCTGGCTTGTCATCAATATAAAGATATGCGAGTCACTGCATGATATTAATCAGCAAAAAATACTATCGTTTATTAAATTTCTTCCTTTGGCACCCTCCGAGATTAAAGATCGATTGAAAGTGATTGTATAATCTATAGTTACCAAATTAAATAAAATCCTAATAGTAAGAAAATTCTAGTCATTTCAATATTATTATAATCTAAGTCTCCATTGCTAATACTCATTCAAAATGACTATATGATTTAGATTTAAGAACATAAACTTCTTCATTTTCTTTTCTCAACACAAGTGATTCAGTTTTATTATTAATGAAACCTATCTTAGTTATCGGACAGTTAGTAGCAATCTCTTCTAATGAGATATTAGTCAAACTATTGGGTATAGTGAAACAAAGCTCATAATCATCTCCACCTGCCAAGGCTAATTCAATCGCATCTTCATTCTTTAGTTTCGTTAAACTATTAGAATAGGGAATATTAGAAAGTTCTATCTCAGCACCAACCTGACTTGCTTTAAGTATATGTTGAAGATCTGCAATCAGACCATCAGAAATGTCAATACAACTCGTCGCCACATCTCTTAATGCAATTCCAGTTTTTATCCTTGCTTCCGGTCGATGTAATTGCTTAATTTCTTTTTTCGTAGCTGCTGGATACAAAATATTTTCTTCTATACTCTTTAATGCATATGCTGCAGCACCTAGACTACCACTGACACAAATTATATCACCGGGATTAGCACCACTACGACGTAATGATTTTCCTTTCGGATTAATACCATGTATTTGTACTGTTATAGATAATGGACCTTTAGTTAGATCGCCACCTATCAATACTAGAGAATGTTGTTCTGCTAATTTATTAAAGCTTGATGCAAATTTTTCTATCCAATCTAGATTTTTTTCTGGTAATGTTAAAGCCAAACTAATCCAGCGAGGTGATGCACCCATAGCTGCAATATCACTCAAATTGACTGCCAATGATTTAAAAGCAATATTTTCGGCAGATGTACCCTCAAAAAAGTGGACCCCTGCAAGCAAGGTATCCATCGACATAACTAATTCAGAATCTTCGGGGACATTAATGATGGCTGCATCATCACCTATACCTAGGCTAAGATCACCCTTACTGCTGGGATAGGCTTTTTTAAAAAATCGTTCTATTATTTCAAATTCACTCATATGAAACATTGATCATGAAGATATTTTAAGAGATGTATACAAGTTCTATGATTGACTAGCGTTGCTGATTTCCGTTGATCTTAGCTCTTTGGCAACTTTATCGAGAATTCCATTAATATATTTATGTGATTGTTCTGCACCGAAAGTTTTTGCTAATTCTATGGACTCATTAACAATGATTCGCCAAGGTATTTCGAGATGATATATTAATTCATAACAACCAATATGTAGAATGGCACGTTCGACTGCGTCAAGTTCATTTACTGGTCTATCGATCAAACTAGAAATTCTTGAGTCGAGTTCCGTGCTATATTTAGTAGTCCCTCTTATCAATAACTTAAAGTATTCAACATCCGTTTTTGCCAATGTCTGTCCATTGCTTTCAAATTCAGCGATTACTTCACTGACATTTTTCCCAGTCATAAACCATTCATATAATGCTTGAACAGTATTCCGTCTTGCCTTGATTCGTGCACGTTTACTAATTGCAGTAATATTGCTGTTCATGATTTTATTTCTTTTAGTACACTAACCATTTCTAATGCTGCTGCTGCTGCTTCTGAACCTTTATTACTCTCTTCATCACCAGCTCTATCCATAGCTTGCTCAGAATTATCTACAGTCAAAACTCCAAAAATAATCGGTACACCTGACTCAATCGCTAATTGTCCTATACCACGCGTACATTCATTAGAAATGAAATCAAAATGTGGTGTCTCACCTCGAATAATTGCACCTAACGTAATGATTGCATCAAATTTTTTATTTTCAATTAATGTTCGAACAGTAACAGGAATTTCAAATGCGCCTGGAACTTCAATCGCCGTAATTGCATCATTATCAACACCGTTACTATTTAGTGTCCTTATAGCGCCGTCATATAAACGGTCAACAATAAAACTATTAAACCTACTGGAGACAATTGCAATCTTTACTAAGCCATTGTTAATTCTTTTTTGTTTTGCTGGTGTAGTTTTAGTCATGATTTTAGTTTACGTACTCAATCACTTCTAAACCAAAACCCGATAATGCATGTATTCGTTTTGGCGCACTTAATACACGCATTTTTCTAACACCTAAATCTGAAAGAATCTGCGCACCTAATCCAATAGTTCTCAAGTCTTTGTTATCTTTGTTTTTTGCATCTATTTTGTGCTTATTATTTTTATATGATTCAATTTGGTTAATTAACTCCATCGGTTCATATTGGTTACATAAAATAACTATTACACCCGATTCTTCTTTAGCAAGTCGCCGCAATACATCATCGACTGGCCAACCTCTATCTTTTGCAAGACTACCTGTGAGATCTGATATAGGATTTTCTACATGAACACGAACCAACGTTGGTTCATCAGGGTTCAGCTTCCCTTTTACTAAAGCGAGATGAAGTTTCTTCTCCACCTTATCTTGGTAGGCATGCAAAATAAACGCTCCGTATTCTGTTGGAAAAATAGTCTCTGTCATATGCTCAACCGTTCTTTCATTTTCTGTGCGATACCTTATGAGATCAGCAATAGTACCGATTTTTAAAGTATGTTCTTTAGCAAAATTTTCTAAATCTGGTCGCCTTGCCATAGTTCCATCGTCATTTAGTATCTCAACTATAACGGCAGATGATTCAAGTCCGGCAAGTCTTGCTAGATCACAACCCGCCTCAGTATGGCCTGCACGTGATAACACACCACCTGCTTGTGCCATCAATGGGAAAACGTGACCTGGTTGTACCAAATCAGTTGGTTTAGCATTTGGGGCAACAGCCTTTTGAATAGTAAGCGCTCGATCCGAAGCAGATATTCCAGTGGTAACACCTTCCGCTGCTTCGATTGTTACAGTAAAGTTTGTTCCAAAATTTGAACTTGAATTACTGGTCATTAATGGCAAATTTAATTTTTGGCAGTGCTCGCCAGTTAATGTCAGGCATATCAAGCCACGGCCATATCTAGCCATGAAATTAATATCTTCGGGGCGGACATATGATGCCGCGATAATTAAATCACCTTCATTCTCACGGTTTTCATCATCCATTAGAATAACCATGCTTCCATTACGAATTTCATCAATAATTTCTGACGTAGTATTAAGCGACATAGTATTCCTTTAATTTCTCAAACGACTATTTACTATACATTAATTTACTATTATCCGATCTAGATATCGGGCTATGAGATCGACTTCAATATTAACTTGACACCCTGCTATATATTCCGAAAAGATTGTTTTAGATAATGTATGCGGGATAATATTAACTTTAATGGTATTTTCTTCGATAGCATTAATAGTCAGACTAACTCCATCGACAGTCACTGATCCCTTTTTTGACAAATATCGATTTAATGCTTTTGGAACTACTATTGCGTAGCCTACTGAACGCCCATCATCACCTAAACATGAGATTTTTCCAATGCCATCTATATGACCGCTAACTATATGTCCATTGAGCCGATCAGATAACTGCATTGCTTTTTCCAGATTAATAGACGAACCAACTTCTAATTTTGAGAAAGTTGTACGTTTCAATGTTTCATTAGATATATCAGCTGCGAAAGAATTTTCACCTACATCGATTAGTGTTAAGCACGCACCATTAACGGCAATACTATCACCGACATTTAAATCAGACAGATCCATATTCCCTGTATTAAATACAAAACGGCTATCAGCACCATGTTGATCAATTGCATAAATTTTACCAATCGCGTGAATAATACCTGTAAACATAAACTATATTTTAACCTTAAAGTGTCAATATGAAGCGGAAGTCTTTACCCACTTGCCTGACATCCATTATTTTGAGTTGTTTTGCTTCACCTATTTTCTTGAGTTCTTTTAATTTTACTAATGGATTTGCACTATGACCAAGTAATATAGGTGCAATGTAAACGACTAATTCATCAACTAAACCTTGCTCAATCAATGCTCCGGAAAAGGTTGATCCTGCTTCAACCATAAGCTCATTAATTTCAAACTCTTTTGCCATATGATTAAAAACTTCTTTCAACCATGACTCAGTGTTTTTTAAAAAAACAACCTCGGCACCAACATTTTCTAATTCATGAATACGTGTATCATTATCATTCTCTGTATAAATGAGAGTATGTCCAGGAATGCTAAATAATTTTGCTTGATTTGGTGTTTTAAGTTTTCTGTCGATGATAATTCGAACAGCTTGTTTAAATTCAAAATCTAGGCCCCGTGCATTTAATGAGGCATCATCCTTTAATAATGTTTCCACACTAGTCAAAATTGCACTACTTGCTGCTCGCAAATGATGCACGTCACGCCTCGATAATTCAGAACTAATCCATTGACTCTCTCCATTAGCCAAAGCAGTACGCCCATCGAGACTCATTGCCATTTTACAACGTGTATAAGGTAAATTCTTTGTCATTCGCTTGATAAAACCAGGATTTAGTTTACGTGACTCAACTTCTAGCAAACCCTGCTTAACGCCTATACCTGAATCTTCTAGCTTTCTAATACCCAAACCACTGACAAGCGGATTAGGATCGAGCATAGCAATAATAACATTATTCACGTTTGCATTAATTAATGCTTCCGTACAAGGAGATGTACGACCATAATGGGAACAGGGTTCAAGCGTCAAATAGACCGTAGAATTTGTAGCGTCTATACAACTCGTAAGCGCATTGATCTCTGCATGTGCCTCACCCGTTACTGCATGCCACCCCTCTGATATTATTTGATCATCTTTAGTTACAACACATCCAACTCTAGGATTGGGATCGCAGGTGTAGAGTCCACGCTTTGCTAATTGAATAGCACGAGACATAAATTGAAAATCTTGTGCTGACCACGTCAACTATCATCACCATCATATTCAAGAAAATCAAGCTGACTCTTTCTTAGATCAGGCGGCAGTTCATGTTCAAGTCGTTCTATTTCTTCTAGAAAAGCACGCACATCTTCAAAGCTTCTATAGACTGAGGCAAAGCGAACATAGGCTACCTGATCCAAACAGCGTAATTGCTCCATAACCCAATCACCGACACAAATTGATTTAACCTCTCGATCGCCCATCGCACGTAATTTATGCATAATATTCAACACAGCAAGTTCTACTTTTTCCATTTCAACAGGACGTTTTTCAATCGCGCGTAAAATACCACCACGTAGCTTTTCTTCTTTGAATGGCTCGCGCCGTCCGTCTGTCTTAATAATACGAGGAAGGTTAAGTTCCGCTGACTCGTAGGTTGTATAGCGTTCTTTACACTTTGTACATTCACGACGACGACGTACCTGATTGCCTTCACCTACCAGTCGTGAATCAATAACACGTGTATCAGGATCTGTGCAAAAAGGACAGTGCATCTATTAACGACCTCAGATTCTAAAAAGAATAATTGATTATAAAACAATCTCCTACATAAACAAATACTTACATTACGATTAGTTTAAATCATTATTAGACTCATATAGTGGCCGAATCTTACAAAGCGTTAAAACTTCACTTTTGACGCGTTCGATAACAGAATCATTACCCATATTATCCATAATGTCACAGCACCAATGTGCAACCTGTTTTGAATCTGCTTCATCAAAACCACGTGTCGTTATAGAAGGTGTCCCTATGCGTATACCACTCGTTACAAAAGGTGATTCCGGATCATTAGGGACTGCATTTTTATTCACAGTGAGGTTCGCACGTCCTAAGGCAGCATCGACTGCTTTACCTGTAAGACCTTTTTCAACCATATCAACTAAAAATAAGTGATTATCAGTACCGCCAGAAACGATTTTCAAACCTCGCTCTATAAAAGTTTTAGCCATAACATTAGCGTTTTTCTTAACTTGCTGAATGTATGTCTTGAATTCAGGCTGCATCGCTTCTTTAAAGGCGACAGCTTTAGCAGCAATTGTATGCATTAATGGGCCACCTTGATAAGCAGGGAACACCATGAAATTAACCTTTTTTTGAATGTTTTCGTTAGCCTTGCCCATGATCAAACCTGAACGCGGGCCTCTTAATGTCTTATGTGTTGTGGTAGTTGTGACATCGGCGATCTGAACAGGGCTTGGATATTCCCCAACAGCAACCAATCCAGCTATGTGCGAAATATCAGCCATCATCAAGGCACCTACTTTGTCAGCAATTTCACGAAAACGATGCCAGTCAATGATCCTTGAATAAGCAGAAAAACCAGTGATAATTAACTTTGGTTTATGTTCTGTAGAGAGTCGTTCTGCTTCATCATAATCAATTTCACCGGTGTTTGTGTCTATACCATATTGAACCGCGTTATAGATACGACCCGATACATTGACACTTGCCCCATGTGTCAAATGTCCACCGTGAGCTAAACTCATACCCATAATCGTATCGCCGGGTTCTAATAATGCATGATAGACTGCACCGTTTGCCTGTGAGCCAGAATGGGGTTGAACATTTGCCCAATCAGCACCAAATAATTCCATTGCGCGATCAATAGCTAGCTGCTCCGCAACATCAACAAACTCACAGCCGCCATAATAGCGCTTACCCGGATAACCTTCTGCATACTTATTCGTCAGGACTGAGCCTTGGCATTCTAATACTCGTGGACTTGCCATATTCTCCGAAGCGATTAATTCGATATGTTCTTCCTGTCGGCGCCGCTCTGCTTCCATTGCAGTATAGAGTTCGTCATCAAAACCCGCCACCTTCGTATTTTTTGAAAACATAATGTCCCTCGATTATTTATTAAAATTTATTACGTTTTAACTAAACTTCTCAACAAATATAATATTACCCCAGTCAACTATATTAGTAGTTCAATTACTAATAAGCTCGTTCGTCATTTACAACATATTATGAACCTCAACAGATATTACTTTTGAAGTAACAGTAGTTCATTGAACTATCTTGATACACAGTTGTTTTATTATGTAACTCTTTTATTCACTTAATGTATACAAATAACATCGATATTGTTGAGAATACTATGGTGACAGACTATGGCGACAGACTTAAGTATAATGTGATTTTATCACAATTTGCATAGGACAACACAACTTGAGACAAATCATAGCAACAAAAACAATTACATCAACGGAAGCTAAAAAAATACTAGATAAAGCAGAGTTATTATTTGATAAAAACTATGTAGAAAAAGCAGTTTTTTCAATGGCTAGTTCAATATCAATAGAACTATCTAATAGCAATCCAATAGTATTACCGATAATGAATGGCGGTTTAATTTTAGGTGGCATGTTAATTCCACAACTTAATTTTCCTTTACAAATTGATTACATACATGCCACACGTTATCGTGGTGGAACTAGTGGTAACGAATTATGTTGGTTAAAAAAACCAGAAAAAATATTACAAGGCAGAATATTATTATTAATTGACGATATACTTGATGAAGGCATCACTCTTTCTGCAATTACTGAATATTGTTATGAGGCTGGTGCCAAAAAAGTATTTACAGCCGTACTAGCAGAAAAAAAACTCCCCTATGAGAAGCCTTTTCAATGTGCCGATTTCAGCGCTTTACAAGTCCCAGATCGTTATGTATTCGGCTATGGAATGGATTATTATGAATATCATCGTAATTTGATGGGCATTTATGCGATATGAATAAAATTGCAATTATCGGTGGTAGTGGATTAACAAAACTATCTGGATTAGAAGTCATTTGTAAAATTGAATCAGCTACGCCATGGGGTGATCCTTCTGCACCGATCACTTTTGGAAAAATCAACAACCTTGAGATCCTATTTCTTCCACGTCATGGCATCGCCCATACGATACCGCCACATAAGATAAACTATAGAGCTAACCTTTGGGCACTACATAAACATGAAGTTAATGAGATCATTGCTATTAATGCAGTCGGTGGTATTACAGAAAAAATGACACCCTGTAGTATAGTAATACCTAATCAACTTATCGATTATACCCATGGTAGGGCAGATACCTTCTATGAAGAAAACCTTACAGACGTAAAACATATTGATTTTACTAAGCCTTATTCAGAACTATTACGACAGCAATTAATTGACACAGCTTCTAAAAATAAATTAGAAATCATCTCTGAAGGAACCTATGCAGTTACACAAGGGCCCAGACTAGAAACAGCCGCAGAAGTAAGTCGCTTAGAAAAAGATGGAAATGACATCATTGGGATGACTAGTATGCCCGAAGCAAGCCTGGCTAGAGAACTCGAAATAAATTATGCATGTTGTGCATTGGTCGTTAATTGGGCTGCAGGTAAAACTGATGAAATTATCTCGATGGAGACGATAGAAGAAAACTTGAAAGAAGGATTAAGTAGAATGCGATTTTTAATAGAAAAATATATTGCTAATAAATAATGAATCAATTGTTAAATAAATTCATTATTTGCCCTTATTGTGGTGAGAATATTGAACTTATTATTGATTGCAGTATTTCAGATCAATCTTATATAGAAGATTGTGAAGTGTGTTGCCGACCTATAATTTTATCCGTAATAGTCGATGAAGAAGAAAGAGTTAGTGTATATTGTAAACATGAAAATGAATAATTACTTTTTTTAGATCAGTACCTTGAACGCTAAATATACTCAATTAAAAATACTATCAATATGGACATATAGAAAAAGAAGCTCAATGTAGATCATATCATCATCTTTGTGCGAAACACGAAATGATTAATTAGACATAGTATCTATTGAACTTTAAAAAATGCTAGATAAGCCACTTCGTTGAATTAATACTAATGACTAAGATGTTCATGATGAAGATTAAAGACAATTACTGAATAAGAAATCTATATGTCTGTTAATTCTCAATATCTAGTCTACTCACTTGCAGTATCAATCCTAACATCGGATGGTCAAAATAATGAATTTCATCAAGTTTTATCTTGCGAGTTTCTTTATGATTAATCACATATTTATCTGAAGTTCCGATAAATGATTCTTCATTGACTCTTAGAATTTTATTTTCATATGGAAGATTCTTGAAATATGAGAAGTCAATGTCAGCATGCAAATAAAATCCACTTCTTACCCTTATTGTTCCATCAATAATTTTATTCGACGATATTAATTCATCGATGAAATCAGGTTCATCTTCTATTTCTTTTATATTAGTTTCTAAAGTTGATGAAGTTCCATCAAGTCGTTGCAAGTGCACGTAACGTGATTGTTTACGTTGTGTAGCTGGTTGTTGCCATGATAGATGTATTAATAATTTATATTCACTAGACGAGTTTAAAACTTTTTCAACACCGTTAAGCTGGTTACGAGATTTATTCAAGATCATATAAGGAACTAATTTATTATTAATATCAGGTACTTGTAATTCAACCGCGTCATCTTTCGTAGTTATTACTCCATCTTGCCATTTTTCACCATCTAAATATGGATTAAGTCTTTCGAAGACAATCACTTCAACTTGATACCAAGAGGAGCCTATTACATTATATGGAGAGGCAAACAGTGAAACTAAAATACCAATTTTAATATATTTCATATACCAATTATGCGGCTATGTTTAGTGTTATTTCATTAAAAATATATTTTAATATTTCTAACCTTGATTGAGCATCCGGTAATTCTTTATTAATTCTAAGTGTATCCTGTCCATCAAGTTTATAAATATTCGGAGCTGTTTGAATTAACTGTATAATGCGTACTGAATCAATATTAGCATCTGGTTGAAAGAAAATGCGACCGCCCTTTAATCCTACATCAATTTTACGAATTCCCAGTGGTCGCGCTAATTGTTTGAGATTGCTAACTTCAAATAAATTTTTGACCGCATCTGGTAATAAACCAAACCTATCGATTATTTCCTCTTTCAACTCGTTTAATTCTGAACTCAATTTAGTACTCGCGATCCGTTTATACATAATCAAACGCATGTGTACATCTGGTATAAAATCTTCAGGAATCAAAGCAGGGATATGTAAATCAATCTCAGTTCCATGATCAAGCGGACGATCTAGCTCAGGCTGTTTACCCTCTTTCATAGCTTTAACCGCCCTGTGTAATAGCTCCATATAGAGACCAAAGCCTATCTCTTGTATATGACCACTTTGTCCTTCACCTAATATTTCACCAGCGCCTCTTATTTCAAGATCATGTGTTGCAAGAGTAAAACCAACACCTAATTCTTCCAAGGCTTCTATAGCTTCAAGTCGCTTTACTGCATCCACAGTCATAGCTTTGCGTGGTGGCACAATGAGATAGGCATAGGCACGATGATGAGAACGCCCTACCCGTCCACGTAATTGATAAAGTTGTGCTAGACCAAATTTATCTGCTCGATTGATAATAATCGTATTTGCCGATGGGACATCGATACCTGTTTCGATAATAGTGGTACATACCAAAACATTAAACCTACGATGATAGAAATCAAGCATCACTGACTCGAGTTGTTTTTCTCGCATTTGACCATGAGCAAACTCTACTCGCGCTTCAGGTAAAAGCTTACCTATTTCTTCAGCTACTTTCTCTATGGTTTTTACTTCATTATGTAAATAGAAGACTTGTCCACCACGCTTAATTTCTCGCAAGATTGCTTCCTTTAATAAGGTATCACTGCGCTCTCGAACGAAAGTTTTAACCGCAAGTCTTCGTGCTGGCGGTGTAGCTATAATAGAAAGTTCTCGTAAGTCAGACAGTGCCATATTCAATGTTCTAGGTATTGGCGTTGCAGTTAAAGTTAATACATCAATTTCTGCTCGTAGTGATTTAAATTTTTCTTTTTGTCGCACTCCAAACCGATGTTCCTCATCAATAATAATTAATCCCAGATTTTTAAAATTGATGTCATCCTGTAAAAGTTTATGCGTTCCGATAACTATATCAGCTTTACCATTTGCCATTACCGTTAAAGCAATATCTTGTTCTTTCTTTAATCGAAAACGTGATAATATTTCTACCCTTACCGGCCATTCATAGAATCGATCTAAAAAGTTCTGGTAGTGCTGTTGTGCTAATAAGGTCGTCGGCACTAACAAAGCAACTTGTTTTCCATTTTGAACTGCAATAAAAGCGGCGCGCATTGCGACTTCTGTTTTACCAAATCCTGCATCGCCACAGACGAGTCTATCCATGGGCTTGTCATTACACATATCTTCTATCATAGCCTGTATAGCGTCATATTGACCCGGTGTTTCTTCAAACGGAAATTTTTGAACAAATGCAAAATAAGCATCTTGGTCGAACTCATAAGATTGCCCTTTTCTTGACGCACGTCGTGCATGTAATTCCAGTAGTTCTGCTGCAACATCATAGACCTTCTCAACCGCTTTACGCCTAGCTTTTTGCCATTGCGGACTGCCTAGTTTATGAAGTGGTGCCTGTTCTGGATTGACACCGGTATAACGTGAGATTAATTCTAATGCTGCAACTGGAACATAGAGCTTATCGCCTTCCGCATATTCAAGATGAATAAATTCACTGGGTATTCCACCTGTGTCTATGGAAATCAATCCGCAATAACGACCGACACCATGGTTTTCATGTACAATAGGCGCACCTAAATTTAATTCTGTTAGATTACGAACAACTGCTTCTGCATCCTGCTGCTTACGTTTGCGTAATCGTCGTTGCACAACACGCTCACTAAATAATTGTGCTTCAGTTATAATTGCAAGATTAGGATTACGCATTATCAAGCCATTTTCTATTGGCATTATTGCAATCCCGAATTCCACATTGCCGTAAAGAAAACTATCCCAGCTTTCTACTTTATCTGGTGTCCCAATATGTTTGAATAACTCCATGATCGTCTCGCGACGACCTTGAGTTTCTGCCGCGATCAAAACACGCCCATCAAACTCGCCTAGAAAACGCCTAACTAATATAAATGGTTCTTCTGCCCGAGCATCTATTGAAAGGTTAGTTGGTAGTTCAGAATCGAATTCGAAAATATTAGAATTAGATTCAGATGATAAATTTTCTATATGTACTTGTGGGTAAAGTTTAAACGCAGAATAAAGATCATTAGTATTAAGAAAAATATCTCGTGGCGGTAGTATAGGCTTCTCAAGATCATAACGTTCTTGCTCATAACGTGCCTCAATGTCTTCCCAAAATGTTTCTGCTGCTGCTTTAACACCGTCATCCAAAACCAGGATTGAATCATCTGCGATATAGTCAAACAGAATACTTGTCTCTTCATAAAAAAGCGGCAAATAGTACTCGATTCCTGCTGGAGCGAGAGATTGACTGACATCATTATAAACCGAGCATTTCCCCGGGTTACCTTCAAATCGCTCACGCCAGTTTGCACGAAAACGGGCTATCCCCGAATCAACTAATGCAATTTCTCTAGCGGGTAAAATACGTATGGATTCAACTTTATCAATCGAACGTTGCGTTTCAATATCGAAAGTACGAATACTATCAATTTCATCATCAAATAGATCAATACGAAATGGATTAATTGCCCCCATAGGAAATATATCAAGCAAAGAGCCCCTTTTTGATGCTTCACCATGTTCGGTAACTTGATCGACAAAACGGTAACCTTGTTGATTCAACTGTTTTCTAAACGAATCAAGTTTAATAAATTGTCCCACATCCAAAACCAGACTATTTGAAAATAAATAGTCGCTTGGTAATAAACGATGCATAACTGTTGTTATAGGCACCACTACAATACCTTGCTTTATATTTGGCAAATCAAATAATGTCTGTAAGCGTTCTGAGATAATGTCCTGATAAGGAGAAAACAGGTCGTAAGGTAATGTCTCCCAATCTGGGAAAGTAATAATTTTAACTAAGCTGTTTTCTTTTATGTAAATATTCAGTTCATTGATAAGATTAACTGCACTTATCATGTCTGCAGTAACAACAACAATTAATTTTTGAGTTTGCATTGCCATATTGGCAATAGCAAGTGAACGTGCGCTACCGTATAGACGCGACCAATTTATTCTTGACTGCCCGGGCACAGGTAGTTTTGGTGATAATAAGTTTTGTCGAACGGACTCTGTCATGAAATTTAAAGATTAAGCGACTGAATTGATTTCATCATTTATAGCGCTTAATGCAGCAAGTGGATCATCTGCTTTGATGATCGGACGACCAATAATCAGATAATGGCTACCAGCCATAATAGCTTCAGCTGGTGTCATAATTCTTTTTTGATCATCACTATTTGAATTAACTGGTCTAATACCAGGTGTTACCAAACAAAATTCTTTACCTAACTCAGCGCTTAGATGTTTTGCTTCTTTTGCTGAACAAACAACACCATCCAGTCCAGATGATTTTGTCATCTGTGCTAACAACATTACTTGTTTATGAACAGGATTAGATATGGCAATCTTTCTAAGATCACTGTCTACCATACTGGTTAGAACAGTAACGGCAACCAATAATGGTTTATGTATACTCTTGTCGAGTGCTTCACATGCTGTTTCCATCATTAGACGACCACCAGATGCATGCACATTAAGCATCCAGACCCCTAGGTCTGCAGCAACACGACATGCACTGGCCACAGTATTAGGTATATCATGGTATTTGAGATCTAAAAAAACATCAAATCCAATATCAATCAAACGTTCGACCAAGACAGGTCCTTCACGAGTAAAAAGTTCTTTACCAATCTTTAGTTTACACGCCATCGGATCCAGTTTTTGACAAAGATCTAGCGCTTGTTTCCTATTAGGAAGATCCAACGAGACTACTACACGAGTATTATTCACCTACAACTCCAAAACGGGCTTTACCGTATCCCAATTCTTACAACTTAGACATAACCAATGCAGTTGTTTTGCATCAAACCCGCAATTATTACATTTATACATCGCTCTTATTTCAATTAGCTTAGCTGTTAGAATCTTTATTATTTTAAGATAATCATGTATTTCACCTTCAGACTTTGAAATGACATATTCGACCATACGATCAACACCTTTGATGCTAGGTTTAGTTTTTAATTCATTTGATATAAAACGTTTTGCGGCATCTTTTCCTTCACGTTCAGCAATTAATTCTGTCAACATTAATAATGGACTGATACCTCCATAAATATTGACCAACATCTTTAAGTACTCGATATATTCATCAATACAATCTAATTCACGGTAACAATCATATAAGGGAACAATAATTTCTGTAATAAAATCACTATCCTGTGATTCAATACTTTTATATGATTTTATCGCCAATTTTACTTTACCAATTCTCTGATACATTTGTGCTTCAATTAAACTGGCACGAACGCAATTTGGATAAGAACTAATTGCTTGGCGAACATTATCTTTAACGACACGCATATTACCATCAACCAAAGCAGAATCAGCACACTCACAATAAAACTGAGCGATAATAGAGTTCAATTTCTCACCCGAGATTGTCTCAAGCTTTCTAGCAATCTTTATTGCATTTTCCCAATCTTTTTCTTGTTGGTATATCTCCAATAATTCGGTGCAAGCTTGGTTTAAATGTAAATTAGACTCGACTAATTCAAGGAACAAAGTTTCAGCGCGATCTAGCAAACCAGAACTCATATAATCCATACCTAGTTCAAGTGAGGCAAACGCACGCTGTTTTCTATCTAGGCTTGGTCGAGCAATTAAATTTTGATGAATTCGAATAGCGCGATCGACTTCTCCACGTCTACGAAATAAGTTTCCGAGAGCAAGATGGGTTTCTACAGTTTCACTATCCACCTCAAGCATTCTAATAAAAACTTCGATTGCCTTGTCAGGTTGTTGATTTAACACATAGTTCAAACCCTTGAAGTATTCGGGATCAATTAAAGTTGAAGAACGACTACCTTTTGGATTAACTTTACATTGACCAATCAACCATCCGCTCAAAGCGGCAACTGGTAGTAAGAACCAAAGTAAATTAATTTCGTTTGGTATCAATCTTAGTCCTTTATCGGCATAACTCGAAGATTATTAATTTCTTTTTCACTATTTTTAATTTGTTTTTCAAGTATCATCTTATCTCGCTTCAACATGATAATAATAGGTAAGCTGGCCAACAGTCCCAATAATGAACCTATAATCAACACGATAACGACTAACCATGACACTGGTATATCAATTACATCGATATAATAATTTAACTCAATTAATTCATTGTTTTTCAAATGGAAGGTTAATCCAATCATCAAAATAATAAAAACAAGAATCAACTTGGCAATACGAGACATGTCACCTCCATCAATATAATATAGTTTAATACAATAAGGTCATACGCAATAGACTATGACAATACTTATAACACGTAATCAGATTGTCAATTGATCAAAAAATATGTAGTCGATAATAAACATCTAGCAGGCTGTTAGAAAAATACAAGAAACTATTGCTCTCGGATAGGTCGATAAAAATTAGAATGGTAATTAATCAATAATGGGACTATTGCAACTATTTACCCTTTCACGCATTTGTTTACCTGGCTTGAAATGAGGGACATGTTTAGCCGGTAATGAGACAGGATCTCCTGTTTTAGGATTACGCCCAACTCGTGGTGGACGATAATGTAATGAGAAACTTCCAAACCCACGAATTTCAATACGCTCTCCGGTAGAAAGTGTAGAAGACATATATTCAAGCATCGTTTTAACCGCCAGTTCAACGTCCTTATAAGCCAGTTGAAATTCTCGCTTTGCTAGTACTTCGATGAGCTCTGATTTTGTCATGCATCCACCTTCTGGCTTACCGTATGTTTAATCCTTATTTAAAACACGCCCAAGCTATTGTTATTCTTCTTAAATCTTATCAGAAGTTGAGTCTTTTGTACCAGTAATTTTTAATTATTATCTAGATGTTCTTTCAAGAGGTCACCTAATTTAGTACCACCACCTGATTCAGGAGCATAATCATTAACTGTCGCCTGCTCATCATCTGAATCTTTTGCCTTAATTGAGAGATTAATTGTACGCTTTTTTCGATCAACTGCTGTGATTTTTACTTCCAGCTCTTCACCTTCCTTAATTATAGATCGTGCATCATCTATAACTTTTTCAAGAGAAATCTCACTCGCCTTCATTGTTCCCTCAACGCCATCACTCAAAGTAATGTTGACATACTTAACGTCAACATCTTTTACAATACCTTTGACGATTGTACCTTTTGGATTTTCAGCAACAAAGTTTGAAAACGGATCTTTTTCCAATTGCTTCACACCGAGAGAAATTCGCTCTCTTTCAGCATCAACAGCCAGTACCACAGTCTCAACTTCCTCACCTTTGCTAAAGTTACGAATTGATTCATCGGCATTCTCAGCCCATGTGACGTCTGATAAGTGAACTAAGCCATCTATACCACCATCAAGTCCAATGAAAATTCCAAAGTCAGTTATTGATTTGATAACACCAACAACATGATCGCCTTTGTTATGTGTTGCTGCAAACTCTTCCCACGGATTTGATTGACATTGTTTCATACCAAGAGAAATACGTCGACGCTCCTGATCTATATCGAGGATGATGACATCACACTCTTCACCTATATGCACTAGTTTTGATGGGTGCACATTTTTATTAGTCCAATCCATTTCTGAGACATGAACTAAACCTTCAACACCCTCTTCCAGTTCAACAAAACAACCATAATCTGCTAGGTTTGTGACTTTACCATGTAACCGAGCACCTTCTGGGTAACGGCGCGTCAAATCTAACCACGGATCTTCGCCCATTTGCTTCAAACCAAGTGATACACGATTTTTCTCACGGTCATATTTTAAAACTTTAACATTTATTTCATCACCAATATTCACAATTTCGCTTGGATTCTTAACACGCTTCCAAGCCATATCAGTGATGTGTAGTAGCCCATCAATACCGCCTAAATCAAGAAATGCACCATAATCGGTAAGATTTTTAACTACACCTTTAACCAAAGCACCTTCTTTCAATGATGCCAGTAGTTCATCACGTTCAACACTACTTTCGGTTTCAACCACAGCTCGACGAGAAACAACCACATTATTACGTTTTTGATCAATTTTTATAACCTTGAATTCAAGTGGTTTACCTTCTAGATAAGAAGTGTCACGAACAGGTCTAACATCAACCAATGAACCAGGTAAAAAGGCACGAACTTTATCAACATCAACCGTGAAACCCCCTTTCACTCGCTCAGTAATAATACCAATGATGGTTGCATTATCTTCATGTGCTTTTTCAAGTAATGTCCAAGCAATCTTACGCTTTGCTTTCTCACGTGAGAGGCGCGTAACACCATAACCATCTTCAATAGAGTCTAATGCAACATCAACTGCATCACCAAGATCCACTTCGAGATCACCATTCTCATCAAAAAATTGATCTATTGGTATAATTCCTTCGGATTTGAGACCAGCATTGACTATGATGCTATCGCTATTGACTCCTACTACTACAGCACTAATTATCGCGCCAGGACGCATCTTTGATTCTATTTGACTTTGTTCAAATAACTCCGCAAAACTTTCACTCATGAAGGGTAATTCCTAAAATCCTGCTATGACTTCAGCAAGATGTATCTGTTAAGTTAATATTAAGCTAGGCATCCAGCACAAATGATTAGCCACCTATTTTTTCAATTTCGGAATCGCGTTTCTTACTAATTCTGATATCTTATCTAAGACCTCATCAATGCTTAAAAAGCTAGTATCGATAACAATCGCATCTTTTGCTGGCTTTAAGGGTGATACAGGGCGCATGCTATCACGCTCATCTCTCTCAATTATAGCAGCAGAAAGGTCGCGGAGGTTAGCATTAATACCCTTTTCCTTCAACTGTTCATACCTTCTTTTAGCCCTTTTCTCTGCGCTAGCTGTCAAATATATCTTTAACGTCGCATTTGGAAAAACTACCGTGCCCATATCGCGGCCATCAGCAATCAATCCCGGAGCTTCCTGAAATGCCCTTTGCCTTGATATCAAAGCCTCACGAACTTTTGCGATTGATGCTATGACAGATGCCCCACTAGCACAAATTTCAGTACGAATTTCGTCAGTCACCACTTTCCTATCTAATTCAATGTTCACTAAAGAACCGGTTCCTGCGTTCTTAAATTCAATATCCAAGTTTTCTGCCAATGTCACAATTGCAATTTCATCATCGCTATTAATTCCTTTTCTTTCTGCTGCCAGTGCAAGCACCCGATAAAGAATACCACTGTCCAGAAAGTGCCATTGCAACCAGTCAGCAAGGTAGCTACAAATAGTGCCTTTACCTGTACCACTTGGACCATCAATAGTAATTACGGGCACATTAGACATAAGTGATGTTCACGCCTGCTTTTTGGGCCAATTCAACAAATCCTGGGAATGAGGTTGCTACATTTTCACAATCATTAACAACTATTGTTTCTTTAGAAACAAGTCCAGCGATGGCAAAAGCCATAGCAATTCGATGATCTCCATGACTATTAACAACTCCACCATTAAATTTACTTTCCTGAATTACCATACCATCTTCAGTATCTTCAGCCCGAATACCTGTTGCAATAAAACCATCTAACATCGACTGAATTCGATCACTTTCTTTAACTCTCAGCTCAGCAGCACCAGACAAGCGAGTTTCTCCTTTAGCACAGCTAGCAGCAATCATTATTATTGGAAATTCATCTATCGCGATAGGCACCAATTCTTTCGGAATATTGATTCCACATAACTCACTGCTCTTTATATGTATATCTGCAACCGGTTCGCCAGATTGTTCTCGCTTGTTTTCAAGTTTGATGTCAGCACCCATTAGTTCCATAATCTTTAGCATTGCATCACGAGTAGGGTTAATTCCAACATTCTCAAGCACGATATCCGAGCCGGGTGCTATTGTTGCTGCTACAATAAAAAATGATGCTGAAGAAAAATCAGCTGGTATATTTATGTCTGTTCCCATAAGTCTATCAGCCTTACATATAGATATTCGGTTTTGATGTCTTGTTATTGGATGTGAAAATGCACTGAGCATTCGTTCAGTATGATCACGAGTGGCCTGATGCTCGATAATGGTTGTGACTCCCTCAGCATATAAACCGGCTAAAAGTAAACAGGATTTTAATTGTGCACTGGCAACGGGTAATTCATACTCAATCCCATGCAGCTTACACCCACCTATTATATTTATCGGCAGAGTTCCTTTATCCGAACAACTAATTTCTGCATTCATATCACGTAATGGATTAACCACGCGCAGCATCGGCCTTTTCATTAATGACTTATCACCTATTAACTCAGAGTCAAAGATTTGACCTGCCAATAAACCTATCATTAAACGAGCAGACGTACCTGAATTTCCAAGGTCGAGCGAGATGTTACTCTCATTTAATCCGTTTAGCCCAACACCATTGATACGAACAAGCTTGCCATCATTCTCTATTTTAACTCCCATTTGCCGAAGAACCTTTGCTGTTGCGAGAGTATCTTCACCTTGTAGGAAACCTGTGATTGTTGTGTTACCTTCTGCGATAGCCCCCAACATCAAGGCTCGATGTGAAATAGATTTATCTCCAGGCACAATTATCCGTCCAGAAATGACACCTCCCGGTTTGATTTGAAAACTAGAACTAATATTTGAATTCATCTTGATTTGTTATTCAGACTGGTTTCTGGATTTAGTGAATTGATCTCTAACCTGTTTGGCACGTTTAAAGATCGATAATAAGTGTTCACTATCAGAATTTTCAATAGCTCCTTTTATACTATTGATGTGTGCGGAAAATAGTTCTAGTGAGTTTAATAATGCATCGCGATTAGAAAAACAGATGTCATGCCACATTTCAGGGTTACTAGAGGCAATTCGCGTGAAATCAGCAAAACCTCCCGCGGCATATTTAAAGATATCCTCACGTTCTTGCATACCTGCCAAGCAATCAACTAAGGCATAAGCCAGCATATGCGGTAAGTGACTAGTCGCGGCTAGCACGTCATCATGATGTTTAACATCAAGATTAATCACATTGGCACCAACTACTTGCCACATTTTAGTGATCAACTTATGTGCAGAAGCATCTGTAACATCTAAAGGCGTAAGTATTACGCGATGGTCGACAAACAACTCTGCAAACGATGCCTCAACACCACTCTGTTCTGTACCTGCGATAGGGTGACCAGGAACAAAGCTTGAAAAATTATCACCCATTACCTTTTGAGCAGTAATGACAACACTACCTTTGGCACTACCAACATCGGTTAACACTGCACTTGGTTTTAAAGATGCCACAATTTGTGGAAATATTTTTTCAGTTGTAGAAAGTGGCGTGCCAATAACAACTACATCAGCACCAATAACTGCGTCTTTTATGTTTAAGGAGTAGTCATCAATGATATCAAGCTCAATCGCTTTCTTTAATGTGTTCTCATTACGATTACAACCAGTAATACGATTAACTAGTTTTGCTTTACGCAAGGCGCGAGCGAGCGAACCACCAATAAGTCCAACACCAATAATAGAAAGATGTTCGATCAACATAACTTATACGGCCATTATTTTAGTAAGCTCGTTTATAAACCGAATATTTTCAGATTCTAAACCAACACTGATACGCAAATGATTCGGCATATCATAGTTTGCAACAGAACGGACAATAATACCTGCCTTCAATAAAGCTTGATAAATTCCTACTGTGGGTTGTTTAAAATCAGCACAAATAAAATTTCCTTTTGATGGAATAAACCCTAAACCCAAGCTATCTAATGCTTTTGTTAACATCTGCATTCCACTTTGATTCATTGTGATACTGTGCTTGATATATTGTTTGTCATGCAATGCAGTTTCTGCTGCAACTAGTGCCAAGCTATTATTATTAAACGGTTGGCGCACGCGATTTAACAAGCCAGCTAAGTCTGGGTGAGACAGGCCATAGCCGACTCGGAGACCTGCCAAACCATAGGCCTTGGAAAAAGTACGCGTGACAATTAAATTACTAAATTCACTCAACCACAAACTAGTATCAGGGTAGTCTTTTTCAACAGCGGCATATTCAAAATACGCTTCGTCGACCAAAACGATAACGTGCCCTGGAACATTCTCTAGTAAATGTCTTAAACTTTCACTATCAATCCATGTACCAGTCGGGTTATTCGGATTTGCAATAAACATTAGTCTTGTTTTATTAGTAATCGCAGCCAACATGGCAGGTAAATCATGTCCCCATTCATCAGCAGGAACAACAATATGTTCTGCACCCACTGCCTGAGTCACTATGGGATAAACCGCAAATGAATGCTGCGAGTAAATAACCTGATGTTCAATATTAACAAAAGTACGGGCCACCATTTCCAGAATGTCGTTTGAACCATTACCTAATGTAATATGATCGATATCTATTTTATGTTTTTCAGCAAGAGCTTTCTTTAATTTGTACCCATTTCCATCAGGATAACGTGATAAATTTTTTGTAGACGCAATAGTATCTAATACCTGTTGACTTGGTCCTAGCGGATTTTCATTAGACGCAAGCTTTATGATTTCACCCAAACCTAGCTCTCGTTGTAGCTCTTCGATGGGTTTGCCTGCATGATAAGGCTGAAGACCAGCAACACCCGGTGTGGTAAGCGAAAATAAATCACATGACATACTATTTTATTCCTAAAAGTCAGTTGGTTTTTTCAACATGAGGCTCTATATTTTTCTGGAAAGAAGCGACTACACAAATTTTATTGCCGCACTTATATAGTAACACATGAACATTACAGAGAAGTTCTTCATGAACGTATTCAAATAGCTATAAATTGCATACAGAATGCATAAGAATAGCTTAGATCCAATTATCGTAAAAATGAATTGGGACAAAATAACTATTTTCATAATACAGCTTTAGGGTAAGACCCAAGCAATTTGACCATTGCTGCATGTTCTTCTAACTCAAGTAATGCTTTTCTAACAGGTTCATCATCGGCATGACCCTCAATATCAACGAAAAAAACGTAATCCCACATTTCCCGACGTGAAGGTCTGGATTCAATTCTTGTCATACTAATCCCATTATCAGCAAAACAACTTAACATCCTATGTAATGCACCTGGCTTATTGGGTGCTGAAAAAATTAAAGAGGTTTTGTCATGTCCACAAGCACTACACTCTTCCTTACCAATAACTAAAAAACGAGTCGTATTATCAGCTTGATCTTCAATATTACTGACAAGGTTATTTAGTTGATATAACTCGCCTGCGATACTGCTTGCTATAGCAGCAACATGCAGTTTATTGCTGGTAATACGTGCTGCTTCGCTGTTACTACTAACTGGAATGCGTTCCGCCTTAATTAAATGTGTATCCAACCATGCTCTACATTGTGCCAATCCTTGTTGATGTGAATAAACAATAGTTATCTCATCTAACGACTCATCCTGACTTAATAGATGATGATGTATTCGTAATTCCACTTCACCACATATAGTCAAACTGGAATGATTCAACATATCTAATGTATGATTTACAACTCCTTCGATTGAATTTTCAACCGGCACTACACCATAGTGTGAAGCACCTGATTCAACTTCACGAAATACTTGATCAATTGTAGTGAAAGCATTCGTCTTAACAGAATTTCCAAAGTGTTTTAGCGCAGCGGATTGTGTAAAAGTCCCTTTCGGCCCAAGATAGGCTATGTCCAATCTTTGTTCTAATGCTAGGCAAGCCGACATTATTTCACGAAATAGGCGCGCCATTTCTTCTTCAGAAAGTGGGCCTTTATTTTGTTCTATTACTTTTTTTAATATTTGAGCTTCGCGTTCAGGACGATAAAAGATTGTTGGTTCTCGTGATGCGTTTTTCACCTCTGCCACGTTTTGTGCAAGACGTGCACGAGTGCTTATCAGACGGATCAGTTGATTATCTAATGCATCTATATCAACACGCAGCTGCGCTAGTTTTTTATCATCGGACATAATCCAGCACCAGATTATTTCTTAAATTGTTTTTCAAGTACGTCAGGATACGTCAGAGACAAGCAGTTGTTAAGGAATCACACGTGTATTTACTCTGTTTTTTCATGAAATTGAACATTTGGAAGATTTTACCACTTAGATTTCATAAGAATGTGCACTAGCATTAAGAAGAATTGTTTTACATGAAATTAGTTTTCTTATTCTTTTTGCTATTCTTCTTCATATTCAATAATCCGCTCAAGGCTAACCAAATGTTCTGTATCGTTCAAATTAACTAACCGTACACCTTGTGTATTACGACCAAAGACAGAGATATCTTTAACAGGTGTTCTTATTAATGTACCTTGATCACTAATCAACATAATTTCATCATCATTATCGACTGACACAGCGCCGACAACATTTCCATTACGTTCAGATACTTGAATAGAAATAACACCTTTACCACCACGTGACTTCTGTGGATAATCATCGATCAGAGTACGTTTTCCATAACCATTTTCTGTAGCTGTTAGAATAGTCCCTTCTTTATTTTTAACAATAATTAGAGAAATAACATTTTGATCTCCACTCAAACGAATTCCACGAACTCCTTTAGCCGTTCTGCCTGTTGCACGAACATGAGTTTCTGGAAAACGAACAACCTTACCTATATCATTGAACAACATAATATCGTGTTGTCCATCAGTAATTTCTACTCCAATAAGCTTGTTACCATCATCTAAGTCTATTGCGCGTTTTCCATTTGCACGTACTCTTGAGAATTCGGTCAGTGAAGTTTTCTTGACCGTACCGTTTGCCGTCGCCATGAAGATAAATTTATTCTCTTCATATTCTCGTATTGGCAATATTGCATTGATCTGCTCACTATCTTGTAAGGGTAATAAATTAATGATCGGTTTGCCGCGTGCTGTACGGCTAGCTTGTGGTAAATCATAGACCTTAAGCCAATAGACTTTCCCACGATTAGAAAAGCACAAAATCGTATCATGTGTGCTTGCTATGAATAATTTATCGATAAAATCTTCATTTTTAATTGATGTTGCTGATTTTCCGCGTCCACCACGTTTTTGTGAACGATACGTATCTATTGGTTGTGATTTAGCATAGCCCGCATGTGAGAGCGTAACAACAACATCTTCTTCGATTATGAGATCTTCCATTCTCAGATCTTCTTGGGTATGAACAATTTCTGTCCTTCTTTCATCGCCGTAGCGATCAAGAATATCTTTTAATTCATCTCGTATGACTATCATTAGACGATCAGGTCGTGAAAGAATATCTAGCAAATCCGCAATGACTTCTAATAACTCACCGTATTCTTTTAAGATTTTATCTTTTTCAAGACCAGTTAATTTTTGTAACCGCAACTCAAGAATAGCTTGCGCCTGAACCGGTGAGAGCCGATACCCAGCCTCAGTAAGACCATATTCTTTGGATAAATTATCAGGTCTTGAAGCACCCGCACCGGCACTTTTTAACATTTGAACAACAGCCCCCGATCCCCATGTTTGTGCTAAGAGACTAGTCTTAGCTTCAATTGGACTAGCAGACTGCTTAACAAGGGTAATGACCGGGTCGATATTCGCTAAGGCAACCGCAAGCCCTTCTAGTACATGAGCACGAGCTCTTGCTTTTCGTAATTCAAAAAGACTACGACGAGTAACTACTTCGCGACGATGACTGATAAACGCTTCAAGTAAATCCTTCAAATTCATTATTCGAGGTCTATTATCGGCTAATGCAACGATGTTGATACCAAATACAGATTGCATTTGGGTAAGCTTATACAAATTATTAAGGATGACTTCCGCAACTTCACCACGACGTAATTCAATGACAACACGCATTCCATCCTTATCAGATTCATCACGTAGTTCACGTATACCGATTACCTTTTTATCCTTGACTAGCTCAGCTATCTTTTCGACTAAACGCGCCTTATTCACTTGATAAGGAAGCTCATGAATTATTATTTTGCTACCTGAGTCATTCTCTTCAATTTCAGTACGCGCCCTGACATAGATGCGACCACGACCTGTTTCATAGGCTTCTCTAATCCCCGAGGAACCATTAATAATAGCTGCTGTTGGAAAATCAGGACCAGGAATGTGCTTCATCAACTCAGAAATGGTTAATTCTGGAGTCTCAATCAACGCCAAACAGGCAGAAACGACTTCGGTCAGGTTATGCGGCGGGATATTTGTCGCCATACCAACGGCGATGCCACTGGAGCCATTTACGAGTAAATTTGGGATACGGGTCGGCATAACTACAGGTTCATACTCAGAACCATCATAGTTTGGAGAAAAATCGACCGTCTCTTTATCAAGATCTTCTAAAATTTCATGCGTAATTCGCGACATACGTACTTCGGTATATCGCATTGCTGCGGGAGAATCTCCATCAACAGATCCGAAATTACCTTGCCCATCCACCAATACATAGCGTAAGGAAAATGGCTGAGCCATCCGAACCATCGTATCGTAGACAGCCGTATCTCCATGTGGATGGTATTTACCGATAACATCACCCACAACACGAGCTGACTTCTTGTAGGGCTTGTTATAGTCATTACCCATTTCTTTCATAGCAAACAAAACACGCCTATGCACTGGCTTGAGGCCATCACGGACATCAGGTAACGCCCGACCGACGATAACACTCATGGCGTAGTCCATATAGGATTGACGCATTTCGTCTTCTATATTGATATGTGAAAGTGTGAGTGCGAAATCAGTATCTGACATAATTTATTGTTGCTAAGGGGTATGGTAAAGCTTTAGTTTATAGTAGTTTTTTATCTTTATATGCTAACATAATCCAGCCATTTACCCTACCAATATCTTACTTTTTATTAAGTGTTTCCGAACTTTAATTATCCAAATAACGCAAGCATTTTTTTTGTGTCAGGATCATAGATGACCCCTTTCTCTGTAACGATGACATCGACTAATTTTGCTGGGGTAATATCAAATCCAGGGTTGATAGCCTCGATATTATTTGGAGCTATTCGTGTTGTCTTAAAATCGGTTACTTCTTCTGTTCCACGATATTCAATCTTAATATCCGCACCAGATTCAACTTCCAAATCAACAGTCGATGATGGTGCTACAATCATCACTTTTACCCCGTGGTAATGAGCTGATATCGCATGAGAATAGGTGCCAATCTTATTCGCGACATCGCCATTCGCAGCAATTCGATCTGATCCGACTATTAACCAAGCTATTTTGTTATTTATCATTACACTTGCAATAGCAGAATCAATCACTACAGTTACCGGGATTTGAGCCCGTTGCAATTCCCAACTCGTCAAGCGTGCTCCTTGAAACCAAGGTCTAGTTTCTGATGAAAATACATTTTTGATTAACCCATTTTTAAATGCCGTTCTAATAACACCTAACGCTGTACCATAACCACCCGTAGCCAATGCCCCCGCGTTACAATGTGTAATCACCTGACTATTAGCCCTGATTAACTCAGCACCTAAACGTCCCATCTCATAATTCGCGGCTATATCCTTTGAATGGATTCGCTGAGCCAGCTCTAGTAAAGCTGCTTCTGGATCTCCTTCAATTGAGTCAAAGAGTTCCTTCATTTCAGCAATGGCCCAATGTAAGTTAACTGCTGTGGGTCTCGCCGCAACAAGTTTCTGAATATCACCTTCTATTTTTTCTCGCCATGATTCCTTCGCCTCTTGCCAAGCCGATCGTGCTGCCAATACAACCGCATAGGCACCAGCAATACCAATTGCTGGTGCTCCTCGAACAACCATATCTTTAATCGCTACCGCGACAGTAATTGCTGAATCATAATCAAGATAATTTATCTCTTTTGGTAGTTTTCTCTGGTCTAGTAAGGTTAACATCCCCGCATTCCACCTCACGGCGGAGTATGCTTCAACTGAGAGTTCTAGATTTTCGTCGTCCAATTCGTTTTATCCTGTTAATGACTTATCATGGTAAAAAAACCAAGGATACCTTTTTTAAGATGAAAGTTGATACCTTAATCAACGCAAGATGGATTATACCGATAGAACCGACAAACACCGTCTATGAAAATTATTCAATTGCGATCAAAGACGATAAGATCGAAGGTATACTTCCTTCTGATGATGCATGTAATAAATTTTCTGCAAGAGAAGAATATAATCTGGAGCAACACGCACTCATTCCTGGCTTGATAAACGCACATACACATGCAGCCATGACTCTGTTACGCGGGTTAGCTAATGACCTGCCTTTAATGGAATGGCTCAATGAACATATCTGGCCTGCTGAACAAAAATGGGTTAATTCTAAATTTGTCAAAGACGGTACAGAAATCGCCGTAGCTGAAATGATCCGTGGCGGAACTACTTGTTTCAACGATATGTACTTTTTCCCTGATCAAACAGCAGAAGTTTGTGCAAATGTTGGTATGCGTGTGGTTGTTGGTTTAATCTTAACAGATTTCCCAACCTCATGGGCGAATAATCCTGATGAATATCTTCTTAAAGGCGAACAAGTACACGACACTTATCGACATAATCCTTTAGTAAATACAGCTTTCGCACCACATGCGCCCTACACTGTTTCGGACGAACCACTAAAACGTATTAATATGCTCGCAGAAGAACTTGATATCCCGATTCATATGCACATCCATGAAACTGCGTTTGAAGTAGAACAAAGTATCGAACATCATGGAAAGCGTCCTCTACAACGCTTAATAGATCTTGGTCTCATCAGTCCTCGCATGTTGGCAGTTCATATGACGCAATTAGAACAAGCTGAGATAGCAAAATTAGCCAAGTTCGGGGTGAGCGTTGCCCATTGCCCTGAATCAAACCTAAAACTTGCCAGTGGCTTTTGTCCGGCTGCGCAATTACACAACGCAGGTATAAACGTCTGCATCGGCACCGATGGCACAGCCAGTAATAACGACCTAGACATGTTCGGTGAAATGCGTACCGCAGCCATAGTCGCCAAAGGTGTCGCCAAAGACAGTACCGTTCTGGATGCACACACTACACTGAGGATGGCCACACTCAATAGCGCAAAGGCGCTCGGCCTAAATAAATCAATTGGTTCGCTAAAAAAAGGTAAGCAAGCCGATATCGTTGCTATAAACCTTAATCAATTAGAAACCGCTCCTCTATACGAACCGCTATCGCAAATTATCTACGCCGGCAATCGAGAACAAGTCAGTGATGTCTGGATAGCTGGTAATCAAGTTTTGAAGAAAAGGGAATTAACAACGATGGAATATTCTCGCTTGATGGAGAAAGCAAAAAACTGGGAAAAGAAAATAAAACCTAGGTTTGAAAAACCTTAAATTAGTACCTACAACCTATAAATAGTTGAACCTGTATTTTTATGTGTGTTAGGTTTATATGGTCAATATGATAATCACTTAAGTATTGATTATCCACAGCTAGTCACTCGAAATATTTACATCTATTCATTTCCTTTGTTCAAAAGGCTTGAGAATATTTATTCCATCGATTAACAATTTCACAAAACAATAATGCAGTTTGTTCTGCGTCATAACGTGCAGAGTGCGCTTCTCTGGTATCCCATCTCAGTCCTGCTTCTTCTGCTGCACGTGCTAATACTGTTTGTCCATAGGCAAGACCCGCCAAAGTTGCGGTATCGAAGGTACTGAAGGGATGAAATGGATTACGCTTGATCTGTGTACGCTCAACAGCAGCATTCAGAAAGCCAAGATCGAATGAAGCGTTATGCCCAACTAATATGGCGCGACTGCATTTGTGTTCTTTTATTTTTTTTCTTACCAGTTTAAATACTTCGTGTAAGGCCTCAGTTTCGCTAATGGCGATCTGTTTGCGAAAAGGATGATTAGGATCAACACCAATAAAATCTAGTGAAGCTTGATCAAGATTAGCACCTTCAAATGGATTGACATGTTTGGAGACAACCTCATCAATACACCAGTGGTGTTCTTCGTTTACAGTCACTGTTACAGCTGCGATTTCTATTAACGCATCGGTAGCTGAATTAAAACCAGCAGTTTCTACATCAACAATAACGGGTAAAAATCCACGAAAGCGTCTTGCAACAGCAGGTTTTTCCTTAGTAGTTGCTTCTTCTATTTCTTCAGTTGCCATGAACATGTACCTCCGGCGCGAAAGGGGACTATTTCATCATCACCAAGTGGAAATACATCGGGAATGTCTTGTTCATTTCTAATTAAGGTCATTTGTTCCATATTTCGTGGTAAGTCGTAATAGTCTGCACCATAGTGACTGGCGAAGGCTTCGAGTTTGTCTAGTTTTCCTACACTGTCAAATGCTTCGACGTATATTTCTAGTGCGTTAAGCGCAGAATAAATACCGGCACAACCACAACTGGTTTCTTTCATAGTTCGCGTATGCGGCGCGCTATCGGTACCAAGGAAAAATTTTGGATTACCACTCGTCGCCGCTTCCGAAACAGCTTGACGATCATCTTCTGCCTTTAATATGGGCAGGCAATAATGATGTGGTTGCAAGCCACCTTTAAATAAATCATTTCTATTTAAGAGTATATGTTGCGGCGTAATCGTTGCTGCAATCTTATCACTTGATTCCATAACAAAATCAACCGCAGCACGTGTAGTTATATGCTCAAAGACTATCTTGAGTTCAGGAAAATCCTTTACCAAGGGTATTAAGACTTGATCTATGAATACAGCTTCACGGTCAAACACATCGACATCATCACCTGTTACTTCACCGTGAACCAAAAGTGGCAAGCCATCTTCCATCATGGCATTGAGAGCCATATAGGTCATCTTTATGTCTGTTACACCTTGATCTGAATTAGTAGTCGCACCGGAAGGATAATACTTTAATGCTTTAATAATATTCGACTCTGCTCCTGTCTTTATCGTGCTTACTGAGGTGTTATCTGTGAGATATAAGGTCATCAGTGGTTCGAAATTATATTTTCCATCAACACACTGTAAGATACGTTTCTTATAAGCCAGTGCCATTTCTGTATTAACGACAGGCGGATTAAGATTAGGCATTATTATAGCGCGCGAAAATTGTGCTGCGGTATGATTCGCCACAGTAGACAAGGCAATACCATCACGTAGGTGAAGATGGAAATCATCAGGTTTTATTATGGTTATCGTTTGCATATATAGATGAAATTATTACATATTAAAGATAAAAGGTATCTACACACTTTACAATGAGAGCACAATATGGAATTCACAAAGCTAGGTAACACCGACATCGAAGTAAGCCGTATTTGCCTCGGCACCATGACATGGGGTGAACAAAACACCAAAGCCGAAGCGCACCAGCAATTAGATTATGCAGTGGATGCCGGAATTAATTTCATCGATACCGCTGAAATGTACCCGGTTCCTCCTAAAGAAACAACACAAGGTCTTACTGAAACCTATATAGGGACATGGCTAGCTAAAAGACTAGATCGCGACAAACTAATCATTGCAAGTAAAGTTTGCGGAAACGAATCATTTGTCGATTACATGCGTGAAGGTGAAGTCAAGCTGGATAAACGGAATATTCACCAAGCTATTGATGCTACTTTAAAACGTTTGCGAACTGACTATATAGATCTTTATCAAGTACATTGGCCAGATCGTGATACCAATTATTTTGGTAATTTAGGTTATTACCATGTTCCTGAAAAAGACGGGGTCGCCATAGCAGAAACATTAAATGTGCTCGGTGGCTTGATTAAAGACGGTAAGATTAGAATGATTGGCATATCTAATGAAACCCCTTGGGGTTGTGCTGAATACCTTCGTTTGTCTGATGAACAAGGCTTGCCCAGAATTGTAAGTATCCAGAATCCTTATAATTTATTGAATCGTACCTTTGAAATTGGTCTTTCAGAATTTGCTCACCGTGAACAGACAGGTTTATTGGCGTACTCGCCGCTCGCCTTTGGCGTCTTAAGTGGTAAATTTTTAAACGGCGCAAGACCAGCAGGCACACGGCTGGTCTTGTGGGATCGTTTCAGTCGTTATTCAAATCCACAGGCCTATGTGGCAACCAAAGCTTATGTCAAACTAGCACATGAAAATGATCTGGACCCAGCGCAAATGGCATTAGCTTTTGTGAATAGCCAACCATTTTTGACAAGTAACATTATTGGTGCCACATCCATGAAACAACTTAGAAGTAATATCGAGAGTATTGATCTCAAACTCTCGAAAAAGATCATCAAGGCAATTGAAGTTATTCATGAAAAAATTCCAAATCCTTCTCCTTAGTATTAACATAAGCCTGAGCTTTAGTTTGATTTCATCGGCTGCAGTTGCTTCAGATTCAGAGGCGATATGGTTATATGTATATTTAATCCCAGTTTATTTCATGTTAGCCCTGCAATCTCTTTTGGGATTGTTTATGTTGGCAATGAAACAATTCAATTCTAGAAAATCAATTTTAATAACCATGACCCCTGCAAGTTTGTTGATGCTAATTGGAATATTAATCATGCTCTATTTCCAATCTTTAAATGAATTATGGAGGCTCCTCACAATATACTTAATATTTGGTTTTTTTATATTTGTACTGCCAAGCATTCAATATGTAATTTTAAATAAATACATAAAGAACCCTTAAGAAGACTTAAAGAAGTAGTAGGTACAGACACTCTCTAGCTAACTGTTTGAATCCAGATTAGAACGATATAATTGACTCAAACAAAGTGCTAATCCATGTATAATCTTAAATCATAATCAACTGAAGAGAGTCGCTATGGAATTATCATCATTAACCGCTATCTCTCCGATAGATGGCCGTTATCAAAACAAAACCGATTCATTAAGACCGATATTTAGTGAATACGGACTATTTCGATTTCGAGTACAGGTCGAGATCGAGTGGCTAAAAACGTTAGCAAAACACCCGGAGATCATTGAAGTAGAAAACTTTTCACCCGCTACCCTAAACTTACTCGACAGCATAAAAAATAACTTTACCATTGTAGATGCTGAAGCAATCAAAGAAATTGAAAAAACGACCAATCATGATGTAAAGGCTGTCGAATATTTCCTTCGTGATATGATTAAAAACGATGCTTCTCTTAGCGCTGCGAGCCAGTTTATTCATTTTGCCTGCACCTCCGAAGACATCAATAATCTGAGTCATGCATTAATGCTAAAAGAAGCACGAGAATCTATTCTAGTAGAAAAATTGCAAGGCCTCATATCTAATATGCAAGCATTGGTAAATACTCATGCTGCTTTACCAATGCTCTGTAGAACACATGGCCAGACGGCCTCACCAACAACGCTGGGTAAAGAGTTTGCTGTGTATGTACATCGTTTGTCGCGACAGCAATCACAATTAGAAAAAATAGAGATACTGGGGAAGATGAATGGTGCTGTCGGTAATTTTAATGCACATCTATCGGCTTACCCTGACCTAGACTGGATGTCACTATCAAAAGAATTTGTCGAAGGACTTGGGTTAAACTGGAACCCACACACCACCCAAATCGAATCGCATGATTATATGGCAGAATATTTCCATGTCTTGATGCGTATAAATACTATCCTGATTGATTTAAGCCGCGATATCTGGAGTTATATATCTCTAGGATATTTCAAGCTGAAATTAAAAGAAGGTGAAATCGGTTCTTCCACCATGCCACACAAGGTCAACCCAATAGATTTTGAAAATGCCGAAGGTAATTTGGGGCTAGCAAATAGCATCTTTGAACACCTTGCACAAAAGCTACCAATTTCCCGCTGGCAACGTGACCTGACGGATTCTACCGTTTTGAGAAATATGGGCGTAGGCATTGCTCATACTCTTATCGCTTTTGATTCTTGCGTTAAGGGTTTATCAAAATTAGATATTAATCATAAGGCGATTAATGATGATCTAGAACAGTCATGGGAGGTTTTAGCTGAGCCAATACAAACTTTAATGCGTCGTCATGGTATTGATGATGCTTATGAGCAATTAAAAGTATTAACTCGTGGACAAAATATTAATCAAGCAACACTGCAAAAATTTATTCAACAACTTGATTTACCCGATATTGTTAAACAACAATTACAAGGACTTACCCCACAAAATTATACAGGAAATGCTGAAGATCAAGCCAAGCTGGTCTCTAAAAAATAATAAAGATATTAGGTAAAGAAGCGAAAATGAGAAATCTTGATGAATACATCCTAGGTGCATCCACAAGTGATGCTAGCAAGGTCGAGACTCGCCAAGAAAATGCGGATGCGGCATTAGCACTGGTAAAACAATGCGGGTTGAAACTAGCCATTATTTCCCATCAACTGGACCCATTCGTATACGATCAAACTGAATTTGTGGAAGCAATCAAGCAATTGGCATTAAAAGGACGATATGTCGATATTCGTATTCTCACCTTTGAACCAACATTAATAGTACGCCGTGGACATAAACTCGTTGAATTAGCAAGAAAATTAAGCAGTTATATCGAAATACGTAAACCTTCGTCACAATACATAAAATACAATAAAGCGGTGCTGATTGCTGATGTAGTAGGGTATCTGTTTCGAGAAAGTGCGGAGCGATATACAGGAATTGTTAACTTCAATGACCGTCGCGGGTCGAAGAATATGCTAAATGTGTTTGATTGTATGTGGGCAACCTCAGAACCAGACCCCAATTTTAGAAGGATCCTCATTTGAAAATACTAATTCACCTTGCACTGTTATTTATCATCGTTAACAGCCCCGCCCTTACGGCGGAATCGATGAAGATCGAAACCATAACCATGCAAAACAGACAAGTCGGAGATGTCATTCCAATTCTCAAACCATTAGTTGTTAAGGGTGGTACCGTAACTGGGATAAGCAATAAATTAATTGTTAAGACTACTCCTTCAAACCTAAAACAAATAAAGCAAGTTCTTGCACAGATTGATAGTGTCCCGCGCCGTTTAATGATCAGCGTCAAACAAGATGTCGATATTAATCTCAATATTCAGCAAAGTGGGCTTTCCGGGGGCTATAGCACAAGAGATGTCAAGATAAAATCACCCGATGCGGATTATGGCGGCACAATCATACAGGCTAGAGAAAGCGAGGATAATGTCGTTCGCTATCGCCAAATGGAAACCCGATCGAGACTGGAAGATAGAAATGTTTTCCGTGTTCAAGTACTAGAAGGTCAGTCGACCTTTATTAGTACGGGTCAATCTGTCCCAATTCCTAATCAAACTGCATTTGTCACTGGCGATGGCGTAGTGGTCCAGGATGGTGTGGAATATCGAGACATAGAATCCGGCTTCTATATCTTACCCAGACTCCGAGGCGATAATGTCACTCTAATGATATCCTCTAAGTTCTCCCATGTCAGTCCAAATCAAGTGGCAATATTTGATATACAAAATGTAGAAACTACCGCAAAAGGTCAATTGGGCAAATGGATACCAGTCGGTGGGGCCGCCCAACATTACAATAATAGCTCGAAAAAGAACTCGATTAGTACAAATCGACGAAAGCAAAAACAGAAAAATATTTTAATTAAGGTTGAAGAAGTTAAATAAATTTCGCGTGATTCATCATAGGCTGATAAAATAGTATGACTCAATATCCTTCACTTAATAATGATCTAAGGTTTGATGCTAATACTGTCAGGCGGTAACGCCCTTTCTAACTTTCGTGTCGGTAAACTTCTTTCTGCCTTGCAATATTGCGTACCGGCAATTAGCTCAGTTGAATCGCATTATGTCCACTTCGTTGAAAATAGTGCGAATCTTAATCAAAAAGAAATGCACCAGCTTAATGCTCTAATGAGTTACGGCATAGAAAAGAAGCATAATCCTGACAATTTATTCAAACTCATTATTATACCAAGACCCGGTACAATCTCTCCCTGGTCTAGTAAGGCAAGCGATATTGTTCATAACTCGGGGCTGGAGAAAATAAAACGTGTTGAACGCGGAAGGGTTTACTCATTTCAGTTAAGTGAAGGAAACAAACTTGATGAAGAACAAATAGTAGGACTCAGCCCCCTTTTACATGATCGAATGACAGAAATACTCATACCTGATGAGAATGGTGCCAATGCTTTATTTTCTATTACTGAACCCGCCGAATTAAATCAGGTTGATATAATGAACGTTGGCATTGCTGCATTGGAAACAGCCAACACTAAAATGGGCTTGGCTTTATCAAATGATGAGATAGATTACTTATTTACCTCGTTCGAGAAATTGGGTCGTAATCCAACAGATGTAGAATTAATGATGTTTGCTCAAGCAAATTCTGAGCATTGCAGGCACAAAATCTTCAACGCTGAATGGACTATTGATAATGTTAAACAAGAACACTCCTTGTTTAACATGATAAAACAAACCCATGAAGCCAGTCCAGGGGGTGTGCTTTCTGCTTACCACGATAATGCTGCCATTATGGCAGGTTTTAATGGTGCACGTTTTTTTACTAATCCGAATAATCATCACTATGGCTATCATGATGAAGATATCCACATTCTGATGAAGGTAGAAACACATAATCATCCAACTGCAATATCGCCCTACTCAGGTGCAGCAACTGGTTCTGGCGGAGAAATTCGTGACGAAGCAGCAACTGGGCGTGGCGCAAAACCAAAGGCAGGACTATGCGGCTTTGCAGTATCAAATTTAAAAATCCCCGGATTTGAACAAGCGTGGGAAAAAAATAATGGTAAACCAGAGCATATTGTATCTGCTTTGGATATTATGATTGAAGGGCCCATTGGAGCGGCAACGTATAATAATGAATTTGGTCGCCCGGCATTGTGTGGTTATTTCCGTACCTATGAACAACGAAGAGATGAATCTTTAATTTACGGCTATCATAAACCAATCATGCTTGCTGGCGGTTACGGCATGATTCGCGAATCAGATGTGCATAAACAAGACATTCCTACAGGAGCAAAACTAATAGTATTAGGTGGTCCGGCAATGTTGATTGGACTTGGTGGTGGCGCAGCCTCATCAATGGCTTCAGGTTCAAGTAACGCTTCACTAGATTTTGCTTCTGTGCAACGCGATAATGCTGAGATGGAACGACGTTGTCAGGAAGTCATCGATCGATGCTGGGCACTAAGTGATAACAACCCAATTATTAGTATTCACGATGTTGGCGCTGGTGGTCTATCCAATGCCATGCCTGAGCTCGTTAGTGCTAGTAATCGTGGCGCACAACTGGAATTACGAGAGATTCCTAATGATGAACCCGGCATGTCGCCGATGGGTGTTTGGTGTAACGAGGCTCAAGAACGGTACGTCCTTGCCATTGCTTCTGAACAACTTGACCGCTTCATATCACTTTGCAAACGAGAGCGCGCTCCCTATGCGATACTCGGCGATGCAACTGAAAAAGAACAACTTGTTTTAAACGACACGCACTTTAATAATCAAGCGATTGATATTCCAATATCTGTATTACTTGGCAAGATGCCAAGCATGCAACGTGATGCGCAGAGTGAAACTACCCAAAATTCTGAATTTGATACTTCAATATTAGACTTACAAGAATCAATTAATCGTGTTCTACAACTACCCACAGTTGCCAGTAAAAGTTTTTTAATTACAATTAGTGATCGTTCTGTTTCTGGATTGGTTGTACGTGATCAGATGGTCGGCCCTTGGCAAGTACCCGTAGCAGATTGTGCGGTTACCAGCTCTTCTTATTATGACTATATCGGCGAAGCGATGGCAATTGGTGAACGTGCTCCGCTAGCTATTACCAATGCAGCCGCTTCCGGAAGAATGGCAATTGCTGAAGCCATAATGAATATTAGTGCAGCACGTATTATCAAACTAGAAGATATCGCTCTTTCAGCAAACTGGATGGCAGCCTGTGGTGAACCTGGTCAAGACGCAAAACTTTATACCACCGTTGCTGCTATTAGTGATCTTTGTAAAGAACTTAACATTGCTATACCTGTCGGCAAAGATTCTTTGTCGATGAATACTATTTGGACTGAAAATAATCAGCAACAGAAAGTAACATCACCTTTATCATTAAATATTACGGCCTTTGCTCGTGTCGTAGATGTTCGCCAATCATTGACACCTCAATTACAACAAGATGATGATACAGTTTTAATCTATATTGATTTAGCCAATGGCAAACAGCGTCTCGCTGGCTCTGCACTATGCCAAGTTTATGAACAATTCGGTTGTGAAACACCTGATCTAGATGATCCAATTTTACTAATCGGCTTTTTCAAAGCCTTACAGATCCTCAATGAATCAGATTATATTCTCGCATATCATGATCGTTCGGATGGGGGCCTGTTTGTCACCTTGGCTGAAATGGCATTTGCTGGTCACACCGGCATTGATATTGAACTTGCAAAGACTAAGAACATTATCGCCTATTTATTTAATGAAGAGCTTGGTGCAGTTATTCAAATAAAGCGTGTACATCAACACATTGTAAAACAAACTTTCATAAGTGCTGGCATAGAGGAACAATCACTTCATACTATAGGCATAATCAATAATGATTATACATTTAGACTAAAACAAGGTAAGTCAACCCACCTAGAGTCACCCATTAATGAGCTACATAAAAAATGGTCCTCTACTAGTTTTCAAATTCAATCTCTACGCGATAATCCTGAGTGTGCAAAAAAGGAACTTGATCAAATAGGCAATGAAAATGATTCTGGTTTATTCCTCAACACGACATTTGCATTCGAAAGTAATGTACTTTCTTTTATCAATACTAATGCAAAACCAAAGATGGCAATACTGCGAGAACAAGGAGTTAATGGTCAATTAGAAATGGCTGCTGCGTTTGATCGTGCCGGATTTGAATGTATTGATGTGCACATGCAAGACTTGATTGACGGTCAAATCAAACTTGATTCGTTTAATGGACTAGTTGCCTGTGGTGGATTCTCATATGGTGATGTCTTGGGCGCTGGTGGTGGTTGGGCAAAATCTATTTTGTACAGTGATTATATCAGTAAGATGTTTGAAACATTTTTTAACCGTACTAACACATTCTCCCTTGGTGTATGTAATGGATGCCAGATGATTTCACAACTACGTGACTTGATACCAGGCGCATCATTATGGCCTAATTTCATTCGCAATCAATCAGAGCAATTTGAAGCGCGATTAGTGATGGTAGAAATCATAGAATCACCTTCCATTCTATTCAAGGACATGGCTGGTTCTAAAATTCCTGTCGTAGTTGCTCATGCCGAAGGGCGTGTTTCATACGAACCTACAGATTTAATTATAAATGCTGCTATGCGCTATATTGATAATTCAGGAGTATCGACAGAGAGTTATCCTCTTAATCCTAATGGTTCCGTTAATGGATTGACCGGGCTTACAAACGATGATGGCCGTATTACCATCATGATGCCTCATCCCGAACGTGTATTCTTACGTAAACAATTTTCTTATTTGCCTTCAAAATGGAACAACGAGTATAGTCCATGGATGAAAATGTTCCTGAATGCACAAACTTGGCTTGATTAAATCTACAGGTATTTTAGTAAAATTATCAATCAACAAAATATTTAATGATAATTAAATTACACTCTATCATCGCTGACACCGATTTGTTCATACGCTAGACTTATGCGTAATGACAAGCTCTAATTTAAAATAATGAAGAAATCTTCCGATATTTCAGACGAAGATAGTGCGCTATTTCGAAAATCAGTTGGTGATGCAATGCCACTAAAACAAGACAGTTTTATTGCTGACAAACCGAGACTAAAACCTCACCCTGCAAAAACCGAGGCGGATAATCTTTCAGTGATAAAAGAAATGTGTACCGCAGATTTTAATTCCGGTCTTTTAGAAATAGGAGATGAGCTTCTTTATACTAGTTCTGGAGTTCAAAATAATATATTAAAAAAATTGCGTCGTGGACATTATAAAATTGAAGCAGAACTAGATTTACATGGCATGGTAGTTGATAGTGCTAAAATTGCATTGATTGATTTTTTTAAAGAGTGCTCAACGCATTCTCGACGCTGTGTCAAAATTATTCACGGGAAAGGTCTAGGTTCTATTAATAAACAACCAATATTAAAAAACAAGCTTAATCAATGGCTGCAAAAAACTGACATTGCGCAAGCTTTTTGCTCAGCAAGACCTGCTGATGGAGGTACAGGGGCAATTTATCTGTTACTAAGGCGTAAATGATCAACAAATCATCAATTTCTATAACTGACGGGATCAGAATCACTAAAACACATTTTTTATAAAACGTGCTCTGATAAAAAAATCGCTTAGCCATGGACGAAACTTAAAAGACTAGAACTACATTTGAAAGAGGATGATTCGTGTAAAGATTATGAAGAAGCTATTAAAACAACAGCATATACAGCGATGCCCTCACCACGACCAACAAAACCCATTTTTTCTGTCGTTGTCGCTTTAATATTTATATCTGTTATTTTTGCATCAAGATCTGTGGAAATAAATTTTTGCATTGAAGAAATATGATCAGCCATTTTTGGTGCTTGTGCCAAAATAGTGATGTCTGCATTACACAAAAAAAAATTATTTTTTTTCATTAAAACATGAACTTGCTTTAATAAAATACGACTATCAATGTTTTTTAATTCTGGATCTGTATCGGGAAAATGTGATCCAATATCACCTAAACACATGGCACCAAGAATCGCATCACACAGGGCATGGATAACTGCATCAGCATCGGAATGTCCTTCTAATCCTTTCTCATAGGGAATTGTTACACCACCTAAAATTAATGGTCTCTCTTCAACAAGACGATGAGCATCGTAACCATGTCCAATTCGCATTTTTTATATAATCCTATCTAGGTATAGTCTTAGTGATTCAAGATCATCTTTATAAGTTAGTTTAATGTTTCCTTGATGTCCAAGCACAAGCATTGGTTTAAATCCTAGTCTTTCGACTGCCATAGCTTCATCTGTCACAACAGCTTTATTCTTAAGAGCATCTTGGATAGCTAATAAAAGTTTCCCATATTTAAACATCTGTGGTGTTTGTGCATGCCAAAGTGATTGGCGTTCTACCGTTTCATCTATTTCACCAGTATCATTTGAACGCTTCATAGTATCCCTACAAGGCATTGCCAGAATTCCACCTATATCATGCCCTTTCAATTGTATTATCAGTCTGTCAATTGCTGACTGATTCAAGCAAGGTCTAGCTGCATCATGAACCATAACCCAATCATCATCTTCTGCTTCACTCGATAGCATCTTTAGACTATTCAACACTGATTGGTAACGCTCTTTTCCTCCTGATACTGTCATTATTTTATCATGATCAGATATTTCTAATGTTGACCAGAACTCATCTTCCTTTGATATTGCTACAATAATTTTTTCAATTTCTTCACGATAAATAAAGCAATCAATAGTATGCTCAATAATTGTTTTATTATTAATTGAGATATATTGTTTTGGTTTATCTACGCCCATACGTAACCCCTCTCCTGCTGCTGGTATCACTACCCAGTATTTTAAACTATCCGACATATTTATTAATTAGTATCAATTTGAAAGTCTGAATGATTCACAATTTGATAAAATATTTCACCATCTTTAATCATTCCCATCTCACTTCGTGCACGTTCTTCAATGGCTTCATACCCATGTTTAAGGTCGTGAACTTCTGCTGCTAGAGAAAAGTTTCGCTCTTTAAGGCTTTCTTTTTCTTGCTCGATTTTACTAATCTTATCTTGTAGCTGATGTACTTCGTTCAAACTACCATTCCCGAACCATAGACGATACTGTAATAATATTAGTAATATTAAAAAAAAAGTAGTTATCACTTTCATCTATGAAGCCAGACCTATTTTGAGTTTTGCATTATGGAAGATTATAAAAAGCATCTCGACCAAGATAATTGGCATCACTACCTAGTTGATCTTCTATCTTCATCAATCGATTATATTTTGCCACACGATCAGAGCGCGATAGTGACCCTGTTTTTATCTGTCCTACTGATGTTGCTACAGCAAGATCTGCAATAGTTGTATCTTCAGTCTCACCTGATCGATGTGATATCACTGCTGTATAGCCCGCTTTCTTGGCCATATTGATAGCAGCGAATGTTTCTGTAAGTGTTCCAATTTGATTTACTTTAATCAATATTGAATTAGCAATTTTTTTACTGATCCCTTCTTTGAGTATTGAAGTATTCGTTACAAAAAGATCATCACCAACTAATTGCACATTTTTACCCAGTTTTTCTGTTAATTTTTTCCAACCATCCCAATCATCTTCACCCATACCATCTTCTATAGTGATGATAGGGTACTTATCAACCCAAGATGATAAGTACTCCAAAAAATCCTGAGCATCAAGCTTCTTATTTTCTGACCTAAGCGTATAAATACCATCTCGGCAAAATTCAGAACTAGCAACATCGAGACCTAATAAAATATCTCCACCTGGTTCATAACCTGCTTTATCTATAGCTTCAAGAATCACTTCTATCGCCTGTTCATTAGATGAGAGATTAGGCGCAAAACCACCTTCGTCCCCAACAGTTGTGGCAAGACCCAGTTTTGATAGCACCAATTTCAAAGAATGAAAAATTTCCGTGCCATATCGAACCGCTTCGCGAAAACTCGAGGCACCTACGGGTAAAATCATAAATTCTTGTAAATCCACATTGTTGTTAGCATGAACACCACCATTAATAATATTCATCATCGGTACCGGCATTTGAAAAGGTCCTTTACCTCCAAGGTATTCATAAAGAGGAATATTCTTCTCATTTGCTGCCGCGTGTGCCGTCGCCATTGAAACAGCAAGAATTGCATTTGCACCAAGATTTTTTTTAGTCGATGTACCATCTAGATCAATCATAACTTTATCAATCTTGACTTGGTCAGTTACTTCTTCTCCCAATAAAGTAGGTGCTATCTTATTATGTATATTACTTATCGGTATAAGTACGCCTTTTCCTAGATAACGTGCGTTGTCCATATCACGTAATTCCAACGCTTCTCGCACACCGGTTGATGCACCAGATGGCACCATAGCACTACCTTCCGCACCACTTTCAGTAGTAACTTCAGCTTCGATAGTAGGATTACCTCTTGAGTCGAGGACTTCACGTGCGATGATTTTACTAATGACCGTCAATTTTTATTCTCCATCACGTATTTAGTTATTTTATGATTTGATCGATCGATTTTAAAGTCTCTAACAGTTGCTTCATCTTATCTAATGGCCATGAATTTGGTCCATCGCTAAGTGCTTTCTCAGGATCGGGATGTGTTTCCATAAACAAACCTGAAATCCCAACGGCCATTGCTGCACGTGCCAACGCCGGAACAAATTCACGTTGACCGGCAGAAACATTACCTCCACCACCAGGCATTTGTACCGAATGTGTTGCATCAAAAACAACCGGAGCATCCGTGTGTTGCATCACGATTAATGACCGCATATCTGAAACAAGATAATTATAGCCAAATGATGATCCGCGTTCACATACCATGATTTTATCATTACCAACGGCGCGCGCCTTTTCAATCACATGCGTCATATCCCATGGCGCAAGAAATTGTCCTTTTTTAATATTAATAGGGAGGCCGGTTCTAGCTACAGCTTGAATATAGTTTGTTTGTCGGCAGAGAAATGCAGGCGTTTGTAATACATCAACAACACTTGCAACTTCATCTAATGGTGTGTCCTCATGTATGTCTGTAAGTACAGGCACGCCAATCTTCTCTTTCACATCAGCCAATATTTTTAAACCAGTCTCTATTCCTGGCCCACGGAAACTATTGTGCGAAGTACGATTTGCTTTATCGAATGAGGATTTATATATAAAAGGTATTCGTAATTCAGCCGTCAACTCTTTTAACTGACCTGCTGTATCCATTGCCAACTGTTCACTTTCAATAACACAAGGACCAGCTATTAAAAAGAAAGGATGGGTCGGACCGACTTGAAAATCACATAGCTGCATTCTTTACAATTCCTGTATTTAATTTCTTATGTTTTAGTGCAGCTTTTATAAAGCCAGTAAATAATGGATGTCCGTCTCTTGGCGTCGATGTAAATTCAGGGTGAAACTGGCAAGCTAAAAACCAGGGATGTTCAGGGATTTCAATGATCTCTACTAACTCCCCGTCTAAGGAACGTCCTGAAACTCGCATTCCTGTCGCTTCTAGTTTTTCTAAATACGTGCTATTGAACTCATAACGATGACGATGTCGCTCGGTAATTTCATCTGATTGATATAATTCTCTTGCTAGTGAACCCTGAGACAATTGACATTTTTGACCACCTAGACGCATAGTCCCACCTAAATCAGACTCTACACTACGCTGTTCAATTTGCCCTGTGGGATTTTGCCATTCAGTAATTAATGCTATGACAGGATCTTCTGTGTCATGAACAAATTCTGTGCTGTTAGCATTTTCGAGTTTAGCCAAGTCTCTTGCTATTTCAATAACGGCAACTTGCATGCCTAAACAGATACCTAAATAGGGCACATTATTTTCACGCGCATAAAGAACGACAGCAATCTTGCCATCAATTCCACGATTACCAAATCCTCCAGGAACCAGTATTGCATCAATATCACTTAAGCAATCTACACCTTTATTTTCAATATCTTCTGAATCAATATAAATAATATTAACCTGGGTTCGTGTTTGAACTCCTGCATGAATTAATGCTTCTGAGAGTGATTTATAAGAATCAGCCAGTTCCATATATTTACCCACCATCGCGATATTTACATGATTTGTTGGATTATCAAGCGCATCGACTACATTTTCCCATTCATGCAAATTAGCTTTTGGAAGATTTAAAGCAAATTTTTTATTAACAATTTCGTCAAGACCTTGATCGTAAAGCGCCTTAGGCACTTTATAAATATTATCAACATCAAGCGCTGAAATAATTGCGGACTCTTCAACATTGGTAAACAAGGCCATTTTCTTTTTTTCGTTCCCTGGAATCATATAATCTGTACGACATATCAAACAATCGGGTTGTATGCCAATAGAACGTAGTTCTTTAACTGAGTGTTGTGTTGGCTTAGTCTTCATTTCTCCTGCAGCAGCAATGTAAGGAACCAGTGTCAAATGAATAAACAACGTATTTTTCGTACCCAACTCGATTCGCATTTGGCGTATAGCTTCAAGGAAAGGCTGTGACTCAATATCACCCACAGTCCCACCAATTTCGACCATCGCAATATCAGCATCATCCGCACCTAGTTTTATGCAACGTTTAATTTCATCAGTGATATGCGGAATAACTTGCACGGTACCACCGAGGTAATCCCCACGACGTTCTCTTTGTATAACGTTTAGATAAATCCGGCCCGTGGTATAATTATTCCTTTTTCCCATTCTCGTTCGCACAAAGCGTTCGTAATGACCTAAATCAAGATCAGTTTCAGCACCATCTTCGGTTACATACACCTCACCATGTTGAAAAGGACTCATGGTCCCTGGATCAACATTAATATAAGGATCAAGCTTGATGAGTGTGACCTTCAATCCACGTGCCTCAAGAATTGCTCCGAGTGAAGCAGATGCAATACCTTTTCCGAGTGACGAGACGACACCGCCAGTGGTAAATATATAATGCGTCATAAGATCATAGCGATAATAACGAGAAATTTTGAGGGAAGAGTATTGTTCAGTTCTAGTAAACTGATTTTTCGGGTAAAAATTAGCCTAAATAACATCATATCTAGGGGAGAAGATAGTAACAGAGTCAGAGCTAAGACGCCAATACAGAAATAAGTTAATTGATTAAAAATTATCTAATAAATCTATTATATACTGGAAGCACTAAATTAAGATATTTGACTGATGAGCTGATATTAATTTTCAATATTTTTCTAACTAATAATATCGTATACACTCAAATTTCATTATGACTACCTTAAACGCCTATTCGTCTCGAAGAAAATATATTTTTATCTTAATTTTGTACATATAAAATGTAAATTCTATATTTTATTAGTAAATCCTGCACTGTTAAGGAATATGCACTAATAGAAATATTAATGCCTAAAAATGTATTGACATTATTAATAACCAACGAGCATGGAAAAGAAAGAAGTTAGTGAATCACTCAATAACAGGCTAGAATAACCTGCAGCTGGCTGCTAAGAAAGTAATGAACAAACATAGTGATTCCATTACTTATTTAATATAACTTTCTTTCTTTTATACCTTTTTTGGGGAGGGCGTAATGTCTGATATTGAAATTGCTCAAAAAGCAAATATGAAACGTATCGTTGATCTGGCCTTGAAACAATATGGAATAGAAAGTGAATATCTCGAACCTTATGGCCACTACAAAGCAAAATTATCACTCAATTACATAGACAGTCTTAAAGATAAAGAAGATGGCAAGCTCATCTTGGTTACGGCTGTCAGCCCAACACCCGCTGGTGAAGGTAAAACAACAACAACTGTTGGTCTCGGCGATGCACTGAACCGTATTGGTAAAAAAGCCATTATGTGTCTTAGAGAACCCTCTTTGGGTCCTTGCTTTGGCATGAAAGGCGGTGCAGCTGGTGGCGGTTATTCACAAGTCGTCCCAATGGAAGATATCAACCTACATTTCACCGGTGACTTCCATGCCATCGGTGTTGCCCATGCCCTACTCGCTGCCATGATTGATAACCATCTAAATCATGGTAATGAACTTGGTATCGATCCAAGAAGAATCCAATGGAAGCGAGTCGTTGATATGAACGACCGTGCCTTACGTAAGATCACAATCGGTCAAGGTGGACCGGCGAATGGTTATCTCCGTGAAGATGGCTTTGATATTGTTGTTGCCTCTGAGATTATGGCAATCCTTTGTCTGGCTACTAGTCGCAAAGATTTAAAAGAGCGTCTTGGACGTATTGTTATAGGCTATAAAAATGATAATAAAACAGCAGTTTTTGCTCGTGACTTGAATGCTGAGGGTTCTATGGCCGCATTATTAAAAGATGCAATTAATCCCAATATAGTTCAAACACTAGAAAACAATATTGTCATAATCCATGGTGGTCCATTTGCAAATATCGCTCATGGATGTAATACGGTTACCGCAACTCAAACTGGCTTAAAACTAGCCGACTATGTAGTGACTGAAGCTGGTTTTGGTGCTGATTTGGGTGCTGAAAAATTTATTAATATCAAATCTCGTATAGCCGGTCTTAAACCTGCTGCGGTTGTACTGGTAGCTACTATCCGCGCCATGAAATACCATGGTGGCGTGGCCAAGGTAGACCTGAATAATGAAAACCTTGAAGCCCTTGATAAGGGGATGGTCAATATGGAACATCATATTAAAAATATCAATGAAGTCTATGGCTTGCCATGTGTTGTTTGTCTAAATCATTTCACCCTTGATACCGATGCAGAAGTGGATATGTTGATGAAACGTTGTGAATCGCTCGGCGCAAAGGCCGTTGTATCCAAACACTGGGCCGATGGCGGCGCAGGTGCAGAAGATCTGGCGAATGCAGTAGTGGATATCGTTGATAACAATCCGGGCACACACAAATATGTTTATGAAGACAATGACTCTCTAACAGAAAAGATCGAAGCTATATCAACCAAGGTTTATGGTGCGGGTTCTGTGTCGTATGATCCGAAAGTGAAAAAACAATTAGCCGACTGGAATGAAGAATACGGTTCTTACCCGGTTTGTATGGCTAAGACGCAGATGTCCTTTTCAACTGATCCAACAGTGATAGGTGCTCCAACAGGACATAATGTTCATGTCAGTGAAGTCCGCCTGGCAAATGGGGCTGGTTTTATTGTTGCCATCTGCGGCAATATGATGACCATGCCAGGGCTACCAAAAGTACCCGCGGCTGAACGCATTGATATTGATGATAACGGCAATATCACTGGTTTGTTTTGATAATACTTAAAAGCTAAACATCGCCGCAGAGTCCAAAGAGATAATTATCTCTCTCTACCCTCTTAGGTAAATTTAAAATATTTTCACTAAATACTTTTCGAGTACATGTCTATTATCAATTGCAAAATTTATCGTTGTGCTAAACAAGACGGTATGTATTTATACATTCATGAAGACAAAAATAGAGACGACTTGCCGGAGCAATTGATTAAAATGGTTAAGGAACTTACTCATACAATGGACCTTGAGTTATCGCCTGAAAGAAAATTAGCTCGCGAAGATATTAATGTGGTCATGAGAAATCTGAAAGAAAAAGGTTACCACTTACAAATGCCACCCGGTCCATTGAGCCCGAATATATGCCGAGGTGATTAAGAAGTTCTCATCTTTCCTCTTGCGAGAGAAAAATAGAGTCCTGGGAGGCACAACATAGACGCTATTGTAAACGTTAGCCGTATAGCCTTTTCCAGATCATCGTAGTTTGAGACACCGATCTCAACAGAACCAATCACAATAGTGAAAATTAATGTCACCAATACCATACTAGTCATCTGCCCAACAATCCTCATTGTTGCCATAACACCATTAGCACTACCAAAGAATCGTTTTTCAACCGAACTCATAATCGCATTTACGTTCGGTGAAGAAAATAAACTAAACCCAAGTCCAGTAAACACAAGAGCTAATACTAGATAGGTCAGGCTTGAATCTGTACGTAAATTTGAAAGTAGTATTAATCCGCCACAACTAATCGCCATACCTAAGCTAGCAAGTCGGCGTGGTTCAAACCTATCTGATAACCGTCCAGCCAAAGGAGAAAAAATAGCCATGGTTAATGGTTGGCACATCATAATCAAACCCGCTACTGTCGCCGACATCCCTTTTAAATATTGTAAATACAAACTGACTTGTACGACATTAGCAAATGTTGCGGTATAAATGATTAATGATGCTAAACAAGAAAAGGTAAAGACACGGTTAGTAAAAAATAAATTCACATCAAATATCGGATGCTTATGTACATTCTCAAAGAAGAAGAAAAAGATTAAGCCAATGATAGATACCGCAAGCGAGATATAACTTAAGTTTGAAGATAGCCAGGACACGCCGAGACATAATAGTAGTATTGAAAAAGAGTACATAATGGCACCCAACAGATCAAAACTACCACGTTCATCTGCTGACCATTCCCCTTTCACAAAAAACGCACCTAAACACAGAACAATTACGGCTAATGGGATATGCACCATAAAGCACGCGCGCCATCCAAATGTATCGATCACATAACCACCGATTACAGGGCCAATCGTTAAACCTAGATAGATTGTAGACACCGTCAAACCAATCGCTTGTCCACGCTTAGCAGGTGGGAAAACAGAGGTGACGATAGCAACCTGAGTTGCATATAACATCGCTGCACTGACACCTTGTAAGAAACGTGCGGAAATTAACATTGCACTGCTATCAGAAAAAGCACCAATTAATGAAGTGACTATCACACTGCTTGTACCAATCAAGAATATTCGTTTACGCCCTACCATATCTGCCAGTCGACCAAAGATTAAAACAAACATGGCACTTGCCATAAGATAGGCCATTGGCACCCAACTTAACTGCACTGCGTTCATCGACAAATCTTTGGCAATAGCAGGTAGAGCAACATTCACAGCGGACAGCATCAATGGAGTTGTAAATGCATTTAACAATACCATCGTTAGAGTAAGTCTTTGCAAAGAATGTTCAGTATATTGATCTTGCATATTTCATAAACAATGATTGATGAATTTGAATTCTACAATGTTTAAACATATTAATCATTTCAACATTAATGCGGTCACCTTATTATGAATTCACAGCGTCATCTAATCATCTTCGCAAATTATTAATAGAAATTTTCAATTATGATTTTTTGTACATAACTCTTTTAAAAATTCTTACTTTTTATTTAACACACATTTACATATTATTTTGATAGACTTTAATCCATGTTAAAAACTAATTTTTTGAAGCCTTGTAAATGAATAAATCATGCATACTCAAACAATAAAACTAACAAAAATGGACCCTGTTGATTATGGTAATTCTGACGACAAATAGTCACATCAGCTCTAATAGAAACAGATAAGAGTAAAACAATACAAACTGCATGAATTTAAAGATTATCTTAGCCATCAATTTAATAATGCGGATCTCGCTAGTCTGGCCGTCTAATGTTCAATGCAGCATAAAATATTCGTTAAAGCATAATCAAAAAAATGAATCAATTTGAACAATTCTGGTTAGTCATCGTTGATCTCCTTTGGGGTTTGCCGCTCGTTGTGTTTATCCTCGCAACTGGAATTTATTTTTCCTACATTTCTCGTTTCAAACCTTTTATTGGCTTACTCCATGCTTTTCTGATCTTATCAGGCAAGTTTGACGAACAGAATATCCCGGGAGAACTCTCACATTTTCAAGCCTTAACGGTCGCCCTATCAGGTACGATAGGTATGGGCAATATCGCTGGTGTTGCTATCGCGATCAGTCTCGGCGGTCCGGGCGCCATCTTCTGGATGTGGGTGGCTGGTTTGTTTGGTATGGTTATCAAATTCTTTACATGTACTCTTTCGTGCCTTTATCGTAAGAAAGATGAAGATGGTATTGAACAAGGTGGCCCAATGTACTTTATCGAAGCTGGCTTGGGAGAACGCTATAAATTTCTGGCTATTCTATTTGCTATTGCGGGTTTAATCGGTTGCATACCGATGTTTCAGGTCAATCAACTGGCGAGCTTATTACAAAATGAATTTTCAGTAGCTCCTATTTATACTGGTATCAGTGCACTCGTCTTTATCGGCACGATTATCATTGGCGGTATAACACGTGTTAGTTATGTCACAGCTCGTATCGTACCGTTTATGTTTCTGGCTTATGTCTTAAGTAGTTTTGTTGTCATTGCAATAAACCTTGATGCTATACCGACCATATTGCTTGATATCTATTATAATGCCTTCGGCGCAGAAGCGATGTATGGTGGCGCGACAGCTTTGGTTTTTAAAGAAGTCCTTGTTACAGGAATAAAACGCGCCATCTTTTCTAATGAGGCAGGCGTAGGTACAGAAGCTATGGCCCACGGCACAGCTAAAACCAAAGAGCCTGTGCGTGAAGGTCTGGTCGCGATGTTAGGCCCATTCTTTGACACGCATATTGTCTGCACATGTACTGCATTAGTGATACTGAGCTCTGGCATCTATTCTGGTGAAAGCGGCATAGTCATGACTGCACTTTCTTTTAATCAGACGTTACCAGGTATAGGTCAATATATTGTCTATACCGTGTTCACATTGTTTGCATTATCGACAATGATTACTTACTCGTACTATAGCTTGAAATGTGCACGTTACTTATTTGGGAAAAGGCTTGGTAGTAAATTTGTTTATATTTACCTAGCGATCATTCCGATGTGTGCTGTTTGGACTCAATCAACCATTATTAACATCATCGACACAATGTTTGCCTTAATGATTTTTCCAACCTTAATAGCGACAATTTTGCTTTCAAGAAAAGTGGTCGATGAGATGCATCGATATTTCGACAAACTATGAATATCTTTTCAAAACTCCAGATTCTTTGGCGTTCGTGGAAAGGGAGTGACATCCCTTATATTTGAGATTCCGGAAACCAACATTAATAATCGTTCAAACCCCAGTCCAAAACCGGCATGGGACACAGTACCATACTTACGCGTATCCAAATACCACCAGTAGTCTGCCTCATCAAAACTCATATCATTAATACGTTTTTTTAACACATCATATCGCTCTTCACGTTGCGAACCGCCGATAATCTCGCCAATAGCAGGCACAAGAACATCCATAGCCGCCACAGTTTTTTCATCATCGTTCAAGCGCATATAAAATGCTTTGATATCCTTTGGGTAGTCATAAACGATTACGGGTTGTTTGAAATGTTCTTCTGTCAGGAAACGTTCGTGTTCAGATTGAAGATCTTTGCCCCAGTCAACATCGAACTCAAACTTCTTACCTGATTGTTCAAGGATCTTGATCGCATCGGTATATGGCAAACGAATAAAATCATTATTAACAATATTATTCAGAGTTGACATTAAATTCTTATCAACATATTTAGCAAATAATTCCAGATCTTCCGCACATTCTTCCATAGTGTGTTTAATCAGGTATTGAATAAATTCTTGTCCAAGTTTCATATCATCCTGCAGATTAGCGAATGCCATTTCTGGTTCTATCATCCAGAATTCTGACATGTGGCGACTTGTATTTGAGTTCTCGGAACGAAAGGTAGGACCGAATGTATAGACATCTCCTAAACTTAAACAAAAAGTCTCCACAGACAATTGGCCTGAGACAGTCAAACTGGCTTCTTTACCAAAGAAATCTTTTTCATAATCAACAACACCATTCTTTTTAGGAACGTCATTCATATCTAGCGTAGTGACATTGAACATTTCCCCTGCTCCTTCACAGTCTGAACTGGTGATAATTGGGGTGTGTACCCATTGGAAATCACGTTCCTGAAAGAATTGATGGATGGCAAAGGATAATTTAGATCGTATACGAAAGATCGCACTATATTTATTCGAACGCGGTCTTAAATGGGCAATTGTACGTAAATACTCATCTGTGTGCCGTTTCTTTTGTAATGGAAAATCATCGGGTGCTATACCGAGGATTTCAATTGCGGATGCTCGTATTTCCCATTTTTGTCCTTCACCAAGAGACTCAACAAGTTCACCACTAACTGATATTGCTGCACCAGTTGTTAGTTTTACTATTTCTTGATAATTACCAATATCATTGTCAACAATGACCTGAATGTTTGCTAGACAAGACCCATCATTAAGTTCGACAAATGAAAACTTTTTACTTTCTCTTAGTGTTCTAATCCAGCCCTGTATCAATGCAGAATCCTTTGCTTTATTTGCATTTAACAACTGAGTTATTTTTGATCTTCTCACCATTACTATTATCTCTTATATTTTATGTTATTTAATTGAGAATTCGAATATATTCTCCCACTGCCTCTCGACTTGTGCCAACTAATAGTCTTTTTTTTCCATCACTACCCTGCTCGATATAGCCAACAGCTTCAACCCTTTCACCTTTTTGAACCTGACCAACATAGGTCGCAGTATAAGAAACGATCTCATCAATAGTTTCGTGATGAATAAAATAACGTGCTGGAAAATCAAAAGCGTAGGTATCATTAATCACTATTGCTACAATCTTACATTTCCCTTTTTTTTTGAATGGCCCATTTTCCTGAAACCGTTCATAAACTTCAGGAATCATACTGATATCAATCTTGCTTATACCGGAAACAAATTTATTAAATTTTCTTAGCTCATGTTTACAGTAGTCTTCAAAGCTTAATTCACAACCTCTTCGTTGATAAGCATCTTCCCAGAATGAATTATCTAATGATTCTAGTACTCCTGATTCAAGATGCTTTTTTATATATCGTCTTACCTTAAAAAATAATTCACGCCCATATATTATTATATCAATATCAGATTTATCATTATGCGTGTCCAACATTAATGAACCAGTAATACCAATATATTTTTTTTTAATTCCTGCACTAATTAAAAGTTTGAGTATCTTGATAGCATCACGTTTTTTATTGTCCGGCTCAATCATGTTCAAAAGCCGAATTACAGTTTGTTCGGGACGATAAATATGACTTATTGATTTCAGCGGAATACCATGTAAATCACTATCAGCATATTGACTGCGAAATAAGAACTCTGGATATGAATCACTAATCAGCTTTCTGGAATATTCTGTATCAATCTTATGCATTCCATAGTTATCTTTGATATAACGTAGCCATGTTAATGCTCGATCATCTTCTTGATGTTCACTTACAACAGCAAAGAATAATTTATCATCTATCGAAATATAATCTTTAGGTCGAATAAACAAAACCTACTCCTTTAATTCGTGATAGCGATGACAATCAACGATATGGTCATTAATCATTCCAACCGCTTGCATAAAGGCATAACAGATAGTTGTCCCTACGAAAGTAAAACCACGATTTTTCAAATCTTTTGACATGTGGTCAGAAATATCAGTATTGACAGGAATAGTTTTTATAGATTCCCATTTATTATGAATTGTTTTATGTTTAGTGAACTGCCATATATATTTATTAAAAGTACCAAATTCTTCACGTACCTTTATAAGTGCATGAGCATTTTTGACAATAGCTCTAATCTTTAGTTTATTTCTGATGATACCGGAATTATTGAATAAGGACTGTATCTTTGATTCTTCATAAGTAGCAATCATATTGAAATTGAACTTATCAAATGCAGCACGATATGCAGAACGTTTCTTAAGCACCATAATCCAGTTCAAACCTGCTTGTGCTCCTTCCAACATTAGGGATTCAAATAACTTCTTATCAGAGTGAACTGGCACACCCCATTCCTCATCATGGTACTTAATATAAAGTACATCACTTTTACACCATTGACACCGCTTCATTTTTAATTCTAGTGTTGAATATTATTCTTCAGATCCTAATCCTGTTTGAGAGCGTACATATTGCCCCTCAAAAGCTAAAGCTTCTTCGCGTCCCGAAACAGAGTTATCTAATTTTGATATAATAAAAATAGACATAAAAGCTGCACTAATTGAAAACAACGCCGGATGTTTGTACGGAAAGATTGCTTCTGTGTTACCCAAAATATCAACCCAGATTGTTGGTCCTAAAATCATGCATGAAACTGCAGTTATTAATCCAATACTACCACCTATAAAGGCACCTCTGGTTGTCAACCTTTGCCAATACATAGATAAAAATAAGACGGGGAAATTTACACTAGCAGCAATCGCGAAGGCAAGACCAACCATATAAGCCACGTTTTGTTGCTCAAACTGGACCCCGAGAAAAATTGCAGCAACACCTAAGCCGACCGTAGCTATTCTGGACATGCGAATCTCCTCTCCTTCTTGGGCTTCACCTTTGCGTAACACGCTCGCATATAAATCATGCGAAATAGCTGAAGCACCGGCTAATGTTAAGCCAGAAACAACTGCCAGAATAGTAGCGAAGGCAACTGCAGAAATGAACCCCAAAAAGACTTCACCCCCCACAGCTTTAGACAAATGAATCGCCGCCATATTATTTCCACCCAATAAACCGCCCGACTGAAGATCTAAAAACTCTGGATTATTTACTAAGAAAACGATGGCACCAAAACCAATAATAAACGTCAAAATAAAAAAATAACCAATAAATCCTGTCGCGTACACAACCGATTTCCTTGCCTCTTGTGCATCAGGCACAGTAAAGAATCGCATCAATATATGTGGCAAACCAGCCGTGCCAAACATAAGGGCAAGTCCAAGTGAGATTGCAGATATTGGATCAGACACTAGACCTCCAGGAGACATAATCGTTATCCCGTTCTTATGTACTTCAGTAGCGGTCATAAATAAAGTCTCAAAAGAAAAATCCATATGATACATAACAGCGACAGCCATGAAACTTGCTCCACATAATAGAAGCACAGCTTTAATTATCTGCACCCATGTTGTTGCCAACATTCCGCCAAAGGTAACGTACAAGACCATCAGTATACCGACAATCACTACTGCCAGATAATATTCAAGACCAAATAATATCTGTATAAGTTTACCTGCGCCTACTAATTGTGCGGTCAAATATAATAAGACTACAATAAGTGTTCCAGAAGCCGCCAAACTGCGGATGGGTAACTGCTGTAAGCGATAGCTCACAGCATCGGCAAAAGTATATTTCCCAAGATTCCTTAAGCGTTCTGCTAAAAGAAAGAGGATTATCGGCCAGCCGACTAAAAAACCAATGGAATAAATGAGTCCATCAAAACCACTCGCAAAAACCAATCCAGAAATACCTAAGAACGATGCGGCAGACATATAATCACCAGCAATTGCAAGACCATTTTGCAGTCCAGTAATATTACCACCAGCAGCATAAAAATCTTTGGTACTTTTTGTGCGCCTTGCTGCCCAATAGGTTATCCCCAGTGTCGCCGCTACAAACACAAGGAACATTGTAATAGCAATAATATTAGTAGGCTGTTGAGTTATTTCACCTTGTACCGCATCTGCAGCAGACAATAATGAAGGGATGAAAAGAATAGGCACCCAGAATAAAAGACGTATATTTAAGTTATTCATCTAAAGTGACCTTGTCAACCTATGTTACATCTTTAATGACATCATTAACTAACCGATCAAATTCATTATTAGCACGGTAGACATAAATACCAGTCAGCAAAAGACTTAAGAGAATTACAGATAATGCTATAAGAATACCCCAAGTAATTACGCTATCTTCAAAAATTGGGTTCCCAAATAGTTCTGGATAAAAAGCAATTATTAAAATAAAACTAAAATAGGCAATCAATATAATGCTTGTTAGTAGCCAACTAAATCGACGACGTTCTAATTCAAGCTGATGAAATTTAGGATTAGCATAAATTCGTCGGTAAAGATGTTGCATAACGTGCATCCTTTAGTTTTATTTATATGCTTATGATAACACATAGATCACAAAATTTGTTCTCGATATAGTTTGAACAATTAAAGATACTACTAGCATTTCAAATATTTCGGAGACTAATATTATAGTCATCAACCAGTACCCATGAAGATAATATCTTCATCATATTGAATAATCAAAGTAATAATAAATCATGTCTGTAATAAGAAAGATGTAATTCTTTTACATCAGGATATTTATAGTAACCAGAAGTTTACCCTCGATGTTAAATTTAAATTAGAGAAATTTGATATATTCATAATATCGCTAGATTTTCGAATAGCCATCATGCTTTGCAAAGTTTTGTCCATCATTAGTTAGTGATTCTCCACCATCAACATATAATATTTGCCCACAAACAAATTTATTTGTTAACAGGTATTGCAATGCTTGTGAAATGTTATTGGTCTGTCCTTGCTGCTTTAGCGGGATACCTTCCACCCGCCAATCAATATACTCCTGACTACGAACACTAGCGGGTAGTATCACGCCAGGAGCAATGCCGTTAACCCGGACATCTGGTGCTAATTCGACTGCAGACAAACGCGTAAATTCTGCTAAGGACTTTTTCGACAGCACATATGCTGAGTATTGATATTGATTAAATGCTATCTTATTGTCGATAATATTAATTACATCACCTTTTTTACATTGCTGCACAAAAGCTTGTGTTAATAAATATGGTGTCAGAAAATTAATTTTGAACTGCCTTTCAAGTATCAGTTCTGATGTTTCCATCATATTTGCTTGGTCATACGCAGAGGCACTATTGATCAATACATTCAGATCGGGAAATTGGTCCCGCACATTTCTAATTAATTTGCTGACATCGTTCTTCTGACTAAAATCAAACTGAAAGGTTTGTGCATCAACACCTTTTTTTTTAAACTCTTCAGCTGTTATTGCAGCTTTTTCAGATGATGAGTTATAATGAATTGCGAGTTTATAACCTGCATCGGCAAGAGTTTCACTAAATATCTTTCCTAATCGAATAGCTCCTCCGGTAATTAGTGCGGTACCTTTTGACATTTTTTTTGAGTGCAGCATATTGAGTATATTATCCTGTAACGTATATTGAGAGTTTATCTATTTTGTATAAGCTTAACTAACTTAATTTATTAAAAATAATAAAATTTATGATATCTACCATTATTTCAGTTGGTTCTAATATTGAACCTCACAAAAATTGTGATGCTGCCAAAATGATTTTGCTAAAAGAAACTGTATTCAAGGGGAATGCTAAATATATAATCACCAAACCCTGGGGTTATAAAGATCAAGCTGATTTTTTGAACGGCGCATTCTGGCTAGAAACTAATCATAATTTTGAAAAGTTTAATAGCTATCTCAAGACTATTGAAAAACGACTAGACAGAATCAAAAATGGTAATAAGGCTGGTCCTCGTACAATTGATTTAGATATCGTCATCTGGGATAACGAGATAATCGTCGATGATTTTTACGATAAAGATTTTATTCAAATACCAGTAATAGATATAATTGAGAACTATTCATTATCAATCAGAGGATATCCTAATAAGCAACACAAACACACAAGTAATTAAGGCGCGTGAAGCTTTTTAAAAAATTCTCTTGCATGAAAACGTAAACCTATGGTTTCAGAACCCTTATTGCTCATGCCATAAGAATCATATATGTCTAAGATAACTCTTTACGTTTCCCTAATTCATGGTTAATTATCAATTCAATCTGATAAAGTTTCAATTATTTCATATCATACTAAACTGTAGATCAAGACACGATCACACCATCTCATAATGTTCTTTTCTACGTCGCAATGCTTTGCTGTCCAGACTCTTTCTCTTAACAATCTTTCTTTTTTCTATTGGTCATTTTACTCTATAAGTAACCGTCTCAGCATTCATTAATTGTATTAACTACTCAAATGGTACTAATAAATTACCATCTTTAGTTGAAGATTTATTTGCTTTCAAAATGATAAAATTCTCAATACTAATATCTCGACCACATGATTACAAATGTCGCTTTGTACAACTTTTGAGATGAAGAGGTATAACCGAAAAGACGTTATTGTCATTTAATCCTTGACTATCGTTTGCCATTTTCGTAAAAAATTTCTGACTTCAGCTTTTGGAATTTTTGACAGTTTTTGAATTAGCGTAAATGGAACCGGATCTATTTCATATACTTTAGTAATATTATCTAACATCGCCAACTATAGCCTTGTTGTCATATCTGAATCATATAAAGCACGATGAAAAACATCTTTTATCGGGATATTTGTATAACCGGGTAAGGTTGCCAATTTATGGTTTGGAGAATCTTGGTAGATACGTCTTGCAGTCAATAGTGAACATGCAAATTGCCCAGTACACGTCCGACAGATTCTACTCAATTCCGCATCAAGAAAACGTTCGTCAAATGAAGCATTATGAGCAACAAGGTTATAACCGTCAATAAAATCAGAAAGTCTATGCATTACTTCATTACAAGGTGTAAGCATCTCTTAACATACTATTAGTTATACCAGTATGAGCTTCAATAAAACTATCAAGAGGCCTACTTGGGTTCATTAATTCTTGAAAATACGCAACAACTTTTCCATTTTCGACACGCATTGCTCCATTCTCTATGACACGATCGCCATAGTCCGGTGAGAGTCCTGTAGTCTCAAAATCAAGAACAATCACAGTGTTGGCATTGACCATTAACTATTGCTCATAGTTCTTTAATATTGAGAGTATGCTCCTAAGATATCGGAATTATTGATTGTATTTAATCTCTACTATGCAATCTTAACGAGAAACATAGCAAGATGTACATATGTGTAAATACCACTTAAATGACTGTCAAGAAAAACTTTTAATATTTTAAATCAATCTTGTATTTCAAATTTTTCCCTAATTCTTTCAACACGACGACGATTCACACCAAAATCGCTGTAACCAATGCGAGAAGATGAACGAACTTGAAAAACCTTATTCTCAATAGATAATATAAATTCAATATCATCTATAAACCTGAAAATAAGACTACGTATTTCCCCATGAAGATAGTCAGTGCGTTCCGCAATTATCGTCACACGTTTTTCAGTCATTAGTACTTTCTTAAGTCGTTGCATTGCTAGTTCTGGTCGATCTTTAAAAGTTAATGGCGCAATAAAATGTGTATGGGTACTAGCCAGACTAGAAACACAATTTGGTGAATCAGGGCAATCCATATGGTCTCCATTCAAGTCTTGAGGATTCGCACTTAACATCATAACAATGAGTAAACTACTTATGGTCAAGTATTGAAATATTTTTTTCATCACTAATGAATATTATATAATCAAACACGCGTCATGAATTTACCAGTGCCTGTATTAATTCGTATAATCTCACCAGTCTCCATATACTCTGGCACTTGTACTTCTATTCCAGTACTCAATATCGCAGGCTTAGTCCTACCTGCCACGGTTGCGCCTTTGATATTTGGTATGGTATCAACGATTTCCATATCAACAAACTGGGGTAATTCAACACTTAGAAGCATACCATCCATTATTAACGCAGTTAGACCTTCTAGGCCTTCTGTGATGTAACTCATTAGGCTCTTTACATCATTTTCATTTACTTCATATTGAGAATAATCTTCAGTATTCATGAAGATAATATTTTCAGCATCCCTATATGAAAATTGTACCGACACACGCACACAATCAGCCTCTTTAAGTAATTCATCGCTTTTAAACGATTCATCTAGTTTTTTTCCTGACTGGAGGTTCTTGAAACGAATTTTATATAGAGTTGTTGCACCTCTAGAAGTTGGACTTTTTGCATCAACATTTTTTACGCTATAAGGAACACCATCGATATCAACAACCATTCCACGTTTAAGTTCACTAGCTTTTGGCATTATCACTTCCTATTACATCAATATATATTGAATTTCATAATTATTGTAAACCAAAAAATTCACGATTTCGAAATACTTAATAAGACTTCAGCAAACTGTTTTTTGCATAGGACTTATGGAATTAAGAAAACTACCATTAATGAATAATTTAACGCTTGCTAGCAGCTTCTGGAATTGTATCAATAAATTTTAGCTCTGGATCATTATAAAAATCCGAGCTTTTTTGATAATCAAGATACATATCTGTTGCATCATTACCCCAGAATAAATGCTCATCAGCAATAATAGTTGGCACACCAAACACACCGAACTCAATTGCTGTTTTGGTGTTTTCTCGTAATTGCTCTTTTACCAAATTTTGATTAATCAAGTTATCCGGCCCATTAATACCTAGCGAAATAACGAATTTATGCCACGATGCATCATCATCAACAGAAAAACCATCATGCCAGATATATTTAAATATCTTTGTGATTACATCCATCTCATTTTTCATAGCAATTGCCAAACGCAATGGCCGCAACGGATTAAACGGATGTGATGGAGGCATGCGTAACTGAACACCTTGTTGTTTTGCCAACCAGACAACATACTGATACGTAAACAGTCGTTTTGATGGGATCTCAGCCGGTCCCTTATGTTTCCAATTATTTAACAAGCCAGCAAATAAAATGGGACATGGTTGAACCATTATGTCACTCGAAAATTTCTGTAAGCGTATTTGCTGCAGGTAAGCAAAGGGAGAAATAAAATCAAAGTACCAGGTGATTGTATTAGACATTTTTTATTTAAAGCAAATCTTTAAAATTTTTTAATTAAATCTAGCAACAAAAAAGAGTAGTTTTTTTTTAAATAATTTTATAAATTCCAATCTCTAACCAAAGTTATTTATCTGGAGCAGTAAAAGAAGAACTAGTGTTTTTTTTAGCTTTTTTTGCAGCACGTTTTTCTTTCAAAGAGAGTGCAGGTTTCTTCGCAGATTCTTTTCTGCTATTACGTTCTTTAGACATCGTTAATTCTCCAAGATTAAGGTAAGCTTGTATTTATAACTACATAACTCTATCAATACTTTACACCTTACGTATAAAAATGCATCGATTAATAGCAGGTTCAAAATAAATAAATTTACACAATCTATTAAGGAACTTCTGTCTTCATCTATTTTAGATTCAATGTAATGCTATTTGGCATTGCAATATCGCTGATTCGTAAATAACTCAGCTAAAACAGCCCAATAATCAGACTACCAAACAGTCGATTTTTAACTCCGTATACCACGAATACCGACAGTGACTTAGATCTAAAAAAGAACTAGCATCAACTAAAACTCGGCGTCACGAAAGAAGACTCAGAACATTTTTCAATACTTTGTCCACAACAAATACTCTAATAGTTAAACCTACCTTTTTTGAATAAAACTGCTAATCACCCAAAATAGAGGGAGATTTTAGTAATTAATGGTCTTTAATTGCTTAATTATCGACTCTTTTGCAGATAATTAGCTAAAAAGATAGTCTTTCTTGCCAGAAATCTATAAGGTGCCGACATTAGTAAAAAAAGTTTGTAGCGGTTCCCGGTAGTTCTACGCAATGTAAAAAGCAGCCTCTTCCGTAACAGTTCTACAACAATTTACATGCTAATACATTGTTTTTTAATAATTAAAGAGGTATCCAAAAATGGCTACAGGTACAGTAAAATGGTTTAACGATAGTAAGGGTTTTGGTTTTATTTCTCCGGCTGATGGTAGTGCTGATGTATTTGTTCATCATAGTTCTATTCAAGCTGATGGTTTCAAGTCACTTGCAGAAGGACAGACTGTTAGTTTCGACACTGAGCAGGGTGAAAAAGGACCTAGTGCAATTAACGTGGTTGCACAGTAATCTAGGTTAGATATTTTATATATATTGCAAGAGCCCCGCTAAGTGCGGGGCTTTTTTATTTCTAGATAACTAGAGCGTATTCTTACTTATTGACTTAGACATATCTATGCTAACTTGTTAAGTCCTTGTTAACTAATATCAAAAATATTTTTTAATTTTATATTTCTGTGTGTTGATGTTTTAAAAAGTTAGATTCTAGTAATTCACCTGCTACTCCCTCAGCACTTGACAATAATTTTGCTGAAAATTTGGTTACTTGTGGCTTTCTCACATCTACAAAGACTATCTTGAGCTTTAATATGTATATCAAAAGCTCAGTACATATCATTTCATATAGTCTTATCTTAGTTATAGCTCTAAAGAAAAAAAATTAAGTTTTTTTATCTACGATTACTATAACAACCATTCACATTTTAAGTACTAAACTCTACACGACCTCAGAGCTAATATTTTATAAATTTTCTATCAATACATAATAAAATTAGACTTCTATCATATAATCTTTATTCAAAACTTTTGATTAATAATTTAAAAATAGAAATGTTAATATTACAAATAATCATTAATCAGTGGGATAAGAGCCAGAGAAAAAAAACATAACTCGGAGAGATTAAATAGACCGGATAGATATCCAATAATAATGCCACCTGCGTTTTATGCATTCAAAAACCGATGCGTAATAGATCAACATATTGATGATAATCAATATGGCCCATTTAAATATCCTCAGATAATAAAAAACGATTTAATATTTTACAGATTCAAAATAAATTTAAATAATAACGTTCTTAAATATAATCATTCATCAAGTAATAAAGTAGACATTGAAAAAATCGGTTCCCTTAATAACAACTGGATGCAATGCAGATATAATTGGCGCTATGGCACTTTCAAAAATAAAATATATTATTGGTTATATGAAAACATTACGCTTAATGCGATCTCTACTAGCACATTAAGCGAAAACATATTCCTGAATGAAGAGCCAGCGATTATTTACGAAGATTTTAAATTTGCGAATTAAAAAAATGGACAAATTAGAAAGCAGAAGTGATTGATCGTAGAAATAAAAAATACTTCTACTAGCCTGTCCAGCCTAATCCTGTAGAAACACAATTGATAGATAACAACATCGGTGCCAAACTTTCTGCTGGATCACCACTTTCTTGCTTACTACGAAATTCTTTCAATAACTGTACTTGCTCCATACCTACTTGAAAAAGAATGGGGTAACGTCGATTAAGTTTACGACTAAACTTTTTGAATCGTTCGCAGAGCCTTTCTTCACCAGTTATCTTCAAGACCATCTCTACTGTAAGCTTATATTCATTCACGACTTTACCAAACACATTGTCTCGTAGCTTTTCGTTTTCAACGAGTTTCGAAAAGGATTCTGACACCTGCAAATCGACCAACGACAAAGTTTTTTCAACCTCATCAAGAATCAAGCGGAATAAACACATATCATCAAACATATCCTTGAGTAACTGCTCGCCTTTTAAACCACGCATATCGATAAATGATTTTAATGCGGTACCCACTCCATACCAACCCGGGACTAGGTGTCTATTTTGTGTCCAAGCGAATACCCATGGTATTGCGCGTAGATCGCTTAATGACTTTATACCAAAACGTCTGGCTGGACGTGAACCGATATTCATTTTTGCTAATTCCTCTACTGGACTTGCAGCACTATAATAATCCATCAGATCGTCTGTTTCTGCAAATTTTCGATATTTATTAAAGGCGAGTTCAGACAGACTTTCCATCGCTGTATTAAATGCTCGATTCGGTTTTAATTCGTCTTGATTTAATGACTTCAGAGTATGTTCAAACACACTTGCAGCTAATAATTCCATCTGATATTGAGCGGTACCTTCGTTGGCATATTTTGATGACACCACTTCACCTTGTTCGGTAATACGCATTTGCCCATGGATAGAGCCTGCCGGTTGTGCTGCGATGGCATAACCGGTCGGTGCACCACCGCGACTGACTGAGCCACCTCTTCCATGAAAAAAGGAGATTGAAATTCCCACATCCTGCCCTATCTTAGTTAGATTAGCTTGTGCTTTGCTTAATTCCCAATTTGCGGTGAAGTAACCACCATCTTTATTAGAATCAGAATAACCAATCATCACTTCCTGTATACCAGTTTGATGGTTTATCGATTGTTGGACGATCGGAATGGTGAATAACTCAGACATCATCTGGGGGCCTCTTTGTAAATCATCTATTGTTTCGAATAATGGAACGATAGGCAGTCGACTATAAACCTCACCATTTTTCTCTACAAATAAACCAGCTATTTTCGCCAACAGATAGACACCGAGGATATCATTGATGGATTGTGTCATTGATAAAATGAAGTATCCGAATGCTTCATGATCCAATTTATCCATCATGTCGGCTGTCATCTGAAACAAGCCAATAGTCGAAGTAGAAGTATCATCCAAATTAGAAAAGGTCGGTAAATTTTCTTGTGGTTTATCTAACTCTGCTAGTAACCAGGCTTTCCACCTAGCACTATTGGGCGAGGGTGGTGTATCTTTCGTATTCATTGCCTTCCAGATAGATGCTAGTGTATGATTTACTGTAGTTGAGTTTTCTCTTAGATCAAGTCTTACTGTCCGAAAACGAAATGCTTCTGCTTCCTGTAATAGAGGAAGAACTAATGTTTGCGACAGCTGTTTACAATCAGACGCTTGTAACCCCGCCATCAATTGTTTTATATCTATAATAAATTCATCTACATTACTATAACGAATCGCGCTAAAATGTCCTTCACTATGACTACTCAAAGTGCCTCGTAATTTAACTAACATACATGTCAAGAATTGACGAAAAACCTCTCCAGGGTTTCTCTCTGAAACCAATTCAAGTTCATCAATATCTTTTAAAATTACTTGTAAATCTTGCTCAAATATTTTTGATAACTTGATGTTAATACTGGATACACTCAAGTGTTCGACTAAGTCTTCTAACCGTTTTATATAATGATGAAATACCATTTGACGATTCTTTAGTAATGTATCTTTGGTGACATCATTAGTAACAAGAGGGTTCCCATCACGATCACCACCAATCCAAGAACCGAACTGAAAAAATGACGGGAGTAAAAAATCTGTATCAGGATAATTTTTGTTTAATGCTAATTTTAATTTTTCATGTGTTTCTGGGATACGCTCAAACAGAGTTTGTTCGAAAAAATGTAGTCCCCATACAACTTCTTGTGGAACGGTTGGCTTTTCTAGACGTAATTCACCTGTCAACCAGAGTAAGTCAATCTCATTACGTAAGGCATCAAGAAATTTTTCACGTTCTCGCGCTGTCCAACGTGACCCTTCTAAACGATATAATAAGACATAGATTCGACGATGTATTTCTAATACTGTTACGCGTTTTGCTTCGGTGGGATGTGCCGTAAAAGTCGGACGAATATGTGCAACATCAAGTAAGTTTTGAATCTCTTCTGGGCTCACACCTGATACGTTAGCTTTTTTAAAAACATTTGCGAAGGTTCCAACTATATTTTCTAGTCCGATTTCTTTTTCGGCCATACGTCGACGACGCATACCAGTATTCTCTTCTGCAACATTAAGCAACTGAAACCAGATGCCCCATGCTTGGAGTATGCCTAACAATAACTTTTTGTCACCCGTTGGGATTGATGACTCTCCTCGAACATAAGGTAAAACCTCAATATGTCGCTGTTCTATAACATGAATAAGTTGATCCGTTAAGATGCCAACAACTTCTTTTGCATAAATCGCTGAAGCAGCATCAAGAGTTCGTTCACTAGATTCAATATTTGCTTCCACCATGAAACTTTATCCTAAATACTTTTAAAAAATTTGAAAATGATTATTTTTTCTTAACTACGAAATGATTTCAACCATATAGTCGTATATGTACAGATAATACATGCGAATTGAAGCATGAAAAATATGAAGCTACCGTTTAAAAAGTAATCTCTAGAATATTCTAAGCAACGCGGTCATTAGGTTCTTCACCATCGAAGAACGACTTGACATTTGCCAGAGATCGTAATCCCATAGCAACTCGAGTTTCTGTCGTCGCGCTACCCAAATGAGGTAGTAGTACAACATTCTCCATTAATAATAAATCTTCGGTAACAATAGGTTCTTTTGCAAATACATCGAGACCAGCACCTGCAATCACACCATTTTTTAATGCTTGCACCAAGGCCAATTCATCAACCACATCACCTCTAGCAGTATTGATCAGGAATGCTGATTTTTTCATTATGCCAAACAGTTCAGCATTCATAAGATGGATATTCGCACCACCACCTGGACAATGTAAAGTCACAAAATCAGCATCTTTAAGTACATCTTCAATTGTTTCAAGTTGCGTCGCATTAAATTTTTCAACCACTTCCTTAGTAGGTGGATAGGGATCGTAAAAACTAACTTTCATACCAAAACCAAAGTGTGCTTTTCGTGCAAAGGCTTGTGCAATACGACCAAAGCCGATAAATCCAAGATTTTTACCGGTAACTTTTGTTGCCAACATATGCGTTGGACACCAACCATCCCATTTCTTATCTCGTACCAAACGTTCACCTTCACCTATACGTCGTGAAACAGTCAGTAACAAGCTCATGGCTATATCAGCTGTACAGTCAGTCAAAACTTCAGGTGTATTTGTGACAACAATACCTAACGCTTTTGCTGCTTCAGTATCGATGTTATTAAATCCTACACCAAAATTCGAGACGATTTTACACTTACGATCTTCAACACCAAGAATCTCTTCATTGATCTGAAAATCAGAAACAGTTGGACAAACGGCATCTGCACTTTGCATCGCTGTTTTAAGTTCTTTGACTGACATTTTATGATCATCTTCATTCAAATCAACATCAAACATTTCACATGCTTTGGCCTCTGCTTCTGCAGGCCATTGTCGAGTAAGAATAACTTTAGGTTTTGACATAAAAATTCTCTTATTAACTTAATTTAGCTAATACTTCTTTTATTGTTGAAGCAAATAAGGAAGGGTTAGGAACAACGGTTACACCACATTCCTGAAATATTTCCAGTTTTTCTACGGCACTATCACCTACAGTAGAAATGACCGCACCAGCATGACCCATGCGACGACCTTTCGGTGCAGTTAATCCTGCAACATAACCAATAACAGGTTTAGACATATTATCTCTAGCCCACATTACTGCATCAACTTCTTGTGATCCTCCAATTTCACCAATAATAACAACCACATCAGTTTCACTATCCTCTTCAAAGGCAGACAAATGATCTTGGAACGAACTACCATTGATAGGATCTCCACCGATACCAATACTAGAAGACACACCAATCCTCATATCCTTCATCTGTGATACCACTTCGTAAACTAAGGTTCCAGAACGGCCTATGATGCCAACATTACCCGAAAGATAGATATGTCCTGGCATGATGCCCATCATACATTTTCCAGGACTTATAGAACCAGCACAATCAGGTCCGGTCAATAACATTTTGCTATCTGCTTTATAACGGCGCATGTAACGTTTAACTCGAATCATATCCTGCAAAGGTATACCATCAGTAATTGCAACACAGTACCGAACACCTGCATCTGCTGCTTCCATGATACTATCCGCTGCAAACGGTGGTGGTACAAAAACAATACTCGCGTCCGCATCAGTCACTTCGACCGCTTCTTTCATCGTATTAAACACCGGTTTATCCAGATGCTTAGTACTGCCTTTACCTGGTGTGACGCCACCAACGACATTGGTACCGTACTTAATCATATTGCCTGCATGGAAAGAACCAACTTGACCAGTAAAGCCTTGAACTAAAACTTTAGTCTTTTCATTTAAATGAATTGCCATATTAGTCGTCCTCTTTTATTTACAAGTCGACTGTTTCCAGACAGCAACAGATTTATCTGCCGCTTCTTTTAAAGTATTAGCCATGATAATTGGTAAACCGCTATCAATAAGGACCCTACGACCCTCTTCAACATTTGTGCCTGACAATCTTACAACCAATGGAACCTTTATAGCAGTTTTTTGGATAGCCTTAACAATGCCTTCTGCTATCCAGTCGCAACGATTAATCCCTGCGAAGATGTTAACGAGAATACATTCAACCTTTTCGTCAGAAAGTACAAGATTAAATGCCTTAGTGGTACGTTCAGGTGACGCGCCGCTACCAATATCTAGAAAGTTTGCAGATTCTCCGCCAGCATACATAATCATATCCATCGTCGCCATTGCTAAACCAGCACCATTAACAATACAACCGATGTTCCCATCGAGACCGACATAACTCATTCCAAGATCACCGGCATACATCTCGCATGTATTTTCTTGTGACTTATCTCTTAGTTCTGCGATCTTGTGATGTCGAAACAACGCATTATCATCAAAACTCATCTTCGCATCGACGGCTATAATGTTCCCTTCTTTGGTAACGACTAATGGGTTGATCTCAACCATAGTCGCATCCAAATCACGCATCGCACGGTAACATCCTAATATAGTTGTCACAGCTTGATTGACCTGTGTTTTATCAACAGCTAATGCAAAAGCAATTTCACGTGCCTGAAACGTTTGCATACCGACTGCTGGTTCAACAGCAATTTTAATTATCGACTCAGGCTTACTTACCGCAAGTTCTTCGAATTCTACACCACCTTCAATCGAGGCAATAATGGTAATTGTTTCATTGTCACGATCTAATACAAAGGCTAGATAAATTTCACGTTCAATATCACAAGCTGCTTCTACATATAATCGGTGACAAATCTTACCTTGTGATCCAGTTTGGTGCGTTACTAATTCTTTGCCTAACAATTCTTCGGCAGCCGTTGAAACTTCCATTTCTGTTTTACAAATTTTGATTCCACCCGCCTTACCTCGTCCACAAGAATGAATTTGCGCCTTAACAATCCAGCATTCACCACCAATTTCTGTAGCACGATAGACTGCTTGTTCGGGACTATACGCTAGTCCACCTTTGGAAATCGAAACACCATAATCTGCGAGTATCTCCTTAGACTGATATTCATGAATATCCATTATTACAACCTTATAGTAGTCTTAGAAAAAAATCTTTTACGTTTAGCCATCGAAGTCCTTCTCAGGAGGCAATATATTTGATTATTTCTCTTCATCAACATCGACAATGTGGTCTTCACAATCAGTTAATGTATATTCTATGTTACTTTTGATGAAATTTTGAAATATACCTAGACTAGAAATATGTATGATGAAATCACTACTATTTATACCGTGTAGAACTGATACAAGCACTATCAATCAACAACGGAACTTGATTGATCCATACTCAAAGTATCAACAAGATTGTGAAGCGTGTCTCGAAGCTTATAAAAATTACTATCAGACAAATCTGTTCTACTGGCTACCTGCTTTTGTAATTCAGAAACACTATTTTCTAACTTCTTCCCTTTAGTCGTTAAGAACACATTCACTTTACGTTCATCCTCAGAATTCCTTTTACGGAATATGAGTTCTATCTTCTCTAAACGTTTGACTAATGGTGTAATCATAGCGGAATTGAGTCGTAATCTTGTAGCTAATTCTTTTATAGTTAAGCCATCGAATTCCCATAGCACTAATAAAACCAAGTACTGTGGATATGTAATACCTACCTTGTCTAATTTTGGTCGATATACTCTTGTAATAGAATTTGTTGCCGCATATAGTGCAAAACATAACTGATTTTTTAATAGTAGGTTTTTATTATTTTTCATTTTGAGTGTCCAGATACTAGATTATTACTTATTTAAACCAGAGCTATTCGTTATCACAAAAATTTGATTATCATTGTATTCTTGGTTTTGCGGTTGTTCGCAAATATTCCTGCGCTGCTGCAACACCACTGCCCAATTCAATCGAGTAACCCAGATCTTTCATAGTCATTTCGGCGCCGTTTATCGGCGTTAAGATCATCAACTCATTCATGTCTCCGAGGTGGCCGATACGAAATGCTTGACCAGCAATTTTGGTAAGGCTGATTGAAAGCGACAGATTGTAGTAATTATAGGCATGCCGAACGACCTCGTTACCATCAAAGCCTTTCGGAACTTTAACTGCGGTTACGGTATCTGAATACCAATTTTCATCATTTGCAATTGGACGCATTCCCCAAGCGCTAACTGCGGCACGAACTGCATTAGCCATACGAGTATGTCGTGTATATACATTATCCAAACCTTCTTCGAACAACATATTGAGCGATTCGCGTAAGCCACGAAGTAGATTCATTGGTGGTGTGTAAGGAAAATAACCCAAATCATTCGTTTTGATTTGATCATTCCAGTCAAAAAATGTCTTTGGCAAGTTTGAATCTTTGTGACAGTTTAATGCTTTTTCACTTGCACAAACAATACCAAGTCCAGTAGGCAACATAAAACCTTTTTGTGAACCAGAAACACATATATCCACGCCCCATTCGTCCATACGAAAATCAATTGAACCAACAGAACTCACGCCATCAACAAATAACAACGCCGGATGGTCGCAAGCATCTAATGCTTTGCGTACGCCGGCGATATCGGAAGCAACACCTGTTGCAGTTTCATTTTGGGTTGCAAAAACCGCTTTAATTTCATATTTTTTATCAGCCGCAAGAATTTCAGTATACTTCTCTACAGGCACACCATCCCCCCATTCTTCTTCAAGATGCATTACATCGAGACCCCAACGTTGACAAAGATCTACCCAGAGGTATGAAAAATGACCAAAACTAGACATCAAGACCTTATCACCAGTATTCAATGTATTTGATACCGCTGATTCCCAACCACCAGTACCTGATGCTGGAAAAATGAACACACGTCCATTTTCAGTCTTAAAGACTTTTTTCATGTCTTCATAAAGTGGTTTACTAAATTCAGGCAAGTCCGTCGCGCGCATATCTTCCTGCTCGATGTTCATTGCACTCTGAATGCGACGCGGCACAGTCGTTGGGCCGGGGATAAACAAAAAATTACGTCCAGGCATGATGTGCCCTCCAATGTTGTAAAATGTCTTTTCAAATAAAAAAGAGCTACGCTTTTTTTATTTGAAATTCTCTAATTCTAGGAGCTTTCGCTAAGACATCTCTTCAGCGTTGAGCAATTGTTATAATAGTTTAACTAATAAAGGTGAACGCGTATATCATAGCAGCTTAATTAAAAAATTAATAATTAAATCAGTAACTTAAAATAATAAATTCTTTCCATAAAAAGCCGTCACTATTTTTTCATATGAGAACTAGCCTGCTTTAGATCATCAATCAAGTCTGTTACGTCTTCGAGACCAACCGATAAGCGTATCAAACTCGATTTTATACCAACTTCACAACGTTGTTCTTTAGTCAATTTGTGATGTGTTGTCGTACTTGGATGAGTAATAGTACTTTTGGTATCACCTAAATTTGCCGTGATAGAAAATAATTTGACTGAATCAATAAATTGCCAGGCCTCTTCTTTATCTCCTCTGACTTCAAAACTCACGATACCACCAGGGCCTTTTTGTTGCTTTGTTGCAAGCTTATTTTGCGGGTGAGATTCTAGTCCAGGATAATAAACTTCATTTACAAATTTTTGACTATTTAACCATTCAGCTATTTGCTGTGCATTTTGACAATGTGCCTGCATGCGAATCGACAAGGTCTCTAGTCCTTTTAGAAAAACCCAGGCACTAAACGGACTCATGCTGGCACCCCCTGTGCGTAAAAATGCATAGATATCCTGTCCGATTAAAGAATCACTACCAACAATAGCACCGCCTACACAGCGACCTTGACCATCAAGGTATTTTGTTGCGGAATGGATTACAATATCAGCACCTAGTTGTAATGGTAATTGTAGGCAAGGCGTGCAAAAACAATTATCGACAATTAAAAGCTTATTCTTACTATGCGCGATATCTGCTATCCTGGTTATATCTGCAATCTCAGTAAGAGGATTTGAAGGTGTTTCTAGAAAAAGTAGCTTCGTGTTACTCCTAATCGCCTGATCCCACGACTCATAATCAGTGATGCCAACGTATGTCGTCGTGATACCATATTTAGGTAAAATGTTTGAAAGTAAATTGACCGTTGCCCCAAAAACACTTCGTGACGAAACAATATTATCGCCCGCTTTTAATAGGCCTAGCAAGGTACACAAAATCGCACTCATACCAGACGAGGTGCCTATACAACGTTCACCTTGTTCTAGTGCGGCCAGACGCTTTTCAAAAGTACGAACTGTGGGATTAGTAAAACGAGAATAGATATTTCCCGGATCATCACCGGCAAAACGTGCTGCTGCAGTAGCAGCATTAGCAAAAATATAGCTTGAAGTAGCAAATATCAGTTCACTATGTTCACCTTCTGGACTCCTCATCTGTCCGGTCCGTACAGCAAGCGTGTCAGGGCTTAGTGGTTTTTTTGTATCGTCTGTCATTTTGACATCCTCAATAATAATCATAAAAGCTTTGCGGAGTCAGCCTGGAAAAAAGTTGCTGTTGTGAACATGAGTGATATTCGTGGTTTTCTTCGACAACTCGTTCAAGACGTTATCTGTTACCTAAATCTATATAGGTTACTCACGTTCAACTTCAGCTAAAGAAAGTTGTATCTTTAGCGGTATTTTTATTGCGCCCGCAAGCTAATCTCAAATCGGCGCACACATAGAAACTAGTTAATTTCTCTGCTTATGTCAATTGCTTAAAGTCACTTTTCATCATTAATTATGGCGATTAAAATAATGTCTATTATGAAATGATGTCAAATAATATTTTTTCATCACATGAAAGATCATCAATATTGATATAATTACTATGGAAACAACCGACATAACTTTTCATTACATAAATCATCTTTTACTCTAAATTTAAAACATCCTGCATATCAAACAGACCATTATCTTTTTCTACTAACCATTTAGCAGCTCTTACCGCACCATTTGCAAATGTTTTTCTTGATGATGCCTTATGAGTAATCTCAACACGTTCGCCTTCTGTTGCAAACATAACTGTGTGATCTCCAACAATATCTCCTGCTCGTATAGTTTCAAAACCAATAGTATTTTTATCTCTTTCTTCGGTAATTCCTTCACGTCCATATAGAGCGCATTCTTTTAGATTGCGTCCTAAGGTAGTTGCAACAACTTCTCCCATACGTATTGCTGTCCCTGACGGCGCATCTTTTTTATCTCGATGATGCGCTTCGATTATTTCTATATCAGCATTATCACCTATCACCCGTGCTGCCATCTCCAACAGCTTTAAGCACAGATTAATACCAATACTCATGTTTGGTGCAAACACAATGGCAATTTTTTTTGAAGCTAACTCAATTTGTTCATGATCTATCTTACTAAGACCTGTTGTTCCTATTACCATTTTACAATTAGCAGCGACACATTTTTTGATATTTGCAGTAACTGATGCTGCAAAAGTAAAATCGATCATCACATCAATTTGATCAGCAATAATTAAAATATCATTGGTAATTACTACACCTATTTTACCAATACCGGCCACTTCACCGGCATCGACTCCGAGCAAAGAAGATTCATCATATTCAATCGCGGCAGTGATCTCGACTCCTTCAGTGTCTTTACAGACCTCGATAATAGTCTTACCCATTTTTCCAGCCGCACCACAAACACCAATTCTTACCGACATAACTACTACGCCTATATGGATTCTACATATTTAAGATTATACATTAGCAAATACTCGTAAACGAGCGACATTCTAACCTGCTTCGCCAAAATCAAGAAAAAGAGCTATCTCACTATTCGAACTATTCAGATATCCACAAACAGGGGGTGAGTCAAACAATGTCTCATTGTCGAAAATCGTCAGCGTGCTTACTATACTTTGAGGATTGACATTTGTTAGTTGAGATGAATTTCTCCAAAAATTGATTCAGATCAATTTATTCGTTCTACAAGCATCAACTATATTGCAATAATTTATACTTTTCGAACATATTGCGATGTTTGAAAATAAAATAGTAGTACTTATATCAATTTTGCTTTATCTCGGAAATTCTGTGGCCTAAGATGAAATTGTTGTATCTACATTCAACAATTGCAGAGAGTCTTCATGACCCTTTTTTATAAACATAACGGAGGTTATTCACTATAATACCTCTACTAAATGAAATTGCAGGAAAGTATCCGAAACTTTCTATTTTAAAAATAAAGATTGAAGAGAATCATAGTTTAGCTGAAGAGTATGATGTAAAAAGCGTGCCTGCTTTATTGTTGTTTAAAAATGGCGAGTACATTGATCGTCTCATGGGTAAGTCTCCCTTTCTGATGATCGACAACCTGATACATAAACATAAATAAGCTTAAGTTAATGGTTGAATCAAAACTTGTTTCAATCATATTCTCTTATGATACAAGGAGCTTATGGCAAGACTTAGAGAATTTGACTACGACAGAACCTTAATAAATGCGGCGTAGCAATTTTGGGCTAACGGTTTTCAAGCAACGTCAATAATTGACATTGCTTCAGCTACAGGTGTAAAGCCAGGAAGCCTATACAAGGCATCTGGTGACAAAAAGAGGAATATTC
>DKOR01000018.1:0-28181 GCA_002470825.1 Thiotrichaceae bacterium UBA7357 | reverse complement strand
CTTACGAGATGGCCTCTGTTGATGAAGAGATTTTTGATGAGATGAAAAAACATCTCTCCCAAATGAAACAAACTATTATCAACCAGATATGTTTAGCGCAAGAATCAGGTGAAATCGATAAAGAAAAGGATGTTGATTCATTGGCTGCATACATAATGACCTTGATAAAGGGTTTGTTAGTCTCATCTAGAGTTACCAAGAATAAAACAGAAATGCGAAATACAGTTAAGTTAGGATTATCAATATTAGACTAAAATAATTTTGGAACATTAAAATTATTATCTGCTATTTATGTGAAATACCATATTCCAGATATGCTCCAATCAATTCCTCATCGAATCAAAAAACTTCTTCACTCCGTCAATCCATGAACTCGCCTGAGGACTATGTTTAGTTCCTCCACTATCCATTGTCGTTTCAAATTCTTTTAATAGTTCTTTTTGTTTATTGGTTAGTTTAACTGGTGTTTCAATAATAATACGGCAAAGTAAATCACCTATTGATGAACTTCTTACCGAACGCACGCCTTTAGATCTCATACGAAACATTTTTCCACTTTGTGATTCAGCAGGAATTTTTAATTTCACTTTTCCTTTTAAGGTAGGAACTTCAAGTTCTCCTCCCAAAGCTGCGGTAGTAAAACTGATAGGCACATCACAATAAAGATCCGTACCATCACGCTCGAATATAGGATGACCTTTCACAGCTATATGTACATATAAATCACCTGCAGGACCACCATTTTCCCCAGCCTGCCCTTCACCAGAAAGACGAATACGATCGTCATTATCGACACCTTCCGGTACTTTGACAGAAATAGTCTTACTGTCTCTGACGCGACCATCGCCCCGACAAGGTGCACATGGATCACTAATTATTTTTCCTTGACCACGACACTTCGGACAGGCTTGTTGAACGGAAAAAAAACCTTGTTGCATCCTGACCTGTCCATGTCCAGCACAAGTTGGACAGTTTATCGGTGAACTTCCCTTTTTTGCACCCGAACCTTTACAGCTTTCACATATCACCAATTTTGGCACACGAATTTTGACTGTACTACCAGAAACGGCATCTTCCAAAGACAGTTCAAGGTTATAACGTAAATCTGCACCTCGATAGACACGATCACCACCACGTCCACTACCAGCTCCACCACCAAAAATATCACCAAATACACTATCGAAAATATCACCATACCCCTCACCACTTGGTCCGCCACCAGCAGAATTATTTTCTACGCCGGCATGGCCAAATTGATCATAAGCAGCACGTTTTTGAGGATCAGATAATATGTCATGTGCTTTTTTTGCTTCTTTAAACTTTTCTTCTGCCTTTACATTTCCTTCATTACGATCAGGATGATATTTCATTGCCAAACGACGATAGGCTTTTTTTAGTTCTGGCTCATCGGCATTTTTTGAAACACCTAATACTTCATAATAATCTCGTTTATCTGACATGCCTGTACTCTTTTTAAATTTCTATTTTATGTATATTTTACATAACGTTAATACGAAAATAGCCCGGAGAAGAATACTCACCCCCAGGCTGAATTATTGTAATTATTCTACTTTTAGATAAAAAGATTTCGTACTACTATTTCTTCTCGTCTTCAACTTCTTTAACTTCTTCAAACTCAGCATCTACAACATTATCATCTGTCGAAGCATTACCATCACTAGCTTCGGATTTTTGACTTGCGCCGCCACTATCTTCAGATTGCTGTTCTGAATAAGCTCGTTCTGCGAGTTTCCCTGCGACTTCTGTCAACTTGGTTGTCTTTTCTGTTATTGCTTCCTTGTCATCTCCTTTCAACACCTCTTCAAGTTCCGCTATGGCAGCTTCAATATCAGATTTTTCTTGCTCTTCAAGTTTCTCACCGAGGTCTTCCATTGATTTTTTAGTTGCATGGATCATGTTTTCTGCCATGTTTCTAGTTTCAACCATTTCTTTTGCAAGTCGATCTTCTTCAGCATGTGCCTCAGCATCCTTAACCATTTCATCAATCTCTTCATCTGAAAGACCACTAGAGGCCTTAATCACAATTGACTGTTCTTTGCCTGTCGCCTTATCTTTTGCAGAAACATTTAAGATACCATTTGCATCAATATCAAAGTTCACTTCAATTTGTGGAACTCCTCTAGGTGCTGGAGGGATATCACTCAGGTCAAAGCGACCCAATGATTTATTACCTACAGCCATCTCGCGTTCACCTTGCATCACATGAACTGTAACAGCAGTTTGATTATTCTCAGCAGTCGAAAAAACTTGATTTGCTTTAGTCGGTATCGTCGTATTCTTATCAATTAACTTAGTCATAATACCCCCCATTGTCTCAATACCTAAAGATAATGGCGTAACATCTAATAAGAGCACATCTTTAACATCACCACCCAAAACGCCCGCTTGAATAGAAGCACCAACAGCAACTGCTTCATCAGGGTTTACATCCTTACGAGGTTCTTTTTCAAAAAATGCTTGAACCTTTTCTTGCACCATTGGCATACGAGTTTGACCACCGACTAAAATAACATCCGTAATATCAGATTTTGATAATCCGGCATCATCTAGAGCAACTTTACAAGGAGCAATAGTACGTTCAACCAATTCTCCTACTAATGATTCCAGCTTGGCTCGCGTCATTTTCAAATTGAGATGCTTTGGACCACTAGAGTCGGCAGTGATATAAGGTAAATTAATATCTGTTTGCTGACTAGATGATAATTCTATCTTAGCTTTTTCTGCTGCTTCTTTAAGCCGTTGCAAGGCCATAGGATCATTATGCAGATCCACTCCTTGTTCTTTCTTGAATTCATCACAAAGGAAATCAATAATGCGGAAATCAAAATCTTCTCCACCGAGAAAAGTATCCCCATTCGTTGAAAGAACTTCAAACTGATGTTCTCCATCTATCTCGGCAATCTCGATTATAGATACGTCGAAAGTACCGCCACCTAGGTCATATACTGCAATCTTGGCATCACCACGCTTTTTATCCATGCCGTAAGCCAATGCCGCAGCAGTTGGCTCATTAATGATACGCTTAACTTCAAGACCTGCGATTCGACCAGCATCTTTAGTTGCTTGTCGTTGTGAATCATTAAAATATGCAGGAACAGTAATGACAGCCTCCGTAATATCTTCGCCAAGATAGTCTTCCGCAGTTTTCTTCATTTTCATCAAAACACGTGCAGAAACTTCAGGGGGTGCCATTTTTTTATCATTGATTTCAACCCAAGCATCGCCATTATCTGCCTTAATAATTTTGTAAGGAACTAACTTTATATCTTTTTGAACCGTATCTTCTTCAAAACGACGACCGATGAGACGCTTAACCGCGTAGAGTGTATTATCCGGGTTAGTTACTGATTGACGTTTAGCCGACTGGCCAACTAGTACTTCATCATCATTAGTGTAAGCAACGATTGACGGTGTGGTTCTTGTGCCTTCGCTGTTTTCTATGACCTTTGCTTCACCACCCTCAAGAACTGCTACACATGAGTTGGTAGTACCGAGATCAATTCCTATTATCTTTGCCATTCGTCTTCTCCAGGAATACTTAACTTACTGATTTGTTTTGTTTAATTAAAAATAATGTTGCTTGATTAAATATGGACTGTTAGCTTATATTTCAAGTCTTTGCACTAAAAAATATGAAATAATCCTATTATTTAGCGACAATCACCATAGCCGGCCTTACTATACGTCCATTCAACTCATAACCCTTTTGCATCACTTTTACCACTATCCCTGATTCAGTACCGTTTATTTCTTGCATTGATACAGCTTCATGTTGTTCTGGGTTAAATTTTTCATTCTGTGGGTCAATAGCTTTAATATTGAATTTATTCATGGCTGTATCAAACATTTTTATAGTCAAATCCATCCCCTCACGCAAGTCATCAATGTTTTCAATGCTTTCAGCAGCTGACATGCCCAACTCAAGACTATCTAAAATAGGGAGTAGCTCATTAACAAATCTTTCCAGTGCATATTTATGTGCATTTTCTACGTCTCGTGCCGTGCGCTTACGAAGATTATCCATTTCTGCCTGTGCTCTAAGTGCAAGGTCTTTATTCTTTTGAGAGTCTTTTTTTTCTTTTTCAAGTTTGACCTGTAAGGCTTCAATATCGCTAATCGATTCCTGTATTGATTCTGGCTCACTCTCTATTTCTAAAGTCTCACAAACAGTATTTAATAAATCTTCCGTCGTTTCACTATCTTGCTCAACAGCCTCATGCACATCATCTTGAGTTCTTTTGTTTTCTTGACCTGTCATTTTTAACCTCTTTTTAGACAAAAAAATACCCGTATTCATACAAATGCGTACTTGTTATGTGGGGATTAATTTTTCGAGTTCAAGGCAATGCCAAGCATTTTTGCTGTAATGTCAACAATTGGAATGACTCGCTCATAATGCATCCTCGTAGGACCTATCACGCCCAAAACGCCGAGTATTTCACCATCTACTTCATAAGGTGATGTTACAACACTACAATTATCTAGGACGTCATAACCTGACTCTTCACCAATAAAAATCTGCATGCCATCTGCATTTATTGCTTGCTCGAGCAAATGCAAAATATCTCGTTTTTGATTAAAAGTTTCAAATAGTTGCTTTAATTTTTCTACATCGGAAAGTTCAGCCAAATCCATTAAGTTTGTTTGACCTGAAAATAATAAATCATCACTGTGACTATTGTTATCATCGTTCGTAAACGCCGTTTGCGCCATTTCGATCGCTGATTGCATAGACTGATTAACCTCTTCTTTCATCTTTTCTAATTCTTCTAGAATTGATGTTCGAACAACTTTCAAGTCTTTACCAACAAAGATATCATTAAGATAATTGGAGATCTGTTGTAACTCAGAGGTTGAGTAATTTTTACCAGTATTAATTATGCTATTTTGCACTTCTCGATCATTCACAACCAGTATTACTAATACTCGATTCGAAGATAAGGAGACAAATTCAATATGCTGTAATTTAGATTGACTAGTCCGAGGAAGCATAACAACTCCTGCCAATTGTGTTATGTTGGACAACATAGATGAAGTTCGTTGTATTAATGAGGAGTAGTCATTTTCAGGAGCCATTTCTCGTGCAATTTTTTCGACTTCTGCTGATTTAAGATCATTTACCCTCAACAGGCTGTCTACAAATAATCGATAACCCTTGGCTGTAGGTACTCGCCCTGCTGAGGTGTGAGGTGAATGTAATAAACCAAAATCCTCAAGGTCAGACATAACATTACGTATCGAGGCAGGACTCAAGTTTAATTTTGAATCTTTAGAGAGTGTGCGTGAGCCAACCGGAGCACCATCATTAATGAAATGTTCCACTAGAGCCTTAAATAGGGATAGGCTGCGTTCAGATAATTGCGATGATTCTGTTTCTGTAACCATACTTAATTTAGAGTTGCCAGTATAATAAGGTCAAACTTAGCACTCTCCTGTATTGAGTGCAAAATATCTTCAACACAACCTATAATCATAATCAGAAATTAATATCTTCTATAACTTATTGGTCACATCAGCAGAGCATGTTATGTTTGTCTCAAGCTAACAAAATAAATTCAAAAAATATGTTTAAACGAATCGGACTCATCACCAATTCTGGCGTGAAAACTATTCAGTCAACATTAGCAGAGATACTTGATTATCTTCAGTCTCGCAATCGAACAATAATTCTTGATAAATGTTGCGCTGAATTAGTGAGTGGCCACAACTTTGATATTTTTGATGCTAGTGAGTTAGGCGAACACTGTGACCTTGTCATTGCTATTGGTGGTGATGGCACGATGTTGATGGCTTCACATATACTTTGTGATTTCAACATTCCTTTGCTCGGTATCAATCTTGGCCATGTAGGTTTTTTGGCAGATATTCCAGCAGATAATATCCCCAATAACATGGATGAAATATTAAATGGTCATTACGTCGAAGATGTACGCTTTCTACTTAGTGGTAAAGTATTGCGAAAGAAAAAATGTATATTCGAGGGTAATGCCATCAATGATGTTATTATCCAAAAGTGGAATATCGCTCGTTTGGTCGAGTTAGAAACTTACATCAATGGCAAATATGTACATACTCATCGCTCTGACGGCATGATTGTTTCATCCCCGACAGGATCGACTGCTTATGCTTTGGCGGGTGGCGGGCCGATTGTTCATCCATCACTTGATGCGCTCTTATTGGTACCCATTTGTCCACATTCATTGACTAACCGACCTATTGTGATCGACGGGAATAATCAGGTCGAAGTAGTCATAGGTAATAGCGAAATTGATAAAGCGCATCTTACTCTAGATGGTGTAACGATGGTCGAACTTGTTCCTAATGATCATGTTCAGATAGAAAAGAAGGATAAAAATATAAAATTAATTCATCCGCCTAATCATGACCAATTTCATATTCTTCGCGAAAAATTAAATTGGAGTAAATAAATTTGTTACGTCAACTTATCATCAGTGACCTAGCTGTTATTGATAGTCTGAATATTGATTTCAAATCAGGTATGACGGTATTGACTGGTGAAACAGGTGCTGGCAAATCTATTTTGCTTGACGCATTAGGTCTAGTGTTAGGTGACCGGGCTGATACTAATATGATCAGAGGGAGTGAAAATAAAACCGATATAACAGCAATTTTTTCAATCACTAATAATTCGTATGTCAATGATCGCCTTAATGCCATGGATATAGCATCTGAGGATGAGCTATTTATTCGACGTACAATTAATAAGGATGGTCGTTCACGAGCTTATTTAAATAACACTCCTGTCCCTGTTCAAAACTTACGCGAAATTGGCGAATACCTAGTTAATATTCATGGGCAACATGCACATCAATCATTGTCTCGACTAAAGACTCAACGTGAAATACTAGATCAAGCCGGATTTTATGATTCTCTATTAAAGGATGTTGCAGATAATTATCATGAATGGAAACAGGTATGCGAACATCTTCAGAATTTAGAAACTAACGGAAATGATATTGAAGCACAATTATCATTTCTCAAGTATCAAATAGATGAACTTACTCAACTTGATGTCGGCAAATTAGAATATGAATCACTTATAGAAGAATTTAAACGTCAATCTCACTCTCAAGACCTGATAGCAACATGCCAGAAAGTTTTAGCAGATCTATCAGAATCAGACTCTGCAATATTTAATCAACTCGTTCACCACCAGCTTGCAATCACTGAACTTTGCAAAGTAGATAACTCACTTGAGACTATTAGTAGTTTACTAGATAGTGCTGCCATTCAAATCAATGAGGCACGCTTGGGATTAAAAGACTATATCGACCATTTTGACTCTGATACTAGTCAACTAAATAAAATAGAAATTCGACTTGATAAGATTAATGAATTGGCGCGTAAACATAAAGTAAAACCAGAAGCTTTATCTGACCAACTTGTTTTGCTCTCATCGCAATTAAATCGGTTGGAAGTTGACCAAGAAGAATACACATTACTACAAAAAAAGAAAACCGAGTTATTTAAAGACTATAAAATACTGGCTAAAAAACTTAGTACAAAAAGAAAATCAGCTGCAAATAAAATTGCATTAGCAGTTACGAATAAACTGGTAGATCTTGGTATGGGGGGAAAGTTTGATATCCGCATTGAAGCGACGGAAGACTCAGAAGAGATAATCCCTCATCAATTTGGTATGGATAAAATCTCTTTCATAGTTTCAACTAATCCGGGACAACCGTTAAGACCAATCTCTAAAGTTGCTTCTGGAGGTGAATTATCACGCCTTAGTCTTGCAATTCAGATTATTGCTTCAAAAGACAATGGAGTTCCCACCATGATATTTGATGAAGTCGATGCAGGCATCAGTGGTGGCATTGCTGAGACAGTTGGAAAATTATTAAACAGCTTGGCTCAACACCGTCAAATATTTTGCGTTACCCACTTAGCACAGGTTGCTTCCTGTGGGCACCATCATCTGTATGTCGTGAAAAAAAGTGACCAAGGGCAAACCTTCGCCGAAGTGATTGAACTTGCTAAACAAGAACGAATTGATGAAATTGCACGTATGCTTGCAGGCATGGAAGTAACCATTGAAAGTCGTGCTAATGCAGCACGGATGCTTGAATCATTTTTATAAAAGGTAAAAGTCTCGCCACTTCTCTATTCCGAAGTCGAATATTTTAAATTACCCTATTATTTTGGTTTTACATACAACACTAAACTATGTTCAACTAAATCATAACCATGTTTCTCTGCAATTTCTTTTTGTAATTGTTCAATCTCTTCATTTTTAAATTCGATGACCTTGCCAGTATTTAAACAAACCATATGATCATGATGAGCACCTTGATCTAATTCGAATACAGAATGACCTGAATCAAAGTTGTGACGTATTACTAAACCCGCCGATTCAAATTGAGTTAACACCCGATAAACTGTAGCTAATCCTACTTCTTCACCTTGACCTAATAAAGTTTTATAGACATCTTCAGCGCTCATATGTCGTTCATTTGAATCCTCCAGAATCTGTAAAATTCTGATTCTGGGCAAGGTTGCCTTAAGACCAGCTTTCTTTAAATCTATCGCTTCCAAGTAAACCTCCACGTATGAATAAGTATCAATATTCAACACTATAAAAAGTGTGAACTTGAGCTTAAGTATACTTTAATAAATAATGAATGTCGTTGAGGAATTAGACTCCAACAGCTATCCTATATTATATTTATCATTTTCAACTGCTTAAAAACTAAATATTTGCATGAACAGAGTAATTATAATTTTTATATCTATTACATTTTTTGGTGCTTGCAGCAAAAACTATGATGGTAGTTATCAAGTACCCCTGCTTTATAAGATCGATATACAACAGGGTAATGTTATCGAACAAAACATGCTGGACAGGCTAAAACCAGGCATGAGTAAAAATGAAGTAAAATACATCATGGGCACACCTGTGCTAATAGATCCATTTCATAATAATCGATGGGAATATATTTTCAGTCTTCAAAAGGGTAGTAGTGTTAGGGAGCAACGCCGTGTCACATTGTACTTCGATGAGGATACAGAAGAACTCACTCACATCAAGGGTGATATTAAAGCCGCAGATGGCAGTAGAGACCTTAATATGATTGTTGAAGCAGATGCCGTAGTCGTACCTAAATCAGATAAAGAAAAAAAAGGATTTTTTAGACGCTTACTAGACAAAGTCAACCCACTCGAAAGCGATTGAATAATTAGCTTTCAATAGCACGTCGTCGTCTAGCTTCTTTTGGATCAGTCACTAGTGGACGATAAATCTCTATGCGATCGCCTTCACAAAATAGCGTATCTAAAGAACATATTTTGCTAAATATGCCAACTTTATTAACTGTTAAATCAATCTCAGGAAATCGTCTTAATACACCTGAACAGTAAATAGCCTCATGAATACTACTACCTTGGGGCATTTTCAGCATTAAACTGTTTTGACTTCCAGGTTCGATATAAAGGATTTCTACAGTGATATTCTTATCATCAGCCATATACATCTCTCGCTCGTTCGATGAAAGAATCGACTAAAGAATCAATAATATTTTTAAAGGCAGCTCCAAGAGCGTATTTTAACAGTTTATTTTTGAATTCGAAGTCCATTTCCAATAAGACCTGGCAGCCACCATTTTTACTCTCCAGAAACTGCCAATTACCATGCAACTCATTAAAAGGTCCTTCAATAAGTTTCATAGTAACTGAAGCATCCTTCTTAATCGTATTAGCTGTCGTGAATGTTTCTTTTAACTTGCCGAATGCTATTGAAAGAGAAGCCTCCGTATAGATGTCTTGAGATTCAATTATATTGGCATCTATACACCAGGGCAGAAATTCTGGATAAGATTCAATATCACAAACCAGTGAAAACATCTGGTGTGCACTATAAACGACCTGTTCTTGCTTATTTATTTTAGTCACGATCTGAATCTATTGCTCAACAAAACCTAATAATTTAAAAACACCAATTGCGTTGAGGAATATAACGATGACTCCAAATGGTGCTACATAGCGAACAGAAAATCGCCAAGCACGATAGCTTATATTATCACCTAAACCTAGTTCTTCTGCAGTCGATTTTCTTGACATCCTCCAGACAGCAAATATAGCTATCAATAAACCACCTATAGGCAAAAGGATATTTGAAGTTAAGATATCAAAGATATCAAAGAAGCCATTTTCTTTATCTACTCCGGCAAAACTAAAAGAAAATGCCCAATGATTAAATGACAGCACCGTCACTAAACCAAGTGTCCATGCAATAACCCCGGCAAAAGTTGATGCTTTAATACGCGACATATTTTTATTTTCAATTAACCATGTCACCGCAGGCTCCAATAATGAAATAGCAGACGTCCACGCAGCAAATAACAATAATATAAAAAAAAGCGTACCAAAGAGAGTGCCAAATGGCATCTGTCCAAAAGCAATCGGTAACGTAATAAATATTAACCCTGGCCCACCAGCAGGTTCAAGTCCATAAGTAAACACAATTGGAAAAATCGCAATTCCTGCAAGCATAGCAACAGAAGTATCTGCAATAGCAATCGTGAAACAATTGAATGTTATTGATGATTTTTGCGATAGGTAAGAACCATAGATCATGATTGCGCCCATACCAATACTTAAACTAAAAAATGCTTGTCCTAAAGCTGGCAAAAGGATGTCAGCAAAAAAATTTTTATCTGCTAACCGTTCAAAGTCAGGCACAAATAAATAAGTAATTCCTTCTAAAAATTTTTCCGTACTCATAGCATAGCCAACCATTACCAATAGCAGTATCAATAAAGCTGGCATTAAAAATTTAACGGCTATTTCCAAACCACCCTTTACACCTCGAGATACAATAACAACACTCATCACTATAAATATTGTATGCCATGCCAATAATTTTTCTGGATCGGAGACTAATTCAGTGAACATATTCTTGGAAAAACCTCCATCTGCACCGATAAAAGCACCTGCACCCGTCCTAAAAATATACGCCAATGTCCAACCAGCAATAACACTATAATAAGATAAGATAATGAATCCAGCTATCACACCCATCCACCCTATCAATTGCCAATATTGACTAAGTCCCTCTTCTGCCGCCAAAATGGACATGGTGTTTATCGGACTTTGTCGTCCACGGCGGCCTAATAATATCTCGGCCATCATGATTGGAACTCCCACTAGAACAACGCAGATCAAATATACTAAAACAAAGGCACCACCTCCATTTTCACCAACTAAGTAAGGAAATCGCCAAATATTACCAAGGCCAACAGCAGAACCAGTTGCCGCCAAAATAAAGACCCAACGCGATGACCACTGACCATGTACAGAAGACCGTTTAGAAATCATGTTTTAGTTTCCATAAGTTTTTTTATATTCCTGCAACCATGCAGAATTTTTAAAAATGCTGACAGATTTGACACCACGTATTGAAGGATCATTCGAAAAATCACGACAATTTAGCATCAAAAAAATAAATACTAACACAGTGAGAAGATCAGATCGGTCTAAGTCAATGAGAATTTCAAGATTATAGGTTTTATATTTAGATGTTAATAAAACATGCTCAAATACGTTCATGTTCTTATGTCAACAACTCCTGCTATAATTCTTTGGATAACTAATCGAGTAAGTAAAATGAGTAAAAACGTACAATCTGGGGTCAACAGAACCATTGCACTTAATAAAAGAGCACGCCATGATTATTCCATTGATGAGCGATTTGAAGCGGGCATCGTCCTTGAAGGATGGGAAGTTAAGAGCTTACGCGCGGGTAAAGTACAAATCGTCGAAAGCTATATTCTCTTGAAGGACAGCGAAGCTTTCTTATTTGGTGCTTTAATATCACCGCTACCAACTGCATCAACACATATAAGTCCGGAACCACAACGTAGCCGAAAATTACTATTACACCGTTCCGAATTGAACAGGTTGGTCGGTGCGGTAGAACGTAAAGGCTTTGCACTAATCCCCACCGCACTCTATTGGAAAAATGGGAAGGTCAAGTTAGAACTGGGTATTGCACGTGGCAAGAAAGAACATGACAAACGTGAAGTTGAAAAAGATCGTGACTGGCAAAGACAAAAAGCTCAGATAATGCGACATAAGTAAGTGAGATTTTCTGTATTTATCGACTAGTATCATCATCCTCTATAGAATTTTCATTAACCTTAAACAATCACAAATTTGAACATTCAATGTTTAATTGTAGACAGTTAGTCTATAATCGAACATTCTTAGGGAAATCATGTTTAGGGGGCGTACTGGCTTCGACGTGGATATGAAACCTGAGGGGCATGCCGAGGTGCAGATTCCCTCGTAAATACTTCTGCAAAACTTTTAGTTGCCAACGAAGACAACTACGCACTAGCAGCTTAATAACCTGTCATAGTGCCGTCTGCCTACTGGTGTGCTTGTGCACGGTAGAAACAGGCGTCGACTTTTACAAGACCGCGATGAAACTCGTTCGAGGTGGATTCGTTAAAACTTAATCGAAATCGCTCATTGTCTTCCCTGCCGGTCGGGTAGCATAGAGTCAAATTAAAGATTCGGCTAAGCATGTAGATCCAATGGCAGAGGATTTGCGGACGCGGGTTCGATTCCCGCCGCCTCCACCAAGCAAGTAAAAAAAGACGTCTAATGACGTCTTTTTTTACGCCTACAATCAGTGTCATTGCTATAAAAAAACACTTATAGCCTACAAAATATCTAGTTTTTTTAGTAGTACTGATTGTAGTATCATGACAATGGATCAGTGAGTGATACTACTAAAATGACAAGAGCAACTAAACCACACACTAATAACTAGGTAAAAAGTATTACTAAATCGTATTATAGTTTAATTAATCGAACAACTTATACAGATATATTTTGAGCGTTTTTACAAATATAAAGGATAGATACAAAAAAATAATTCTATTGAAAATCATTAACGAAATTATGACTTTAACCTGGCGTTTGGTTTATTGGAGATCATGAAATGGATAACAATATTGTTATAGATAAAATCGGAAGCAGTAATAAGCCTAATAATTGGATGACTTTTTTAAAAAAAATGCATAAACCTAATCATAGTTCAATTAACAAAGTTCATTCATGTATGGGAAGCAACCACAGCGTATTAGTTCACAAAACTCTGGTAATGACTAATACAATATTACTAGTTTTCTTTACTAGTAATATGTTTATGTTCGACTTAGCATCAGCCGGCGGCATTGGTGATGCTCTTGCAGACGATATTAGCGTGATGGATGATGTGGAAGTCACCGGTACACGTGAAAGCAGTGATCGAGCTTACTCAAAAGAGAATGGCAAACGATTTATTACTAATCCATATGGGGAAACTAAATCAATACTAGCTGTCGCCTCCGAAATCAAAGCAAAAGGAAAACTCAAACGTGTCAGTACCCGTGGAATGAAAATGCCTCAAGGCTATGTCGGTCGATATATCAATCGATATAAACATACCTTTGATAGCGGGAATACTTTTAGTTATTACGAAGGTGAGGGTTTTGGTGCTTTAGGTTTTCACCTTGGTGAGGGTAGAATCGTTTTGGATGTGTTGGATGGTGGGGGGCCATTCTCCGCACCCAAGTTATGGGGTCCATATGACCAAGTTCTTGGTGATAAAGGCAATTCATCAATGGAGTTGATGATGGCGGACGGTAATAAAGACGGCATGGGCCTGTTAAAAGCATCTTATGCTATTGGCTATACTGCTGTCATGGCTGAAGAAGATTACTCTTCTATTGGTAATGATTATGGTAATGCTATCAATGATGCCGTCACGAATATGGGAAAGTAATAGTTTCAGGTTTAAGAACATCCGTAGTCGCTTCGTCTACCAATCTTTTATCTAAACTCCGTCATCAGTTACGCTCTCATAAGTAATTTTGTTCCTTAATAAAATCGAGTATTTATAGGTCCATGCTTCAAATATAGTTTTCAGATATTTAAATATTGGTAATGACAAGTAGTGGCGGATTTTAAAAAATGAGTTTTTTTAAAATCCTTTTTTAGGTTGCTTCCATTCCCGCCAGCCCTGTAATAGAGGGAAGTATAAACCTAATTTTATATTTTTTTCACCAAGTTGCTTCATTAATGAACCGTACTTTTCCAATTGTTTTCTATAACGTTCCTGCTCATGGTCAAGGAATGCATCACTATTTTCACCTTCATGACGACTGATTTTATAATCGATAATCCATCGGTTATTTTTCGCGTCTACGAAGGTTCTGTCGAGTACAGCATTGGACAATTTATCATTAATAATACCACTTATTGGGTACTCATTTTGTTGGTGTTTATGTTTAATCGAAAGTATCCATTGTCCACGCTCATCTGTGATCATGTTTGTTAAGGCTTTAACAATGCATTTTAGGGCATCGATTCTTTCGTGACTGGGCACATTTAATTGTTTTAAAGCATTTTCAAAACCTTGTTGCTGAGTATTAATTCGTTCTGTTGTCCACTTGACGATACCTTGTTCAGCGATGCATTGAATCGCTCTGTGCACGATTGAACCGACATGTTTAATAGTTTCTCCCGCCCATTCAAATTCAATCAAGACTGGTTCAGATTCTGTTTTGCCTCCTATTAGTTGTTGCCCTATTAAACTAGGTGGTAGTTCGGGGTGTTGCCAATCTTTGCATAGTCGAGTTGTCTCTTGGTTTATCATAAGTATTAATTCTTCTTCACTCTCATCACTTGTCGCTGGTATATTTTTTTCATAGAGAGTTTCTACTGTTGGCCATAAATAGGACAACAAGGAACCGCTCGATGGTGGTTTACAACTGAGTTCACCTTTAGTTTCTTTCAGACTTGTGTGGCCTATAAGATGGCAAGTTTTTTTGGCACGCGTTATCGCAACATAGAGTAATCGAGTATCTTCGTGACGCTGTTTGGTTTTATTCGTATTATTAATATAATTATAAATTGGCGCTTGATTTTGTTCGGCTTCGCGTATGGGAGCTAAGATTAGGTCTTCTTGTCCATGATTACGTTGTGTTAATGACCAGACCAACAAATCATCTTGATTCGATCTTGGCGTACGACCAAGACCCAGTAAGATGACATGATCAAATTCCAACCCTTTGCACTTATGTATAGTCATAACTTGTATTTGATTATCGGCCTTTAGGCTAACCCCCGCATATAACTGACTGACATGATCGACTAATTGTTTTAAGTCTATTATAGAACCGCCTTTATCTAATTTTTCGAGTAACGAGAAATAAGTTGAAGAATTTTCCAGATCAGTTTTGTTCGTCAAGGTTGCCGGTCCACCCAGTTGTATCCAAAATGACTCGACTGCATCGCGTATCGACAAGCGTTGTTTTAATTGTTGTATTATTAAATAGATTTTTTTGAAGACTTGTAGTCTTGAGTTTTGCTCATCCGACAACTGATTAACTAGTTCTGTGTCGCAAAGACATTCCCAGACGGTTTTTTCGTGGTTGTGACTAGATAGAATATATAAAGATTCAAGGCTTAGACCGCACCATGGCGCACGCAAGCATGCCAACCAAGCAACGCGGTCGGCTTGAAATAGAAAGGCACGCGTTAAGGCAAGTAGATCCTGTATCGACGACTGACTACCTAGGGCTTCAATATCTATCGCTTTAAAACTGATTTGCTCTGTTCTTAAAGCCGGAACAATTTTGTTTAGATGTGACCGACTGCGAACTAAGACGGCGATACTATCATCTGGACTGGTCTGTTTTATTTCTTGAATAATCTTGACCACATGCTGCGATTCTTCTTGACAGGCGCTACCATAGAGCGGGTAAACTCTGACATTGTTACTTGATATTGTTTTACTATACGCATCTGCACTACTGTATGACACCCCACCGGAAAATTGATCATCTTTTCTAGGAAATATATCAGTAAACTTGTCATTGACCCAATTGACAAGTCCTTTTTGAGAGCGAAAATTTACACTGAGGCGTAAATTTTCTAGTGGAATATTGCCCAGCGATGCATCATCAAATGTTTTTATAAACAAACTTACTTCTGCTTCACGAAAACGATAGATGGATTGCATTGGGTCTCCGACCAGAAACAAGCTGCGACCATCATTCATTGACCATTCTCGGGTTAAGCTTTGCAACAGGCGATATTGATTGGCTGAAATATCCTGATACTCGTCTACCAGTAAATGTTTAATTTGATAATCTAGTTGCAAGGCTAGTGCTGTCGGTGAATCGACAGTCCCTAATGCATTTACTGCGGAGTCAGCGATACCAATAAAGTCCATCTGATTATGCTCAGCAAAAATTATACGTAGTTGACCGGCAGCGAGTTTGAGTAACTCACATAAGGCATTAACAATTATCCACTCTGCATCAGTATAGCTTACCGATGGCAAGCTATTGATTGTTGCCAAGCTATCTTGCAAGCCATCCACTTTTTGTAATTTAGTTAATAAAAATTGTACCCTTTTTTTATTACTCGTACGTTCATCGTCTTCAAACTTATTTCCTCTCGGCGGAGGAAAACCATTTTTTATAGTAAGTGTTTTCCGCCATTTTCCTTTTGATGTGAGTAATAATTCTGTTATTCCGCGCCAGAGTTCTAGATTACTTGCCTTGTTATCTGGCATGCTTGATATCGACAAGCATGATGCGATTCTATTTTCCAAGCCAGACTCTGCTAAATTTTTTGCAGCGAATTGCATTAAATCTAGAAATTCTATTTCAAATTCTCTTGGAAACAATGCTGTAGTGATGCTTAATTGATCTTCAACTAATCTGACTAAGGATTGTTCTATATCATTTCGATCATGGTCCTGCACGACATGACGTAACCATTGATCACGTTTCTTTAACATGTTTACAATTAGATTTTTTATTCGTGGTAAATCGTTATCCAGGTGAAAAACCAAATTTGCTATTGCTTCTGACCAATCTGCCCCACTTTCCAGCTCAGTTAGTGTGTTGATTGCTGCTTTTTGATAAAGATGCTCTGCATTATCTAGTGTTTCCGGTTGAGTACCTAAACGTGCCAACATCGGCATCTGTCTCGTTAAATACGCACATAGGGAATCAATCGTTTGTAAACGCAAGCGTCCGGGATTTTCAATAATCTGCCATCCTTTTTGCTGGTCGCGTTTCAATACTGCCTTGGCTAATTGATACGTCGTTTTATCATGCTCGGATTCAAATTCTGTTTGATTCATCGCTGCCATATTCATAGCATTTAGAATTCGGCCCTGCATTTCAGCTGCAGCCTTGCGAGTAAAGGTAATGGCAATGATCTCTTCCGGCACTTCGACCAATGACAATAATCTTAAATAACGTTGTATCAATAAGCCCGTTTTACCCGAACCCGCAGGAGCTTGAATGATAAATGATTTATCTGGCGATAACGCTTGTTGCCTTGCTTCATAATCAGCAACTGGCTTAGACATGCGTATCAGTCTCCAGTTGGTCGGTATCATTAATATTTTCTTTTCGTCCATGAATTCGACACAAGATATGCAGATCACAATAACGACAAGCTGAGGCCGTTGGTTCAACAATGGCTTTACCACTACGAAAATCATTAGCTAGCTTGATCAACACTGATTCCCAGTGTGAAAACCGATCTTGCCATAGGAAATTCTCATCCGACTTTATCCCGGGCAATATATCTTCACCATTAGCTTGCCCTGAGAACCCCAACTTACCATTTTTCAAATTAGCAAACGCAACCGCTGCCACTTCTTGTTTACTAGTAACGGCATACAGTGGCAATTGTGGATCTTTAGGATTATTTGAATCCCAATCTCTTTTACTCATCATCGCACCCGTCTTATAGTCGATAATAATACAACGGCCATCGGCCAATTCATCGATGCGATCTATACGCAAATGTAACTCGATATCTTCAAATATTACTGTTTGCGATTTTTCAATGGCAATGACTCTAAACGGGCTTCTATTTTTTTCTATCTCTAACCACGTTTTTAATAACTGCTCGAGTCTTCGCTGTTCCAATTCGGTAAAACGCTCAGTAAAGGTTTCGGGTTGTTGTGCAATCTGTTTTTGAATGGCTTCTTTTACAACGGAGCGTATAACCTTTATTAGCTCTGTCTCCGATCGATAAGCTTGGTTTCCTGATGTCTTCAAACGCTGCCATAAAAATTGCAAAGCGCAATGTATCAAATTACCGCGTTCAGCTGCACTTAGGCCAATATCAATCTCGCTCAATGACTTGGCATATAAACGGTGCCTTGCAAAGGCTCTAAAGGGACAGTTAGACTGATCCTTTACCAAAGCACTAGTACCATTAGCAATCTTCCCAGCAGGGATTTCAGGGCCGTCAACATCAAAGAATTTTTCCATGCGTGATGAAGCGAGTAACACGGCTTTATAATCATCATATTGTTTAAACTCATCTGTCGTTTTTTCATTTTGAATGTTAATTAATGTACTCGGTCGACAGATTCGATCTCCTTCCTGTTTAGCATAACTGAACACAACATTTTTTGCTGAAGCACTAAGTTTTTGTGTTACGTGTTTTGCTAGAGTCAGTTGTGCATCGATACTGGCGCTAAGAATCTTAAAATCACGTTGACAGGCGATGGGGATATAGGCGTTGGGTAAGGTTATGGCTGGCCACTTATCATCTTGCATTTCCATCACCCACAAATAATCAAACTGCATACCTGCTGCGGCCGTCATGCCAAGTATTTGTATAGGAGTTTCTATCGTTTCTGGTTGAAATCGAGTTTCAGTTAGTAATCTGCTTAGCTGAAATAATGCTGTGCTAAAACTGACAGATTTTGTTAGTTGATCTAAACTAGCTAATTGTGTGAGTGATTCTTGCCAAGCTTGTAGAGTTTGATATTCATCACTATTAAGAGTTCGCTCACCGGGCCAACCAAAATCAATTAACCAATTCGAAAAGCTTATCGTCCACTCATGTAGTGTTTGTTGCTTGGAATGGCTTAAGAATGAAACCTCGAATGTTTTTAATAACTCAAGAAATCTTTCACATTTTTCATGTTCTTTACAACGTTTTTCCGCAATTTGGTATAATGTATAAAAGCTCATCTGCTGTTCTCCGACCCGCCTAAGAGCTGCATCAAAGTTTGCACGTTTTGATGCTTCTTCTGTCGCTCCTGTTATGAATCGCGAATGTAGTATGTCACTTAGTGTTTTAATCGATAACTTACGTTTACCAAGAGCCAGTAGATTTATTGCTGTATGAATTAAAGGGTATCCTGATAAAGGCTTTCCTAGTGATATTGTGTAGGGTTTGTATTGAGGTTTGTTAGGCTTGAGCCATTTTTGTGGGGTGAGTACTGATGCGAAAGTATATTCAAGCTTGTCGCGAAGCTTATTCAAATTTGGTGCTATTATACCAATCGTTGCATTATTATTTTCTTCCAAACATTGTTTTGCCCAGCATGCGGCAGACCATATTTCTGATTGACTATCAAGTTGCTCGCTACTACTGATATATTGATTTTGTTCTCTGGGGTCACACTCTTCGACTTCAATGCCAATGTCAAGAAAAGCCTGTTTGAGTTTGTGCTGCTGTGTTGTTAGTTGGTCAAAATCATAAAAAACTATTTTAGTTAAATTGTTTTTTAGTTCTGCTGCATATTTTGTAATGTAGTCTGGTAATACTGCATCATCCAACCAGTTGTTTTCATGTTTTTGTTTTTCATATGCATGAGCCCAGTGTTTGAAAGCAAAGGCATCTTCATTCAAATACACTCCATCTGGGAAAATGGGGACACACGATTCTTGGCATAATTCATAAGCATGCAACACTTGTTGGGCCGTAGCCATTGTTTGTAATAGTTGACTCTTGTATCTCGAATTATTTATTATATCTTGCCAGATCCACTGTTGCTGTGCATTGCTTAATACAGTGACTTTTTTTTCCGTACGAAATGACAGTAATTCGAAATTACGTCTACACCAAGCTTTCCAGGGCAAACAATCCGGTGTCTGCCAAGCCTGCTTTCCTTTTAACACTTGAGATGTTGCAAATAAATAACAAAGATGACGGCTGAGACGTTTCGTTGGCGTGATAATGGTTGCCTCTTGTCTTATCAAATCACTGAGATGTTTATCCATGTTTGGTATACGCCAACTTATATGAAATTAGACTAATAGTAGACTCATCTCTTATAGATAAGTCTCATTTGTATTATAAACTGACAATGTTATTCTTGTAGCCAAAATTTTCTGTTTCATACAACAGAGAAAATAATGCAAATATCAAATTATAAGACTCAACAAGAAAAGATTGTCTGTACCACAGTCATGCCAACACGAATGACACCAGGCATGCTGGAAGATATACGTGAATCCTTATTAAGAAAACCACGTAGCTTGTCACCAAAATACTTTTATGATCAGCGCGGGTCTAGTTTATTTGATCAAATTTGTTCAACGCCGGAGTATTATCCGACACGCACTGAAAATAAACTATTATCTAGACATGCTGTTGATATTATTAATAAAACGACTCCTGATCAGATACTTGAGTTAGGAAGTGGTTATTCTACAAAAACACGCCTGTTGTTTGACGCTTGCCAACAAACTACTAATGAATGCATTTATGTACCACTGGACGTTTGCGAAGAAGTGTTAGTGGAAGTATCTAAAAGATTGTCTGAGGAATACGATTGGTTGGTGGTAAATCCTTTATTGGGTGATTATCATGCTGGGTTGGGTAATTTGCCGGCATCACATGGTTCACACTTATTTGTTTTTCTCGGTAGTACTATTGGTAATTTTGAACAAGAAGATGCCTTAGACTTTATAAAAGAAGTCCATAAAACAATGTGTTATGGCGATCATTTATTGATCGGCGTTGATCGCGTGAAAGATAATGATGTATTGCATGACGCTTATAACGATGCTCAAGGCATGACTGCTGAATTCAATCTGAATATATTACATGTTCTAAATCGTGAATTGAATGCAGATTTCAATATTGACATGTTTACTCACTCGGCCACTTTTAATGCTTATAAAGAAAGAATAGAGATGCGACTAATATCCAGAGCTAATCAGCATGTCAATATCAATGATTTAAATGAATCTATTCAGTTCAATCTTGGTGATGATATTTTAACCGAGGTCAGTCAGAAATATACTTACAAAGGTATTGAGGAAATGCTTAAACAAGCTGACTTTACTATCACTGAGCATTACGAAGATGAAAACGCTTATTTCTCTTTGATCTTGGTATCAAAATAACTAATTATTCTTGCATCAATAATTTAAGCGATATCCGCTCCACCAAAGAAGAGTTGTCAATAAACTTATTTCGGTTTCCTTGTAATTCTTCGATTATGTTATTACGTAATATTTCTTGTTTACTTGGTGGGTCAATTCTATTCCAGCGTTTTAATTCATCGAACATATGCTTTGCTATAGGAAGCCCATATTGAGTATGCATATAAAAAATCGCACGGGCAATATTTCCACGCGCTATCAGCCGAGGTTCCGTCACATCATGATAACGTTCAAAATCACAGTTTTTGTAACGCCAATCTTCTCCATCAACCATGCCAAAAATAGTATCTCGCCGAGATATGTCGATAGCCTGCCAGGCTGGATAAAGATTATGCATATCAGCTTCCATGCGAGTGAAAAGTGATTTTTTATTGAGCCGACATTGACGACGGCTGTTACACTGTAAATGTCTCAACATCCAACTTGATGCATATATCTGTTCAATAACAAACAAACGATCTTTAGTTGAGTTCGCCGAAGAATCAAAGCGATAACCACAATACAATGACCAACCGCCATTAGCATACAATTCATTCCAGAAAGTATTGATAGCTATTTCATCGAAACTTTCGATAGGCATTGCATCGCTACAGACAGTATTAGATATACTGAACAAACATAAAAATGAGATTATCCTTAATAGGCATAACACGTTAATTATTACTATCTTAAAAATTTATGGGCAAGATGATATACCAGACTGCTTCAGAATATAAACATCTAGAATTTAAATCTGAGTATATAATATAGTTTATACTAAAAATAATGGAATCAGAACTATCAAAAAAAAACTGATAATTATTCTTGCTCGATTTAGTGTTATCTGTCTATGGATAGTATTAAATGGTTGCTCCGATAACTTATCTCAACTCGAAAGAATAAAATCACGCGGCAGTCTTAAGGTTGCTTTAATTGCGTCGCCACCCTTATATTTTCCTGATGAGTCACTCATCAAAGGTTATGATTATGAAATAATATCCAACTATGCTAAATCTATCAATTCTGATCTAAAAATCACTCGTGCAAATACTGTTAGTGATATTATTACTCTGCTAAAACAAGGTAAAGTCCATATCGGTATTGCTGGTAATTCACCTACTTCCTCAGACGATAAAATACAAGGAACCACACCATACGGAGAAGATATATGGCATGTCATAGGAAATCGGAAAAATGTACTACCTAAGTCTATTCATGAGATCAAACCGAGCACAGTCATAGTTGCCAAAGGCAGTACACCTGCTTTAGTTATGTCTCAGTTAAAACTTGAGTATCAATCTCTTTTTTGGTTGGAATTACCTAATGCTAATAATCGAAAAGTACTTGAACAAGTCCACTTGAATAATTTTAAACTGAGTGTAATTAATGCTAATGTTTACAAATATTATCAGTATCTCTATCCTGAAATACAAGTTGCTTTCACTTTAAAAGAAAACTATACCTCTCACTGGCTTACTCATAAAAACAGTGATATCTCTGTTTCAACTTCAATCAATGATTTTATTGATCAATACAAAAAAAGTGGCAAACTAGAACAGCAACATAATACTTATTATAGGCATCTGAATGTTTTCAATTATATTGATAGCGTCTATTACCTAAGACTCATCAAAGAACGATTACCTCAATTTAGTCCTTACTTTAAAAAAGCTGCAGTTGATAATGCCTTCGATGAACGTTTCCTAGCTGCTATAAGTTATCAGGAGTCTCATTGGAATGACAAGGCACGTTCACATACCGGCGTTCGAGGACTAATGATGTTAACTCTAAATACTGCTAAACGCGTAGGTGTTAAAAATCGACTAGATCCAAGGCAAAGTGTTATGGGCGGTGCAAAATATCTTAATATATTAAAAGCATCTTTGCCTGAAAGAATTCAGGAGCCCGACCGTTCATGGATGACTCTTGCAGCATACAATTTGGGTCTCGGACACCTACAGGACGTCCGTATTCTCACAGAATCCCTAGGTGACAATCCTGACTTATGGGTAGATGTTGAAAAACATTTACCTAAAAAAAGTCTAAAAAAGTGGTACAAAAAAACTAAATATGGCTATGCTCGAGGACACGAACCCGTAGAATTTGTAAAACGTATACGACGATACTATGATATATTACGTTTATATCAACAAGAAGAAATTTTGGAAAAATTTGATCGAGATTTTAAGCAAAAGAAACTTGACCGGAGTTTGAAGCTAGAAAAGTTCTATGTCACATCACCGGTATTATAAATTAATCTTTCGTTACCATCTTATAAACCTGACTAAACTCAATGACTAGTAATTCTGCTTCAGAAACTTGAACTTCTAATAATTTATTACACATATGTTTCAATGTTCTAGAAGCAACTATCTCATCAGTAAGTAAGAAACAATATATGCACGAACATGATTTTCTTCTATACGTAATCCTTCTGCATGTTTTACACTCAACAGATATTGTTCTTTTTTATTCCTCCCTGCCTTGTTACTTTTCTAGATCATGAACAAGCAATCTCTTCATTTTGCACATATCTAAACCATCAGTATAAAGACGTGATAGATGATGCCCTGCTTTAACATATTCTACCTCCGCAGCCATATGATAATATTTGACTGCTTCTTGATGTCATCGAACGGCGGCAACCTCACTTTATTGATACCTTTTCCTAGCACTAACAACATGCTAAAATTAAGTTGTGTCTTCTAGTTGCCTTGTCCCGCCGCACTTCAACACCATTGACTAAGGTGTAGTTATGTCTCGCTTGAATAGTGTTCAAAACATTGTCAAACCAAAATGTAGTCTGTTACGTATCTAATTGGAGCTGTGTATCAACATCACTCATATTAGTTTCTTTGATTAGTATGGATGATTGAACATTCATATAATGAGCATTTTGCCAAAAGTAAATCTAATTCAAAAAACTTAGCCGTTATTACTGTCATTTTTGTAGTAAATAATTATTATAAAACTTGATATATGCGACTTCTGATAGACTCTTAATTATGATTAAAGAAACTAACCTGCACAGCTATAGTTTGCTCGATCCAGATATGATTATTCATGCGGTAGAATCATTGAATTACATCTCTGATGGAAGAATTCTTGCACTTAATAGCTATGAAAACCGTGTCTATCAGGTAGGGATTGAAGATAAAGCACCGATAATTGCTAAATTTTATCGCGCTGGTCGTTGGACTGATGACATGATTAGAGAAGAACATGCTTTTATGTTGGAATTAGCAAACGTAGAAATTCCAGTAGTCGCGCCTATAGCCATAGAGAATGAAACCTTATTTAAGTACGAAGAGTATCGGTTTTCTATCTATCCGCGTTTCGGCGGTTATGCACCAGAACTGGATAATCCAGATCATTTGTTACAATTAGGAAAAATTTTAGCTCAGATACATAATATTGGTGAAACTAATCCATTTAAAAATAGACGCAGTATAAACGTTGAAGACTTTGCTATAAAACCAATTCAGTACTTATTGGAAAATAACTTTATTCCTGATTATTTGAAAATAGCCTATTCAACACTTTGTGAAGATCTTATCATTAGAATCAAATACTGTTATGAGCAAACAGGAAATTACAAGACATTACGACTACATGGTGATTGTCACCAAGGGAATATATTAGTGCGTGATGAAAAATTTTATATTGTTGATTTTGATGACTCTAGATCAGGCCCGGCTATTCAGGATATATGGATGTTTTTATCGGGTGATCGCAATTATATGACATTGGGATTGAATGATTTTATGGAGGGTTATAACGAGTTTCGAAATTTTGAAGCGCGTGAGCTGTATTTAATCGAAGCACTTAGAACAATGCGTCTTATTCATTATTCCGCATGGCTCGCGCAACGCTGGAGTGACCCAGCATTTCCAATCGCATTTCCATTTTTTAATTCACAAAACTATTGGGAAGACCAAATACTAAGCCTGCGTGAACAAGCTTCATTGATGGAGGAACCAGCATTGGTCTGGAAACATTATTGAAATATGGTTACAAATATAAATATTGAAATGCATGCAATCGAAAAGTTTAATACTAGCAATGAAGTCATTGAATATAACTGGCAATATATCCTCAAAATAGCAAGACAACATAAGCGCCAATTAATCATGGCTAATATTATTGCTGTGATTGCGACATTAGCAAGTGTGCCCGTTCCTTTATTAATGCCTCTATTGGTCGATGAAGTGTTATTAAATCAACCTGGGCTTGTGATTTATTTTATAAATGCTTTTACTCCTACTGTATGGCACGGACCCATTCTTTACATATCTATTATATTGATCCTTACTTTATGCTTGCGTCTCACGGCATTAGTTTTGAATGTTTTTCAAACAAGACAGTTCACTATCATTGCCAAAAACGTCATTTTTCTTATTCGGCGAACGCTACTTACACATTTGAACAAAGTATCTATGTCTGAGTACGAGACACTCGGAAGTGGCACAGTTGCCTCTTATTTTGTGACTGATCTGGCTACCGTAGATGATTTTGTCGGTTCGACGGTAAGTAAATTATTAGTCGCCACTCTGACAATAGTCGGTGTGGCTATAATTCTTCTCATCATGCATTGGCAAATCGCATTATTAATCCTCTTTGCCAATCCAATCGTAATTTATTTCACAACGGTCTTAGGTAAGCACGTTAAGGAATTAAAGAAAAACGAAAACTCTGCCTTTGCTATTTTTCAGCAGTCTTTAGTAGAAACATTGGACTCTATTCACCAGATACGTGCAAGCAATAGAGAAAAACATTATTTAAAACGTATTATAGAACAAGCGAGTAGGGTTAAAGATCATGGTATTACTTTTACCTGGAAAAGTGATGCTGCGGGTCGTTTAAGCTTTGTTATCTTTTTATTCGGTTTCGATATCTTCCGAGCAGTAGCCATGATGATGGTTGTTTTTTCCGGATTAACTATTGGACAGATGTTTGCCGTATTTGGTTATCTTTGGTTCATGATGGGTCCGGTACAGGAAGTTTTAAACATTCAATATGCCTTTTATAATGCCAAAGCAGCATTAAGTCGTATCAATGAGTTGATTAAACTTGAACTTGAGCCTAATTATCCGCATATCATTAACCCATTTGAGAACAAAAACACCACTGGTATTAAAATCTCTGATCTTCGTTTTTCCTATTCCCGTAATGAAGAATATGATAATTTAGATATTTTGAATGGCATCAACCTCACCATTGATCCGGAAGAAAAAGTTGCACTTGTCGGTGCCAGTGGCGGTGGTAAATCGACACTTGTACAAGTGCTCATTGGTTTATATTCAGCGAAAAGCGGTGACATCTTTTATGATGGTGTCTCAGTAAAGAAGATTGGTCTAGATGTTGTCCGTGAAAACGTCGCAACTGTTTTACAACACCCAGCGCTATTTAATGATACTGTCAGAATTAATTTGACACTAGGTCGCGTTCTTGAAGAAAAGCAGTTATGGCATGCACTCGAAATTGCACAATTAAAAGAAACTGTAGAACAATTACCAAATAAACTAGATACTATAGTAGGGCGACAAGGTGTCAGACTTTCTGGAGGACAACGACAGCGTCTTGCGATTGCTCGTATGGTATTAAGTAACCCTAAAGTCGTTATACTTGACGAAGCGACGTCGGCATTAGATGCTGAAACTGAATATCACCTTCATGCTGCTTTGACTGATTTTCTAAAAAATAAAACCACTATCATTGTTGCACACAGATTAAGCGCCATAAAGCAAGCTAATCATGTATATGTCTTTGAAGCAGGTATAATTGGTGAACAAGGCACTCATCGAGAATTACTTTCACAAGACGGTCTATACGCAAAGCTCTATGGAGTACGGCAATCTCATTAAGATAAAATATTATAAAGAAATAATGATTCATACATTGCTCAATACTGACATCCTAATCAAGTAATTTATGCAAAAAAGAATCTTAATCGTATTTTTGTTGACAAGTGTATGTGCTTGTCAGGATTCAAATAAAAACTTGGTATCTATTAATGGTCTGACTATGGGTACGAGTTATACTATTCAGGTGGTTCCCAATGAAAATGAGCTCGACAAAAGTAAAATACATAAGAATATCGAAAAAATTCTAATTGATATCAATCAGACGATGTCAACATATATTAATGACTCAGAATTATCTCTTTTTAACCAATCCAAGTTTACCGGTTGGCAAGTATTATCGGAAGACCTGTTTCGTGTCATAGCGCACGGTAATCAGATCAGCTCTGTCAGCAATGGGGCATTCGATATGACAATCGCTCCGTTAGTCAATGTATGGGGCTTTGGAGCTAATATGAGTAATCGAGTGATTCCTTCCAACTCAGTCATACAATCTATAAAGCAACATACCGGTTATAAAAAAATAAAAGTTGATAGGATGACACAGCGTATTTCCAAATCTGATCCTATTGTCACGATTGATTTATCCGGCATAGCAAAAGGCTTTGCCGTAGACAAGATCGCTCAATACCTGAATGAATTGGATATCACAAATTATTTGGTAGAAATCGGTGGTGAACTTAGAGGTAAAGGGAGGAATGCAGAGCAACAGCTATGGCAGATCGGAATTGAGCAAGCTAATCCCTTAGAACGTTCAGTACAGCGTATCGTGAGTCTTGAAAATATGGCCATGGCAACATCAGGTGATTATCGAAATTATTTTGAAAGTGGTGGTACTCATTATTCACATACAATTAATCCTGTCACAGGTAAGCCTATTAAGCATTCACTAGCAGCTGTCACAGTGCTGCATAGTTCAGCAATGCATGCAGATGCGTTAGCTACGGCTTTTATGGTTTTGGGAACAGAAAAATCATTGATACTGGCAAATGAAATTAATGTTGCACTTTATATGATTATCAAAACTAATGAAGGTTTTGAAGAGCGTTACAATAAATACTTCAAACCTTTTTTAACCAATCATGTTTAT
>DKOR01000021.1 GCA_002470825.1 Thiotrichaceae bacterium UBA7357 | reverse complement strand
GTCGTTTCTAAAATTATTGAGTAAATATTAAATGGCTGAACAACAAATAATCAGAATACGTCTTAAGGCTTTTGACCATAGATTGATTGATCAATCTACTAAAGAGATTGTCGAAACAGCACGACGTACAGGTGCTCAAATTAAGGGTCCTATACCTTTGCCAACGAAGAAAGAGCGTTTTACGGTCTTAATCTCGCCACACGTCAACAAAGATGCGCGCGACCAATATGAGATTCGTACGCATAAACGTTTAATGGATATTGTTAACCCAACAGATAAAACTGTTGATGCGCTAATGAAGCTTGATTTGGCAGCAGGTGTTGACGTTCAGATTAAACTTAACTGATAGAGACTGGTGGACAAAACAATGACAATTGGAATAGTGGGTCGAAAACGTGGTATGACACGTGTGTTCAGCGAAGAAGGACATTCAGTGCCTGTAACCGTAGTAGAAGTGACTCCTAATCATGTTGCTAGTTTGAAAACACCAGAAATAAATGGTTATACGGCTGTGCAAATCTCTTGGGGGATAAAAAAAATATCTGCTTCGACTAAATCAGAAGCTGGCAATTATGCTAAAGCTAACATTGAAACCGGTGAGGGACTTTTGGAATATCGAGTGAATGATGATGAACTTCAGCAATATACTGCTGGTGCAGAGATTAAGGTTGATATGTTTGAAGTTGGTCAAAAAGTCGACGTAACTGGGACCACAAATGGTAAGGGTTTTGCGGGTGTGATAAAGCGACATAATTTTAGTCATCAACGTAATACGCATGGTAACTCACTGTCTCATCGCGCGCCGGGCTCTATAGGCCAATGTCAAACCCCAGGACGAGTTTTTAAAGGAAAGAAAATGGCAGGTCATTTGGGAAATGTACAGCGTACGACCCAAAATCTTGAAATAGTTCGTGTTGATAATATTCGAAATCTACTTTTGATTAAGGGTTCAGTACCCTCGGTTAAGGGCGGTAAGGTTGTCATTAAACCTTCTGTGAAGACACGCAAAAAGAATATCAAAGGATAAGATAGTAATAATGGAACTTATGATTCAAAAATCAGGCAGTGGCGAAAAAGATATTATAAACGTTGCCGATAACGTTTTTTCTGTCGAGTTCAATGAACCATTGATACATCAGGTATTGACCTCGTACTTGGCAGGCGCACGTTCAGGTACTAAAGCACAAAAAACTCGTGCTGAAGTTCGCGGTGGCGGTAGGAAGCCGTTTGCACAAAAAGGAACTGGTCGAGCACGAGCCGGGACAATTCGTAGCCCCATATGGCGTGGCGGTGGTATAACTTTTGCTGCTAAACCAAGAGATCATAGTAAAAAACTCAATAAAAAAATGTATCGAGCAGCCATGCGGTCTATTATTTCAGAACTTATACGACAAGAACGTTTTATTTGTGTTGATGAATTCAATGTGGATGAATCGAGAACAAGATTGATTAAAGATAAATTGGCAAGTCTTAATATTGATGATGTTTTGATCGTGACTGAAGAACTAAATGAGAATCTTTATCTGGGCGTTAGAAATATACCAAAAGTTGATGTGATTGATATTAATGAAATTGACCCGTATTCATTAATTGGTTTTGACAAAGTATTGATGACGAAAGCAGCTGTAGAAAAAGTTGAGGCATGGTTATCATGAATCAGGAAAGATTAATGACAATTTTGCTTGAACCACGTGTGACTGAAAAGTCAACACTAATAGGTGAGGCATATAACCAATATGTGTTTAAAGTTGCCAAGGATGCTACCAAACCTGAAATTAAACAAGCTGTTGAATTTATGTTTGATGGTTCTGAAGTAATGTCAGTTCAAGTTATGAATGTAAAAGGAAAGAAAAAAATGTTCGCACGTAGAGCAGGACAACGTGTTAACTGGAAAAAAGCCTATGTCAAATTAAAACCTGGTTTTGATATAGATTTCATGGGGGCTTAATAGGTATATATTATGACATTAGTTAAACCAAGACCGACATCTCCAGGTCGCCGCTCAATGGTTAAGGTTGTAAGTCCGGAGTTACATAAAGGCAAGCCTTATGAGCCATTATTGGAGAGTCAAAAAAAACACTCAGGCCGTAATAATAATGGTCGTATTACTGTACGTCATCGAGGCGGTGGTTCAAAGCAACGCTATCGCATAATTGATTTCAAGCGTAACAAAGATGGAGTGCAGGCGAAAATCGAACGTATTGAGTATGACCCGAATAGAACAGCTCATATTGCATTATTGCTTTATGTCGATGGTGAAAGACGCTATATAATTGCCCCGAATGGCGTGAAAGAAGGGAGTCTTGTTATGTCGGGAACTGAGTCAGGAATTCAGGTCGGTAATTGTATGCCTTTACGTAATATTCCGCTGGGTACAACAGTTCACTGCATAGAATTAAAGCCAGGTAAGGGTGCTCAGATTGCTCGAAGTGCAGGTGCATCGGTTCAGTTGATCGCAAAAGAAGGTCAACACGCAACCTTGAGATTGCGTTCTGGTGAAATGCGAAAAGTTTTAGCAGATTGTCGGGCAACAGTTGGAGAGGTAAGCAATGGAGAGCATTCGTTGCGTTCATTAGGTAAAGCCGGTGCAAAACGTTGGCGTGGTGTTCGTCCTACTGTTAGGGGTGTGGCAATGAACCCGGTAGATCATCCTCATGGGGGTGGTGAAGGACGTACCTCCGGTGGACGCCATCCGGTAAGCCCTTGGGGAACACCAACCAAAGGTTATAAGACAAGAAAGAACAAGCGAACAGATAAATTAATCGTTCGTAAACGAAAATAAACTAGAGGAACACACGTGCCACGTTCAATTAAAAAAGGTCCGTTTATTGACCATCATCTTGAAAAAAAGGTGAAAACAGCAAAAGAAAGTAACGATAAACGTCCAATAAAAACTTGGTCTCGTCGTTCCATGGTTATGCCTGCGATGGTTGGTTTGACTATAGGTGTGCACAATGGTCGTGTTCATATGCCTATTTATATCTCTGAAAATATGGTGGGACATAAATTAGGTGAATTTGCGTTAACACGTACTTTTCGTGGACATATTGCAGATAGAAAATCTTAATTATTAGAAAAAAATATGGCAACTTCAGCAACACTTAAATTTACTCATTCGTCACCGCAAAAATTGCGTCTAGTGGCAGATCAAATCCGTGGTTTGGCAGTTGGGAATGCAATTAATCTACTCGCATTTAGTAACAAAAAAGGTGCAGATATTATCAAAAAGGTACTTGAGTCCGCGATTGCTAATGCTGAGAATAATGATGGTGCCGATATTGATGAGCTCAGAGTTAGTGAAATACAGGTAAATCAAGGTCCTACCATGAAACGCTTACGTCCTCGTGCGCGAGGCCGTGCTGATAGAATCATAAAGAGGACCAGTCATCTTATAGTTACGGTATCTGAAACGGAGACTAATAAATAGTATGGGTCAAAAAGTACATCCAACGGGGATACGCCTCGGTATTATTAAAGACTGGACATCAACTTGGTATGCAGATAGCAAGGATTACGCTGATTATTTACATGCGGATTTGAAGGTTAGAGAATATGTTAGAAAGAAATTAGCTAATGCCTCAGTCAGCCGAATTCAGATTGAAAGACCTGCGGGTAATGCACGTGTGATTATTCACACAGCTCGACCAGGTATTGTGATTGGTAAAAAAGGTGAAGATATTGAGCGGCTTCGTTTTGAGATTTCAAAAATGATGGGCGTCCCTGCACATGTCAGTGTAGAAGAGATTCGAAAGCCAGAACTAGATGCTTATCTTGTTGCTGAAAGTGTTGCGCAACAAATTGAACGACGTATTATGTTTCGTCGCGCTATGAAGCGTGCCGTTACAAACACGATGCGTTTAGGTGCGCAAGGGATAAAGATTACTGTTGGTGGTCGCCTGAATGGAGCTGAAATCGCCCGAACAGAATGGTACAGAGAAGGACGTGTGCCTCTTCACACACTTCGAGCTGATATTGATTATGGCACAGCAGAAGCAAACACAACTTACGGAATTATAGGCGTTAAGGTCTGGATTTTTAAAGGAGAAGTATTTCTTGGACATGAACAAGTCATAGAAGAAGAAGCAAAAAAAGAAGAAGGCAGTAAAAATAAAATCCGAAAAAAAACAAGTTAAGGCTTAAGTTAATAGCAAGCAACTAATAGGAATTTAACGTGTTACAGCCCAAAAGAACGAAATATAGAAAACAAAGTAAATTACGTAATCGTGGTCTTGCCACCGTTGCTAATAAAGTAAGTTTTGGTGAATTTGGCTTGAAAGCTATTGGTAGAGGCCGCATAACGGCACGCCAAATTGAAGCAGCACGACGTGCATTGACGCGTAAAGTGAAACGTGGTGCTAAGGTATGGATAAGAATTTTTCCTGATAAACCTATAACCAAAAAGCCTTTGGAAGTTAGACAAGGAAAAGGTAAGGGTAATGTGGAATATTGGGTAGCTCAAATTCAACCAGGCAGAATGCTTTATGAAATGGAGGGAGTGCCTGAAGAATTAGCTCGAGAAGCCTTCGAACTAGCTGCAGCCAAGTTGCCGATTAAGACAACTTTTGTTGCAAGGACGGTACTATAATGAAAGCAGCAGAATTGAGAGAAAAGACAGCTGAGGAGTTGCAAAATATTTTATTGGAAGAGTTACGTTCCCAATTTAACTTGCGTATGAGAAAAGGTACGGGCCAACTAGATAAGCCTAGTGAAATAAAAAAAACTCGCCGCAATATTGCACGTCTCAACACACTTATTAATGAAAAAAAAATCGCATCGGGTAATGAAGTATGAGTATTGAATCAACACAAGCAAGAACGGTAACAGGTACTGTAAAAAGTAGTAAAATGGACAAAACTATTTCGGTACTTGTTGAACGTAGAGTCAAGCATCCGTTATATGGAAAATTTATGCGTCGTTCAACAAAATTGTTAGCCCATGATGAAACTAACGAGTGTAATGAAGGCGACATTGTTGTGATTGAAGCATCAAGGCCTTTATCTAAAAATAAGTCTTGGCGCTTACAAAAAGTCGTCAGCAAGGCACAAGTTGTATAACTGGTCCAGGGAGATAGAGCACAAATGATTCAAATGCAAACAATGCTTGATGCAGCAGACAACAGCGGCGCACGACGTCTGATGTGTGTAAAAGTATTGGGTGGCTCAAAGCGACGATATGCTAACGTCGGTGATGTCATCAAAGTAAGTATAAAAGAAGCTATTCCTCGCGGAAAAGTTAAAAAAGGTGATGTTTATAATGCTGTCGTTGTACGTACACGTAAAGGTGTTAGAAGGGCAGACGGATCGTTGATTAGATTTGATGGTAATGCAGCTGTATTACTGAACGGTCAGTTACAACCAATTGGCACACGTATTTTTGGACCAGTAACTCGAGAACTACGGGGAGAACAATTTATGAAGATTGTATCTCTTGCGCCGGAGGTACTTTAGAAATGGCTCGGATTAAGAAAGGTGATGAGGTTGTTGTCATTGCCGGAAAAGATAAAGGCAAACGTGGTGTTGTTTTATCCGTTGATAGTGAATCGAATAAAGCTTTTGTTGAGAATGTCAACATGGTTAAGAAACACACCAAAGGTAACCCGTCGCAGGGTACACCAGGCGGTATCGTCGAAAAAGAAGCAGCGATTCATATCTCCAATATCGCAATGTGGAATCCAGTGACAAATAAGGCCGACCGAGTTGGCTATCGTTCGCTGGAAGATGGACAAAAAGTACGATATTTCAAATCAAACAATGAAGTTGTGGATGTATAGGGTCAATACTCATGGTCAGATTACAAGAATATTATAATGCCACAGTGATTAAGCAATTAACCGATAAATTTGGTTATAAATCATCAATGCAAGTACCTAAGATAACTAAGATAACTCTCAATATGGGTATTGGTGAGGCAGTTGCAGATAAAAAAGTTGTTGAGCATGCAGTCAGTGACATGACTAAAATTTCAGGACAAAAACCCATCGTTTGTAAGGCAAGAAAATCAGTTGCTAATTTTAAAGTGCGTGAAGGCTGGCCTGTCGGTTGTAAAGTGAATTTACGTCGTGAGCGTATGTATGAATTTTTGGATCGTTTAATTTCAATTGCAATCCCACGTATACGAGATTTTCGTGGATTAAATGCAAAATCCTTCGATGGTCGTGGTAATTATAGTATGGGGATTAAAGAACAAATTATTTTCCCTGAAATTGACTACGATAAAATAGATATATTGCGAGGTATGGACATAACTATTACTACCTCAGCTCGAACAAATGAAGAAGGCCGTGCTTTATTAACGGCATTTAATTTACCATTAAGATCTTGAGGTCTATTTAATATGGCAAAGTCATGCATGATAAATCGTGAAGTTAAACGCATACGGTTGGTAAAAAAATATGCGGTAAAAAGAATTGAATTAAAAGCAATAATTAAAGATATTTCATTAAGTGAAGTTGATCGTGCGGCGGCGCGTGAAAAATTGAATAAAATGCCAAGAGATGCAAGCGCTGTTCGTGTGCGTAATCGCTGTAATGTCACAGGTAGACCACATGGTTATTATCGTAAGTTTGGTTTAGGTCGAAATAAATTGCGTGAAGCGGCTATGCGTGGCGATGTGCCAGGTTTAGTTAAAGCGAGCTGGTAAATTAAAGAGAGAATATAAACATGAGTATGTCAGACCCAATATCAGATATGTTGACCCGCATTCGTAATTCATTACAAAGAAATAAGCGTAATGTTAAAATGCCCTCATCAAAATTAAAAGTGGCGATTGCAACTATCTTAAAACAAGAAGGCTATATTCTTGATTGCAGCGTAGAAGAAAATGATAAGAAGGCAATACTAACTATAGAGCTTAAATATTTTGAAGGAAAAGCTGTTATTGAAACAATTAAGCGTATTAGCCGTCCTAGTCTTCGCAGCTATAAATCGGCTGATGATTTGCCAAAAGTACTTGGGGGTCTTGGTGTGGCGGTCATTTCTACAGCTAAAGGTGTTATGACTGATAAATCAGCCAGAGAACACGGCATCGGCGGTGAAGTACTATGTTTCGTTTCTTAATTTGGATGAATTGACATGTCAAGAATAGCAAATAATCCCATCCTAGTTCCTAGTAGCGTCGACGTAAGTATCGTCGGGAGTATGGTGACCGTTAAAGGTGACAAAGGTGAGCTGTCACACAATGTTCATCCTTTGGTTAAGGTCGAACAGAAAGACAATATTTTAAAAACTACTGTTAATAATAACAGTAAATTAGCAAATGCTTTATCAGGTACAACCCGCGCATTAATTCAAAATTTAGTTACTGGCGTCACCGAAGGTTTCGAACGTAAATTAGATATTGTTGGTGTAGGTTATCGAGCAGCAGTTTCTGGTAAAATTTTGAACCTCACTTTAGGTTTTTCGCATCCTGTAAAGTTCAACATCCCAGAAGGAATTTCGATTGAAACACCAAGTCAAACCGAAATAATAATTAAGGGTTCCGATAAACAGCAAGTTGGGCAAGTCGCCGCTAATGTTCGCAGATACCGTCCGCCTGAGCCCTATAAAGGTAAGGGTGTTCGTTACTCAGATGAACGTATTATTCGCAAAGAAGCTAAGAAGAGTTAGTCGATATGAGTAAAAAAACAGATAGAATTCGTCGTGCTACTAAGACGCGAGCAAAGATTAAACAGCTTGGTGTCAATCGTTTGTGCGTTTACAAAACACCTAGACATGTTTATGCCCAGGTCATTGCGCCAAATGGTTCGCAAGTACTTGTAAGTGCATCAAGTTTGGATAATGAAGTTAAGGGTCAGATTAAATACAGTGGTAATGTAGATGCAGCCATTACTGTTGGAAAAACTCTGGCTGAACGTGCGAAGAAAGTAGGTATTTCGAAAGTTGCTTTTGATCGCTCAGGTTTTAAATATCATGGTCGCATTAAAGCATTAGCAGATGCTGCACGTGAGCAAGGTATGGAATTTTAAGGAAGGGTCTGATGGCATTAGGAAACTCAATAACCGGTAACGAAGATCTTCAGGAAAAGCTTGTTAACGTAAATCGCGTTGCCAAAGTTGTCAAAGGTGGACGTCAATTTGGTTTTGCAGCGTTAACAGTTGTTGGTGATGGAAATGGACGTGTAGGCGTTGGGCGCGGTAAATCTCGTGAAGTACCACTGGCTATTCAAAAAGCAATGGAGGATGCACGTCGCAATATGATTTCAGTGCCATTGAATGAAGGAACACTTCAATATTCTATCATAGCAGAATTTGGTGCAGCCAAAGTCTATATGCAGCCAGCCTCAGAAGGTACCGGTATAATTGCTGGTGGCCCGATGCGTGCGGTCTTTGAAGTCGTTGGCATTCATAATGTTCTGGCTAAATCAATTGGTTCGACCAATCCTATCAATGTGGTTCGTGCGACAATTGAAGGATTGAAATCGATGTCATCGCCTGAATACATCGCAGCAAAACGCGGTAAGTCTATAGAAGAAGTGGTTAGTTAATCATGGTTAATAAGTCTGATAAAAAATTAAAAGTTACGTTAATAAAAAGTACTAATCGACGTATTCATAAACATAAAGCTTGTGTTAGTGGCTTGGGTTTACGACGGATTGGTCATTGTGTCACTGTCGATGATACTCCAGAGAATCGTGGAATGATAAATAAAGTAAGTTACTTGCTCGCAGTTAAAGAGGATTAATCTCATGCGTTTAAATACAGTTAAACCACATCCTGATTCAACCTCAAATGCGAAGCGCAGAGGTCGTGGAATTGGTTCAGGTATTGGTAAAACCAGTGGTCGTGGGCATAAGGGTCAAAAGTCACGTTCTGGTGGGTACCATAAAGTAGGTTTCGAAGGTGGGCAAATGCCACTTCAACGTCGCTTGCCAAAAGTTGGGTTTAGTTCGCGTATTAGTCGTGTGACTGAAGAGATTCGTTTGCATGAACTAGCCAATCTAGATGTGGATGTCATAGATATTGATGCACTGAGGGCAGGTCGACTAATTAATAAAAGTACATTGCGAGTCAAAGTCATGCTTTCAGGCAAATTGGAAAAAGCAGTTACCGTTAAAGGTTTAATGCTTAGTAAAGGTGCTAAAGCTGCAATTGAAGCTTCTGGTGGGAAAATAGTAGAATAAATGTCAGTTTCTAACCCAGCAATTCCAGGCGCCCCTTCAGGTATTGGGCAATTAAAAGAGCTCCGCCAACGGCTGTTGTTTGTTCTGTTGGCGCTATTCGTGTACCGAATTGCTACGCATATACCTGTCCCAGGTATTAATCCAATTGCATTAGCTGATTTATTTCAACAGCAACAAGGTACGATCCTGGATATGTTTAATATGTTTTCCGGTGGCGCCTTGAGTAGATTTTCAGTGGTTGCTTTAGGAATCATGCCATACATTTCGGCGTCAATTATCATGCAATTACTTTCGGTCGTTGAACCGAAATTAAAACAGCTGAAAAAAGAAGGTGAAGCGGGTCGACGTAAGATTACTCAATATACTCGCTATGGCACTGTGGTCTTAGCTACGTTTCAAGCTTTTGGAGTATCCGTCGCGTTGGAGGGGCAACAAGCAGCTGGTTATGCAGTTGTTATGGATCCAGGTATGGGCTTTCGAATTGCTGCAGTAAGTACCTTAGTTACTGGAACTATGTTTTTAATGTGGTTAGGAGAACAAATTACTGAACGTGGTATTGGTAATGGTATTTCTATGATCATCTTTGCTGGTATTGTTGCTGGATTACCGTCTGCAATTGGTGGAACAATAGAGTTATCAAGAACAGGCGAGATGCATTTGTTAGCAGTAGTTGGTTTATTTGCACTGGCTATCGTTGTAACTGCATTTGTTGTTTTTGTAGAGCGCGGTCAACGACGAATTACAGTCAATTACGCAAAACGACAGGTAGGACGTAAAATGTATGGAGGTCAATCAAGTCATTTGCCTTTGAAATTAAATATGGCAGGTGTTATTCCGCCTATCTTTGCCTCAAGTTTGATTTTATTTCCTGCGACGATTGCAGGATGGTTTGCACAGACAGAAGGTATGGACTGGTTACAGGATATTGCAACAACATTATCTCCGGGACAGCCAATTTATGTATTGACTTATGCGGCAGGGATAATATTTTTCTGTTTCTTTTATACGGCGATGGTATTTGATCCACGTGAGACAGCAGAGAATTTGAAGAAATCAGGCGCATTTATCCCCGGTATGCGTCCGGGCGAACAAACAGCAGCTTATCTAGATAAGGTCTTAACTAAACTAACTTTGGCGGGTGCAGTCTACATTACCTTTGTTTGTTTATTGCCTGAATTTCTAATATTAAAATTTAACGTGCCATTTTATTTTGGTGGTACGTCACTATTAATTATAGTTGTGGTTGTTATGGACTTTATGTCTCAAGTACAGGCACATTTAATGTCTCATCAGTATGATGGAATAATGAAGAAAGCCAATCTTAAGGGGCATGGCCGACGTTGATTCGTTAGCTAGTTATGTTGGAGAAAGAAAATGAAAGTAAGAGCATCAGTAAAAAGAATTTGTCGAAATTGTAGAATAATACGGCGCAATAGAGTTATACGTGTTATTTGTATTGACCCTCGACATAAGCAGCGTCAAGGCTAGATAGTAAGCGCTATAAAATTATATTGGAGAGATTGAACAATGGCTCGTATTGCAGGCGTTAACATACCAGATAATAAGCACTTGGTAATTGGTTTAACTTATATATATGGTATTGGTGGTACACGTGCACAACAAGTTTGTGATGTGGTAGGTTTGACAGGCTCCCTTAAAGTTAGGGATTTAACCGAAGTAGAGTTGGATAAAATTCGTGCTGAGGTAGGTAAGTACGACCTTGAAGGTGATTTACGTCGTGAAATCTCAATGAATATCAAACGCTTGATGGATCTCGGCACCAACAGAGGGATTCGACATCGTCGTGGGCTACCAGTTCGAGGACAACGTACAAGTACTAATGCTCGAACACGTAAAGGTCCTAGAAAAGCGATTAAAAAATAAAACAATAGGTTTCTAAAAATATGGCGAAAACAGCAACAAAAGTTCGTAAGCGTGTAAAGAAAACCGTCGTGGACGGTATTGCGCATATACACGCTTCATTCAATAACACTATTATTACGATAACAGATCGACAGGGAAACACTCTTTCATGGGCTACTTCAGGCGGTAGTGGTTTTCGGGGTTCTCGAAAAAGCACACCATTTGCTGCTCAGATCGCTTCTCAGAAGGCGGGTGAAGTCGCACGCGAGTTTGGTATGCAAAATTTAGAAGTACTTATAAAAGGACCGGGACCAGGTCGTGAATCAGCGGTTCGGGCACTTAACTCAATCGGTTTTAAGATTACTAATATATCTGATGTGACACCGATTCCACACAATGGGTGTCGCCCGCCCAAAAAACGTCGGGTTTAATTCAGGAGCATTTATAATGGCACGTTATCTCGGACCAAAATGTAAACTTAGTCGACGTGAAGGCACAGATTTGTTTTTAAAAAGTCGTGCTAGACCGATTGAATCAAAATGTCAGATAGATAAATTACCTGGTATACAAGGTAGTCGTCCGAAAAGGATGTCTGATTATGCCTTACAATTACGTGAAAAACAGAAATTACGTCGTATCTACGGGGTATTAGAAAAACAATTTCGTAAGTACTACAAAGAAGCAGCTCGTCGTAAGGGTTCGACTGGTGAGAACCTTTTGCAAATCTTGGAATGTCGACTAGATAATGTTGTTTATCGAATGGGCTTCGGAGCTACTCGAAGTGAGGCACGTCAACTGGTAAGCCATCGTTCAATACTTGTTAACGGTAAATCGGTTAATATCGCTTCGTTTCAGGTATCACAAAGCGATGTTGTAGCGATACGTGAAAAAAGTAGGAAGCAACTACGTATTCAGAGCGCTATCGATATTGCAGAGCAGTATGGTTTCCCAGATTGGGTTGATGTGAATTCTAAAAATATGGAAGGCGTTTTTAAGTCAATTCCAGAAAGAAGTGAACTGCCATCTGAAATTAATGAACAACTCGTTGTAGAACTATACTCCAAGTAAATAACTTGTGGAGGAGAATCACGCATGCCAATAACATTTAATGAATTACTTAAACCAAGAAGGGTTGACGTAGAAACTGTAAGTAACACCTCTGCGAAGATCACAATAGAACCCTTAGATAGAGGCTTTGGCCATACATTGGGTAACGCATTACGACGAGTACTCTTATCTTCGATGCCTGGTTGCGCAGTAGTCGAAGCAGAAATTGAAGGTGTTCTTCATGAATACACTACTATGGAAGGTGTACAGGAAGATGTCATAGATATTTTGCTAAATCTTAAAGGTCTTGCAATTATGATGCATTCTAAAGATGAAGCCATTTTAACGTTAAAGAAAAGTGGTCTTGGCGAAGTATATGCTAGAGATATAACACTAGATCATGATGTTGAAATTATGAATCCTGATCACCTTATTGCGAATCTGACAAAAGCAGGTGATTTGAGCATAGTAATGAAGGTAGCTCGTGGTCGTGGATACGAACCAGTTGTAGTTGGTGGCACTGATGAAGAAGAGCAAACTATTGGAAAATTAAAACTGGATGCATCATTTAGTCCTGTTAATTGTATTGCCTATGAAGTTCAAAGTGCTCGAGTAGAACAACGTACAGACCTTGATAAATTGGTAATAGAAATTGAAACAAATGGTACTATCGATCCTGAGGAAGCAGTGAGTGAAGCAGCAAGAATTCTGAGATCTCAGCTAGCAGTATTTGTTGATTTGGAAGCAGAAGAAGCTATTGAAGCTAGTCAACAAACTGAACCAGAGATTGATCCTATTTTATTACGTCCGGTGGATGATCTTGAATTGACCGTTCGTTCTGCGAATTGTTTAAAAGCAGAGAGTATTTACTATATAGGTGATTTAATACAGCGTACTGAAGTTGAATTATTAAAAACTCCTAATCTCGGTAAAAAATCTCTAACAGAGATAAAAGATGTACTAGCTTCACGTGGTTTGTCTTTAGGAATGCGTCTGGAAAATTGGCCGCCTGCCGCATTAGAGATTAAAGAAACCGCGTCAGTAATTTAAAGAGAGAAAAATAATGCGTCATCGTGAAAGTGGTCGAAAACTAAACCGCAATAGTTCGCATCGTAAAGCGATGTTTCGAAATATGGCGGCATCCCTTATAGAACATGAGATAATCAAAACAACCTTACCAAAAGCAAAAGAATTACGTCGTGTGGTAGAACCTTTGATTACAATGGCAAAAAAAGACAGTGTTGCTAATAGACGGTTAGCTTTTGCTCGCCTTCGTGATCGAAAAATGGTGACAAAACTATTCAATGAAATAGGTCCTCGTTATAAAGAGCGTCCTGGTGGTTATCTTCGGATTCTCAAATGTGGTGTCCGTACTGGAGATAAAGCTTCAATGGCGATTGTATCTTTGGTAGATAGACCTGAATTAGCAGAAGAAGTCGTTGAGACAGCAGAACAAGTATAATAATAATTGTTATTAGTTTGTATCATTGAAACCGGGTTCTGTCCCGGTTTTTTTAGTTTAAAAGATAATTTTACGATATTTTTTTTCATCTCGATGCTTCCTTGAATTAATCTACCTATGAGATATTGATATTTTATCCATTACTAGAAAGATAATAGAAAATTCAATCTGAGCTATAAAATGAAACGTTGATTCATATTAGTTTTTGTATATATCTAAATGTATGATGATTACTAAGATAGGAACTATTTCCATATGACAAGTTTCATGGGATATCAAAGATATAGATTTACTAGATAGTTTATTTTAAGTTATTCATATTCAACACTTTGATAATTAGGTGGCTAATATTTATAATGATGTTACTAAATAGTAAAATCATATCTCAAATTAGTAATAAGGAAACTAGCTAATAAAAAAAATTGAAATATTTTGTCAGTTAAAGTTTTGTGTATGTAAACTCAAATAGATTGATAAAATTTTCTGCTAATAAAGGCAGTGCTATAGAATCGTTAAGCTTATAAATAGTAAAACCTTTAGTCGTTCTTGTTTAATTTGTACTATGTTTTCCTAATACAATTTTGTAGAAAATCAATGTAATGACATAAATATTTGGAGTAGATAAGTGGACACAGCGATGTTAAACGATAGCCCCATAAGACTACAACGCTATCATGCTCTTCCAAAGATAATGTTTTCCGAATCAAATACCTCAGGATCTTCGACTCCATCGCTAATCGAACTTAATGAGAACCTTCTTAAAGAATATGGGATAGATAGCGGTTGGTTTAAAAGTAAAAAAGGATTAATGACTCTAGCAGGGAATGACACAGAGCTGATGAACTCTCCTCTTGCTATGGCTTATTCAGGGCATCAGTTTGGACATTGGGTGCCTATACTTGGTGATGGACGAGCACATATGCTCGGGCAAATGAAAACTTATAATGATTCATTGATAGATGTGCAATTAAAAGGGTCAGGTCGCACAAACTATTCTCGAGGAGGTGATGGCCGTGCAACTTTAGGATCAGTACTTCGAGAATATCTGATTAGTGAAGCTATGGCCGGTTTAAGTATTCCTACAACACGAGCACTTGCTATAATAAAAACTGGGGATATGGTTCAGCGAGAAAACATTGTATCTAGTGCTATTTTAGTTAGAACTGCTGCTAGTCATATTCGTGTTGGCACATTTCAGTATGCATCTGCTACACAACAAGTAAGCGTGATTAAGGCATTAGCAGATTTTGTTATCAATCAACATTTTCCAGAAATCGAACAGCACGATGATAAATATGTAGCACTATTGAACAAAGTGATTGAACAGCAAGCGGAACTTATAGCGAAATGGATGTTGGTTGGTTTTATTCATGGCGTGATGAATACAGATAACATGTCTATTGTTAGTGAAACGATAGATTACGGGCCGTGTGCGTTTATGGATACATTTAAATCAAATAGAGTTTTTAGTTCAATTGATAGATATGGCCGTTATGCATGGGATCAACAAGCTACTATAGCTGTTTGGAATTTAAACCGCCTTGCAGAGACATTCTTACCCTTATTAGATCTTAAAACAAAAAGTGCAATAGTGATTGTTGAGGAACAGTTAGCTAAATTCACATCAAAATTTAATTTATTTTTACAGCAGGGTCTGATTAAAAAGTTTGGTTTTCATGAACGCACTGGCAAGCATTTAGAATTTATTAATGACTCATTAATGATGCTATCAAAGCAAAAGATAGATTTCACACTATTTTTTAATTATTTAACGAATGTGAATAAAGGAGATACTGAAGGGTTGTTTTTAGAGTTATTTTCAGATCGAGAAAAAGGGATAATGTGGTTAAATGAATGGCAAAAATTGAAGTCAGATAATCCCGAAATAAAACTTGCTATGCGACAAGTAAATCCAGTATTTATCGCACGTAATCATCAAGTTGAAAAAGCTATAAGAGCTGCTGAAGATTATGGTGATTACAGTCTTTTTAAACGTTTTGCAAAATCATTGATTAATCCGTTTGAAGTTTCTTCAGATAACGAAGAGTTTAACTTTCCACCGACACCAGAGGAAATAATTACTCAGACATTTTGTGGTACTTAATGAGTTGATAAAACTTAATTAAAAGTTATAGATTTATTCATTTGTTTTGACTCCATTACAGAAGTCAAGTATCTAGTTTTTCTATCAATAATTCATTAACTTTTTTTGGGTTTGCTTTTCCCTGTGATTTCTTCATTATTTGACCTACAAAGTAGCCGATGAGTTTTTCTTTTTTTTCTTCTGGAGTAGCTTTGTATTGTGTGACTTGGATTGGATTATTAGCGATAACATCATCAACCAGCTTTTCGATAACACCTCTATCAGTAACTTGTTTTAAGTTTTTTCTTTCGACTATAGAATCTGCAGAACCTTCTCCATTCCACATAGCTTCGAAAACTTGTTTTGCTATCTTTCCAGAGATTGTGTCATCATTGATTAGTTTAATCATGCTTCCTAACATTTTAGGTGTTACTGGACTTTCGGTTATGTCTTTATTTTCTTTATTTAAAGATGCTGACAATTCGCCATTGATCCAATTAGCACTGAGCTTGGCTTCACCTTCTGTTATAACTACACAATCTTCAAAATAATCAGCTATTTCTTTCTGCGCGGTTAGTACGCCACTGTCATAATCGGATAGATTGAATTCATCTATGAATCTTTGTTTCTTAGCATTGGGTAGTTCAGGTAATTGATTCCGGACTTTTTCAATTAGCTCTACATCGATTTGAATTGGTAGCAAATCTGGATCTGGAAAGTAGCGATAGTCGTTTGCTTCTTCTTTGCTGCGCATTGAACGAGTTTCATTTCTATTAGGATCGTACAAACGTGTCTCTTGTTCTATTTTTCCACCATCTTCAAGAATATCTACTTGTCTTTCTATTTCGATATTGATCGCTTGTTCAACATAGCGAAACGAGTTAATGTTTTTTAATTCTGTACGTGTGCCAAAAGCTTCTTCCCCTTTAGGTCGGATTGATACATTTGCATCGCAACGGAATGATCCTTCTTGCATATTGCCATCACAAATCTCTAGGTAGCACACTATAGAATGAACCTTCTTCATATATGCAACAGCTTCTTTAGCGCTGCGCATGTCAGGTTCAGAAACGATTTCCAGTAGGGGTGTCCCCGCACGATTTAGGTCAATCCCTGTTTGATCACCAAAACCTTCATGCATAGACTTTCCCGCATCTTCTTCTAAGTGTGCGCGCGTGATTCCTACTTCTTTTGTCGTGCCATCTGCTAACTGTATTTCAATATGACCACTATTTACGATAGGTAATTCAAATTGACTAATTTGATAACCCTTAGGTAAATCTGGGTAGAAGTAATTTTTTCTAGAAAAAATTGAGCGTTTAGGTATTTCAGCCCCAATTGCTAAACCAAACTTGATAGCCATCAATACGGCTTGTTCATTGAGTACGGGTAAGACTCCGGGAAGGCCGAGGTCTACTTCGCAAGCTTGTGTATTAGGTTCAGCCCCATAAGTAGTAGCAGCCCCAGAGAAGATCTTACTTTTAGTGGCTAATTGAGTATGAATTTCAAGCCCAATGACTGTTTCCCAATCCATTATTCGAATCCTTCCGGTATGGCTTTGTGATGATCTGTTGCTTGTTGAAATCGATGAGCGATATTTAAGAGTCTTGATTCTTCAAAATAATTTCCTATCAACTGCATTCCGACTGGTAGATTATTTACAAAACCAGCTGGAATTGAAATTGCAGGTAGACCGGCAAGATTAGCTGAGACCGTATAAAGATCTGAGCGATACATGCTGACAGGATCACCCATCATTTCATTTAATTTGAATGCCGTTCCGGTTGCTGTTGGTCCAGCTATAACATCAACGTCTGCAAGTGCTTTTTGAAAATCTAAGCGAATAAGATGTCTAATTCTTTGTGCTTTTAAATAATATGCATCATAATAACCTGAAGATAATACGTAAGTGCCAATCATAATGCGGCGTTTTACTTCCTTACCAAAACCCTCACTACGGCTACGGCAATATAGATCAGAAAGATCCCTTGGATTCTCACAACTGTGTCCAAAGCGAACACCATCAAAACGTGATAAGTTTGAAGAACATTCTGCTGGTGCAACAACATAATAAGCAGGGATTGATAATTCTGTATTGGGTAGCTCTATTTCTTTACATGTTGCACCTAATTTTTCTAATTCTTTAATCCCTTCTTGAATTAACTCAGCAATATTACTATCTAGACCTTCACTAAAATATTGTTTTGGTAGTCCAATTTTTATGCCTTCAATTGAGTCGTTTAATCTTGCAGTGTAATCATCAACTGGATGCTCAGCAGAGGTTGAATCGCGCTCATCAAAGCCAGCGATAACATTCATGATTAAGCCTGCATCTTCAGCAGTTTGTGTCATTGGTCCACCTTGATCAAGACTTGATGCAAAAGCAATCATGCCATAGCGGGAAACTCTACCATACGTTGGTTTAAGACCTGTTATGCCGCAAAGTGATGCAGGTTGTCTAATGGAACCACCTGTATCCGTACCTGTTGCTGCGGGGCTTAATCGAGCGGCAACTACACAGGCTGAACCACCTGATGAGCCGCCAGGTACAGTCTCTTTATTCCAAGGATTTTTGACTGCGCCATAAAAGCTAGTTTCATTAGATGAGCCCATAGCAAACTCATCCATGTTAGTTTTACCTATGTTTACTATCCCAGCTAAATTCATTTTTCTAACAAGGGTTGCATCATATGGTGCGATAAAATTGTCTAACATTTTTGAACCGCAAGATGTTTTGACACCGTTTGTGCAAAAAATATCTTTTTGCGCAATGGGAATCCCTGTTAGAGGCGTTGCATCACCAGTTTTACGTTGTATGTCAGCCAACTTTGCTTGAGTCAATGCTGATTCTTCGTTGATAGTTATGAAACAATTTAATGATTTATTAAATTGTTTACAGCGCTCAAGATAATGTCTTGTTAATTCTTCACTACTGATCTGATTCGATTCAAGTGCCGTTGATAATTGAGCCAATGTAGATTGATGCATGATTATTTTTGAATAAACTTAAGTTGAAGGGTTATTGAATTCTTACTCGATAACCTTTGGTACGAGATAACAGCCAGCATCAGTTTGCGCTGCATTTTTTTGGAATTGGTCACGTTGATTGACTTCCGTTACCGAATCAGTTCGAAATCGTGCAGTCAGGTCTAAAGGATGTGCTATTGGTGAGATGCCTTCTGTATCAACAGAATTCATGCACTCAACAAGATTTAAAATATTTGAAAGTTCATCACTATAAGTGGAGATATCTTGCTGTTCGATTGATAATCTAGCCAACCAGGCAATTTTTTGTATTTCTGATTTATTAAAAGACATAAACTAATAGCTCTTATTGGTTGAAAAAAGGTAATTTATCACATTCCTTCGCTTGCCCAAAGCCTCGACCATTGTTAAAATTAAACTTATCGAATATTACTGTTATTGTCCGGTTTGAGATCGCTAAATGATATAGAATTTGATTTTATAGGATTCCAACATATGATTGTTACTGCTCAATCTTTATTATATAGACGCTTGCTGAAACTATATCATAATGTCAATACTAACTAACTGGTTTAATAAATGTTTAACAGATTAAGAGGTTTTTTTTCCAACGACTTATCTATTGATTTAGGTACCGCCAATACGCTTATTTATGTTATTGGAAAGGGTATTGTTCTTAATGAACCTTCAGTTGTTGCGATCCGTAATGATGGCAGCAAAATAAACGCGAAATCAATACGTGCTGTGGGAACTGAAGCAAAAATGATGTTAGGTAGAACACCAGGACATATCACTGCAATTCGACCATTGAAAGATGGAGTTATTGCTGATTTCACGGTGACTGAAAAGATGTTGCAATACTTTATACACCAGGCACATGGTTCTACATTATTCAGACCAAGCCCACGTGTACTGGTCTGCGTTCCTTGTGGCTCGACTCAGGTAGAACGACGTGCTATTCGAGAGTCAGCAGGTGGTGCTGGTGCTCGAACGGTACACTTAATTGAAGAACCCATGGCAGCTGCGATAGGTGCTGGAATGCCAGTCAGCCATGCGCGTGGTTCTATGGTGTTAGACATTGGTGGCGGCACAACTGAAGTCGCCGTTATCTCGTTGAATGGTATCGTCTACTCTGACTCAGTTCGTATTGGTGGTGATCGATTTGATGAAGCCATAATTAATTATGTACGTCGAAATTATGGAAGCTTGATAGGAGAGTCTACAGCTGAGCGCATTAAACATGATTTAGGATGTGCTTATCCGGGTAATGAAATACATGAAATGGAAGTGAGGGGTCGTAATCTCGCAGAAGGTATCCCTAGAAGTTTCACACTAAACAGTAATGAAATATTAGAAGCTCTACAAGAACCATTAACTGGAATAGTTAGTACCGTAAAAAATGCTTTAGAAAAAACACCACCTGAGCTAGGTTCTGATGTAGCAGAACGTGGTTTGGTGTTGACAGGTGGTGGTGCTTTGTTGAGAGATTTAGATAGGCTCTTAATGGAAGAAACTGGCTTACCTGTCATCATCGCAGAAGATCCATTGACGTGTGTAGCAAGAGGTGGTGGACGTTATTTAGAAATGATTGATGAGTTTGGCGCCGATATTCTCACGGTGGAGTAATTACTAAAGGCGGGGACCAATTATTACTACTTTGTTTCAAAGAACTTCGTCTACTAACATTCGCTTTGTAGTTTTTGCCTTAGTTTCGGTCTTTTTAATAGCTGTTGATCCTCATCAGAGTCATTTGAAATTTCTACGCACGCTTCTGACAACATTGGTATACCCCATACAATATGTAGTTAATATACCCATCGAAATAACAGAATGGGGCTCGACTACACTAGTAACACACAGTACTTTATTAAAAGAAAATGAACGATTGAAACAAGAACGCCTGTTATTGAGTAGAAAATTACAGCGATATATAGTGTTGGAAACTGAGAATCGACGATTACGTAAATTACTAGAATCATCTTTCAAAATTAACGACAAAGTTCTTGTTGCAGAATTAATTGGAGTAGAATTACAGACTTTTAGAAAGCAAGTCGTCATCAATAAAGGTCTACGAGAAGGTGCTTACGAAGGTCAACCGATTGTAGGTTCAACGGGTATTATGGGCCAGATTATTCATGTGGGACCCTTTTCAAGTACGGTGCTTCTGATTACGGATCCGAATCATGCCTTGCCTGTCCAGATAAATAGAAATGGTTTGCGGGCTATTGCCGTCGGTACTGGCAACAATAATAAACTTCTACTTGAACATTTACCGAATACTGCAGATATACTAGTAGGTGATCTAATTATTACTTCTGGTCTCGCTCGTCGATTCCCTTCAGGTTATCCCGTTGGAAAAATTAAAAAAATCGCTTATATTCCTGGCGAAGCTTTTGCAAAAGTAACGATCGAACCTAGCGCTCAATTGAGTCAGCTTCGTGAAGTATTGATGGTTTGGCCTAATGAAAAAGCAGATGAAATCAATAAATATTTAGATGACTTGACTACAAAATTTAGGCAATGAAAAAATCTAAAAAAGGTAATGGGATAATTGCTATGAGTTTCATTATAGCAATTATGTTAACGGCCTTACCTTTACCTGATTGGGCAGTTAATTGGCGACCAGATTGGGTTGCCGTTGTCTTGATTTATTGGTGTATGGCAGTGCCAGATCGCATCGGTATTTTTATAGCCTGGTTTTTAGGTTTATTACTAGACGTACAGCAAGGTAATATTCTTGGTCAAAATGCTTTAAGTATGACCTTGATAGCATTTCTTACAATAAATTCATACCAGCGAATGCGAGCGTATCCATTGTTACAGCAAGCAGTATTGGTCTGTTTTTATCTTTTACTCTACAAGCTAGTAATGTTATTGATATTAGTTTATCTGGGTCTAAATAAGAGCGATTGGACGTATTGGATGCCAGCAATTACAAGCATGTTGTTATGGCCATGGTTATTCATAATCTTAAGAGATGTGCGTCGTAAGCACAGAATCTCCTAGTATAAAAATAAATAATTATGGTTAAGGATTTTATCTTCAGAAACCAAGATCATGAATCAAATCTGATATCAAGGCGTATTTACATATCTGCATTTATAATTTTAATCTTAATCAGCATGATTGTTTCAAGAATATTCTATTTAACGGTCACAAAAAATGTACACTATTCAACCTTATCACAATCAAATCGGGTCAAAATCATACCTATTCCACCAATCAGAGGCCTTATTTATAGCCGTGATGGTGTCATTCTTGCAGAGAATAAATCAGCATTTAGTCTTGTTGTGACCCCGGAGAAAATCAGCAGTCTAAACGAAACTATAGATCAATTAAAAAAAATAGTTTTGATTGAAGATAGTGATATTAAACGTTTCAAAAAGTCACTTGATAGAAAAAGAAAATTTGAAAAAATTATATTACGGCTAAATTTAGATAAAGAAGAAGTTGCACGATTTTCAGTTAATAGACATCGTTATCCTGGTGTTGATGTCGTCGCAAGACTTAATAGACATTATCCTTTAGGTAAGAAATTAGTTCATGCCATTGGTTATGTTGCCCGTATAGATGATCATGATCTTAAAAGCATAGATACATCAAATTATAGTGGGACGACTCATATTGGTAAACTAGGGGTAGAAAAATATTATGAAGAATTTTTACATGGGCATGTTGGATATCAACAGGTTGAAACTAATGCACAGGGTCGAATTATTCGTGTGCTTGAACACGTAGCATCAAAGCCTGGTAAGAATATTCATTTAACAATTGATCTTTCATTACAACAGATTGCGATAGATGCTCTTAAAGATAAACGTGGTGCAATCGTTGCTATGGATCCAATAAAGGGCGATGTATTAGCATTTGTAAGTTCCCCTGGGTATGACCCAAACAAGTTTGTAAATGGAATAGATACGGAATCATATAATCTATTGTTAGCATCAAAAGATAGACCATTAATCAATCGTGCGATTCAAGGGGAATATCCGCCGGGCTCAACCTTTAAACCATTTATGGGGTTAATTGGCTTAGAAAATGGTATTAGAAATAATACCAAAGAATCATGGTGCCCTGGTTGGTTTACCCTGAAAGGAAATAAACATCGGTATCGAGATTGGAAGAAGCAGGGACACGGGCATACTAATATGCACAAAGCTGTTATGGAATCATGCGATGTATATTTTTATACATTAGCATATGAGTTAGGAATTGATCGAATCTATGAAGGTATGTCGAAATTTGGTTTTGGACAAACGACTGGCATTGACATAGAAGGTGAAAAAAAAGCTTTGATGCCATCAAGAAGGTGGAAGCGTGAGGTGTTGGGAGAAGCTTGGTTTCCAGGAGAAACATTAATACTTGGTATTGGGCAAGGCTATGCCTTAGTAACACCATTGCAACTAGTAAAAGCGATGACAACTTTTGCAAATAAAGGTCATATAATTCAGCCACGTCTAGTTACAAGTATAAGCAATTCAATTACTACTGAAGTACATGATTTACCTAATTATTCTAAAAATAAGATTGTACTTTCTAATAATACTCATTGGGATGATATGATCATTTCGATGAAAGATGTTGTACATGATGTCAAAGGAACTGCATGGTTTAGTGGAAAAGATGCTAAATATAACTTTGCAGGCAAAACAGGTACTGCACAAGTTATAGGCATAGGACAGGATGAGAATTATAAAAAAGAAGAAATTGCTGAAGAGTTTCAAGATCACGCATTATTTATTGGGTTTGCACCAGTAGAGGCACCAAAAATTGCTATAGCAATCATCGTTGAGAATGGAGGTGGGGGATCAAAAACTGCTGCACCTATAGCACGTAAAATGTTTGATGCTTTTATGAATAACAGAGGCTTAATTACTAAAGGATAATCAACTTGGAAGAAAAGAATCTTGGACAGCGGCTACATATCGATTTTCCGTTATTTTTCGGCATTTTAATATTAAGCACTCTTGGTTTAGTAGTAATTTATAGTGCTGGTGGACAGGATATGGAACTAGTTTATAGACAAGCTATAAAATTAGTTATTGCCTTGGCCGGTATGGTTATTATTGCTCAATTATCGCCTTCAAAGATTGCTAGATGGTCATTTAATCTATATCTCATCGGTTTAATTCTCTTGATAATAGTTATTTTCTATGGTGATGTTGGTAAGGGTGCTCAGCGTTGGTTAGACTTAAAGTTATTTCGGTTTCAACCATCAGAGCTAATGAAACTAACAGTGCCTATGATGGTTGCATATTACCTTGCTGATAAGACATTGCCTCCAACTATTTTACAGGCCTCAATGGTTTGCTTTTTGATAATACTTCCTGTTTTATTGATAGCGATACAACCTGATTTGGGTACGGCTTTGTTAGTAGCAGCTGCCGGCTTTTCCGTCTTATTTGTTGCAGGAATTTCATGGCGTTTATTGGCAATTATTGGTGGTTTGGGGGCTGCAATTACCCCTCTTCTCTGGTCTCTCATGCATAGTTATCAGAAACGACGAGTCTTGACTTTCTTGAATCCTGAGAATGATCCATTAGGCGCAGGATATCATACGATTCAATCGAAGATAGCTATTGGTTCAGGTGGTTTTTATGGAAAAGGCTGGTTGAATGGTACCCAATCTCATTTAGAATTTTTACCAGAACGCTCGACTGACTTTATCTTTGCGGTATTTTGTGAAGAATTCGGTATGTTAGGTGTGTTATTTTTATTATGCATATATCTCTTCATAATTTTACGAGGACTTTATATTGCCATTAACGCACAACACAATTTTGGTCGATTATTAGCCAGTGGCTTAACACTCACTTTTTTTGTTTATATCTTTGTGAATATGGGAATGGTTACAGGACAGTTACCAATAGTAGGAGTTCCATTACCATTGGTTAGCCATGGAGGTACCTCAATGGTAACATTAACAATTGGATTCGGCATTATAATGGCAATACACACGCATAGACGGTTTCTTTCATCAAAAATATGAAAAAAATTAAAATAATAATATTAATTCTTTTATACCTGTGGGTGACTTCCGCTCAGGCTGATACAAATACATTGGTTATGCAGAATGAATTTATTAAGAAGATGGAATCTCAATATAACTTTGATTCGACATATTTAAAAAATTTATTTGACCAGGTGATAGTTTCAGAAACGATCCTCAAAGCAATTTCAAAACCAGCAGAAAAAAGGTTGTCCTGGTATAAATATAAGGATATTTTTTTAAACCAAAAACGAATTAATGAAGGAGTTATATTTCTAAATAAAAACTGGAAAAAGTTGCAAGCAGCAGAAAAAAAGTTTGGTGTGCCCGCAGAGATAATTACCGCTATTATTGGCGTTGAAACATTTTATGGTCGAATTACTGGAAGTTATCGCGTTGTTGATGCACTTAATACACTCGGATTTTATTATCCAAAGCGAGCCGCATTTTTTCGTAAAGAATTTGAACAATTTTTATTGCTTGCACGTGAACAGGGTTTCGACCCACTCACCCTAAAAGGCTCTTATGCTGGAGCAATGGGTATGCCACAATTTATATCGAGTAGTTACCGTCATTATGCGATTGATTTCGATGGAGACAATATAATTGATATTTGGAATAATTCAAATGATGCGATAGGTAGTATTGCAAACTATTTTGCCGAACATGGTTGGCAAAAAGATAGACCCATTATTGCAAAAGTAGAAGTGAACGGTGAAAGATATAAAAGCGTTTTAGGTAAAGGTCTTAAACCAGATTTAGGTGAGTCTGAATTAGTAAAATTTGGTATAAAATCAAATTCCTTTTTTGAAAAGAATGAGAAACTAAAATTATTCGAATATGAAGGAAAAAGTACTAATGAATACTGGTTAGCCCATAACAATTTTTATGTCATAACTCGCTATAACCATAGCCATTTATATGCTATGGCTGTTTATCAATTGTCATTAGAAATATCAAAAATAACTAATACTATATCTAAGACGCTAGATTAATAGAAATGTCTTCAGTTCTAAAAATGTGTACTAGAATAATAGTTATAAAGGTATTTATATTGTTCATATTGCTGAATTTGTCGGCATGCGGAAGCATGAGTTTGCTTAATATTCCAAAAACGCTACACGACGCAATTATCACAGCACCGGAATCCGATAAAGCGCCAAGTAAGCAAATTGATGTTTCGAAAATTCCGAATGCCATACCTAAAGATGAACCTAAAAGTCGTTATGGTAATCCAAAGTCATACGTTGTTTTCGGTAAACGTTATTATGTTATGGAAAGTAATAAAGGATTTGTTGAGAAAGGTATTGCCTCTTGGTATGGTACAAAATTTCATGGTCGACGTACTTCTAGTGGTGAAACTTATGATATGTATGGGATGACAGCCGCTCATAAGTCATTACCTTTACCTACATATGTTGAAGTAATTAATCTAAAAAATAATAAAAAAATTATTGTTAAAATTAATGATCGTGGACCGTTTCATGAAAATCGCATTATTGATCTATCTTACACAGCTGCAATCAAGCTTGATATTTTAAAAAACGGCACTGGCCTTGTTGAAATTAGAGTTATTGGAACAGAGCAGATTGGCACCATCCATTCAGATGAAAGGTTAGCAGTTATAAACACTGCGGTGACAAAAAATGAAGGTCGTTTTTATATTCAGGTGGGTTCTTTTAGCAATTTGATTAATGCTGAAGACTTAAAGCAAAAACTAAAATCAATTGGTCAAGGAATGGTAAGTATTATTGAGGTTGTTGTATCAGAAAGCATATTATATCGTGTTAAAATCGGACCATTCACTGATATTGATCAAGCTGATGCTATTGTTTCAAGTCTGGTAGAACATAATTTTAATGAACATCATATCGTTATAAATTAGGAATTTACTGTTGAAGAAATGAAATTACTCAAAGTTATATTTTTCTTGATTGTTGTTTCACTACAAGTCGAAGCGGAAGAAATCTTAATTCCTGCACCACCCGTGATTGAAGCCTCATCTTATGTGGTAATGGATTTTGATAGTGGAAAAATACTGTTAGAAAAAAGCATGGGAAAAAAATTAGCCCCGGCCAGCCTAACCAAGATTATGACTGTTTATGTTGTGGCTCATGAATTAGCAAATGGAAGAATATCATTAAAAGATGAAGTAATAGTGAGTGAAAAAGCTTGGCGTACCGAAGGTTCGAGAATGTTTATTGAGGTTGGGAAAAAAATTAAACTCGATGATCTACTACATGGTGTCATTATACAATCGGGAAATGATGCCAGTGTTGCATTAGCGGAGCATGTTTCCGGTACTGAAGATGTTTTTGCTGATTTGATGAATAAACATGCAGAAAAATTAGGAATGGGCAATTCAAATTTTGTTAATAGTACTGGTTTACCAAATTCTGAAAACTATACGACTGCTAATGATATGGTTAGATTAGCCCAAGCATTAATAAGAGATTACCCAGAAGTATATTCTTTGCATAAAATAAAGGAGTATACCTTTAATGGAATTAAACAAAATAATCGTAATACATTACTTTGGCGTGACAATAGTGTTGATGGCATAAAAACAGGACATACAAAAGAAGCAGGTTATTGTCTAGTAGCATCAGCTGTGCGAGATGGTATGCGCCTTATTTCTGTTGTGATGGGTGCAGATGGAAAAAGTAGCAGAGCAAAAAATAGTCAAGCAATATTAGGTTATGGATTTCGATTCTTCGAGACTCATAAGCTCTATTCTGTTGGAGATCTTATCGCCAGTGCTAAGATATGGAAAGCAGCAATTGATAATATTAACTTAAGTATCAATGAGGACCTTTATATAACAATCCCAAGGGGTGAGTATGAAAAACTTGAGTCAATTGTAAAAGTTGAAAAATTGATTATGGCACCCGTTAGTCAAGGAAATCAAAAAGGTGTGCTTAATATAATGTTAAAAGGTAATAATATTAAATCAGTGCCTTTATCTACACTTAATTCAGTCGCCGAGGGCGATATTTTTGATAGACTGAAAGATGAAATATATCTTTTATTTGAATAAGATTAATTATGACAACGGTTTATTTAAATGGAGAGTTTAAACCTCTTTCTACAGCATCAATTAACATACTTGATCGTGGATTTATTTTTGGTGATGGTGTCTATGAGGTTATCCCGATTTTCAATCGTATAATATTTTGTTTTGATGAACATATGAATCGCCTTGAAAATAGTTTGGAAGCTATTTTTATGGATAATCCGTATACATCCAACCAATGGCGCTCAATATTCGAAGAACTGATAGATACGATAGAAGAGTCTGAACAATCGATATACCTGCAAATCACGCGTGGTGTTTCCGAACGAGACCATGACATAAAAATTGCTGATAAACCAACTATTTTCGTAATGAGCCGCCCTATTGAAAAGAAGAATTTTTCTGTCGGTATTAATGCAATTACTCATGAAGATATTCGATGGCAATATTGTGATATTAAAGCTATTACTCTGCTGCCGAGTGTGCTGTTAAGACATAAAGCAAGAGAACAGGGTGCAAAAGAAGCTATCCTTATTAGGGATGGTTATATAACAGAAGGTGCTGCAAGTAATGTTTTTGTTTGTAAAAATGATGAAGTCTTAACGCCGCTTAAAAGCAAACATGTTTTACCTGGCATAACTCGAGATTTAGTAATTGAAATACTGGCTAATAATAAGATAACTTATCTTGAGACAACAATTAGTGAAAAAGACTTACTTAATGCTGATGAGGTTTGGATTACTAGTTCAACTTGGGAGATCGTGCCGGTGACTCAATTGAATAATCTGCCTGTAGGGACTGGTGAGACGGGTGCCTTGTGGCAAAGAGTTGATCAGCTTTATCAGGAATTTAAATCTGTTTACTGTGAATAATTATGGAAATATATAAATCATTCACTATCGAAGCAGCACATCGATTACCTAATGTACCTAGTGAACATAAGTGCGGTCGATTACATGGTCATTCTTTCACTATAGAGGTGCATGTGTTAGGAAATATAGATGAAACTTCGGGTTGGGTCATGGATTTTGCCGATATTAGCGAGGTAATCAAACCGTTATTTGAATCTTTGGATCATCGTTATCTTAATGACATTGAGGGCTTGGAAAACCCTACAAGTGAGAATTTAGCTAAATGGATATGGCATAAGCTCATCCTCGAGTTGCCATTACTTAGCTCAATCGTTGTGAAAGAAACATGTACTTCAGGTTGTATATATTCAGGTAAATGATTTTAAATACACACAAGATTAAGACTTAATTCCGACACCTTTATTTAATAGTTGTAAAGAAATTATTAGTAATGTGATTGTGAAAATAGTAAGCATTATAAAGGCGTGAGTAATATCTATATCAGATTCCCCAAGCATGCCATAGCGAAAAGCATTAACCATATATAAAATAGGGTTAAAGGCAGAGACTTTTTGCCAAAAGTCCGGTAGCAAATCGATTGAATAAAAAACTCCTCCTAAGTAGATAAGCGGTGTTAATACAAAGGCAGGAATGACGGAAATATCATCAAATTTATTTGCAAAGATGGCATTAATCATACCAGCTAGAGAAAAAACGATCGAAGTCATAAGAACAACAGCAATGGTTATAATAAGATTATGTACTTGCAAATTTGTAAAAAATAGAGCAACTATTGTAACAACGACACCGATTAAAAGCCCTCTGACAACACCACCTGAGACAAAGCCAGCAAGGATAATAAAGTTTGGTATTGGAGCTACTAACATCTCTTCAATATGCCTCTGGAATTTGGCACCATAAAAAGAAGAGACAACATTTGCATAAGAATTGTTGATGATTGCCATCATGATAATGCCTGGTGCTATATAATCGATATAACTAAACCCATTCATAGTTCCAATCCTGGAACCTATCAGACCACCAAAAATAACAAAGTACAATGTCATACTAATCGCTGGTGGCAAAATGGTTTGCATCCAAATTCGTGTGAATCGAGAAACTTCCTTAATAACAATTGTACTGAATGGAATAAATAAAGATTGCATGAATATAATCTAATTTAGTTTATTATTATTTAATAAATCAAGAAATAGCTCTTCTAGTCGATTAGACTTATTCCTCATACTGCTAACATTTATATTGTTGTTGGAAAGAACATCAAAAACTTGAGAAATATTCTCTCTACCTAATATCTCTACTTCTATAGTTGTAGGGTCTATTAATTGACTACTCAGGCAATTTAAATCAGGCAATGTGATAATGGGGTCAACCAAATCAAAAAAGAATGTTTCTTTGCCTGATTTTGCAAGAAGTTGCTTCATTGAAGTGTCTTCAATTATCTGACCTTGGTTAATAATTGCAATATTCTTACAAAGGCTTTCTGCCTCTTCAAGATAATGTGTAGTAAGGACAATAGTTATACCTTGCTGATTTAAATTAGTTAAGAAATCCCACATAGAACGTCTCAACTCAACATCAACTCCTGCGGTCGGCTCATCCAAAATCAACATTTTTGGTTCATGTATTAACGCTCTGGCAATCATTAATCGGCGTTTCATACCGCCAGATAAGTTTCGGGAACACTCATTACGTTTCTCCCAAAGTCCAAGATTTTTAAGATATTTTTCAGCACGCTCAAATGCGATTTGTCTAGTTATACCGTAATAACCACCTTGATTAGTGACGATACTTAAACAGGATTCAAACTGAGAAAAATTGATTTCTTGAGGGACTATCCCGATACAAGCTTTTGCTGCAGTATTTTCAGTATCAATATCATGTCCAAAGACTTTGATTGTCCCAGACGTTTTATTAACAAGACCACAAATTATACCAATAGTTGTTGATTTTCCTGCGCCATTAGGGCCCAACAAAGCAAAAAAGTCACCTTGATTAACATTTAGATTAATTCCTTTTAAGGCTTCAAAATTATTTGGATATAGTTTTTTTAAATTATTTATTTCTAATGCGGGCATGATGAAACTGACAGTAGTTTTTTGTTGATGTAGTTGTTACTAAGATGACTAAGTATAAATTAAATACTAAGGAATTACTTTGAAATAACGTAAATTGTAACATTATCTATATTAGTGTTTATCCTCAAGCTTTGTATCTTTTTCAATTTTAATTATTCAACTTTCATTTTTGGTTCTCACTCGAGCATTTGTTTGTTCTCTATAAAATTTATTAATATCTATTCGTCATACTATTCTTAAGTTTTCATCTATTAGGAATATTAATCTTTTCATCTTCATAATTTATGAAAATGATGGCACACAAAAGTAGAGATTCACAATTCATGTTTATTAGCATTATTTTTAAAAGAGACTTGAAAAGACGCTTACTACTCTCACATATACTCAATTACCGACCTCTTTTTTACAGATGACTTCTTTCTTTATAAGAATCGGCTGAAGTTTGAGTGATGATTCATAATATTTAATTAGATTGAAGGTGCTTTTACAATATTTCATCAACTGAATTTTAATGGTCTTGAATTACTTAAATAAAAACCTTTTAGACACGACATGCTTGGGTTCTTCATATAAACATGTAGGGAGACATTAAAATTTTATTAAACAACGTTAAGCTTATACTTCATCTGGAGTTGTGCCATTTTTATTCGATGACTTTTCTTCATTAATGCTCATGTCGTCTAAGACTAAGGCTTCATTACTATCAGGTGAGACTGAATCGCCTGAAGGCCATCGACTGAATGGGAATGGACGTTTTTCAGATTTGAAAGTTATATAAGTTAGTATCTCACCGACATAGATATTTAGAGAGTCACTGAACTCAAGTAATGGCTGATTCAATTTTGATGTGATTAATTTCATGAGGAATTGAAATGTGACAAGTAACCAAATTAGGATAAAAAGGAAATAAAATATAATGGCAAAAATCACTATAAACAGACCACGTGTCCAAACATCTATGTCTTTTGTATTTTTTTTAAAATCCATTGGTTTTTCCCCCTTATGTTTATACCGATAGTATAATGGTTATTTTAGTTTTTGTAATATAATTAAAATATATCGTTGAGATTTTAGTTTTTTTCGATATTGACTAATTAATAGATTCAACTTCAATAAAAATTAAATAAGAGAATTCCATCAAATCAAAGACTTATAACAGGAACACACTCGTCATAAATCAGTGCGGCCTGTATTTTTATTATTATTCTCATTGGCAATATCGCCCTTTTAACAATTCTAATTTCAATAATAAAATGTTTTTTTGCATCATCATTACTTTTCAATATTTTAGTTTATATTGATTTAGCTTAACTAGATAATTTTAAGCATTGATTCGAAGGAAGTCACTCAAAATTTATTCGTGTTTTAACATTGCCTTTTTAGTATCATTAAGATTATAGGAAATATATTAATCTTTCCCAATAATTTAGAAAAAAGTATAAATATGCAAAAACCTGATGAAGATAGCATCATGTCATTCCCGTGTCAGTTTCCAGTAAAAGTTATGGGAATAGCTGAAAAAGGGTTTGATGTTTTGATTGTTGAGATCATAAGAAAGCATTCTCCTGATTTGGCTCAAGGTGCTATAAAAAGTCGCCTCAGTAAAGCTGGTAAGTACATCTCAGTAACAGCTATAGTAGAAGCAGAGAGTCGACAACAATTAGATGATATTTATTTTGAACTTACTGCACATGATAAAGTATTGATGGCCTTATGACTATTCAAATTAAAGATCTTGGTATACGAGAATACCTAACTATTTATGACCGTATGCGTAAATTCAATGACCAACGTGATTCTAATACCGATGATGAAATATGGTTGCTCGAACACCCACCGGTTTATACATTAGGACTTGCAGGTAAAATAGAAAATTTATTAAATACAAAAAACATTCCGGTGATTGGTACAGATCGTGGCGGACAGGTGACATATCATGGGCCTGGTCAATTAATTGCGTATCTTTTAGTAAATATAAAACAACAGCCATACTCTATAAAAAAGTTCGTTTCATTGATTGAAAAATCAATCATTGATTGTTTATATGAATATGAAGTAAATTCTGAGCGAATATCAGGTTCACCGGGCGTGTATGTTAACGGAGAAAAAATCGCTGCGTTGGGTGTTCGGATAAAAAAAGGCTGCACCTATCATGGCCTTGCTTTAAACATCGACATGGATCTAAAACCTTTTGAAGGAATTAATCCTTGTGGTCATGAAGGTTTGGTCTGCACGCAATTACTAAATCATAACAAAGGTGTTGCTTTTACAGAAGTAAAGCGGAAACTTTCTCAACATTTGATTGAAAATTTGGATAAATTTTCTGATGTATTGCCCGATGTCGCATAAGTAAAAAAGGACGATTAATGTACCAAGACAATATTCATAAACAGCCAATACGCGATAAACGTGGCAGGTTAAAGACTAACAAAAATCCGGTCAAGTTCATGCGGGTTGAAGGTAAGCTGAAAAGAAAACCGAATTGGATAAAGGCTAAGGCACCTACGGACAAAAAAGTATTAGAATTGAAATCTTTAATACGTGAACATCGATTACACACTGTTTGTGAAGAAGCATCGTGCCCCAACATTGGAGAATGTTTTGGACACGGCACAGCTACGTTTATGATTATGGGCGATATTTGTACTCGTCGATGTCCATTCTGTGATGTTGCTCATGGTAAACCCAAAGGGCTCGACCCTGATGAAGCAACGAATCTGGCTCATGCAATAAAAATAATGAAATTGAAGTACGTTGTAATTACTTCGGTAGATAGAGATGATTTACTAGATCGTGGTGCAGGTCATTTTGTGGATTGCATTAATGAGATAAGGATAGACTCTCCAGATACAAAAATTGAAATTCTGGTGCCTGACTTTCGATCTAAGATCGATATTGCTCTTGATATATTAAAAAAAGCACCTCCAGATATTTTTAATCATAATCTTGAATCAGTGCCTGCTTTATATACGAAAGTTAGACCAGGTGCTGATTATTCAGCATCCTTAGAATTAATTAAAAAGTTTAAGCAACAAAATAACTCCGTGCCTACTAAATCAGGGCTCATGTTAGGTTTAGGAGAAACTATAGACCAAGTAAAACAGGTTTTAATTGATTTAAAAGACAATGATTGTAATATGATTACAATCGGTCAATATCTGCAACCAAGTCACTACCATCTTCCCGTAGAGCGTTATGTTCATCCGGATGAATTTGAAGCGCTACGAAAATTTGCCGAAGATTTGGGATTTGATAATGTGGCGAGTGCGCCAATGGTCAGATCTTCCTATCATGCTGACTTACAAGCTGTGGGTGAGTCTGTTGCTTGACGATTAATTCATGAGCTTCTCTGTGCTTTCTGTATTTAAGGCACTTATTCTTCCTCCTGCCCTGAACTTTATTACTATAGGAGTTGGGATATTATTAAATAAATATAACCATAAATATTGCGCTCGTATTTTATTATTTGTTGGTGCCTTTTCGTTAGTATTGTTTTGTTGGTCTCCTTTTTCTCATGCATTACTTGAGAGTCTGGAAACATATCCTGCACTTGAGCCCCCAGTTTTTTCGGATAATGAACAAGCTATTGTTATCCTTGCCGCTGGAAGTCGATTTAACAATAAAGAGTATGCTAAACCAGTGGATGGATCTAGAACATTAGAGCGAATTCGTTATAGTGTATTTCTACATGAACATACTAATTTACCTATTCTTGTGACGGGTGGCAATACTGGAAAAGTGGATATCTCCGAAGCAGATGTGATGGCTGATACATTAATGAATAATCATCATATCAACGTAAAATGGCAGGAAAATAAGTCTAGAAATACCGCAGAGAACGCTATTTTTTCGGGAGCCATATTAAAAGAATATGGTATTGTCTCAATATATTTAGTGACACATGCTTGGCATATGCCTCGAGCTGTCATGATGTTTGAGCAGCAGGGAATTAAGGTAACGCCAGCTCCTACTCTTTTTACTCCAAGTTTCTTTGGCTCTACACTATTTCATTATGTTCCTTCTGCATCTGCACTCAATGAAACACGTATAGCACTTCATGAATATATTGGGATCTTTTGGTATAAACTTAGATATTAATTTCTATCAGTCCTTCGCTAAGAACAATAATGGATCAACGGTTGTGTTATTTAAAATCACACTCCAGTGTAAGTGAGCGCCAGTAACGCGACCTGTCAGGCCAACTTTTCCAATAACATCGCCTGCTTTCACCTTTGAACCTTCGCTAATCCCGATATATTCCATATGGCAATACATCGTAATCAACCCTTGTCCATGATCTATGAATACAGTATTGCCATTAAAAAAGTAATCACCAATATTAATTACAATACCGCTTGCTGCTGCTGCAATTGGTGTGCCTTTAGGTACTGCGATATCCAAACCACTATGTGGTTTTCTCGGTTGTTTATTAAAAAAACGTTTTAAACCAAATGGACTACTATAAGGCCCTACTACTGGTTTAATAAATTGAAGTGATATATTTTCATTATCACGCCAATGCAATTTTGCTTTTGAGATAATTTTTCTCTCTGTAATTATGCGAGACATATCCTGCTTGTTTGGATTTACTTTACGTTTGTTTTTGATGATGAGATGTTGTGTTTCATACTCTTTATTACGAATTTCAAATTTATAATTAGTTTTAACATTATTGATTTTGACAACAAGTATTTGTGTGCCAATTTTTTCAGTTAGAGGTATGCCTACAATAGCTTTCCAATTAGCGCTAGAGCCAATCACCATGACTCTGCGAGCATGAAAATAAGCTTTTGGTCTCTCTTTTGTATGTATCGATATGATAGCAATACCACCAGGAACGATAGATTCAGTAGGAAGTTCTAGTGCATTAGCTGAACAAAGTACTGACACATAAAATACGATTATTGATAAAATAGATTTAATTTTCATGAATTTCATCTACGATCGAATTAACTTCGGCAGCAGAAAACTTAATTCGAAGTTTATCCCCTCTACTTAACTCTTTTGCACCCGTAACAATTAAATTCGTTTTAGTATTTGTAACTATTGCATAGCCTCGGTCTAATGTTGAAATAGGACTGACAGTATTTAACATATGATTTAGCCTTGAAATATTATTGTTAGATTTTTCAAGAATTAGTCTCATCGATTGTTTAAATTGAGTCCGTATTTGGTTTACTTTTTCGAGCTGACGAGAAACTTTATGCACCGGATTCAATGTATTGATTTTGCTCAATGAACTAGAAAATATAATTTTTTTATTGAATAGTATACTTTCAATTTGGTGTCTTAATCGTATTGAATATTCATCAGTGCGTTGCATTAATTCTATTAAATGTTGCTTTGGATGTGGTACTTTTACCGATAAATATGCAATATGCTGCCTAAAATGATTGATAGTTTGTTTTTGGCAACGAATCAATTTTTCTTCATATTGTTTAAACTTCGTAACCATCTCGATCATATTAGGACTGGTTAGTTCTGCAGCGGCCGATGGAGTTGGTGCTCTTTGGTCAGCAACAAAGTCAGCGATGGTGAAATCAATTTCATGACCCACACCACTAACGATGGGAATAGAAGTGGCAAATATAGCACGCGCGACTATTTCCTCATTGAACGACCATAGGTCTTCTAATGAACCGCCTCCACGTGATAATATTAACACATCACACTCATTTCTCTGTTCAGCGAGCTCAATCGCCGCAGCTATTTTGATGGCCGCGCCTTCACCCTGAACAGGTACTGGATATACAATCACATTACCAAATGGATAACGACGCTTGAGAATACTCAGGATATCTTGAACGGCAGCACTGGTTGCTGAAGTTATAATACCAATAGCTTCTGGAAATCTCGGTAGTGGTTTTTTGTGTTCTTCAGCAAATAAACCTTCAATTAAGAGTTTTTGTTTTAATGCTTCGAATGCGATTCGCAACTGACCAGCTCCAGCAGGCTCAAGTGACTCGATAATGAGCTGGTATTCACCTCTTCCTTCATAGATTCCAATATTAGCTCTAGCGACCACCTGCATGCCATTTTCAGGTTTGAACCTTACGCCAGATTGACGATTTTTGAACATAGCACATCTGACTTGAGCATTATTGTCTTTTAAAGTGAAATAAATATGCCCTGATGCCGGTTCTGCAAGATTAGAAATCTCACCTTGCACCCAAATAGTCGGAAAAACATCCTCAAGAACACTTCGGACTTCACGATTTAAACGACTTACTGTATAGATATCGTTTGGTTCTGGTGATTTATTCTTAATTAGGGACATATTTGACATGTTAAGCCAAAAGAATGTTGAAACAAAGCATAAGAGAGTATGCCACAGACCAACTTGGGGCTATAATTAAGGGTTATTTTATTTTCCAATTATTAGCCAACATATGGAACTGATATGATTATTGATGAAGAAGCGCTTACCTTTGATGATGTTTTACTAGTGCCTGATTATTCTGAAGTATTACCGCGCGAAGTATCATTGAAAACACTGCTAACAAGGGAAATAACGTTAAACATTCCTATCGTATCTGCTGCCATGGATACAGTAACAGAATCAGCACTAGCTATTGCTTTAGCTCAAGAAGGTGGAATAGGGATTATCCATAAAAACATGAGCTCGGACCTACAGGCGAAAAACGTAAGAAGGGTCAAAAAGTATGAAAGTGGGGTTATCAAAGAACCATTAACTGTGAGTCAATACACAAGTATTCAGGAAGTTATTGATTTGACTCGTGAAAAAAACATATCAGGAGTTCCAGTAGTTGAAGGTGACGAACTTATTGGTATTGTCACTAGTCGAGATCTGCGATTTGAAAATAAGACGAATGATCCTGTTCGTAACATAATGACGCGCAAAGAAAATCTCGTTACTGTTCAGAAAAATGCAAGTAAAGAAGAAGTTCGTGCTCTTTTACACAAGCATAGAATTGAAAAAATACTAGTTGTAAACGAGAAGTTTCAACTTGCAGGTCTAATTACAGTAAAAGATATGCAAAAAGCATCTGAATATCCTAATGCGTGTATTGATTCTTCTGAGCGTCTCCGTGTTGGTGCAGCTGTGGGTGTCGGAAAAAAATCAATGGAACGAGTAGAAAAACTTGTTGAATCACGTGCAGATGTCATCGTGGTTGATACTGCGCATGGTCATTCAAAAGGTGTTTTGGAAATGATTAAATGGATAAAGAAAAACCATAAAGACACACAAATTATCGGTGGTAATATTGCTACTCCAGAGGCAGCACTTGCTTTGGCAGATGTTGGTGTTGACGCAGTTAAAGTAGGAATAGGCCCTGGTTCGATTTGTACCACGAGAATCGTCAGCGGCATTGGTATGCCGCAAATATCAGCGGTCGCCAGTATTGCGAAAGTACTAAAAGCTAAAAGCATACCACTGATATCTGATGGAGGGATCCGTTATTCAGGAGATATAGCAAAGGCACTTGCTGCCGGAGCACATAGTACCATGATGGGAGGTATGTTTGCTGGTACTGAGGAAGCTCCTGGTGAAGTGGAGCTTTATCAGGGCCGTTCCTATAAATCGTATCGAGGTATGGGATCATTAGGTGCTATGTCGCAGCAACATGGTTCTTCGGATCGCTATTTTCAAGAGAATGACGAGATTGAGGAGTTGGTGCCAGAGGGAATTGAGGGACGTGTTCCATATAAAGGACCTTTAGCTGCGATAATTCATCAAATGACAGGTGGTGTTCGAGCTGCAATGGGCTATACCGGTTGTTCAACATTGAAAGAACTACGAGAAAAAGCAAAATTTACACGTATAACTAATGCCGGTTTCAAAGAAAGTCATGTGCATGATGTGACTATTACAAAAGAACCCCCCAACTATCGCGTTTGATTTTTAATCAAGCAACAACATAAGTAATTCGATGACTGATATATATTCTGAACGTATCTTGATCCTGGATTTTGGCTCGCAATACACTCAACTTATCGCCAGGCGTGTCCGTGAAGCGGGTGTTTACAGTGAAGTGCATTCCTTTGATATAGATGAGCAAGCAATAAAAGATTTTAAACCTAATGCAATTATACTCTCAGGTGGACCCGAAACAGCTACTAAATTAAATAGTGTAAGGGCTCCTCAACTTGTATTCAATATGGGCTTACCCGTCTTAGGTATTTGTTATGGTATGCAAATCATGGCCGTCCAGCTTGGTGGCAAGGTTGTAAATTCTAGCTTACGTGAATTTGGTTATGCGCAAATTAGAGCAAGAGGTCATTCAAACTTATTGAAAGACATACAAGACGAAGTCAATGATGAAGGTTATGGACTTTTAAATGTTTGGATGAGTCACGGCGATCGTGTTGAAATATTGCCTGATGGTTTCAAGGTAATAGCTTCTTCCAAAAACTCTCCTATAGCAGGTATTGCAGACGAATCTCGGAAATTTTATGGATTACAATTTCATCCAGAAGTAACACATACAACTCAAGGACAAGCGATTCTGCAACGATTTCTACATAATGTTGCTGCTTGTCGTTCACTATGGACAATAGAAAAAATTGTTGAAAATAGTATAGTAAAAATTAAGGAACAAGTTGGCGATGATAAAGTTTTATTAGCCTTATCCGGAGGTGTTGATTCCTCAGTTGTTGCCGCACTATTACATGAGGCGATTGGTGACAAATTGACCTGTATATTTGTTGACAATGGCCTCTTACGTTTGAATGAAGGTGATAAAGTAATGGAAACATTCGCCGAACATATGGGTATCAATGTTATCCGAGTTGATGCAGAACAACGTTTTCTCGATAGACTCAAAGGTGTTGAAGATCCGGAAGCTAAGCGTAAGGCAATTGGTGTTGAATTCATCAAAATATTTGAGGAGCATTCAAACGAATTTAATGACATGAAATGGTTGGCGCAAGGTACAATTTATCCTGATGTTATTGAATCTGCTGATGCTAAAAGTGGTAAAACTCATGTTATAAAATCACATCATAATGTTGGTGGTCTGCCTGATACCATGAAAATGAAATTAGTCGAGCCCTTGCGTGAACTCTTCAAAGATGAAGTAAGACGCCTGGGTATACAACTCGGTTTACCAAAAGAAATGATTTATCGACATCCATTTCCAGGCCCAGGCTTGAGCGTAAGAATTTTAGGAGAAGTAAAAAAAGAATACTCTGACATACTTCGTCTTGCAGATAATATCTTTATTGAAGAACTTTGCGCGAATAATTTATATGACGAAATCAGTCAGGCTTTTACAGTCTTTCTACCAGTTAAATCTGTAGGTGTCATGGGAGACACGCGTAAATACGATTATGTTGTATCATTACGTGCTGTTGTTACGGTAGATTTTATGACAGCGCATTGGGCGCATCTCCCATATGACTTTTTAGGAAAGGTTTCGAATCGTATCATTAATGAGGTGGCCGGTATCTCCCGTGTTGTGTATGACATTTCAGGCAAACCCCCAGCTACTATTGAGTGGGAATAAGGGAAAGCCTC
>DKOR01000020.1:37206-120296 GCA_002470825.1 Thiotrichaceae bacterium UBA7357 | reverse complement strand
TTACTCAATAATTTTAGAAACGACACCAGCACCTACCGTGCGGCCCCCTTCTCGTATTGCAAAACGTAGGCCTTCTTCCATCGCAATTGGATTAATCAACTTAACCGTCACCTTGATGTTGTCCCCCGGCATGACCATCTCGGTACCAGATGGTAATTCCATCGCACCCGTTACATCTGTGGTTCGAAAATAAAACTGAGGACGATAGTTATTGAAAAATGGTGTATGCCGACCACCTTCATCTTTACTCAACACATAAATTTCAGTTTCAAAATGTGTGTGCGGCGTAATTGACCCGGGTTTACATAATATCTGTCCACGCTCCACTTCTTCACGCTTGGTACCGCGAAGTAATACACCCACGTTGTCACCAGCTTGCCCTTCATCCAACAACTTACGGAACATTTCTACACCCGTACACGTCGTCATCTGGGTATCTTTAATACCCACAATCTCAATTTCTTCACCTACTTTCACGATGCCGCGTTCAACACGTCCGGTCACAACCGTCCCGCGACCTGAGATGGAAAACACATCTTCTATCGGCAACAAAAATGGTTGATCAACAGGTCTTTCAGGTAGAGGAAAGTATTCGTCCATCGCCGCGACCAACTTCTCAACTGAGGGAACACCGATATCCGATGCGTCGCCTTCTATTGCTTTTAACGCAGAACCGGTGATGATTGGTGTATCGTCTCCTGGAAAATCGTATGAATCTAACAATTCACGCACTTCCATTTCAACTAATTCTAACAATTCTGCATCATCAACTTGATCTGCTTTGTTCAGATAAACCACTATAAATGGAACACCCACTTGGCGTGATAGTAATATGTGTTCACGAGTTTGTGGCATCGGGCCATCTGCTGCTGAACAAACTAATATAGCACCATCCATCTGTGCCGCACCCGTAATCATATTCTTTACATAATCTGCATGACCAGGGCAGTCAACATGCGCGTAGTGACGTACATCACTTTCATATTCAACATGAGCTGTCGCTATCGTTATTCCACGTTCGCGTTCTTCTGGTGCATTATCAATTTGATCATAAGCCTTTGCTTCACCGCCGTGCTTTTCCGTCATCACTTTCGTGATAGCTGCTGTCAAGGTTGTCTTACCATGATCAACATGTCCTATTGTGCCGACGTTTATATGCGGTTTCGTGCGTTCAAATTTTTCCTTGGACACGGCTCATTACCTCTTCAATATGTTATGTTAATAATAAAAAACTCAAATTGTGGAGCTCATAACCGGATTTGAACCGGTGACCTCTTCCTTACCAAGGAAGTGCTCTACCGACTGAGCTATATGAGCAAACAAATCAGTTTCAGCTTCCTAATCAATTAATTCGATAATCTGTTAATGACACTTGGTCACATTAAAATTTATTTATTGGAGCGGGTGATGGGAATCGAACCCACGTGTTCAGCTTGGAAGGCTGACGTTCTACCATTGAACTACACCCGCCTAAGCCCACACCACTCGTTTTACTGCCTACATTTAAATTGATCGGCTTACTCAATATCATTCGTTTTCGTCGAATCTAACACTCCAAAACTACTATTACGCTTATGACATGTTATGCTCGCTACAATTCGCTATAAATTTCATTTTGGTGGAGGGGGTAGGATTCGAACCTACGAAGGCTGAGCCAACAGATTTACAGTCTGCCCTCGTTGACCGCTTGAGTACCCCTCCAAAATTCAGCCGGCTATTCTGGAATAATCATTTACAACTGTCAACATCCGTATTGTCAATAATCTAGTTTTTACGGATAATATTACCGTTTTGTGCATCCCTTATCTCTGTTGGTTTCAATTTTTTTTTAATGTCTGCGGGGATTACATAATCAAGCTCGCGTCCAAAATACGTGAAAACTTCATGTGTCGTAATTGCGGGCTCTAAACCGGCAGGATTTGCACTGGTGGAGATAATAGGACCCAATTTTCGGCATAATGCTATGATAATTGGATGAGCACTGACTCTTACAGCCAAAGTTTCATGAGATCCTGTTAACCAAATAGGTGTGTTCTTTTTTGCTGGAATCAACCACGTCACGGGACCCGGCCAACTAGCACGTACTTGTTCTATTGTTGGTAAGTTTTCAAAATATACATATTCTTCAAGTTGTTCGATAGATGAAGCAACCAATATTAATCCTTTTTCAACAGATCTTTGCTTTAAATTTAGAATTCTGTATGCAGAATCTTGAAAAGCAGGTATGCAACCTAATCCAAAAACACCCTCGGTCGGATAGGCAATTACACCGCCTTGTCTAAATTTAGTTATAGCTTGCTTCAAATGTAATGAATTCATCTGAAGTAGATAGTTTACTCGTGTAGTTTTTTATGGACTAGCTAGTTTTACTAACTGTATTTTTTGTAGGAAGTTTTTTACTAACTTTCTTTTTACCAACCTTTTTCTTGGTCGTACTTTTTTTATTTACTTTCTTTTTTGTAGTCACCTTATTACGACCACGATTACGAGAAGCCGGAGATGCAGCTAATAGAGTAATACAATCTTCCAATTCCAAAGAAGCAGGTTCGGTATCTTTAGGTACTTTCGCATTCTTATTCCCGTCAGTGATATAAGGACCGTAACGTCCATTTAGTATAGAGATTCCTTCTCCAACAAAGATCTTAATTTGCTTTTCTGCATCCGCTTTTTTCTTTTCTACTACGAGTTCAAGCGCTCGTTCGAACGTTACTGTATAAGGATCTTCTTCTTTTGGTAGTGATACAAATTTACTACCATATCGTATATAAGCACCGAAACGACCAACACTTGCTGCAACTTCATCGCCTTCTTCAGTCTCGCCAAGCATTCTCGGTAATTTAAATAATTCTAATGCCTCCTCAAATGTGATGCTGTCTAACTTCTGACCTGGTCTTAGTCCAGCAAATTTTGGTTTATCTTCATCATCCTTCGTACCTATTTGGGCATAAGGACCGTATCTACCAATTCGCACAGAGACTTCTTTTCCTGTTTTTGGATGTGGACCTAAAACTCTTGCTTGCGCAACTTCACTACGACTAACATTTTCATCTTTATCTAAAACTTGAGCATGAAATGGAGTCCAAAATTTTTCCAATAAAGGGATCCATTCTTTTTCTCCTCTAGAAATCGCGTCTAAATCATCTTCAAGCTTAGCCGTAAATTCATAATCAACATAATCCTTGAAATGCTTAGTCAAAAAATCATTCACTATTTTGCCTACATCCGTAGGGTGAAAACGTTTACTTTCTATTTCTACATACTCTCTATTTCTCAAAGTCGATATAATATTGGCATAGGTTGATGGTCGACCAATTCCATATTCTTCAAGAGACTTCACCAGACTGGCTTCAGAGTAACGTGGTGGTGGTTCAGTGAAATGTTGTTCATCACGTATATCTTTTAATTTAATTTTATCGCCTTCTTTTATTTGGGGTAACATTTTTTCATCATCACCACCTTGAGAATCATCCTTGCCCTCTAGATAGACTGTCATAAATCCCTCATCTGCAATGGCAGAACCATTAGCTCGAAATAAATTTCCCTCACCACATGACATATCAACAGCGATAGTATCAATGATAGCGTTCGTCATTTGACTCGCCATAGTCCTTTTCCAAATCAGTTCATATAGTTTGAATTGCTCAGAAGTTAAACTACTTTTTATGTCTTGCGGGACTCTATTTATTGATGTTGGACGAACAGCTTCATGTGCTTCTTGAGCATTTTTTGATTTTGTTTTAAATACTCTTGGATCGTCAGGTAACGATTGCTTCCCGTATCTAGTTGATATCAACTCGCGTATTTCAACGATTGCTTCTTGAGCGAGATTAACTGAATCTGTTCGCATATAGGTAATAAGACCAACAGCACCTTCGCCGACATCAATTCCTTCATAAAGTTGTTGAGCTGTTCGCATAGCACGTTGTGTTGTGAACCCTAACTTACGCACAGCTTCTTGCTGTAGTGTTGAAGTTATAAATGGTGCCGCAGGTTGACGTTTACGTTGTTTCTTAATTACGGCTTCAACTAATAATTCACCACCAGTTGCTTTGTCTAATAAAATAGCCTTAATTTCTGCAGCATATTGTGTGTTTTCTATAGTAAACTGTTTTACTTTATCTTCTTTGAATTGCGTAAGCTTAGCATTAAAATTATTTTTTTGATGTTCCAGATCAGCTTCGATGGTCCAATATTCTCTCGGTTCAAATGCTTGTATTTCTTTTTCACGCTCAGCAATCATCCTTAGTGCTGGGGACTGTACACGTCCGGCAGACAATCCTCTTTGAATTTTTTTCCAGAGCAATGGTGAAAGATTGAAACCGACTAGGTAATCTAGTGCGCGTCGAGCTTGTTGCGAATCAACTAAATTTGAAGCCAAATCTCGCGGGTTTTTGATTGCATCCTGTACTGCACTCTTAGTTACCTCATGAAACACAACTCTATGTACTAGCTTATTTTTTAGCTCACCTTTTTCTTTTAATAATTCGTGAAGGTGCCATGAAATGGCTTCACCTTCTCTATCCGGGTCTGTCGCTAAATATAATGTATCTGCCTTCTTTAAAGCTTTTGAAATAGCAGTAACCGCTTTAGCATTTTTTTCAATAGCTTCATAACGCATTGAAAAATTATTTTGAGGATCAACAGCGCCTGTTTTTGGTAAAAGATCACGGACGTGTCCGTATGATGCTAAAACCTTGAAATCCTTACCAAGGTAACGTTCAAGAGTTTTGCATTTAGCGGGTGACTCAACAATTACAAGAGAACTACTCATATCGCTAAACAATATCACTATTTCGATTAGTGAGGGAAAATAAAAATTTAATGAACTACAGCACTAACTTCGTCCATTATGATTTCTTCCATCCATGCAAACGCAGCTTCTTTGCCTGGTCGGTTAAATAATACCATTAATACAACCCACTTAAGTTGCTGCAAGTCTATGGTATCAGTTTCAAGCGCCATCACCCTATCAATCACAAGCTCACGGTCTTCTGAATACAGTACGCCCGATTGTTCTAAGAAAAGTAAAAATCCTTTGCATTCGACATCAAGCTTTTCGTTCTCTATGTCATTGAAAACCCTTATTGATCTGGAACAAATAATACTCGTATCCAGCACCCCCTTTTGTGTCGCTAGACCTTCTAACCAATCGATTGCTTTATCAACTTGAAGTTCGGCAAAACCAGCCTGGACTAATTGCATTTTCAATTCTTGTTGTCCTGGGTTTATTTCAAGTTCCTCCTCGACGTAATGATCAAATAAATAAATGAGGACATCTAAAACAGTTTCTTTCATAAATTATAATCTTCTTTTAACTATTCACTCTATGCAATGACAACACTTGATACGAAAAGACAATACTGGACGCCGTATTGAGTTTCAACCATTCATTTCAACTGCTATGTTGACAGCATGGCGGAAACAACATCTGCCGTCAATCCTCTTAATTTAATAAGCCCATTTGCTGATAATCTTTCATAAGCCACATTATTTATATGGTTTCAATTCGCTAAGTCAAACTGACTAACCTCTAGTTCAATGAGACTTTTCAAAACAACATTAATCACCGTAAATAACTTTACAAGAGTACTATCTCATCGACTCAACTAATTTCATATACCATATGCAAATAGGTTATGATTTGAGTCTGATATCACAAAGATCTATTTATTCCATTTTTAATTTTTGTCTATCTGAGAAATTCATAAGTTGGCAAACAGGTTTACCTTGAAATCGCTGTCGAGGGTCAGGAACAAACGTATTCTCCTGAGGATACTGAATTAAATGTTCTTTGAAGATGATATTTTTGTTACGAAAGTCCGGTTTATTATGTTTTTTATCTGATTACAGACTTCTTATTTTATCTAACACATGCATCGGCCCTTTTGTTTCCATCACCATGGCATAACTTACTTTACTAAACGTTTTTAAAACCATGACTACACCAACATACTCTTCTGGCAAACTCACATTCTCAGACATGACTTGTGTGTTTGCAGGGGCTAAATACCTCTCATCAAACGAATTAACGCTATTTATAATTGCATGTACTACTCGCACAAATATTTTGCTCAAATCACCACCAGCATCATTAATTTCTTTAGCTGTCTCAATGTCTTCCTGCGGATTATCTTTTGTGATAATTGGTCCTGTTGTGTCCCGAACTACATAGCTACTTTGGTAAACACCGAGTACATTACCCACTTCAAGGCCTTGTTTTTTACCAAGATTCAATACAACCACTTGATATTGAGCGATTTGCGAAACACCATCGATAACGGAAATAATTCTCCCTTTCATTTCATTATTTGTTGTTCGGGGGACAAATTCATTGGTGATTGCCTCATCAACATGAGGAAATAATCGATCTCCTTTCATCACCTCTCTGTCAGCAATGGTAATTATTGCAGAAGCTGGGTCACCCCTTTTTTCTATTATGGCATCACCGACATATATTGCTTCAAAACCCAAAATTTCACCCACAACCTTTTCGTTATCTTTTTTTGGATCGACATAAGATGCACCTTTTCGATAAATCGAATATTTTACGATTTTTGATTCTTCTGGTAGGCCACGCACATAGATGGTGCTCCCCGTACTTGCCATCAATCGACCATCATTACTAGAGACTATATAAGGCCACTGCTCTATCTCATTCTTATCGAGAACAATTGACTGCTCTAAAAATTGCTGGATTGCATCGACTGGAATACTTTGAATCGCCTCAACATTTTGCGTGCTATGGATAGTTGGAGACAACTTAACATTACGCCCAGTTACTGACCGAGGATTTCCTCTCTGTAGGTTTAAAACAGGCCTTCCATCTTCATACTTAAGAGACACAATATCACCAGGATATATTAGATGTGGATTATCTATTTGAGGATTATCCCCCCAAATTTCCGGCCAACGCCATGGTTGTTGTAAAAATCGAGCAGAAATATCCCATAGCGTATCGCCTTTCACAACCATGTAATTCTTTGGATTTTCTGGATTTATTGTTAATTCATCCGCCCTTGCGCTAAGAGTTAATAGCGAAATCACGCATGAAATTAGAATTTTATTGAACATGTCTATAATCTTAGATGATTTCCTTAATGTAGATTAGCAAAAAGTATAACAAAATGTTAGCTGAGACCATATTTTTTTGTGGTTTAACTACAACAAGTTATTTTTCCTGTATACTATCAGCTAGTTATAACAATTTTGGAGTGAATATTGCTATGGCAATACTCAAAGTTTTGCACTTTCCTGACACAAGACTACGTGACAAGGCATTACCGGTCTATAAGATAGATTCCAAAGTAAAGGAAATTGCCAAAAATATGTTAGATGTCATGTATGCAGAGAATGGTATTGGTCTCGCTGCAACCCAAGTTAATATTCGGCAGAGAATCATCGTAATTGATTTATCTGAAGAAAAAAACGAACCATTAATATTGATTAACCCTAAAATCACCAAGTTAGTAGGCAACCAGACAATGCGAGAGGGATGCCTTTCAGTACCAGATTATTATGACATTATTGAACGCGCTGAATATATAGAATATTGTTATAAAACGCTTGATGATGAGGTGATTAATTCGAATACGGATGGTTTATTAGCTGTTTGTATTCAACATGAAATCGATCATCTTGATGGTAAACTGTTCATTGATTATCTTTCTCTACTTAAACGTCAACGATTAAAGAAAAAAATCAACAAACAAGAAAAACTTCAGCAAAGCATATTGTGACTCATGCCAAATTAAAGCTCGCATTTGCTGGCACACCGGAAATTTCTCGGATTGTGCTCGAAGAACTCATTAATAAAGGTCAGCATTCTGTCGAACTAGTGCTAACTCAACCTGATCGACCAGCTGGAAGAGGTCGTAAGCTCAAGCAGAGCGAAGTTAAACTTTGCGCCCTTGAGAATAATATTCCTGTCCTCCAACCTGAGACATTTAAAGAACTTACTTCAGATATCTTAAAGAATTGTGATTTAATTCTAGTAGTAGCCTATGGTCTCTTTTTAACACCAGAAATTTTAGCTATTCCTAAATACGGCTGTATTAATATACACGCCTCGTTATTACCCCGTTGGCGCGGAGCAGCACCTATTCAAAGAGCCATCGAAGAAGGTGATAATGAAACTGGTATTACTATCATGAAGATGGACAGTGGACTAGATACTGGTCCAATTTTGGAACAATTTGCTTGTTCAATTTTGCCTCGTGATACTGCAAGAACATTGCATGATCGTTTGGCCATAATGAGTGCAAGAGAGATAAATGAATCATTATCTAAAATTGTCGAATGTGAAACTAACGCAATAGAACAAGATAATTCGAAGGCTACTTATGCAAAAAAAATTAGTAAACAAGATGCGAAAATAGACTGGACTCAGTCTGCTATACAGCTAGAAAGAAAAATTCGAGCATTCAATCCATTTCCTATAACTCATACAGTAATGAACAAGACCAATGTAAGAATATGGGAAGCAGAAATCAAACAAAGTTCGGAAGATTTAGTTGTTGGAACGTTACTAAATACTAAACCGGGTATAAATATTATGACAGGCAAAGATGTTTTAAAAATCACAAAATTACAATTACCTGGAAAACGACCGATCTCTGCAATCGATTTTTTAAATGCTCATCCTGAATTTATTAATGATAATAAGGTCGTAGGCTAAGTTTAATTGTCATGTCATCACGTATAATAGCTACCCAAATAATTTCACAAGTATTTGAAAATAAACTCACACTAACTCATGCATTACAAAATAACGAATCATTCAAACAATCAGGAAATGACAAAGCATTAATTCAAGAGATTTGCTACGGGACATTTCGATGGTATGTACAACTTGAATATATTCTTAATCACTTATTAGAAAAACGTATAAAGAAAAAAGATAGCCAACTTAAATACCTGATGATTATTGGATTATATCAGTTACGCTTCATGCGAATCCCTGCTCATGCTGTTGTATCCGAGACTGTTAATACCTGCAAAAAAATAAAAATGGAATGGGCAAAAAACTTAGTCAATGCAATTTTACGTCGGTATCTTCGAGATACAAAGATATTTGACCCTAATGTTAATAATGGCTACAGTTTTAATACATCCCACCCCAAATGGATCATCAAACAGCTCAGGCTAGACTGGCCAGAGGAATGGGAGAGCATCCTCGAAGCAAACAATCAACACCCTCCAATGTATCTTCGAGTGAACCAACTACATCAAAGTCGACAAGAGTATTTAATAAAGATGGAAAAAGCTGGCATCCTAGGAAAAATTACGCCTTATTCTAAACAAGGAATACTAGTGGAAAAACCAGTTGATGTCGGTTTATTGCCAGGGTTTAGTGAAGGGGATGTTTCAGTACAAGAACTTGCTGCTCAATTTTCTGTAAAATTACTTGATTTAAAACCAAGACAAACTGTTCTTGATGCATGCGCTGCGCCAGGAGGTAAGAGTTCGCATATCCTTGAATCACAACCAAACCTTGAATCTTTAACTGTCATCGAAAAAGATTTCGGTCGTGCAAAAAGATTATCTGAAACATTTATGAGACTAGGGCTTAATGCTACAATCAAAGTCTCAGATATAAATGATCTTGAAAATTGGTGGCGCAATGAACTTTATGACCGTATTTTATTAGATGCTCCCTGCTCTGCAACAGGAGTAATACGTCGGCATCCCGACATCAAAACATTGAGAACATATGCAGAAGTTAAAGTTATTAGTGCGTTGCAGATGCAGCTTATAGAAACCCTTTGGAAAACTTTAAAGCTTAATGGGTTATTAGTTTATGTCACTTGCTCTATATTTAAACAAGAAAACTCGGAACTAATAAAGCAATTCATTGGTAAAAACGAAAACTGTGTTCTTAAAAATATTGATGCTGAATGGGGTGAAAATACTGGCTATGGCAAACAAATATTGACAGGACAAAGTAATATGGATGGCTTTTTTTATTCTTGCCTAAAAAAGATATAGCCTGATGTCTTTTATCACTAATAATATAATAACATTTAGTATCATTCTTATACTGTCATGTATTAACTATTCCAGTATTGCAAATACCGCTAAAACAGACTCTATTCGAATTTATTTAGATAAAAACACTTACTATCTCGATGCTTTATGTGATATTGAATTATCAGAAGAAGCTTATAGAGCATTACGTCATGGAGTTTCGCTTGAGATCCATATTCATTTTCAATTACGTTCAAAACGCTATTGGGTATGGGATAAAATAATTAGTGAAAAAATATTACTCTATAAACTCGAACATAAACCACTAACCGAAAATTTTCTGGCCACCGATTTGTCAAATGGATTGCGTCACTCATATGATAATCTTGAGGCTGCGTTAAATCATATAAAAACCATTTCAAAAATGAGTCTATTTAATCAAGACCACTTAATCGAAGATAAGGTATATATTGCAAGAATTCGTGCTTATCTTGATATTGAATCACTGCCATCACCAATGCGTCCTCAAGCATATTTTTCTTCGAATTGGAAACTATCAAATAAATGGTATAGCTGGAAATTGATACGATGAATAGAGGAAGTGATCTAATGTTACTCATCGGCTCAAGTCTGTTTTTTTTCATGCTCGCTTCATTAGTAATGATGAGTCAGGCATTACAAAATTCAGAATTTTTCAATAGTTATTATTCAATACTTATCATATTAAATGGACTAGGTTTAATTAGTTTAATCATATTAATCATATTCAATATTAAGCGATTAATTCGCCAGTTTAAAAATAAAATTATTGGCTCTCGAATGACAGTCAGAATGGTCATGCTTTTTTCCATATTGTCAGTTACACCCGTTCTAATTGTGTATTACTTTTCTTTAGATTTCTTGCATCGCGGTATTGATAGCTGGTTTGACTTGAGAGTAGAACAAGCACTTGATGATTCTCTTGAACTAAGTCGGCTCGCACTAGATGTACGTATGCGTGAATTATTGAATATGACTGAAAAAGTGGCAACAGAATTGAATGAATCAAACGAATCAGAGCTGCCTTTTATTGTTGACCAAATAAGAGAGCGCATCAATGCCTATGAGCTCACATTATTAACCAGAAAAGGTGTTGTAATAGCGTCAAGCTCCATTGATACAGAAAGTTTGATTCCAGTCACACCGGATAAAAATATTTTATTACAATTATCACAAGGAAATAATTATATAGGCTTAGATGTAATTAAAGATACGAATCTATTGATTCGTGTGGTTACAAATTTACCGACTAAAAATATTGATAAGGAAGCGCGTTTAATACAAACATTATTTCCAATCTCTGAACGTATGAATCAATTAGCTGAAAGTGTTCAATCGTCATATATTGAATACAAGGAACTGTCATATCTACGAGAACAACTTAAAATCAGCTTTATAATAATATTAACATTGGTTTTATTGTTCAGTATGTTTAGTGCCGTATGGGCAGCTTTCTATTCAGCTAGAAAACTTTCAGAGCCTGTTATGAATCTGGCGGAAGGTACGAAGGCTATTGCAGCGGGCGACTATAGCACACGATTACCAGTGCCGGGAAATGATGAGCTAGGTTTCCTTGTGTCATCATTTAACGACATGACAGATAGAATATCAGAAGCACGAGACTCTGTGAAACAAAGCCAATTAGAAGCCGAATCGCAGCGCAACTTTTTAGAAACTATTCTGTCTCGTTTATCTTCAGGGGTTATCGTACTTGACGGAAATGGTAACCTTGAGAAATATAATACTAGTGCAAATCAAATATTAAATATCAATTTTGATATCCTTGAAAAAAAGAATATAAGAATATTAATAAAAGAGCTTCCATACCTAACTGACTTCTTTGAATGTATTTCATCGAATATTCAAGAGCAACTGGACGAATGGCATGAACAGATCACCCTATCTAATAAAACTGGTAATCTAACCTTAATGATTAATGGTGCTGTACTTTTAGGATCAGATGGGGAAACGAGCGGTTATGTTATTGTTTTTGATGAAATCACTGCCTTAATCCGCGGGCAGCGTGATGCAGCATGGAGTGAGATGGCGCAGCATCTCGCACATGAAATCAAAAATCCACTAACCCCGATTCAACTAGCGGCAGAACGATTACGTCATAAATATTTATCTACAATGAATGCGGAAGATGTAGAAATGTTGGATAGGATGACAAATACTATTATCCAACAAGTCGACACGTTGAAAGAAATGGTGAACAACTTTTCAGACTATGCAAGATCTCCTGAATTTAATCCGGAAGATATTAGAATTGAGCATCTCATCCAAGAGGGTCACGATTTATTTAGTAATATGGAAGATAAAAGTGAAATTAAAATGGACGTTGACGACGAATTACCTTTAATAAGAGGTGATGAAAAAAAACTACGACAAGTTTTTAATAATCTCTTGACGAATGCTATTGATGCGAACGAGATGGGAGCAGGACACCATCTTACAATTAGTGCTAAAGGCATAGATGTTAATAATATTCATATGGTTGAAATTCGTGTGAGAGATAATGGTCCCGGCATTGAAGTAGGAGTTGTGAACAAATTATTTGAACCTTATATTACGACTAAACAAAAAGGTACTGGCCTTGGACTAGCCATAGTAAAGAAAATTATTGATGAACATTCTGGTACAGTATGGCTTGAGAACAATAATGACAATAATGGCGCATGTGCGGTGATAAGATTACCAGCTATCGACCAATTAATTCAAACGACTAAATCACGAATAATCTAGTGAGTATTCGACATATACTTGTTGTCGATGATGAGCCTGATATCAGAAGCTTAGTAAAAGAGATTCTTGAAGATGAGGGTTTTAATGTCGCGGTTGCAGAAAATGCTTCTGAAGCACGTCGACTTGTAGAATCTTTTAAACCAGACTTAATCTTGCTTGATATATGGATGCCAGATATCGATGGCATTAGTTTACTGAAAGAATGGCATGAAAAAAATATATTATCTAGTCCTGTAGTCATGATGTCAGGCCATGGAAATGTAGAAACAGCAGTTGAAGCAACACGCCTTGGAGCCTTTGATTTTATCGAAAAACCGCTTTCAATTGCTAAACTACTATTAACAATTAAACATGCGCTTGAAAATAGTTCGTTAAAGCAAGAAAATTTACAATTACACCATGTTACTTATTCTAAGCTTTACCAAATAGGAAAAAGTAAAAAAATATCAGATTTAAGAAATCAGATATCAAAAGTTGCTAATCATGATGCGCCAGTATTGTTTCATGGAGAGTCTGGAACGGATAAAGAATTATTTGCACGTTACTTACATTCACTCAGCAAATACGCTGATGGTCCGTTTATACCAATAAGAATTTCTACTCTAGGTAAAGACTATGCAGAAACTGAATTGTTTGGACTGGAGTCAAATAATCAATTACAGGAAGGTTATTTTGACAAAGCTAAAAATGGAACTCTTTATATCAACGATATTGGCGAATTAAATACTATATTACAATCTCGTATTCATGATGTATTTGAAACTAAAACCTATACTCATATTGGAAACCCTAATCCGATTAAACTAAAAATGAGGATTATAGTAGCGACTAAATTTGACATTCAATCTCTAGTAGAAAAAGGTAGCTTCAGAGATGACCTCTATTTTCAGTTGAACATCCTACCAATAACTATCCCTGCACTACGTGAACATTATGAAGATATACCAGCATTAATTGAACACTTCGTTAATTACTTTATAGAAACAGAAGGGCTCCCTTATCGAAAATTTAGTGTTGCTGCACAAAATCGTTTAAGAAGTTATCAATGGCCTGGTAATGTAAAAGAATTAAAGAATATCGTTCAACGTCTTTTAATACTTAGTACAAATGAAACCATAAATATCGATGAAATCGAAACTAGCCTGGGTAATGCAGGTATGAAGAAAAATAGTGCTCGTAAAGAAGTCTTCGATTTTGATATGCCACTCCGAGATGCAAGAGAAAACTTTGAAAAAGCATATCTTGAATATCAATTAAAAAAAGCAAAAGGTAGTGTTAGTAAGGTAGCAAATGCGATTGGTATAGAACGTACACATCTATATAGAAAACTGAAAATGTTGGGAATAGAATTAAAATGAAGATTATAATATTAGGAGCAGGCCAAGTTGGTGCGTCAGTGGCAGCGAATCTAGTTAATGAAAACAACGACATCACATTAGTCGACAATAATCCTGCAACATTACAGCTAATCAGTGAACGCCATGACTTGAGAACTATTACTGGGGTTGCATCACACCCTTCAGTTTTAGCTAAAGCTGGCGCCAAAGATGCGGATATGATTTTAGCTGTCACAAATAGCGATGAAGTCAATATGATAGCTTGTCAAGTTGCCTACACTTTGTTTCATACTCCCATGAAAATTGCACGCATTCGTGAAACAGAATATCTCTCAAGCACGACTCTCTTTGCTCAGGAGGCATTGCCTATCGATGTTTTGATAAGTCCAGAAAAATTAGTCACTGAATATATAAAAAAATTAATCGAGAACCCAGGTGCCTTACAAGTCCTAGATTTTGCTAATGGGCAGGCTCAGATGGTTGCTTTAAAAGCATCATATAGTGGTATGTTAGTTGGCCATTCATTGCGTAACCTTAAAAAGCAACTCCCAAACATTGAATATAAGATAGCTATTATATTCAGAAATAATCAAGCAATTATTCCGATTGCTGAGACTGTTATCGAGGCAGATGATGAAATATTTTTTATAAGCTCAAAAAAATCTATCCGTCTATTATTACAAGTTATCCGATTTAAAGAAAAACCTCTAAAAAGTATTATGATCGCCGGTGGTGGCAATATAGGTCTAAAACTAGCTGGATTATTAGAAGACAATTACAAAGTCAAATTACTTGAATTTGATCCTGAAAAAGCACACTTTGCATCTGAATCATTAAAAAAAACAATCGTTCTGAATGGTGATGGTGCTGATGAGGAACTACTGCATGAAGAAGATATTGATAGAACTGATGTTTTCTGTGCGCTTACAAATGCTGATGAAGCAAATATCATCTCTTCTATGCTCGCAAAGCGACTAGGCGCTAGAAAAGTAATGGCGTTAATCAACCGTGCTGCATATGTTGATCTCGTTCAAAGTAATACGATTGATATCGCAATCTCTCCTCAACAAGCCACCATTGGCAGTTTACTCGCACACATACGCAAAGGTGATGTGGTCGTTGTACACGCCTTAAGAAGAGGAGCTGCTGAAGCGATCGAGGCTATAGCTCATGGTAATACAACCTCATCAAAAGTAGTTGGTAAAAAAATAGGTGATATAAATTTACCACCTGGCTCGACAATCGCCGCTATTGTTCGAGGCGATAATGTCTTAATGAGTAATAAGAGAACTATTATCGAAACTGAAGATCACCTAATTTTAATTGTCTCCGATAAAAAGCATGTCGCTGAAGTCGAATCCTTATTCCAGGTTGGCATTACCTTTTTATAAATGAAGAATTTTGACTAGAGAACGATAACGATGCAATTTGCCGTAATTCAACGAATTTTGGGTATATTGTTAGCCCTATTCAGCTTAACGCTGTTTCCGCCATTAATAATTTCAATTTATACTAATGATGCTACTTCAATTCCGTTCATCTCCGCTTTTGCACTTATTCTTTCAATCGGTTTAATACTATGGTTTCCAGTTCGAAATGTGAAAAATGAATTACGACTACGAGATGGTTTTGTTGTTGTCGTCTTATTTTGGGTTGGTCTTGGATTAACAGGTAGTGTCCCACTCATATTATCCAGCACTCCAGAATTAACAATTACAGATGCAGTATTTGAATCAATTTCAGGTCTCACTACAACAGGTGCAACAATTATTGTCGGAATAGACTCTCTACCTAAATCAATTCTTTTCTATCGACAAGAACTTCAGTGGTTAGGAGGCATGGGAATCATTGTGTTGGCAGTTGCTATTCTACCCATGTTAGGCATCGGTGGTATGCAGTTATACCGTGCTGAAACACCCGGTCCAGTTAAAGATAATAAACTTACACCTAGAATCACGGAGACCGCTAAAGCACTTTGGTACATCTATCTTTCTATGACGATTTTTTGCGCATTAGCATATTGGATGGCGGGAATGACTCCGTTTGATGCAATTACACATAGTTTTTCAACTGTATCTATTGGTGGGTTCTCAACCCATGACGCGAGCATAGGTCATTTTGAAAGTGGATTGATAGAAGCGGTTGCAATATTTTTTATGTTTATCGCTGGAATTAATTTTAGCTTGCATTTTATGTCGTGGCGACAAACAAGTTTAAAAGCCTATTGGTCTGACGCGGAACTACGCACCTACTTAGGTATTCTGCTAATGATCTGCTTTATTTGCGCCAGTTATCACATATTCACCGGTGAATATGAAAGCTTCGAAAAGGCAATTAAAGATAGTATCTTTCAAACTGTTTCTATTGCTACTACCACCGGTTATACGACGACAGACTATCAAGGCTGGGCCGGATTTATGCCGCTACTCTTATTATTTTCTAGTTTTTTTGGTGCCTGTGCTGGTTCTACGGGTGGCGGAATAAAAATTATACGTATTCTTTTGCTTTTCAAACAAGGAATACGAGAAATAAAGAGGCTAATCCATCCGAGTGCTATTTTTATCATCAAAGTAGGAAATAAAGCTATTCCTGAACGTGTTATAGAAGCAGTATGGGGCTTCTTTGCTACTTATATTGTTTTATTTACATTACTACTTTTTGCATTAATGGCGACAAATCTTGATCAGGTTACTGCATTTTCAGCATTAGCAGCATGCATGAACAATCTTGGTCCCGGGCTTGGAGAAGTCAGTCAAAATTATAGTAGTATTAATGATACTGCAAAGTGGATACTATGTTTTGCCATGTTATTAGGACGTCTTGAAATATTCACTTTATTAGTATTATTCACTCCAACATTTTGGCGACGTTGAACGATAAAATAAAAAAAAAGTGGGATGAAAATTATGATTCTTGCTTAAGCAATTATCCTTCTCCTGCAGAAGTATTACGTCTAAATCAACATCTGTTACCTAAGCAAGGAACCGCGCTTGATTTAGCTTGCGGTCGTGGTGCAAATGCAATATGCCTTGCAGAAAATGGGTTAAGTGTCTCCGCATGGGATATTTCAATATCTGCTTTGAAGCATCTTTCTAGTGAAGCTTTAAAGAAAAATTTGAAAATTAAATTTGAGTCTAGAGATATTTCTAAAAAACCACCTGCTTCAGATTCTTTTAATGTCATAACTGTGAGCCATTTTCTTGACCGTGAATTAATAGATGATATAAAAAATGCAATAAAAAAAAACGGACTTGTTTTTTATCAGACGTTTATTATCAATAAAGTCAATGATGTTGGACCAAATAATCCTGATTATTTATTAGAAAAAAATGAACTATTAGATTTATTCAATGATTGGAATACAATTTACTACAGAGAAGAAGGAACAACCGGAAAAATAGACGAAGGATTTAGAGATCAAGCGATGTTAATTGCTCAAAAACTATAGGTACATTTATATGAAACAATTTGATACATTCAAAACCTTGCTTAAAGAAGGTAATGATAATGAACTATTAAGGTATAGCCTCGGAAATGAATACTTCAAACAAGGTGATTTTGACCAGTCCGCAGTCCACTTAGAGAAAGCAATCGAACTTAAACCATCTTTCTCAGCTGCATGGAAGCTTTATGCGAAAGCACTGACTAAAAATAAAAAAATTGATGAAGCAATAGGCGCTTATGAAAAAGGAATTAGTATTGCTGAAAAAAATGGTGATGTACAAGTCCTCAAAGAAATGCGCGTTTTTCTAAAACGTCTTACAACAGATTAATCATATAATTCAAGTGTTCCGATAAGTTCAGAGATATGGTCAAGGTCATGCTTATTCAGATAATCAACAATGCCGTTGCTTAATTTAGGACAAATCAACGGTTCGTAAAATAAGGCCGTTCCAATACCTACCGTTGTTGCACCAGCAATCATAAACTCAATAACATCTTCAACAGTAGTCACACCTCCCTGTCCTATTATCGGTATAGCATGATTTTTTGCCACTTGATAAACTTGATGTACCTTCAAAAGTGCAATCGGCTTAATCGCAGGACCCGATAAACCACCTTGATTATTACCTATAATCGGTTGGCGTGAGTTTATATCGATTGCCATACCCATTAACGTATTGATCACAGCAAGCCCGTCTGTTCCCGCTTCAATACAACAACGTGCGCTTTCAGCAATATCTGTTTGATTAGGAGAGAGTTTTGTGATGAGTGGTTTTTTAGTTGCACTTCGACATGCTGACACAACCCGCGCAGACATCTCAGGATCATTACCAAAAGCAACGCCGCCTTCTTTAACGTTAGGGCATGAGATATTGATCTCCATTGCATCAATTGGAGAATCATCAAAGATCCGAGTTACTTCCTCATACTCTTCTAACGTTGAACCTGATACATTTGCTATAAACCTTGTTTCTGTGAAATCTAGATTAGGTAAGTACTCATCTACCACGATCTTCGAACCTGGATTTTGTAAACCTATCGCATTGATCATCCCCATGTAGGTTTCCGTAACACGACGCGGTGGATTACCCAGCCGAGGTTCTAAAGTTGTGCCTTTTAAACAAATAGCACCTACATCAGTATTAGAGAACCCTCTGATACGTGTATATTCTTCACCAAAACCAACACAGCCTGATAATAGAACCAAAGGTGAATTAAGCTTCAAGCCACAGAATTCTATTTCTAGCCGTTTCTTGTCTTGCTCAGTTAGCGAGGTTATTGTCATACTACAATTCATTTAATGGAATATAATATACTGTTATGTTTAATATTGTTCTATTTGAGCCGGAAATCCCACCTAATACTGGTAATATTATACGTCTTTGTGCAAACACCAACGCTCAGTTGCATTTGATTCATCCTATTGGCTTTGATATGGATGAAAAAAGTCTGCGTCGTGCCGGGCTAGATTATATCGATTTGTCAATCGTACATCACTATGATAATTATCAGAACTATCTTGAAAAAAATAGAATAAATACACTCTACGCTATTTCCACCAAAGGCTCTAAGCATTACTCTGATTGTGTTTTTCGTAAGGGAGATAGTTTTATTTTTGGTCCAGAAACACGAGGCCTGCCTAAAAGTATATTAAGCAAATTCAATACCAATAGAATCTTACGAATTCCAATGCTAAAGAAAAACCGCAGTCTGAATCTATCAAACTCAGTGAGTATTATTGTTTATGAGGCTTGGCGACAGAATGATTTCGATCAATAGCTTATTGTCTACCAACTATCCATACATAACCATCTGTTAAAATATACTGTATATTTCTGTGATTACTTGATATGCATACTGTTAATTAGTGCTTTTTTTGCGATAACTATCTTTACGACGTATGTATTCACCACATTATAGTAAAATGAGAGCCAAGAGTTAATATTTGCGAGTTACTTAAGAAAATTTATGTCGTAACAGAATCTTATTTTAATTAAACTTCAGCCTTAGAACCACGCGTCAACAAGTTTTTTACTGCTTCATGTGGGGAGCATCTTGATTGAAGTACGTTATTAACTTGTTCTATAATCGGCATTTCAATTCCATGTTTCTTAGCCAATACTGCAACTTCATTTGCTGTCCTTAGACCTTCAATAGCTTGTCCGATTTTCTCACTCGCAGCATTAACCGATAATCCTTCAGCTAATAACAACCCCAGACTTCGATTTCGCGATTGATTATCGGTGCACGTCAAGACTAAATCACCTAAACCAGCAAGGCCCATAAAAGTTTCTTGCCTAGCGCCCAAAGCCAATCCCAAACGCATAATCTCTGCTAAGCCACGCGTTAATAATGCTGAACGTGTATTGGCGCCAAAACCTAATCCGTCGGCTATACCAGCTGCAATTGCCATTACATTTTTCACCGCTCCACCGACTTGCGTGCCTATGACATCATTATGGGTATAGATACGAAAGACATCATCATGAAATAAATCTGCAAATATTTTTGCAACACTAAGATCCTTAGCAGCAATAGTAACGGCAGTTGGCAAACCTGCACCTACTTCTTTCGCAAAAGATGGACCTGAAAGTATCGCAATATTACTTTTAGGTAACTCTTCTTCAACAACTTGATGATTAAATTTCTGCGTACCCGGCTCAAAACCTTTACAAGCAATACACAAATTAACATCAGAAAAATATTTTAATAATTGCAAGCTGCTGCGCAAACCATAGCAAGGAACAGAATTAACAAACATTTTTGTACTGAGAGGGACTTGCTCAATAGATTCAACAGGAATTATATTTTTCGGGAAAGGGACTCCAGGAATATAACGCATATTTGTTTTTTCAGTTTTTAGACTTTTTATCAACTCTAAATTTATATCCCATAGATAGACTATATTTTTCTTACGCGCTAAAACCAATGCTAATGCAGTGCCCCAAGAACCTGCTCCGAGAACTAACACTGACTGTGTTGTCATGATGAATTAATGCGTTATGTCTGCATTAGCATGTGCAGCTGCTTCTAGCTGGGCCTTCCCTTCGGCTTGCTCTTGTTCAAACAAGGCATCAAAGTTTACCGGTGCGAGCAATAACTGTGGAAAACCACCACGCGTAACTACATCTGAAACAGTCTCACGTATGAAAGGAAATAAGATATTGGCACAAACAATTGCTAACATACGATCAATGACATCTGCAGGGAGATTTCTAATCATAAATATACCCGCTTGATTGATTTCAATCAGATACGCTACCTTATCACCCACCTTAACCGTTAATGTAACCGTCAACACCACATCAAAATGGTCATCGCCAATAGGTGTTGCTTTATTAATCATATTCATCTCGACTTCTGGTCGCCATTCCACCTTAAATATTTCCGGAGTATTAGGTGTTTCAAATGAAATATCTTTTACGTAGACTTTTTGTACTAAAAACTGTGCGTCATCTGGTCCATTATCTTTTTGTGCTTGCTTGCTATCTTGTTCAGTCATGATTTTTTCCTATCTTTTTTGAAAATTTATTAGAATTATATAACTTTATTTAAGCCCTCTAGTAAGAGGTAAGTTTGCATTTTGCCATGAGAGAATACCGCCTTTCAGACTAAAAACTTTTTCATATCCTTCATTCATTAACTTACGTGCTGTTTTTGAAGAAACAGACCCGGTAGCACAACAAAGGATAACTCCGTTTTTTTTGTATTTTTTTAGTTTATCAAGCTGCCCTGGTACTTGATCAGCACTAATATTAATGGCATCAATAATATGTCCTTTCTCAAATTCCTTTTGCGTTCGCAAATCGAGTACTTTAGCATTGTCTCGATTAATCAGACGCGTAACTTCTTCAGGTGGTGATAATTTAACGCCACTAAGCATATCACCAAAAATATTCCAAATTAATAACATCAATATGGAAATCAATAGTGAAAAATAAAGCGGGTGGTTGCCCACAAATTCAAGGAGTCGTTCCATTGCAGTAATCTCTTGCTGTAGTAGTATTAAGTGAGGTCTGAATAATACGTTATATCGTCGACTGAAAAAACATTTATAGCTGATTCAATGTGTATTATTGATTAATATGAAGTCATATCAGCTTTCATGCTAAAATTTACGCAATTAAAGTAGAATTCTTAAAGATATTGTCAAATTAATTACATGTATATATATCAAGTAACCGATATCTCATTTTCGTATTACAAAATCTGTCATCATTTAAAGCCCATACATTCTAGTCATTGCCATTAAGACCTTCAATGCAAGTAAGTCATAAACCAATAATTCTAATAATTCTAGATGGCTGGGGCCATACAGATAATACGGTCTATAATGCAATCTATTCTGCTAATAAGCCCACATGGGAACGTATTTGGGAAGAGTACCCACATACTCTGATAAGCGCATCAGGCATTGATGTCGGACTACCAGCTACGCAAATGGGTAATTCTGAAGTAGGACATATGAATATTGGTTCTGGCCGAATAGTAGATCAAGAGTTCACTCGTATTACTCGAGCACTTGAGGATGGTAGTTTTTATAAAAATAAGAATCTGAATCTTGCATTTAAAAATGCTGCTGAAAAAAATAAGGCGGTTCATTTACTGGGATTACTTTCAAACGGAGGGGTACATAGCCATGAGGACCATATATTTGCATTAATGGAATTAGCTAGCAAATGTGGTGTGAAAAAGATTTATCTCCATGCTTTTCTTGATGGTCGAGATACACCACCAAAGTGTGCAGAAGAATCGATTCATAATGCTCAGCTGAAGATGAAGAAGTTGGGTGTTGGTATTTTCGCATCAATAATTGGTCGCCATTATGCAATGGACCGCAATAAACGCTGGGATCGTACCAAACTAGCTTATGACCTAATAACCCAAGGGAAGGCAGAATATCAATCTGTTGATCCCTTCATTGCCGTTGATATGGCCTATGCTAGAGGTGAATCAGATGAATTCATCAAACCAACAGTCATCACAAAACTGGGTAAACCACCCATTAACATTAATGATGGTGATGTTATTGTTTTTGCTAATTACCGTGCAGACCGTGCTCGTCAACTAGCCCGCGCATTCACAAAACCGGAGTTCCAGGCATTCGATCGGGAGCGAATACCTAAACTTTCTTCGTTTCTCAGTCTAACCTCGTATAAAGCCAATTATGAATTTCCTGTTGCATTTCCGCCTATCAGTATGTCGAATGTCTTTGGTGAATACATAGCGAATCTTGGGTTGAAGCAACTTCGTATTGCTGAAACGGAAAAATATGCTCATGTTACTTTTTTCTTTAATGGTGGGGAAGAACGTGTTTTCGAAGGTGAAGACCGTATATTGGTTCCTTCACCACATGTAGAAACTTATGATAAACAACCAGAAATGAGTGCTAACGAGATAACGGAACACCTTATTGATTCAATAAATAGTAAAAAATATGATGTCATAGTCTGCAACTATGCAAATGCGGATATGGTTGGCCACACTGGTGATTTCAAAGCAACAATATCAGCAATAGAAACTATTGATAAATGTCTCGCCAAGGTTATTCATTGTGCACAAAAAATTGGTGGTGAAATTGTTATTACCGCCGACCATGGAAATGCAGAACAGCTAAAGGCTTACACCACTGAAAAGATCAGATCTCAGGCGCACACAGCGCATACTAATAATTATGTGCCGCTTATTTATATCGGCAGACGAGCCAAATTTTTACCCGAAGTCGGCTCTTTATCTGATATCACTCCAACAATGCTCGATATCATGGGAATTCCAAAACCGAAAGAGATGACCGGTAAAACACTATTAGAATTTTATGAAAAGGATATCCCTGCAACCATTATTAAGCAAATCAAGCATGACTCCTCATTTCGTTGACACAACAAACTCATTTATTTGTTCAATCTTTTTAGCTTCATGCTTCATATCAAATGCGACGATAGCCGCTAATAATTCCTATTCTGAAAAAGCTATTGCATTACAAAATATTCAAAAACGCATCAAAGAAATAGAATTACGAATTAAATCCGCTCAGGATGAAACGAATAAATCACAACAAGAGTTACGCGATAATGAAATAAATACCACAGAAACATTAACTGACCTGCATATCATTAACGCAAAAATATCAGAAAAAAAATCTAAGCTCGAGGAGATGTTGTTTGAGCAAGCAGAGCATGATGCAGCACTCAAAGAAGAAAAAGAAAAACTAATTGATCAAATTCGAGCCGCTTATCAAATTGGTCACAATGATTATTTAAGATTAATCCTCAATCAGGAACACCCCGCATTAGTCAGACGTGTACTAGCCTATTATGACTATCACAATCGAATACGTTCTGAGCGTATCGAACAGTTCAAAGAATCCTTAATAAGTCTAGAGAAGATTCAATCAGCTATTAAAGATGAGTCGGTGAAGCTTGAAGAGTTAAAATTGAAACATAAAACTAAACTAAGTGATTTTCATGAATTTCGTGCAACTCGACGTGATATAAATATACGTTTGGCAAAATATATAGAAGAACAAGGAATCAAACTTCAAATACAGCAAGAAAATGAACGTCAGCTCAGAATTTTATTTCAAGGGTTAAAAAAAAATAAAGTAGTCACAAAAGAAGTATTTAAAGAGGCCCCACGATTCAATACTCTTAAGGGTAAATTAAATTGGCCAGTTAAAGGTACCTTATCAAAAGAATATGGCGCTAACAAAAAAAGTGGAGACCTCAACCTCAAATGGCAAGGTGTTCTAATCAATGCTGAAATGGGCGCCAAAGTGACTGCTATCAGTAGCGGTGAAATTATTTTTGCAGAATGGTTTCGTCATCTTGGTTTATTAATAATTATCGATCACGGTGATAGCTTTATGAGCTTATACGGCCATAATCAAAATATCTTAAAAAATATGGGTGATTGGGTACTCGCAGATGAAGCAATTGCAACTGTAGGAGACAGCGGAGGACAGAGCGATACTGCCCTTTATTTCGAAATCAGAAAGGGTACTGAACCTATCAACCCATCTCATTGGTGCAAATGGTAGACATTACCGATTTGTCATATACAGTAGAGCCCGGTTATGCTTCACAATAACTATCGTAATGAACTTGTTACGTATTAAACAATCAAGATAATCTACGCATGTTAGCCTGAACGGAGTAAACAATGTCATTATTTAAGAGTTTCACTATCACACTATTGTTGTCAATTTCATTTGCAAGTGCTGTATTAGCAATGACTGAAGAAGGCAATGAAGATAAGACCCTACCATTAGATGAGCTTCGTATTTTTACTGAAGTATTTGCTAAAGTTAAGAATGACTATGTAGAAACTATTAGTGACAGAGAATTAATCGAGAATGCAATACGGGGTATGTTGGAAGGTCTCGATCCTCATTCAACTTATCTTGATAAAGAACACTACGAAGACCTCCAAGAAGGTACATCTGGTGAATTTGGTGGACTCGGTATTGAAGTCGGCATGGAAGATGGTTTTGTGAAAGTGATATCACCCATAGATGACACTCCAGCAGAACGTGCAGGTATCAAAGCGGGTGACTTAATCATCAAACTGGATGAACGTTCAGTCAAAGGTATGGCTTTAAATGATGCTGTTAAATTAATGCGTGGAAAAGTGGGTACCGACATCATCATTACTGTCATAAGGGAAAATGAAGATATGCCCATGCAAATTACCATAACACGTGATGTTATCACTGTTAAAAGTGTCCGCAGTAAGATTTTGGAGCCTGGATTTGGTTATATACGCGTATCGAACTTTCAAACACATACTGCGGAAGATCTGCGCAAATCACTCGAAAAATTGAAAATAAATAACGCAGATGAATTAAGTGGCTTAATACTCGATCTAAGAAATAATCCTGGCGGGATACTAAATGCAGCAGTAGGCGTCTCTGATCTGTTTATTGATGAAGGATTGATTGTTTATACTGAGGGTCGAATCAAAGACTCAAAACTTACATTTTCAGCAAAACCAACAGATATATTGGAGAATGCGCCCATGATAGTTCTGGTAAATGGTGGTTCCGCTTCAGCGTCTGAGATTGTTGCTGGTGCCTTACAAGATCACCACCGTGCAATTATAATGGGTGAACGCACCTTTGGTAAAGGCTCAGTTCAGACTATTTTGCCAATGAATGATAAAGCAGCATTAAAATTGACTACAGCTCGCTACTTCACACCATCGGGTCGTTCTATTCAAGCATCCGGCATAGAACCTGATATTTTCATAAAAAATATTCGTGTTGATAGCGTAGCAAATCATTCTTCAACTCAAATCAAAGAATCTGATTTAACAGGTCATCTCGGTAATGGAATGGAAGAAAGTAAAGAGGAACAAGTAAAAGATAAAACTAAGGCAAAAACAGATACGCCTTCTCTAGCTGAAACAGACTACCAGCTATATGAGGCATTAAACGTACTCAAAGGTTTAGCTATTCATTTGAAAAAAACAGAATGATCTTATGTAAAAGAAAAATTTATCTTGGCCATGGACCCATAACGTTCACAATAAATATAAGCGTTTTAAAAAATCTGATTGTTAACGACCATCATATGGAGCTCTTGTTCCCCGGAAAGACCAACGGTATCTAATGCTTAATAGAGATAATTAGAGGAAGTAATATACACAAGCCTTAATGCCGCTAGCTCATGACTATTAATGAGTCAAGCCGGAAGTTTATTATTCATGCCATATTAATACGCTTTAGCATTGTAAACAGATATTTTTGCTAACAACCAAAATAAAAAATGTATTTTAAGTTTATGTGACGCACATATTTTCTCTATATCGATCGAATATTTTCGCTTTCAAACTCTATCCTAAAAGATATTGACTAAACCAGTCTTTCGCAGATGAACTCGATTCATCAAATGAATCGATATAAGCATCAAAATGTCCGCCGTTTAAGACCACGAGTTGTTTTGGTTCATGCGCTGTATCATAAGCCGCAAAAGCTAAGTCAGAAACAGTCAGGACATCATCTCGTGCTATCAACATTAAAAGTGGAGTGGGACTGATTGATGGTATATAAATAGCCGGCTCGTATTCAATGAACATTTCAACAGAGCGAAGAGTAACTTCATTCCTCCAAGAGGGAGCCAGTTTATCATGAGTTTCTCTGAACCATTTCCATGAATCAGCGGTAGGTAATGCGGCAGGAGCCTGAGGTTGTTCATAAGGTGAAGATACTACAGGGACCATCTGTGGCTTATTTCCCGCATACCGTGCGGCACGATCATCATCAAACATACCGCGAAGTCCATCCCAAAGATCTGAACGAATAAGCCTACGTGCATTTTCTATTCCAGAGATAATAGGCACTTGAGACACAACACATTTAACTCGCTTATCGATTCCAGCGACAACAAGAACATGGCCACCGCTATAACTTGACCCAAAAACTCCTATGCGACTTTCATCAACCATAGTTAGCGAAATTGTATAAGTGATTGCATCACGATAATCACGAATTTGTTGCCATGGATCAATTTCTTGCCTTGGTTCACCATCGCTTGAACCAAAATTACGATTATCAAAAATAAGTACTCCCATGCCTGCTGCTGCAAAGACTTCACCATACTTATCAAGATACATTTCTTTAACAGCAGAATAACCATGAGCCATAACAATTGCTGGAACAACATCACCAGTATCATTTGGTAAATATAACCAGCCACGTAAAGTAGTGTCATCTTCTGTTTTAAATTCAACATCTTTTCGTTGCATAGAATATCTCTTATTGTCAGGATAGTTTTCTTAATTATCTACTTTTGTTGCCATGACAAATATAACAACATCATCCCGGCATAACCCAACAACCAAGATACAACTGGTACTGACGCAAGTACCCCATGAGTTGTATTGTCAAGCGCATAGATAATAGCCGAAGACAACAAAAACCCTGATCCGACCACAGCTAATACTGTACTACGACTATAGATTTTCATTTCTTTTCGAAGGTTATTTAATTCTTTCGACTTATTTTCCATTTCTATTCTACCTTCGTATAATTGATCTAACACATCAAGTGCACGATTTGGTATATCTGGTAATCGGTCTATCAGCTTTGGAATATTAAGTTTTACACCTTTAAACAATCCTTTCATACCGATACGTTCATCCATAAAACGTTCTAATTGTGGTCGAGCAGTTTTCCAGAGATCGAGCTCTGGATAAAGTTGTCGCCCTATGCCTTCAATATTAATAATAGTTTTTTGCAACATAATTAATTGCGGCATAATCTCAACATTAAATCGTCGTGCAATTTGAATAAGTCGTTGTAATAACTCACCAAATGAAATCTCATTCATTGGTCTAACAAGTAATGGTTCACAAACTGTGCGTATGGCTGATTCCAATTCGTCTATACGGGTCCCTTTAGGAACCCATCCTGACTCTATATGTAATGCTGCGACACGGTTATAATTGCGGTTTAAAAATGCAATGAAATTATCTGCTAAGTAGCGTTGGTCAAACTCAGTCAATGAACACATGATGCCAAAATCGATAACCTTTACTTTTGATGGAATATCGCCTTCAGAAGGCCCTACAAAAATATTACCCGGGTGCATATCTGCATGGAAAAAATTATCACGAAAAACTTGCATAAAAAATATTTCGACACCATATTCAGCTAGCCATTTCAAATTTATTCCCGCGGCTTTTAATTTATCAATGTCTCGAACTGAGATGCCGGTTACTCGCTCCATCACCAACACATTACGTCGTGTTAGTCCCCAGTCTATTTCAGGAACATAGTAGCGTTCTTCATTACCAAAATTTCGACGTAACTGAGAAGCGTTAGCCGCTTCTCTTTGTAAATCAAGTTCATTCAATAATGTTTTTTCAAATTCAGTAATCACACCAGTAAAACGTAGAGATTTTCCTTTGCGGTAATATTTTTCTCCTTTCTCTGCAAGCAGATGCAGCAATTTCAAATCTTTACGAATAAGAATTTCAATACCAGGGCGAATAACTTTAACAATAAAATCACGACCATCTTTAAGTGTTGCTAGATGTACCTGAGCAACTGACGCTGAAGCCAACGGTGTTTCATTAAACTCCAGAAATACTTCGCTGATATCGCATTCGTAGGCATCTTCAATAATTTGGCGAGCAACCTTTCCAGAAAATGGAGCAACAGAATCTTGTAGCATGGCAAATTCATTAGCTATATCTTCCGGTATTAGGTCACGTCGGGTTGATAATATTTGTCCCAATTTGACATAGATAGGACCTAATTCCTCCAACATCAAACGCATACGCTGTGCACGAGGCCTCTTTTTTTTTCCAAACCAGTTCCAAGGAAAAACATAAAACAGGAGACGTACTGGACGAAATAAATGCATTGTAAAGATAAATTCATCAAAACCATACTTTATTAATACTTTTTGAATAGCTAATAAACGAAGTATTTGCTCCATAAATTTAAGTACTCTGATCTTTACTTTTTATTTGTTTTACGGTGTGACTAACTCTCTGATAAAGTCTATCAACATCCTCTCGAAGCACATCGACTTCTTTACAAAAATCATCTACTAATAATTCGTCCGGTAACATATCGGTTTCAAAACGTAGATATTCACTTATGTTCATTGCTAATGTTTTCCCAGTATCTATAGCTACGCTACTAGTGCTATGTATAATTTTTCCCAGTTCATAAGCGACACTATCACCCAACCAGTTTGCAAGTAATTCTTCGAGATCAATTTCAATATTTTGCATTATTAGCTGAAATTGTTGAACAAGAACAATATCACCAATGATTTGCATATCTGTTGGCAAGTTAGCGCTACCTTGCTTCGACATAGCCAACATCATTATAAAATTTGTTGGTGTACCTTTAATCAATACATCGGCTTTATTTTTATAAGTCGTATTTATTGTCAGTCCTGCTGTCGAAAAGAATAGAAATACAGTCAACTTTGTATTAGTAAATTCAAATGCAACCACTTTACCCTCGAGCTTTTCTAATTTACACAGCGTTTCTTCATCGAGACTCAATGTTTTATTGACTATTTTTTCTAACTGGCTTATCCAGACAGGTATTTTATTTTCAACAACACTCATATTTTATAACCACGATGAATGGCGACAACACCACCTGTCAAATTATAATATTGGACTTTTTCAAAGCCAGCTTGCTTCATCATTGTCGCCAATACTTCTTGGTTAGGGTGCACCCGTATTGATTCAACTAAATATTGATAACTCGATTCATCACGAGCAATGACTTTGCCAAATCGAGGAATCAACTTTAATGAATATTCATCATATATTTTACTCAACACTGGGATCACGACCTTTGAAAATTCAAGAATGACTAATTGTGAACCGTATTTTAGCTTCCGATACATAGAGCGTAAGGCAGCATCTTTATCTGTCATATTCCGTAATCCAAATGAAAGTGTCATACAATCAAAACTATTGTCCTCAAAAGGCAATAGCTCTGCACTAGCTTGTACGTAATCAACTCTATCAATCTTTCCTTTATTTATTAATCGATCTCTTGCATTTTTTAACATGTCGGAGTTGATGTCGCATAATGTAACCCGACCACTATCACCTAGTCGTTTATAAATTAAACTTGCAATGTCTCCAGTACCACTAGCAAGATCCAACACATGATAATTTCTTCTAATCGCACAGAAGTCTACTAACTTGCGCTTCCATAATCGGTGAACACCGAATGACATAACATCATTCATCAAATCATATTCTGACGCTACTGATGTAAAAACATCAGCGACTCTACTAGCCTTTTCTTTAGCAGGAACTTTTTCAAAACCAAAGTCTGTTATTGATTGTTCAGTCATTTAATTTTCGTGTATGTCCTGCTTTTTTTAAAGCATCCAGATAATTAATCCAATAATTATCTTTTTGCGTACCCAGTTCATACAAGTATTCCCAAGTATAAAGCCCCGTATTGTGCCCATCATCGAAGATTAACTTGACAGCATAGTTCCCTACAGCTTCTATCTCTTGAATATTGATCATTTCTTTACCTATTTGTAAAACTTCTTGCCCTGGTCCGTGCCCTTTAACATCTGCAGAGGGAGAGTGAACTCGCAAATACTCACAAGACAATTCGAATCTAGCTCCATCATCATATTCTATCTCAAGCATACGAGATTTCTGATGTAGATTTATTGAAGTCGGACTTCTTTTAGTATCTGACATGTTTTTTTTAATTAGCACAAATATTAAAAGTTATTATTAAATTACAGGATATAACGACTTAAATCCTCATCTTCAATCAACTCATTTAAATGATCATTAACATAATCTGCATTAATTGATATAGATTCGCCATTTTTTTCTGAAGCTTCATACGACAATGTCTCAAGTAAGCGTTCCATAACTGTATGCAGACGACGCGCACCAATATTTTCGGTAGTGTCATTTACCTGAAAAGCAATTTCGGCAATTCGCTTTACACCATCAGGAGTAAAGCTTACGCTCACTCCTTCAGTTGCCATTAACAAGGTGTATTGTTCTGTTAATGATGCGTCGGGTTCTGTGAGGATTCTAACAAAGTCATCTGCAACCAAGGCCGTTAATTCTACCCTAATAGGTAATCGCCCCTGTAACTCAGGGATTAGATCTGAAGGTTTAGCAAGGTGAAATGCGCCAGATGCGATAAATAAAATATGATCTGTCTTTACCATTCCATATTTCGTTGTTACTGTACTACCTTCAACTAGCGGTAATAAATCACGTTGCACACCTTCACGAGAAATATCTGGACCACTTGCTTCAGAACGGCGTGTAACTTTATCAAGCTCATCAAGAAAAACAATACCATGTTGTTCAACACTTTCTAATGAAATGGCCTTAATATCTTCTTCATTTAATAACTTTGCTGCTGCTTCTTCTCCTAATAGTTTTAATGCATCTTTTACATGCAATTTACGTGTTTGTTTCTTAGTATCCCCCATATTTTGAAACATGCCTTGCAACTGACTGGTCATTTCTTCCATACCTGGTGGTGCCATTATCTCAACACCAACACTAGGTGTCTTTAATTCAACTTCAAGTTCTTTATCATCAAACTTTCCTTCAACGACCATTTTTCTGAATTTTTTACGTGTCGGATTTTCATTTAATTCTTCATCATTTTCACCAACACCTCGAGCTGGTAACAATAAAATATCTAGTACTCTTTCCATAGCAATTTCGTCTGCCTGAGCACTTACTTTTTCTAATTCAATTTCACGTGTTTGTTTTATCGCAACATCAGCAAGATCACGAATAATCGATTCCACATCACGCCCGACATAACCTACCTCTGTAAATTTTGTCGCTTCTATTTTAATGAATGGTGCTTTAGCTAGTTTAGCAAGACGTCGAGCTATCTCAGTCTTCCCCACACCAGTAGGTCCAATCATTAATATATTTTTGGGGGTAATCTCATTTCGTATTGATTCATCGACTTGCACTCGACGCCAACGATTACGTAATGCAATAGCAACTGCACGTTTAGCTGAGTCTTGACCAATAATATGTTTATTTAATTCGGCAACAATCGCCTGTGGTGTTAAGTCTGACATTTTAATCCATTTATTTAATATGATTTCTAAACAACTATTTACAGTTCTTCTACAGTCAAGTTGGAATTCGTGTAGATACAAATATTAGCAGCGATACCTAAACCTTTTTCAACGATTTCACGAGCACCCATCTCGGTGTTCTCGATCAAGGCTTGTGCAGCTGATTTTGCATAATTCCCACCTGAGCCGATCGCCATAATATGATCTTCTGGCTCTATTACATCTCCATTCCCCGAGATAATAAGTGAAGTAGTTTTGTCTGCAACACATAGTAATGCTTCAAGTCGACGTAACATTCGGTCTGTGCGCCAATCTTTTGCCAATTCAACAGCAGATCGCATTAAATTTCCTTGATGCTTTTGTAATTTAGCCTCAAAGCGTTCAAATAAAGTAAAAGCATCCGCTGTACCACCGGCAAATCCAGCAATTATTTTTTCATTATATAAGCGTCGTACCTTACGTGCATTGCCTTTCATCACAGTATCACCCAATGATACCTGTCCATCACCGCCAATAACGACATGCTCATTGCGACGCACAGATAATATGGTTGTTCCTCGATATTGTTTCACCTTTTCTCTCTCCTAAGAAGGGAAGCGGAATTGTACATGAGCGGCTAGCTAATGCCCATGTCAATAGTTATCTTAAGGCAATGCTATCGATCCGATTTCTTTCGATATGCTCGAGGGTGGCTCTTATCATAAATCTGTGACAAATGTTGAAAATCAAGGTGAGTATAAACTTGCGTAGTACTAATATCCGCATGGCCAAGTAATTCCTGAACAGCACGCAGATCACCGCTAGACTCCAACATATGACTGGCGAATGAATGCCGCAGCATATGGGGGTGTACGTGACTTGGTAAACCTTGTTTTACAGCCCACTTCTTTAAACGATATTGTACTGATCTTGGACTGATTCGTTTGCCTTGCTGGCTAACAAATAATGCAATTTCGTTTTTATTAATCATATATTGTCTTATCTTTAGCCAATTATTAATCGCCTTGATTGCATGCTTTCCAATAGGAACATTACGCATTTTTTTACCCTTACCAATCACTGTCAATAAGCGGTCACTAAAATCAACATCATTGATATTGGTACTTACCAATTCAGCAAGGCGTAATCCGGAAGAATAAATCAACTCCAGCATGGCACGATCACGAATCGCTAAATCATCTTGTTGTTTAATTTCGACTAGTTGAACGGTCTGATCTGTGTCTAACACATTGGGAAGTTTACGAGATGTTTTAGGGGTAACAACGCCTTCGGCAGGATTTTTTTTAACCTTATCTAGCTCTAATAGATAATAATAAAAAGATCTAATTGCTGACAAGTTACGCTGTAATGAACGACCACTAATACCCTCTTTATGTCGAGAAGCGACAAAACGTCTTATCTGTTTACAATCAATATCAGACCATTTATTTATTTCTTGCTTATCACAAAAATTTTCTAGGCAGGTGACATCACGTTGATAACTCTTACGAGTATGTTCAGAAAGGTGATGTAAACTCTTTATGAAGGAATCAAGCAATGGCATCTCAGACGGTTGCATTATTTAAATTAATTAATCATTGTTATTTATGTTAAAAACTAAACTTGCTCAACCCAAGGTTTTAAAATAAAACTTAATATTTCACCTAAGTTAGCAAGTAATTCAATACCCATACCAGCTTGAAAATGCTCAGCATCAAAACTACCAATAGAAAGGATTCCACCCCACCCTTGACCATGCAATGGGATCATCACAGATGATGCAATTTCATCACCATCATCGCCAAACAAAAACACTTGTTGTTGGCGTTTCATACGACCACTTAATGGCAAGCGCTTATCAATAATACTTTTAAACAAATACTCTTCCGCAGTTTCGTTACCTGAGAATTCATCTGTTGCAAAAGTATCTATAAAGGAGGGTTTTGCAAATAACCTAACAACGGCACGATCCGCATGAAAGTTCTTTTTCAAGTTGTCGTATAAGGTATTGAAAATATCTTTAGGTTCATCTGCATCCATTAGGGTCAGTGCTAATTTATGCATTCGTTTAGCAAGTTCTTCATTCTGACGCGCAATTTCTATTAACTCATGTAAGCGCTTTCTTGTTTGTTGATTTTGTTCACGTAAAACAGAGACTTGTTTTTCAACTAACGATATAGCCGTACCATGATCGTGCGGAATTTTTAATTCAGAGATAATATCGGGGTATGAATTAAAAAAATTCGGATTTTTCCTTAAAAAATCAATCACTATATTTTCTGAAATATTATTTGACTCTGAGCTCTCTTTTTTATATTCACTCATAATTTAATTTTTCCCTCAAAGACCGTTTCAGCAGGACCTGTCATATAGACTGGTTCGCCTTCGCCTTCCCACTGTAACTTCAGATGACCACCACGTAACTCCGCGTCTATTGTCCCCTTCAAATACCCTTGCTGACAAGCAATAACCATCGCCGCACAAGCACCGCTACCACACGCTAATGTTTCACCAGAACCACGTTCAAAAACACGTAACTTAAATCTTTCCTGACTCAATATTTGAATAAAGCTAACATTGACACTTTCTGGAAATATCCCACTTAGCTGTACATTTGGACCAATTACATTTACTAAGGTTGAATCAACATCATCAACAATTATAACAGCATGAGGATTTCCCAAAGAAACAGCACCAAAAGTCAGCTTATTTTTATCCAGATTTAATTTATATTTTTCCATCCTTTGATTAACTTTTAATGGGATCCTATCCGGTTCAAATTCAGGCACTCCCATACTGACAGTCACATAATTATTGGCAATAATTTTTAGAATAAGGCGTCCTTTGCCCGTTTCAGCAATAATCCTATCTTTTTTCACTAATCCTTTTTCCCTGAGATAGATCGCTACACAGCGAGCACCGTTACCACACTGCATTACTTCACCACCATCAGCATTGAATATTCGATAACAAACATCGGTTTCTGAGTTTTTCGGTGGTTCAAGCAACAGGACCTGATCACAGCCAATACCGAATTGTCGATCTGCTATATGTCTAACTTGTTTACATGACAACGTTAGTGGCTGCGAATAGCTATCAAAAACGATAAAATCGTTACCAATACCATGCATTTTTGTGAATTGATATTCCATGCTTATAGATTACAACTTATCTACCATTACACAAAGCAGTGTATAGAATTTACCAATAGTCTGGCTTACAGAAATAATGATAAAGCAACCGATAGATTATGTATCTGAGACATGAGGCTCTTGTCTAATATGCAAAGTTGATGTTGGAAACGCAGTTTGCGCACTATGCGATTCTATTATTTTAATAATCTTTAATAAGACATTCTGTTTAACCTCATGAAATTTAATCCAATTAGTTGTTTTAGTGAACGTATATATAAAAAAATCAAGTGAAGATGGGGCAAATTCATTAAAATTAACAATTAATGTTTGATTTGCATCAATATCATCATGTTCTTTCAACATCTCTTTAACCTCGGTAACTATATCCTCCATCTTGACCACATCATCATAACGAATACCAATTGTCTCTTTAATCCTCCTATTACTCATACGTGATGGGTTTTCGACAGCGATGCTTGTAAAAATCGCATTTGGCACATATAAAGGTCGTTTTTCAAATGTACGTATAGTTGTTAAACGCCAGCCTATTTTTTCTACTGTACCCTCAATCTCTTTATCTGGTGATCGGATCCAGTCACCTACATCAAATGGACGATCCATATAAATCATAAAACCACCAAAGAAATTAGCGAGTAAATCACGCGCCGCAAAGCCAATGGCAATTCCACCAATACCACCAAAAGCCAATACGCCCGAGACGCTATAACCCAAAGTTTGCATCGTGACCAATGCAGCTGTGATTATGATTGAAATGCGCAGTAATTTAGCAATTGCATCGACAGTTGTTTTATCAAAATCTACTCCTTGGCTTTGCTTTTTCTTAGAAAAATTGATTTCTGCACGGCCAACAAACCGAACGAGAAACCACGAGATAGCAACAATCACTCCGACATCACGTATCGGCGCTATAGCACCAAAGATAATCGCATCATTTTCATTTTTGATAATATCTGCAGCGAACGTTAGTCCAATGATCCAGATTAAAAATGTAATCGGTTTGCGGGCAGCGTCAAACAGTGCGTCATCCCAATAGGTTTGAGTAAGTTGGAGTCCAGGTATTATTTTTTTTACAATACGTTTTTGCATCCAATTTAGCATTGCTGTCACAAAGACCACGATAAAAACTTGTAATATCCAAGTTTCTTCTCCAAAAAAACTTAATCCATTACTCAAAATTTCCGTAAGACTCATTTATTAATCCTATTATTTAGTAAATAAGCGTCATGTTATAACTCTAACGCACCTTATGTTCCTACTAGATACATTACATCAATTACAACAAACGATTTTCTTTTATTCATACAATGTATTATCAACTACTTTCGATAAACCTATAGCATATTATCCGATATTTGAATCATTCGAAAAAGCAAATTGGACTCTTTAATTCTTTAACTCATCTTCCAAAGGACATCTTATTCATAGAGTATAACTTTCGTTTCAAACTCACTAATTCGCAGAGCCTAAAAATATCACCAAATCAATTGTTTACCTGAATGATTATTATGCTGAAGAGTTAATATAGCAAAATAATTATTTTGCTTTTCAGCCAGAGAAATCATCATCCAACTAAAATTTTTGTTTTTCATTAAAGTTTAGTATGAGTGCTGATCGTTCTTGCCATAATACTGTTTTCTTTAAATCACATAGATTTTTTTCAAAGCGACCATGCATTCCGATTAATCGAGATTGTAATTCAATATTCGTCGGTATTTCTGCTTGCTCCAGAATGGAAACCGCACCAGCTTGATTGTTACATGCCAATACCATATCACACCCCGCAAATAATGCTGATTCCGCACGCCGAGGATAATTCCCCATAACTTCAGCTCCTTTCATGCTCAAGTCATCGCTAAAGATTGCTCCCGTGAATTTCAACTGTTTTCTTAATATTTGCTCTAACCATATTGAAGAAAAACCTGCGGGCACCTCATCTATCTCAGTATAGATCACATGAGCGGGCATCAAACCAGGCAATCCTCCTCGTATCATTCTTTCGAATGGAATAAGATCTTTCATCTGAATATCTTGATATTTTCGGCAATCATAGGGAATATCATCATGCGAATCTTCAAAGACTGAACCATGACCAGGAAAATGTTTACCTACAGCCGACATTCCTGCTTGTTTCATGCCACCCATATATGCATACGCAAGCCTTGATATTTGGTCGGGTTCCGTATGAAAAGCACGATCACCAATAACATTACTAATCTTTCCACCCAAATCCAATACTGGTGCAAAACTAATATCAACACCGACCGCTAATAATTCTGCAGCCATTAGCCATCCTGCTTTCTGGCAGAGCGATTCAGCATCTTGATTAGTCTTACACTTAGCTAGTGAAGCACATGATGGCAAATGACTAAAACCATCTCGAAAACGTTGCACACGCCCACCTTCGTGATCAACAGCAATTAAAAGATGCGGTTGACGTAAATCATGAATTCTTTTACATAAGGTTGTGATTTGCTCTAACGATTCAAAGTTTCGTGTAAACAAGATCACTCCACCCGTATGCGGATGCATCAACATATCATGCTCATCGGTTTCAAGCTGAAGACCACGAAGGTCAGTCATGATAGGTCCCAGTGGAATTTTTTTCATTTTAGCTTTTACTTATTTCTTTTATATTCATCTTATCTCTAAGGTAATCACCTATGAAGTTTATGCATAATACTAGTGACAGAATAGCAAAACCTGGGGCTAACACCATGTGAGGTGCTATCAACATATAACGTGTCCCATCTCGGACCATGCTACCCCATGACGCTGTTGGAGGCTGAACGCCTAATCCTAGAAAGGATAACCCTGCTTCAGCGATAACTACTCCCGCGAAAATGAATGTTGCCTCTATAATTATAGGGGCCATAATTAGTGGCAAAATATGCTTCATTGCAATAATAAGACTCGGTGTCCCTAATGCATATCCAGCAATAACATGGTCTCTTTTTTTTATGCTAAGTGTTTGTACTCTTGCCAACCGCGCGAATCCTACCCAACTAACTATAGATAGAGCAATAACAGTATTCATTACTCCAGGTCCAAAAAGTCCTGCCAATGCAATTGCTAATAACATCCCTGGAAAAGCAATAAACAAATCAACCACCATTATCAAGAGTTTATCCCAGATTCCACCTAGCCAAGCACTCATCATACCGATGAAAGTACCTACAATTAATGATATGGAGACAACAACAATAGCAACACTTAATGACGTACGTGCTCCCATGATTAACCGTGCACTGATTGAACGACCAAGATCATCATGTCCAAACCATTGCGTGAAATTAGGCGTTAATAATATTTTATCTAGTAATATTTGATCAGGATGCAAACGTAATACAGGTGCTAAGATGGCCAATAAAGACCAAGTAAATAAGATCAATAAAGGTATCCAATAAATCTGTTTCATGTGTCGATTTTCAATCTCGGGTCCAATACAGTATAGGTCACATCAGTTATCAGATTTACAAAAACATAAGTAAAACTAATTAATAATACACATGCTTGAACAACCGGATAATCTCGTTTTTGAATAGAATCAATCATTAATTGGCCAATTCCTGGCCAGGAAAAAATAGTTTCAGTAATAACTGCACCAGCAAGTAAGGAACCAAATTGCATACCCAAGATAGTAATTACAGGTAATGCAGTATTGCGCAATGCATGCAAACCTAATATCCGAAACTCACTAAGTCCACGCGCACGCGCGGCACGAATATAATCTTCTTGAATGACTTCCAGCATTGATGTGCGTATCATCCGTGACAAAATGGCTGTCAATGCTGATCCTAAAGTTAAAGCAGGAAGTATTAATGAAGACATCCCATCTTTGCCGCTTACGGGAACCCACCCCAGCCAAAGGGCAAAAATTAATATTAATAGGGGCCCCATCACAAAATTAGGTACAGAAACGCCAACCATTGCTGCAAGCATTGCCAATCGATCCCAAACTGAATCTTTATAAATAGCAGCTAATATTCCCAGTGGTAATGCGATAACAATAGCAACAAACAAACTGGCAACGCTCAGAATCACAGTAGCGGGTAATCGTTCAGAGAGTAATTGAGTAACTGCTTGTTTAGAATGTAATGATTCCCCTAGATCAAATTGCAAAATCCCTCTCAAATATTCCCACCATTGTTGCAAGATTGGTAGATCTAGCCCGAGTGAATGACGTAATGCTTCTCTATCTCCTAGACTCGCGGTTTCGCCCAACATCACTTCTATTGGATCACCCGGTATAAGGTGGATCAATAAAAAAACGAGGGTCGATATGCTGAATAACACAAAAACAGCACCTATCAGTCGTTTAATAAGATAATTCAAGAACACACTATTTTAAATTCCAGGTTCAACTATTGACCCAAATCAGGCTACAATAATGATAGCAGCTAGTGACAGCTTATAAGAGTCTCGTATCAATATACTGCATAAATTTGAAAACAGTAACGAATAGATAGTGAAAATAAACAAAACAACAGCAATGTCTTTAAATAAAGCAAATCAGGATATCGTCAATATCGTTGTTCGCATATGCGGAGTTCTGCTGCTATTTATTGGTTTATGGTTATCAATCCAAGTATTTAGTGAAGCACTTTCTCTTTACAAAAATCCAGGCAATATTCTTCGAATGGCAACAGCCATAGAAGCGGGCTCAAATATAGACAAGAGTTTTAGACCAACCCATGATAGTTTACTTGGACAAAACGAAATTAGTGTCAAACATAAAAGTAGTCTTAAAATTAAAACTGATAATTTTCGAATTTCCTATTTCATTGCCTGGGTTATAGATTTATTATTGTTGTTATTGCTAGCACGAATTTCTATTATGGCAATTAAAACAGGTGGAGAGCTTGCGCTATATGATGCTCAGATAAAACGCCTTGCCAGACAGATTGTTCAAGCTAAAAGAAAACAACAATGAAGATATCTGAATAGATATTCCTGTGAATTTTCTTATCATGTGTTTCATAATAATCTATATTATATATTAGATTATTAATTTAAATAACTTACCTGGAGACTTTTATGGCTGTATCAAAAAAAATAATTAAAAATTCTGCGTTGACTAAAGTAATCGTCAGCTCACTAACAAATCTTGAGGCGGCTACAATAGCTGGTTCTAAAGCATTATTGCAGGCTACAAAAAAGAGTAAACAGTCATCGACTGAAGGAAAGCGTATTAGTAAAAAACGCATCACGCTTATTAAACGTCGTAAAGCTGCAGCGACAAAGAGTCAAAATAACCCGATTGCCGCAAATAAGAAAGCTCTGAATATTATTGATAAAGAATTAGCGGATACTAGAAAAGCTGCTGCTAAAAATAAATCTGCTAGAGCGGTTCTCTTCGAAGAGTTATCGGGCTTGCGAATTAATTGTCGTCGGCTGATAGCATATAACAAAGCGCTAACTGTAACAGACAAAATATTAAATAAACCAAAGAAAAAAATTAGAAAACGTAAAGCAAGATAGGTTTGAAATCATCATACTAACCAATGCCCTGACATCTGGGCATCGGTTAAGTAGATATATAACCTGCAGGTAATATCTTTTTGATCTTAGAATATCTGTGTCTAAAATTTAACAGCATCACACACTGATTAGTGTTAACATATGATAATATTCATAGCGCTATGGCTATGAATTGATTATAAGTTTCTTGTAAATTCACGAAAAAATACGTTGCATTGTTGTTACGGATAGTGACTGCACACACACTTTCCAGCCCCAGTCATAATAATTATTACGATTGGTGTTGCCTCTGTTATGTGGTGAGTCATGAAAAGGATTGTAATAATAATGGCGGCTAGTAAATTTTCAAACAAACTTCTAATATCTCAATATTAACAAGTATGGCACCAATAAATGTCATTAGCGGTCTTTATCAATGTTTCCTCCAAGAAGAACAGCAACTAAGTCCCAGACATAATATTAAATCTGTTATTAATCTTATTATAAAACGATTATAGATAAACAACTCTATTACTATGAATATCAACCGCTTTTTAAAATTTGTGACTATTTCATTATCATTACTTATTACTTCAAATAATGGTTTTGCTTTTGAGAAAAAATATTTTATGACTGATATAGCTCATGCTAAAGAAATGTTTGATCATGGAAAACACGACGCAGCTATCAAGTATTGGGAAAGCAAAAAATCTGCATATGGTGGAGTGAAAGGTCACTATGAGCTTGAATTAGGTACTTTTTATAGCCGTATGAAAGAGTTTGATAAAGCAGAACAAACTTATCTGATGGGCATGCAACTAAATGGTGAGTACCCTCGGTTGAATATTAGCTTATCGTATATCTACCTCTGGACTGGTCGATTTGATAAAGCATCGGCCTTATTAGATTTCACAGTAGAAGAATATCCAGATTGGTGGTCAGGCTACTATACAAAAGCACATCATGAATTCCTGATAGAAAACTACCAAGATGCTAAACATCTTGCAGAAAAATCGTTAGCTATTACTGAAACTGCTAGGGGGTTTATTTTGCTGGCACGTGCCTCATTTGAGTTGAATGATACAAGGTCAGTGATTAATGCCATTGAAGAAGCTATAAATCTAGAACCAAATTTTCTTTCTAATTTAAATGCTATGAAGATATATGCAGTCTCTTTAGCAACAGAAGGACTAAACGGAGAAGCGATTGCTGTCATTAAAGAGGTAAAAATGAATAATGAAAAAGCAATTCAAGATAAAGAACTTAAAAAATTATTGACTGAGCTTGAGAAAAATAAATAAAGAAACATACTGAGAGTTACTGAATCTCAGCATTTTAGTTTAACATTAAGTTGGAGTTTAAACCTTTAATCTGTTTCAACCTCTTGTTCTTACACAGTTTTTTCCATTTCGTTTGGCCATATACACGCTATCATCAGCTATCTTAATCAGATCGTGACTATTCTCCATATTAGCGGCACGAGTCGCTAATCCAATACTGATACTTCCATGCCATTCGCCATCACCCACTGAAACACGTAGTTCAGAGACTGTTTTACGAACATATTCAGCTACATTCAAACCACCTTGTTTATCCGTATTAGGACAAATAACAAAAAATTCATCACCACCTAATCGACACGCAATATCATCATTCCTTACAGCATCATGAATCGTTTTCGCTAGTTCAGAGAGAACTATATCACCAGCATTATGTCCATATGAATCGTTCACTTTTTTAAAATGATCGGCATCAATAATCATACAAGTAAGCGGAGTCGCCCCTTTAAGAGATTGATCCCACAGATCACCGAGCTTACGCAAGGCGTGACGACGATTAGGTAGTCCTGTGAGCATATCAGTTAATGATATCTCTTCCAGATGACGATTTGCTTCCGAGAGTGCTTTTGTACGGTCTGCGACTTTTTCCTCAAGTGTCTGATTTAAATTAACTAATTCCTTGTTTCGAGCTGATATTTGTTTAAATAAATCATTGAGAATGACAAGCACTGATTCAGTTGAGCTATCTATGTCTAATTCTTCAAAATTATATGCTTCACTAAGACTGAGACCTCTGCTAATAACTTCTACTTGTCTTGCCATATTCTGATTTGTACCAAAGATATGAAAGGCAAGTCGATGAGTAAGGTAATTAAATAATTTTTTTGACGAACCAAGATTATCAGGTGATATAGCTTGATACATGAATGATACTTCATTGAGAAACTGGCAGTGTCTATTAGCAAGACTACCAAGATGTCGTGAGTCTATACCAACTCGACGCATAAAGACCTCTTCTTCAAAAAAATGGTGTTGGGCATTTTGTGAAAAATCTTTATATAATCTCTTAATATCTTCAATTAAGACCTCATTGTTAGTCAACATTTCACCAAATTTATTAATCAGATCTCCCGAGTCATTATGTTACTGATTAACTTCTGACAACCCACTCTCAAAAATTTTATCCCAATGGAATGACTCCAATGTATTTCTAATAACTTAAATTTCATTGTTATCCTAACGGCATATATGAAATATGTATATATTATTGTTGAAAATTAGTCTTTCAAATTGTTGGCGTAAGAATATACATATTGACCATTGATAATGGTTAGGCTCTTCGACCTGCCAAATGAAAAATAGCAATGATTTTTCACGATAACTTTCAGGTATTTAGCATGTAAACCACAAATCGATTTGTCTAAGGAAAGATACTTATTTTGCCATTAAGAAGCTTGATGTTTTTTTAATACAGCATCATCACCTATTACTTCAAATGGTATCTATGGATTAATGTTCATTCACAGATGTTTATCTCTGTACCAACCTTTACCAAATCAAATATTTCTATAACATCTGAATTTTTCATACGGACGCAGCCTCGAGATCCGGGTTTCCCCATGGAAACATCATCAGGCGTGCCATGGATATAGATATAGCGATCATGACTACATATGTTTTCTCCTCCAAGTTGACCTTTATTTTTTCCCTCTTCAGTACCACTTAGCCAGAGTATGCGCGTCAGTATCCAGTCACGTTCAGGATATCGTTCTCGTAATTCTTGTTCATAAATTTCACCCGTGGCTATCCTACTCACAAATACAGAGTTTACTTCGTAACCCCCACCTATTTTTTCAGTAATTATATGTTTACCACGTGGAGTACATTCACTACCCATTTTTTCTCCAACACCATTTTTTGCGGTAGAGATAGAGAACTGCTTGACTAATTTATTTTCATCAAATAACGATAAGATTTGATTTGATATTGATATTTGAATATGCATATTTAATTATTTACTTTTATCGTATCTACTAATGAATCAAAATTACCATCTGTATTCAATACATAACCTTGCACACTATTTCGTATCGCCAAGACATTATCCTCATACCATAGTGGCACATAGGGTAAAGCATCGAATATAAGCTTTTGTAGCTCTCGATAGTAGTCTGCCTGTCTTTCTATCGAGGATTCTAATTCTGCGATTTCAATGATGGAATCAACTTTTTCATCAACAAAACGACCACGGTTTGCACCATTCGGCGGTATCGACTGACTATGGAAAGCATATCTAAATATATCTGGCATCTTTAATCCCACCCAAGCCAGACTATACATTTGAAACCTTCCTTCCTTGATATCTCCATAGAACGTACCCCAATCATAGCTACGAATATTCACTTCAATTCCCACTCTTTTTAATTGATCTTGTATTATGGCTGCTAACCGTAAACTATCAGGCTTACTTGTTGTTTTATAGCTTATTTTTAGTTTATTAATCTCATTGAAGCCGGCTTTTACTAATAACCTTTGTGATTCTTGAGGATCATATTGAACACCTACTAAATCAGCTCGGCTCGCCCAATGTTCAGTAGCTAATAATGTGCCAGCTTTTCGTGCTGCTCCACCCTTAATATATTTAATGATCGCATCACGGTCGATCGCATGAGCAATTGCCTTTCTGACTAATCTATTACCCGTCGTAGTATCCTCAAGATTAAAACCAATATAAGTAAACGTATCTCCCCTTTTTTTCTTAATAGCCACAGATTTTTTTTTGTCTAACCATGCAATAATCTCTGGCGGCAAGTCACCTTGTACTAAATCAATTTCTCCTCGTAATAATTTTAATACTCTTACAGTGGCATCTTTTAGCGTGATAAATTCTATTACTTGATTATCCTTAATACGACCTAATCTCAAACTTGATTCATCTTTCCTACCGATAAACCTCAGTGGGCCACTACCTATAGGTTTTTTATTGAAATCATGTTGAGATAAGATTAATTTTTCTGGAACAATCCCAATCACTAATCTGCCTGGGAAAAGTGGATCGATCTGCGATAATTTAAAATCTATCGTGTTGTCATCTATTATTTCTATCTCTTCGATCATCCACATCGAACCTTTGTGTGGCGATATATTTTTAGGATTTAATACAAAATCATAGGTTGCTTTGACATCTTTTGCTGACAGATATGTGCCATCATGAAATTTCCTATTTTTATTTTTTAAAGTAAAGCGATAGTGACTTGAAGATAATTGTTTCCAGTTGGCCAAATCGGGTACTGCTTGAAATTGATCATCGAAACCAATTAAACTTTTATATATTAAGCGAGTTATGCGATAAGAGACTGCATCAGTTACGAAACGTGGATCGAGCGTGACTGGAGTAGTGTTTAGGCCAAAAGCTATGCTGTTTCTATTTGTCTCAGCACATCCTATAGTAATGAGCGATAAAAAATACGCTAATAATATTTTTAAAATCATTCCCTATTAAAGACAGCTATCGATTCAACATGTGTTGTGTGAGGAAACATATCCATAACACCTGCTTGTGTAAGTTTAAATCCTTTTTCATTAACCAGAATACCTGCATCTCGCGCCAATGTCGCCGGATTACAAGATACATAGACGATACGTTTTACATTTTTTGTATTGAGTGCTTCAATAACCTCTTTCGCACCAGCACGTGCTGGATCTAATAGGATCTTATCGAAACTATCTTTTATAAATTCATTGGATTTATCTAACTCAGCAAGGTCAGCCATAAAAAACTCAACATTATCAATATCGTTTTTAATTGCATTTTTTTTTGCCTGTTTTACTAGACCTTTATCACCTTCTATGCCTATGACTGACTTTGCCTTGCGTGCAAGTGGTAAAGTGAAATTGCCGACACCACAAAATAAATCTAGGATATTTTCATCCTTGTTTGGTTCAAGCAGTTCTATTGCTAGACTGAGCATCTTTTTATTCACCTCAACATTGATCTGAGTGAAATCAACTGGCTTGAAGTAAATAGTAATATCATAATCATCAAGCTTATAAAATAATTCATCCAAATCACTTTTATTTAAGCGTTCTACAGTGTCATAACCTCCGGGCTGTAGATACAGCTTTAATTGATGTTCATTTTCAAAAACATTTAACTTTGCAATGTCTTCATCGGTAAAATCTGTCAGATGTCTTAATACCAAGGCTGTACCACTATCACTGACCGCTGCTTCGATCTGCGGTATCTTATTATGAATACTTAGGCTTTCAATCAATCCCTGTATGGCTATAAATTTCGAACCCACGTCTGGATGCAATACCTTACATTCTCTTATCTCGGCCACATAAGAACTACGCTTTTCTCTGAAGCCAACCAATACTTTTTCTTTCTTGATAACATACTTTACTGCAAGTCGTGCTTTATGGCGATAAGCGAAGTTAGGACCTTCCAAAGGCGGTAAGACTATTTCAGGCTTTACATGACCTAAATGAATGAATTGTTCCAACAATACGTTTTGTTTATGTGCTAATTGCGCATCTGATTTCATATGTTGCAGACTACAACCGCCGCAGTACCCGAAGTATTGACACTCAGGGGTGATTCTTTGCTTATTAGCCGTAATGATGTTCTCAGCCACACCCTGATCAAACTTAGCGCGTTTGCTGACATATTTGAATTCTACCTGTTCACCTGGAAGCGCGTTTTCGATAAAGATGGTCTTCCCTTCAATATGCGTTATACCGCGACCTTCATGTGATAACGACTCAATATTTGCCTTAAACAAACCTTCTGGAATCTTGTTACGTCGGCGTTTACTCATAGATACAAGAAATGTTTTATAGAAATTATGCTTGCCAAGTTTCGAGAAATTCTTTTAAATGTGGTCTCGTTTCATCACCTAACATATCACGTACATGTTCACATTCTCTCTCATAAGCGCTTTCAGTTAAATGTCCACGAATTAGTTCGTAGCGTAAATAAACAAGATAAGTGTTCAATACGTCCGTCTCGCAATAATTGCGTATCTCCTCTATACCTCCTTTCAGATAACAATCCCAAACTTTACCACCACTCATGCCCATCTTTCCGGGAAAGCCGAGCAAGGTTGCAATTTGATCCAATGGTGCTTTTGCAACAGGTGAATAACCCGAAATGACATCCATTAAATCAGTATGCCGACTATGAAATCGCGAGAGATAATTATTCCATTTGAAACTTTGATCATCTTCACCGTTTTCCCAATAACGTTGTGCAACGACACCGTGTAGTAATGAACGATAATGTAAGACTGGCAGATCAAAACCACTACCGTTCCATGAAACAATCGTTGGTGTATAACGCTCGACACCTTCAAAAAATCGTTGAATTATTTCTTTCTCATCGGCATCAATATCACCTAGTGACCAAACACTCAGCTTATCATTCGTTCTTAATACCAGTGAGATAGCAACGATCTTATGCATATAGTGCCGCAAGAAATCAGAACTACCATCCGTTTCTTGTCGTCGATAACTAAACATGAGTTCAGCCGCATCCTCCGCTTTAAGACCTTCAAAGTTATACAACTTTTTACCTGACTCAATGTCCGGCACAGTTTCTATATCGAAAACAAGAATATTCATAACAGCTAATTAAGAAGGAAACACATTAGTTGAAAGATATCGATCACCACGATCACATACAACAGAGACAATCACTGCGTTCTCCACCTCATCGGAAATTTGTAAAGCAGCTGCCATGGCACCGCCCGCAGAAATACCAGCAAAGATGCCTTCTTTTGCACCAAGTTCACGAGTCGTTTCTTCTGCCAGCTCCTGACCGATATCAATAATACGATCGACGCGCAGTGGTTCAAATATCTTCGGCAAGTATTGTTCTGGCCAACGGCGGATACCTGGTATCTTTGAACCTTTTTTAGGCTGAACACCAATAATTTGTATGTCTGGATTCATCTCTTTCAAATATCGTGAGGTGCCCATAATAGTACCAGTAGTACCCATGGAACTTACGAAGTGCGTTATCGTGCAATTAGTATCACGCCATATTTCCGGGCCGGTACCTTCATAATGTGCTCGAGGATTATCTGGATTTGCAAACTGATCGAGTATCCGACCTTTACCTTCCGCTTCCATTTCGCGAGACACATCAATAGCTTTTTCCATACTACCTTCGGACGGGGTTAGAACTATCTCAGCACCAAAGACCTTCATTACCGCACGACGTTCAATACTCATATTATCTGGCATTATCAATATCATGCGATAACCACGTATTGCTGCTGCCATCGCTAATGCAATACCGGTATTACCACTGGTCGCCTCTATTAGAGTATCGCCAGGGTGAATTACACCACGCTCTTCTGCATGTTTAATCATGCTTAGAGCTGGTCGGTCTTTTACAGAACCAGCTGGATTATTACCTTCCATCTTGCCAAGAATTATATTACTTGTTTCACCCGGTAAACGTTGCAGTTTAATAAGGGGGGTATTACCAACAAAGGACTCCATTGTCTGGAAATCTGGGATTTTATTTTGTTTATTCTTCATATCTATTTTTAACTAAATTCATCACCTCGAACGACTGTTCTCGCTAAAATTAAAGCATCTTCACGTCCTATCTTCGCTGGGTAATAATTTCTTCGAACACCAATTTCGTCGAACCCCTGCCCTACATACATTTTTATTGCAGAAAAATTAGATGGCCTGACTTCAAGAAATGTCATATTTGCATTACGTTCAACGGCAATTTGTAGTAGATGTACTAATAACATTGTACCCAGTCCTTTAGATTGGTGGTCGGGATGTACGCACAAATTCAAAATATGTGATTCATCGGCCGCAACTGACATGAGACCATACGCTAGTAGAGCATCACCCTTCATTATGACCCAACAACAATATCCAACGTCTAAGCAGTCATTAAATATTATTCTAGTCCATGGATATTTATATACCTGATTTTCAATTTCCATTACAAAATCCAGATCATCTACATGCATCGGCCTAAGATTCAATACAGCTTCCTTGATTAAGGCATTCATATAATAGCTTTATAAGTTTGCATAGCAAACTTGAGATCTCCCCATGCTTTTCGTTTTTCACCTGGCATACGGAGCAAGTAGGCCGGATGGTAAGTTACAATCACCGGTATCTCACTACCTGGGTATTGATAACGATTACTGCGCATCTTACTAATCGTCATTTCAAGCTTTAATATACTCTGTGCAGCAATAGAGCCCATAGCTAGAACGATCCTTGGTTTTATTAAATCAATCTGTTGACGCAAATAAGATTGACAAGCAAGTACGTCTCGTGGATTAGGTTCTCGATTATTTTGTAGATTGCACTTTAATATGTTCGATATGAAAACTTGATCTCTTGGTAGTCCCATTGCTAACAACATGGAATTTAATAATCTTCCATCACATCCAATAAAGGCTTCTCCTTGTTGGTCATCAGACGCTTCTCCGACAACTAACCAGTCTGCATTTGGATTACCCATACTAAATACTATTTGAGTACGTGATTTATATAAACTGGATTGCTGGCCGTCGGCGACCTGCTTCGCCAAAATATCTAGCGCTATGGATTTATTAACTTCCTTAATGTAACTCTCTTTTCCATTACTTTTCCCGACTACATTCTCATTAATAGTGATAGGGGAATCTTTTACCAACCAGATATCAATCCCCATCTCCTTTAGATATTGTTGTTGATAAGATCGCATATGTTTAGACTTGCGGATGTGCCCGTTCGCTTTTAGCAAAGACTTTATTTAAAGCATTAATATAGGCTTTTGCAGAGGCGGTAACAATATCTGTATCTGCGCCTAACCCATTAACTATCCGACCATCTTTACCAATACGCACCGTAACTTCCCCTTGTGAATCTGTGCCAGTAGTTATGTTATTCACTGAGTAAAGCTGCAAGTCACAGCCACTTTCTATCATACTTTCTATTGCTTTGAAGGTAGCATCAACCGGACCACCGCCTTCGGCGTAGGCACGCTTTTCTTCGCCATCTATAGAAAGAGTTATTTCAGATTTTGGTTTTTCACCTGTTTCAATACTTGCCTTAATTGACATCAATTTAATACATTCATCCGCGCCTTCTTGAAGCGTATCACTGACTAAGGCCTGTAAATCATCATCAAATATTTCATGCTTTTTATCAGCGAGATTTTTAAATCGCGCAAACGCTGCATTCAAGTCTTCTTCTTTTTCAAATTTAATACCTAATTCTTCTAAGCGAGAACGAAAGGCATTACGACCAGAATGTTTACCTAATACCATACGATTAGCATTCCAACCTACATCTTCTGCTTGCATAATTTCGTAGGTCTCTCGACTCTTTAAAACACCATCTTGATGAATACCAGATTCATGGGCGAAGGCATTAGCACCAACTATGGCTTTATTAGGTTGTACGGGGAAACCAGTGATCGTTGAAACAAGTCGTGAGCAATGTATTATTTGAGTCGTATCAAGTTCTGAATCACAACTAAAAATGTCACGTCGTGTGCGCACAGACATAACTATTTCTTCAAGTGCCGCATTGCCTGCACGTTCACCCAAACCGTTAATTGTACATTCCACCTGTCTTGCACCGTTTAGGACTGCTGCCAATGAATTGCCAACCGCTAAACCAAGATCATTATGACAATGCACGGAAAATATTGCCTTGTCTGAATTTGGTATGTTCTCGATTAAATTACCAACCAATTCGCCAAAGAACTGCGGTAAATTATAACCTACAGTATCAGGAATATTAATCGTCGTAGCTCCTGCATCAATCGTTGCCTCGATCACTCGACATAAGAAATCGAAGTCTGAACGTCCTGCATCTTCAGGCGAGAACTCGACATTATCCGTATAGTTTCTTGCAAGCTTTACTGCATGTATTGCTTGCTCAACAACCTGTTCTGGTTCCATACGTAATTTTTCTCGCATATGTATCGGCGATGTGGCAAGAAATGTATGTATTCGTGATGAGTTTGCGTGCTTTAATGCCTCTGCCGCACGATCAATATCCTTATCTAGCGCTCTGGCCAATCCACATACAGTGCTTTCTGTAACTAATTCAGCTACGGCTTTAACAGCTTCAAAATCACCAGGACTTGCAATCGGAAACCCCGCTTCTATGATATCGACACGCATTTTTTCTAAGGCCTTGGCAATACGAAGTTTTTCATCCTTCGTCATTGAGGCGCCTGGGCTTTGCTCGCCATCACGCAAAGTTGTATCAAAAATAATTAATTTATCTTTCATGACTCTCTAACTCCAAAACTTATGCCCAGTCTAAGTTGATAGACATTGCAATTCAATTAGGAAAGTTACGCTTTTGTAAACACAATATGACAACTGATTTAGGAAGCGATGAATGTGCCCATCAGGGCAGTAGGATCAACCAGTTTGATAGTAGTAGAGACTGTGCGCTTAGGCAGCTATTGTCAATATCACCGTATTTTTTGATAAATAATGAAATCAATGGAATATAGTGCTATCAACCGTGAATTTAAGAACTTTCTCCATTTATCTTCCTCGACTCACGATGTTTTCTTAATAAAAACAGCGTTAAAATAGGACCCGATACCGCATAAAGTAAAGTTATGACACAAAGAACAAGCGAGGGTTCTACTGCAACTAGCACAAAAATTGCCACGATAATCAACACAGCCATAAAAGAAACTTTACCTCTAAGATCCAATGTTTTAAAACTGTGATAGCGAATATTACTAACCATGAGAATACCAGCGAGAATTGTAATCGGTAAACAAAACGCAATAACGGTCGTTCCCTCATTTAAACCAAAATCAGTGCCAAACCATATCATCCCTGCCAAAACAGCCGCCGCAGCCGGACTGGGTAATCCTTGAAAAAATCGTTTATCGATACTTGCGGCTTGCGTATTAAACCTGGCAAGTCGTAATGCTGCTGATGCTGTATAAACAAAGGAGGCCAACCAACCCAATTTACCGATATCTGACAAAGCCCATTGATACATGATCAAGGCCGGTGCCAAACCGAATGAAACCATATCGGATAAACTATCATACTCCATACCAAATTCACTAGCCGTATTGGTCAAACGGGCAATCCGACCATCTAAACCATCCAACACCATGGCAACAAAGATCGCAATTGCCGCTGGTTCAAATTGTTCGTTTATAGCAGCTACAATAGAATAAAATCCAGCAAAAAGCGCTCCTGTAGTAAACAAGTTAGGTAATAAATAAATTCCACGTTTATGGTTCGTCAAGATGATCTAATCTCATTTATAATATTAGTACAGTGCTGTGAAGTGTACCTGCGAAACGTATTTACTTAAAGAAAGGGCTGAATAACACTTCAACTTCTTTAGAAATTATCACTTTGAATAGCACTCACTACCTCGGAATGTATGATTTGAGCTAGAATGGTGCTACCCGATTGAACATATTGCCCCACTTCTACTTGTAATTTTGATTCAAGCGGAATAAAAACATCAACAACACCACCGAAATAGAAGTAACCACATCGTTGTCCTTGGCCTACACGTTCACCCGAATGTAGATACATATGAAAACGACGAACAATATCTCTCAACCTAATGGCAGTAACAATGCTATCACCTTCATCAGATTTAAGATGGAAGTCAAAATGTCGTCGTGATTCATTCTTGTCGGGTAATGAGGACCATTGATCTATTACCTTCCCTTCAATCGGACTGCGAAAAGAATAAATATCATGAGCACGCATTGTTATTTGTACGCGAAGAGTCTTGTTATGCAATCGTATTTCCTCTGCTTCTTCAACTAATGTAACAATCCCATGTACTGGACTAACGATTGCTAATGGTTGTGAAGGAATAACACGATTTGGATCACGAAATAGGTAAACAGCTACAGATAATATTGCAAGCAAAATGAAGAATGTAACTGAACCAACCAAAAATTGCGCAAGAACAGTTAGACCAAGCAATATAGATAATACCGCCCAGACTTCACGCGCTATTAATGGGTATCGATTACTGGGCATAGCGACTCATAAAATGATGAAACGCGTGATTTCCAAGAAATTAACTAATTTTCGACTATAACTTAATTAGTTTTTGTCATGATCGACTAATTTATTTGCTTTAATCCACGGCATCATTGACCGTAGTTTTTGACCCACGACTTCGATACCATGCTCACGACTTATTCTTCGCTTAGCCTTTAAACTTGCAGCACCGCTCTGATTTTCTAATATAAATTCTTTAGCAAATTCTCCATGCTGAATCTCAGTCAGAATTCTTTTCATTTCACGTTTAGTTTCTTCTGTAATAATACGTGGGCCACGAGTGAAGTCACCGTATTCAGCTGTATTTGAAATCGAATAACGCATGTTAGCGATGCCACCTTCGTAGATTAGATCAACTATCAACTTGGTTTCATGTAAACACTCAAAATAAGCCATTTCTGGGGCATACCCTGCTTCAACCAATGTTTCAAAACCAGCTTGGATTAAGGCAGTGATACCACCACATAGAACTGCTTGCTCTCCAAACAAATCGGTTTCTGTTTCTTCCTTGAATGAGGTCTCAATAATACCAGCTCGGCCACCCCCATTCGCTGATGCATAAGATAGAGAAAGTTCTTTTGCCTCACCCGAAGCATCCTGAAATATTGCAATTAATGAAGGTACACCGCCGCCACCTACGTAAGTAGCACGAACTAAGTGTCCAGGGCCTTTTGGAGCGATCATAATGACATCGAGATCACGGCGGGGAATAATCTGTTGGAAATGAATATTAAAACCATGCGCAAATGCCAATGCTGCGCCTTGTTTAATATTAGGTTCAATCTCGTTCCTATAGAGTTCTGCTTGATGCTCATCGGGAGCAAGTATCATCACAACATCAGAACTGGCAACTGCATCTGCAATTGGCTTTACGTTTAAGCCGGCTGCTTTTGCTTTGATTGCAGATGGTGAGCCTACTCGAAGCCCAACACAAACATTAGCACCAGAATCTTTTAGGTTGTTCGCATGTGCATGTCCTTGAGAACCGTAACCAATAATTGCAACTTGTTTTCCCTGAATTAAAGATAGCTCGGCGTCTTTATCATAATAAATATTCATAAATGTACTCTTGTAAAATAGTATTGTTAAGATTGAGTGGCTTTATCGCCACGTGATAGTCCTGAAACACCTGAACGAACAACTTCGAGGATCATACTGTTGTCCAATGATTCTATGAAGGCATCAAGTTTTTCACTTGTACCTGTCATTTCAATAGTATAGGTGTTCTCTGTAACATCAATTATTCGACCACGAAAAATATCAACCATGCGCTTTGCTTCATCACGACATTCATTTTGTGCAATCAATTTAATTAACATTAATTCACGTTCAATGTGGCGAAATTCATTGAGATCTACGACTTTTATAACATCAACCAGCTTATTAAGCTGTTTTGTTATTTGTTCAATAATTGCGTCTGACCCAGAAGTTACTACTGTCATACGAGAAACAGTTGAATCTTCTGTTGGTGCAACGATCAGAGACTCTATATTAAATGCTCTAGCTGAAAATAAGCCGGAAACTCTTGATAATGCACCAGCTTCATTTTCCATCAGCAAAGAAAGTATATGACGCATACTTATGCCAACTCTCTATTTGCGTCTGTTGATAAATGCATTTCATGATGGCCCTTTCCAGCTGCGATCATAGGATAAACATTTTCTGTTTGATCGGTAACAAAATCCATCAAAACTGTACGCTCCTTTAATTCCAGTGCTTCTTTTATTGCACCTTCAACATCGCTGCTTTTTTCAATACGCATGCCAACATGTCCATAACTCTCAGCCATTTTAACAAAGTCAGGCAAAGCCTCCATGTAGGAATGCGAATAGCGGCTCGAATAAAAGAACTCTTGCCATTGTCGTACCATACCCATATAACGGTTATTTAAGCTTAGAATTTTGATAGGTGTATTGTACTGCAAACAGGTTGATAGTTCCTGAATACACATAACCAAGCTTGCTTCACCTGAAATACATGCAACGGTCTCATCCGGGAATGCTAATTTAACACCCATAGCTGCAGGCAGGCCAAACCCCATAGTGCCCAGACCACCTGAATTTATCCAGCGTCGTGGCTTATCAAACGGGTAGAATTGTGCCGCCCACATCTGATGCTGTCCAACATCAGATGTAACGTAAGCATCTCCTTTAGTCAGCTCCCACAGCTTCTCAACAACATACTGGGGCTTTATAACATCGGTTGTCCGATCGAATTTCAGACAATCCAGTTTCTTCCAGTCATATATCTGTTTCCACCAATCTTCAAGAGCTTTTATATCAGGCTTTCCTTTTCCGTTTTTAAGAATACTGATTAAATCCGACAGCACATATCTAACATCACCTACGATAGGGACATCAACAGGTACATTCTTGGCAATAGACGATGGATCTATATCTATTTGAATTATCTTTGCGTATGGACAAAATTTTTCTAAATCACCTGTTACTCGGTCGTCAAATCTGGCGCCAATTGCGATGAGAAGATCACAATGATGCATACCCATATTCGCTTCATAGGTACCGTGCATGCCAAGCATGCCAACAAATTGCTTATCCGTAGCTGGATACGCACCTAAACCCATCAAAGTATTCGTAACAGGATAGCCCAATAATTGTGAGAACTCTGTTAGCTCATTGCTCGCTTCACTAAGTACAACACCTCCTCCAGAATAAATCATTGGCTTTTTAGCCGACAACAATAATTTTGCTGCCTTTTTGATCTGCCCGGGATGCCCTTTTACAACGGGGCGATAAGAACGCAACTCAATTTCTTGAGGATAGTCATATTCACACGAGTCTGCTGTGATATCTTTTGGAATATCAATAACAACCGGCCCAGGACGGCCGCTAGTTGCTACATAGAAAGCTTTTTTTATAGTCGCTGCTAGATCTTTAACATCCTTAACCAAAAAATTATGTTTTACACAGGGGCGGGTAATGCCCATAGAGTCAACTTCTTGAAAAGCATCATTACCTATCATGTGAGTTGCAACCTGTCCGGTAAAAACAATCAACGGGATTGAGTCTAGATAAGCAGTAGCGATACCGGTAACAGCATTAGTTGCACCCGGTCCTGATGTCACCAGTACCACACCAGGTCTCCCAGTTGCACGAGCATAACCATCAGCAGCATGCGTTGCACCTTGTTCATGGCGCACTAAGACATGCTCTATAGCATCTTGCTTATAGAGCGCATCGTAAATATGTAATACAGCACCGCCCGGATAACCAAACAAATGTTTGACACCTTCATCTTTTAACGCGCGACAGAATATTTCTGCACCGCGGAGTATTTCTTTCTTTTTAGCCACTAGCTTTATTAATTACCTATATTTTCATTACGTCCAAACAGCCGGAAGTTACTGAGATTCTGGGGGCAGGTCAAGTTATGTATGTCATATTAGAGATAATAAACATAAACAAATCAATACATCCTAGAAGCATCGCTAAAACTCGAATCTATTCCTAGACACTTACCCTGCGGATTAATTCCGTTTATAGTCCTTTACCTGATAAAATATATCAGATAAACAAAAATATATTTAGAATTAAACAGAATCTTAGAATTATTATTTTTTAAAGTATATACCCGCTTATGAAAACATCACAATTATTAACCGCCACCTTACGCGAAGCTCCCGCTGATGCCGAGGTTATTAGCCATCAATTGATGCTACGTGCCGGTATGATTAGACAATTAGCTGCGGGAATCTATACATGGCTACCTCTTGGATTACGTGTTCTGCGAAAAGTCGAGACAATTGTTCGAGATGAGATGAATCGAGTCGGCGCACAAGAAATACAAATGTCGGCTATTCAACCTGCTGAGTTATGGCAAGAATCTGGGCGTTGGGAACAATATGGCCCCGAATTGTTACGCATAAATGATCGTCATGAACGGGAATTTTGCTTTGGTCCTACGCATGAAGAAATAATCACTGATCTAGTACGTCGTGAAATTCGAAGTTATAAACAACTACCTATTAACCTTTATCAAATCCAAACTAAATTTAGAGATGAAATACGGCCACGTTTTGGCATTATGCGAGCTAGAGAATTCTTGATGAAAGACGCTTATTCTTTCCATCTCACTACTGAGTCATTGCAAGAAACCTATGAACAAATGCACGCGACATATTCAAAGATATTTACCCGATTAGGTCTGAAGTTTAGAGCTGTCATCGCAGATTCAGGTAATATAGGCGGCAACAAATCACATGAGTTTCATGTTTTGGCTGATTCTGGTGAAGACCAAATAGTATTTTCTGAAAATAGTGAATATGCCGCTAATCTGGAAAAAGCCGAAGCAACCTTACCAACACACTCACGTTCTGAAGCCGGCGCATCTATAAAGACTATTGACACACCATCACAACATTCTATCGAGCAGATCTGTAAATTTCTGAAAGTCACTCCTGAGCAATGTTTGAAAACACTTATCGTTAAATCTGAAGATAATGGTTTGGTTGCCCTGATATTAAGAGGTGATCATGAATTAAATACAACTAAGGCAGAAAAGTTAACCGGCATTTTGTGTCCTCTTACTTTTGCTGATAACTCAGAGATCAAACTTTCCCTTGGTTGTGAAGTAGGTTCTATTGGTCCAAAGGGATTATCAATACCTATTTATGTTGATCACAGCGCCGGAAACCTGAGTGACTTTGTCTGTGGTGCGAATATCGAAGACAAGCATTTAACCGGAGTTAACTGGGAACGTGACTTACCCCTACCTACTACTGTCGATTTACGTAATGTCTGTGTAGGCGACATGGCAATTGATGGTTCTGGAAAACTGAAGTTTGCCCGTGGCATTGAAGTTGGACATATCTTTCAACTTGGAACAAAGTATAGCGAGAGTTTGAAAGCGAGCTGTCTTGATGAACAAGGCAAGGCAGTGACATTGACTATGGGCTGTTATGGTCTAGGCGTTACACGTGTAATTGCATCGGCAATTGAGCAAAACAATGATGACAAGGGAATTATCTGGCCAACGGCAATGGCACCTTTTCAGTTAGCTTTAATTCCGATCAATATGCATAAGTCGCAACGATTGCGAGAAGCAGTAATGTCTTTCTATGAGGAATTACTTACTGCAAATATAGAGGTTATACTTGATGATCGGCGTGAGCGTCCCGGTGTTATGTTTGCTGATATGGAATTAATTGGGATACCGCATCGTTTTGTATTCAGTGAAAAAGGACTTGATGCCGGCGAGATTGAATATAAATCAAGAACTAATACGGAACATGAGAATATAAACCTTAAAACAGCCACACAATTTATTACTAAACTAGTCTCCAGATAAAAAGACCATGAAATCAAAAATTAGGCAAGTTTCGTTTAGCACTATATATTTGAAAAATAATTTCTTTGTATTTATGTGTGAGTTTGAATATCAGTTAAATTTAATCCATCGTTCTCATTTAAAAAATCTTTAATTGATACCGACAGATGGCCTTCAGCTTGCTTGTGATAATCACTTAGATATAATTTCATCTTGCTAGATAATTGATTATTTTTAAATTCACTTGAAGTGATAGGTAACCTCACTGGCAAAATTTTATGTAAATCAAATAAAAATACTTTCCCCAAGTCTTTAGATAATAACCAGCTTCCATCATTTTCATTAACCCATTTATGTTTTTTTAACAGTTCAAGCAAATCGTTGATTTGATAATATGGTAGAGAAACCAATCCTTTCTTTAATTGTGACATGGATAAAGCATGTCCATCTTTTTGTGCTTCAACCAAATGTCTGAGAACTTGTAGAGCATCAATAAAAGTCCACCCTTTTTTACTTTGGTTTTCGATCTCATCTTCCATTCGAAACGATGAAAGACAAAATGTGATATGTGCACCAAATAAAACAATTATCCAAGAAATATATATCCAAATTAAAAAAAGTGGCACAATTGCGATTGCCCCATAGATATTCTCATAACTGGGCATTTCTTTGACGTAGATTCCAAAAGCATGATTAGCAAATTCAAATAAAACCGCACAAATAAAACCACCTAAAAAAGCATGTTTTTTTGACACATCACAATTAGGAACTAAGACATACAATAAAGTAAACGCTATTGTTGTGGTAAAAAATGGTAGCCCGTTAAATAATCGAGACTGTAAATCAAAAGAAGCTTCTACATCAATCACTACAGGTAATGACAACACATAAGAAGTACAGGCCAAACTTACACCAATTAATAGAGGCCCCATAGTGAGGACCGCCCAATACATTAATAAGCGCCCAACAAGGCTGCGTTTGTTTTCTACAAGCCAAATTCTGTTGAAAGCATTGTCTATTGTTGCCATAAGCATTAAGGCAATTAGCACCAAAACCATGATGCCAGTAATTGTAAGTTCCGATGCTTTGGCTGAGAATTCACCAATATATTTCTGTATGCTTAGATCAAACTCAGGCACAAAATTATTAAATAAAAAGTCTTGCATGATGCCGGAGAACTCATGCAGAACAGAAATTTTTACAAACAGACCAAACATGATCGTAACTAAGGGAACAATTGAAAAAAGTGTTTCATAAGCCAACGAAGAGGCTGTCTGCATCCCACGTAAATCATGAAAATGTCGTAAAAGAAATCGGCAGAAATAGAACGCCTTAATTAAGCCAAATTTAATATGGTTGACACTGCTTTTCTGTATTTCATTAATTGATTTTTTTATCACGATTCAATGCATATCAGAGTATTATTGACATATCATGAATCTTTCAATTAAATATACAATAATGGGGCCATCATGAAAGCGATAATTTATCATAATCCACGTTGTTCCAAATCCAGGCAAACACTGGCATTGCTTGAGGAGAAGGGCGTTATTTTGGAGATTATTGAATATCTAAAAACACCGCCAAACCAACAAACTCTAAAGGAAATTATTAACAAACTAGATATCGCCCCAATTGATTTAATGAGAAAAAGCGAGCCAATATATAAAAAATTAAATATTAATAAGGAATCCAAAGATATTCAATCATTATTAGATGTTATGGTAGAAAACCCCATTCTGATTGAACGTCCTATCGTAGTAGCAAATGGAAAAGCCGTTATAGGCAGACCACCAGAATTAGTCCTCGACATTGTTATGATATGACACAAATTCTCGTTCTTTATTATAGCCGTAGTGGCAGTGTAGCTGAGATGGCACGCTATATCGCTCGCGGAATAGAATCCATAGCTGACTGCGACGCAGTCTTACGAACTGTCCCTGCTGTCTCTTCTACTTCTGAGAGTTTTGAACCAGAAATACCAAAATCTGGTCCGCCCTATGCCTCACATGAAGACCTCACTAATTGTGATGGGCTTGTACTAGGCAGCCCAACCCGATTTGGTAATATGGCATCACCTATGAAATATTTTATAGACTCAACTTCAGATGTCTGGGCATCTGGTGGCCTTGTTGGAAAACCAGCTAGCGTGTTTAGTTCCTCTGCGAGTTTACACGGTGGACAAGAAACAACTTTGATTTCAATGATACTGCCTTTATTGCATCACGGGATGATATTGCTTGGTATTCCATACACTGACTCTAAATTATCTACTACTAAAAGTGGTGGCACACCATATGGCACAACTCATGTTGCAGGAAGTGACAATAATCTTCCTATCAATGAAGATGAAAAAACACTTTGCATTTCTGTAGGTAAAAGAATTGCAAAGCTTAGTAAAAAATTAAAAAAGAGCTAGACTTAAAATCTATTTTTAAGCATTAATTTATAACGGAATTTTAATCAACTTTTTATATTGAGGTAAAAATATATTTACTGTTTTTAATTATCATGAAAAAAGTATTCTAATAATACCTATTTTGATTTCAAAAACTATCTTATAAATTAGAGTAAATATAAAATCTAGCCATTAGATGAAAATAGTTCTGATTGAAGTATGCAATAAGATTAGAACTGTAAAATACCACATGACATTTTTCGCTAAAGCGTTGGCATTTAAATATAGTTAACGAAATTAGACGAAGTCGACGACAGTATTTTATTTAATCAACCCTTTTAAAAAAGGTATCGTGATCTTTCTCTTAGCAACTAATGAAGCGTGGTCTATCTTATCAAGAATAGATATCAGCGTACATAAATCACGATCTACTCGTCGAATAATAAATTGAATGACTTCATCACTCAATTCAAAAGATCGAAGTCTAGCTTTTTGTTTTAAAATTTGAATTTTCAACTCATCATTGGGCAATCTAAGCTGAAAAATCTGATCCCAACTTAATCTAGATTTAAGATCATCAATTTCAAGTGGGATATTCATCGGTGAGGTGTTGGCACTCATTATTAATGAATATCCATTATCACGCAATTCATTATAAAGCCAAATTAAACCTTGCTGCCATTCGGTATGACCAATAATACATTCGAGATCATCAATACAAACAACATTTAAATCACCTAAATCATGCAGTATTTCAACACTGATGTTCTTAAGTTGTTTTAGTGGAACATATGCGACATGTAAGTCTAGCTCATTTGCATGTTTAGTTATTGCTTGCAGAAGATGCGTCTTACCGGTTCCCTTGGGGCCCCAAAGATATAAACTATGTGTAGTTTCACTACTAGCTATTGATTTTAATAATTGCAACAAACTTTCATTTTCGCCCTGCAAAAACGTAGCAAAATCATTCTGCTGATTATGCCCAAACTGAAATGGTATCTGTGAAACAAATGGAGAGCCTGACGTCATGGGGTATAGAAACTACTATTCAAATATTGCTCATAAAAAAATCTCAACAGGACAGTGACTATTGCAGCAATAGGTAAAGCAATCAACATACCAAAAAAACCAAATAATTGTGCCCCTGCCATAACGCTAAATATTACTGCAACTGGGTGAAGCCCTATACGATCTCCAATTAGTAGAGGTGTTAGCACCATACCTTCAAGGATTTGTCCTATTCCAAAAATGATTAAAACATAAATAATATGAAGTACATCTTGAAACTGCATAAAGGCTGCAATGCCGGCAATAATAATGCCAATAATAAAACCAAGATAAGGAACAAAACTCACGAGTCCTACCGTCAAACCAATTAATAATGAAAATTCGAGGCCTACTACCCACAAACCAAGACTATAAAAAACACCTTGTGCAAGCATAACCAGTAGTTGCCCTCTAAAAAACTCTGCTAATACTGCATCGCAGTCTTTAATTAAATGCGTAACAACGACCTCATATTGTCTTGGAATTAAGTTTCTAATCATACCAATGAGAAGATCCCAATCTCTGAGCAGATAAAAAGTGACTACTGGGATCAACAATACGTAACTAAACCAAAGTAAAATTAATTGTCCAGAAGCGGATATCTCAGTCAAAAACTTTGTGCCAAAACTTCCAAATGTTTGCCAGTGTCCTAATGAAAACCTTTTTAATTGATTTAAATCAATGCTGCTTACATCTAGTCCAAAGCGTTGTGAAATCCAAGGTAGAAAACCTGTCTGTATCCAGTCAATCATCTCGGGGATTCGAATAAATAACTGCTTAATCTGTTCTTCAATCAACGGGAAAATAATCAATAAGAAGCATATCCCTGTGACCGATATCAAACAAAAAACTAAGATAACAGACACAGTTCGTGACAGTTTTATAGTTTCCAGCTTATCTACAGCAGGGTCACCAAGATAAGCAAGAAAGACGCTGATAAGAAAAGGCGTTAAAATAGGTGTCAATAGATACAATAAATATCCAGAGATTACTAGCAGTGTTAGTATTAGCCATTTCTGAGCATCAGTTGTTTGTGTATTCATTTTGGTAGTAAACGATAAATTAACTGATCATTTTTACTAACTAGCGTAAGTGTCTTACCTAAAGCAATAGATTGGTTAATCGCAGATAGTCCACCTCTATTAATCAGTGTAAACATGACTTCATTTCTGGAAACTCGTTGAACTTGAACTGAGCTGATAGATTGCACCGATTCAAGATATGATAAAACTCTTGCATATTTATTCAGATCATTAATATCCACCACTAATAATTCGATGACTTCTGTAATAGATGAACCTGTATTTGCATATTGTGTTGCGATTCTGTCTGCGAGTTCATCAATACCTTCATTTAAAACTATCTCGGCTAGCACACCCTGATTAGTCCAGTTCTCAGTTTGATGATTTATATATGCTGTCCATTCTGACTCCCAAAGATTTGGTAAAACTTGGATAATCTTTGCCGTCAAGATGACATCAGCTTGATAACGATTTGACGCATCTGAAATCGGTTCTTTAAAACCGGCCCATACATCACTAATATTTATTTGTGAGCTATCTTCAAGGTCAAGTAGTGGAAACATTAATGATAGACCTCTAGTTGTCGCGCCCTCATCTAGCATATTCATATATTCAGGATTATCTTCAAAACTAACAAGGTGACGAGTTTGATTTTGTTCATAGGCTAACCAAACCAAAATCGATGGTCGCTCCTGTCCCCAAATCGTCAACCCATAGTTTCTAAGTCCTTCGTTTAAAGCTGTTTCGTTAAATTGAACAGACAGCTCTGTAAGCAGAATACTCTCCTGTCCTTCCCCATACACTTGTTTATATCGAAATTGTTGAACATATCTCTCTGAACGTTCAATAAGAGGCAGAATATCACTGCTATTCCTTATGTTTCTATCCCCGGTAAGTTTTATTAAAACCTGAATGAGTGCTTGTCTTATAGCAAGCTTACGTTTAGTAATAGATTCATCAGTAACCGGTATTGTCGCTTGGTAAAGACCTGAAACCTGAATTGCAGGTACATTTTGAGCTAGTAGCGCGGATATAAATAGAAAAACTATCATTTTAAATTTCATGTTGAGCACGCTAAGCAAGACTTCTCCTTAAGTCAAGGATTGCGAGAAGCTAACGACATAGATACCATAGTCACATGACAAAAAAGATAGAAAAAAAACTTAGCTATAAAAATGCCGGCGTCAGCATTGAAAGTGGTAATGAACTAGTCAAAAGACTGAAAGACACTGTCAGTAATACTCATCGGCAAGGTGTGATGGGAGGACTCGGGGGCTTTGGAGCATTGTTTGATCTAGGTTCATTAAATTATAAACACCCCATATTGGTGTCTGGCACAGATGGTGTTGGAACTAAAATTAAACTCGCTATTGATAATAAAAGACATGAGTCTATCGGCATTGACCTAGTCGGAATGTGTGTAAATGATTTAATCGTACAAGGAGCAGATCCTCTTTTTTTCCTCGATTATTTTGCTTGTTCCAGTCTTAATGTTGATGTTGCTGAAACAGTCATTAATGGTATCGCCGATGGTTGCACTTTGGCAGGCTGTAGTCTCGTGGGAGGTGAAACTGCAGAAATGCCAGGAATGTATCAGCCGGGTGAATATGACTTGGCGGGTTTTTGTGTAGGTGTGGTTGAAAAAGATGCAATAATAACCGGTCAAGGGGTCTCCGCGGGTGATATCTTGATTGCTATTGCTTCGAGTGGTTGTCATTCAAATGGTTATTCTTTAATTAGGAAAATTATTTCTGTTACCAATCAAGATTTATCTGAACTATTAGCAGGAAAAACACTGCTAAATCATCTACTTGAACCAACCCGAATCTATGCAAAACAAATCCTCGGCTTGATTAATGAAGTTCCTATAAAAGCAATCGCACACATTACTGGTGGTGGATTAATTGAAAATATTCCCCGAGTCATCCCTGACGATTTAGCAGTAAAAATAGAGGCTAATAGTTGGAAATTACCTCCTATATTTGAATGGCTACGTGAGAAAGGCAATGTTGATTCCCACGAAATGTATAAGACGTTTAACTGTGGTGTCGGGATAATTTTATGCGTAGATAGTGATAATGTTCGCAAGACACTATCCTATTTAACAGATATTGGTGAGGATGCCTGGGTAATTGGACAAATTAAAGACGGCAAGAAGTTCAACGGAAGCGTAGACATAAGTTAACAAGTACGACCCGAGGCTAGGATTTATTATTCTCTTGATTAGCAAGGTAGCGTGATTTCTGTATGTCTTTTACAAGATAAAGTGGTCTATTTTTAGTTTCGTTGAACACGCGCCCCAAATATTCTCCGATAACACCTAGCGCAAGAAGCTGTATGCCTCCAATAAAAGTAATTAAGACTACTAATGAGGCGTAACCAGCGACAGGATCTCCATAAAGAAATTTCTTTATAATAATGAGAGAACCAAAAACAAGTGCTATAAATGCCGATAGCACACCGACCATAGAAGCTAACCTTAAAGGTAAAACAGAAAAAGAAGTTAAGCCCTCGAACGCAAGATTCACCAAGCCCCAAAAACTCCATTTTGTATCTCCCGCGTACCGTTCATCGCGTTCATAGCTGATTTCAACTTGTGAGTAACCCACCCACGCAAACAAGCCTTTCATGTACCGATGCTTTTCTCGCAATTTTAACAATGCATCTAAAGCATCACGACTTAACAATCTAAAATCACCAGTGTCTTTAGGAATTTTAATATCACTTAATTGATATAGAAAACGATAGTACACATAAGAGGTCATTTTTTTAAACCAACTGTCCCCTCTCCTTTTTAGCCTTTTCGCATTAACAACATCATTGCCATCGAGCCATTTATCAACTAATGCTGGAATTAGTTCAGGGGGGTCTTGCAGATCGGTATCTATCACGACCACAGCATCACCGAGCGCATGATCCAGCCCCGCAGTCAAAGCGATTTCTTTACCAAAATTCCTACTTAAATCTATTATTGTAAGACTTGGATCTTTGCTACGTTGCTTGCTCATTAGTTCAAGAGTGTCATCCTGACTACCATCATTCACATAGATAATTTCCAGCTCCAGATCTAAACCTTTGGTCGAACTAATGAGTCTTGAATAAAACTCATCTAGACCAGAAGATTCATTATATGCTGGTGCCACAATAGACAATATTTTTTTTCTGTTTAATTGTACCTTGTTCATATAGATTTATTCTTTCTCAGCAACAACAATTATTGATAAGCCGAAAGGAAATGAGAATTTACCAAGGATAAAAGTCTCCAGGCTAAATATTTTTTCAAAAAAATGGTTAATAACACGGTTTGGTAGACTCAAACCATCAATTTTTACCGGTGGAAAGACCTTATCTTTAAGTCTGACTATAAGCGCTAATGGGAATAAAAATGAATTAAAATAGGATATATAATTCACATTCCACCCATTATTTTCTATGATTTTTTTCAACTGCCCAACCGTATACCTTCTCTTATGATGATGTAATTCATCGTGTTTAGTCCATAGAAACTGATATGCTGGGACCGTAATTAATAATTTTCCTTTACTCTTAGCCCAATTTTTCAATATCGATAAACTTTCTTCATCATCATTTATATGTTCCAAAACATCTAACAATACAATTAAATCATTTTCTCTATTTATAGCTGAAGGAAAGTTATCGGGCAACTCTCCTTGAACTACCTTGCCTATTTGCCTTGATTGTGCCCTTGCCAAGGCATTATTATCCCTTTCAATCGCTGTTAATTCGCCATATTGTGATAAAAACTCAAGATTATCACCATTACCACACCCCGCATCCATTATTTTAGAATCTGAACCAAGTTTTAAAGTATCAATAATACTAGCAATTATTTTTCGTCGGGCAACCAACCACCAATGTTGAGTTTCAACCTTATACATCTCATCAAACAATTTATTTTCCATAGCTGAAACCCAATCGTTTTATTTCTGTTTCTCTTGAATTTTAGCAAGGAAGCCACGCAATATTTTCCATTCACTTTCATCTAATAGTGCTCGATTAAATAAACGCCGCATCCTATGCATCAATCGTCGTGGATAGTTGACATCATGATAACCTATCTCAATCATGCATTCTTCTAGATGCTCATAGAACATTTCTATTTTTTCCTGGCTTACATAAGTCACCTTCTCGTCTTTAGCGTCACCATCATCCGCATGACATTTAAGAAATAATTCATAACATACAACCTGTACTGCCGACGCTAGATTTAAAGAACTATAATCAGCATTAGTCGGTATTTGTAACACCAAATTACCTAATTCCATCTCTTCGTTACTCAAACCAGAGTTTTCTCTTCCGAAAACAATAGCAACATTTCCAACATTAAAATCAGCTAGTATTTCTGCACATGCTCTCGGCGAAACCATAGGCCAAGGAATACTTCTTGTTCTAGCGCTGGTTGTAATAACCATTTGACAGTCTGAAATAGCTGATTTTAAATCATCATGCATACTTGCATTCGCTAAGATATCGTCGGCTCCTGCTGCCCGAGCTGATGCCACAGCAGATGGGAATTCTTTCGGATTGACTAAATATAGATTATTCTGTGACATTGTCTTCATTGCCCGCGCGGTGGCTCCAACATTGCCCGGATGTGTCGTGCCAACCAGAACAATACGCACATTACTATTTATCGAATTCATATTTAATCACTACACTCATCTTTTCATTCAACGTAGAATACTTTTTTTAATATTTCAAGGTCTTAAAATACTCATGCATCCAATGCTTAATATTGCAATACGTGCTGCCCGGGCAGCAGGAGACTTAATTGTACGTGAAATGGATCGTGTAAGTGACATATCTGTCGATATAAAAGGTAAAAATGATTTTGTCTCCGAAGTTGATACTAAAGCTGAGTACACGATTATAAATATAATTAAAAATTCTTATCCAAACCATGCCTTCTTATGTGAAGAAAGTGGTGAATCGGGTGATAGTGAATTTCTCTGGATTATAGACCCACTAGACGGAACAACGAACTTCCTGCATGGATTTCCACATTTCGCCGTGTCGATTGCACTTCAAGATAAAGGACGTCTTGACCAAGCAGTAATTTATGACCCATTGAAACAAGAGTTATTCACTGCTTCTAAAGGCAAAGGCGCACAACTTAATAATAAAAAGATTCGTGTTAGCGGCCATAAGACCCTAAACGGTGCATTACTTGGTACAGGTTTTCCATTTGGTGATGCTCATAGCGTGGATGAGTTTATTAGCAATTTCAGATCACTATATCCTGAAATTGCTGGGATTAGACGCGCTGGTGCAGCTTCGCTTGATTTAGCCTATGTCGCTTGCGGTCGTCTTGATGGCTTTTGGGAGTATGGTCTAAAGCCTTGGGATATTGCAGCAGGGGCGCTGTTAGTGCAAGAAGCAGGCGGTATAAATAGTGAAATATCGGGGAGTGTAGATTACATGGGAAGTGGAAATATTATTTCTGCAAACTCTAAATTAATTAAAGCCATGTTAAAGCAACTGTCATAACAGTGCATCTAAAAAAACGTCAAATTAAATGAACAACAATCATGACATTAGCGAAATAGTTGACCGATTGAATAAATCGCCACATTTGTTAATCCCTGGGATACTAGCTTGGATAAGAGGTTGGTGGTATCGCTTAAAATTTACTTTGTTAGGACAAAACTTTCGTGCAGGAAAATTATTCCGCGTTTATGGCACACTAAATATTTCCGGCCCTGGAAAGGTGATTTTTGGTGACAATTGTCTAATCATTTCTAATGCGATAAAACCAGTCTGTATAAGAACGCTTATGTCAGGAGCTACTGTACAGTTAGGAAATAACGCCGGACTTAACGGAACAGCTATACAATCAGCTTGTAAGGTTACGATTGGAGACTGGTCAAATATTGCAGATGCTTATATTGCTGATACTCCTTCACACAGCATCAAGCGTAATAGAAGACAAGAAACGGTTGAAGATATTCCATCTGCCCCAGTTATTATTAAAGATAATGTATGGATCTCCGTCCAAGTGGTTATTCTTAATGGAGTTACAGTTGGCGAGAATTCTGTTATTGGAGCCTGCTCTTTGGTAAAAGACAACGTTCCAAAAAATATTTTTGCAGCAGGCAATCCTCTGCAAATTATCCGAAATATCGATGAGGATTGATAACTGATCAAAGGTAATAACAGTACCCGGATACGTGTCAGCATTGGCTTGTTACTTCTTGCTCTGCTATTAACAGTCGTAGACCTAAACAAGCTTCTTCAATCATTATCATCCATTCAGATGCATTGGGTAATTGCAGCGGCATTCAGCATTATCTTTGCAACGTTACTTGGTGCTTTTAATGCCTATATATTATTAGACAGACAGAATTCTATACGATGGACTATTTTCTTGCCTATCTACTGGCTAGCCTGGGCAGCTAGCTTGATTACTCCTGGACAGATTGGAGACATAGCAACAATATCAACTCTACTCAAGAAGCAGAAGATTGATTGGCATTTATCTCTAGGAAGAAGTCTTTTGGATAAACTAATATCATTTATAGTAATGGCCGCTTTAGCTTCAATTGGTCTTTATCTAACGAGCAAAAATTATCTAAATATTGATATCTCAGAAAAATCAATTTTATTAATGAGCATATCAATCGGTATTCTAATTTTTTTATTGCGATCAAAATTCAATATGTATTTTTCACCAAAGATTGATGGTGCACGTGGTTTGATAGGACGTACCATGAAAGAAGCTAAGCTAACCTTATATCAATATCCAACAAAAGTAATAGTCAATATTATCTTAACTATAGCTAAAATTAGTCTGATTGGTCTGTCTTATTGGTGTATTTTTAGGGGGCTTGGAGCAGACGAAATTAGCCTTTTTATGACAATCACTTTATCTTCAGCTAGTTCACTTGTAGCATATATTCCGATTTCATTTAATGGCATAGGTACAGTTGAAGCTTCGGGTTTAGTTTTATTCTCAGAGATTGGTCTAACAACAAGCAATATATTGGCAGGCTTTCTTGCACTACGTTTGTTAGTGATGTTATTAGCTTTTCTCCCTTCCGCTTGCTTGTTACTGTTTTGGCGATATAAAGTGACATATTAATCTTTCAGTGAACGCCATTGGTAATTTTGGTAGAGAAGGTGCCACATCACTTTTCCAAAGAACACCATAGATGTCATTGCAAATTAAGAATTTGAGTGGTGTCTCACTCAAAACTTCCATAATCCTACCAGGCCATCGTGAAAGCATAGGATAAACCTTATCTCTATTATCTTTATAAATATCATTACCCGAATTCCAACGTGCCTGTGAAGGAATATGCTGCTCTAACCATATTCGCTGATGCAATCCACTCTTCCTAATTGTGTTAAATAATTTAGGTAAATCTTGCTCATTAATATGAATCTTTTTTTCGAATGATCCTCTAGGATCCGGAGGAATCCCATTGAATATTTTATGGATTAGCGGGTAAGTAAAATCATAAACCCATCTATTTGGTAATGTATGAATAACAGCATAACCGGTTGGTTTAAGTATTCTGCGAACTTCACAAAACATTTTCTCCAATTGAGCAGGATAAAGATGCTCAATAATGTCCAACATTGTTACTCGGTCAAAAGATTCATCCAAAAAAGGTAATTTTGTTGCGTCAGCTCTAGCTAACTCAATTGCTCCTTGAGTCCCATCATCATGAATTTTTTTAACACGTTGTGCAAATTTTATTGAGGATTCAGCATAATCGAGACCAACTGCATAGCCACCTTGCTGACAAACTATAGCGGGGACTTCTCCTCGACCACACGCGATATCAAGTAGATATATGTTTTTTTTAAGAGAGGATAACTCAATTGCTCTCGCTACTCGGGGGCGAGGATTTAATAATCTCTTAGATAACAGATCCTCATTTCCACTGTCTCCCCATGCAGAAGAGATCCAATCTTCATTATACTCAGACTGGTCTACAATATTATTTTTACTAATCATAAATCATCCAGAGTGACTATATAACTATAGACCTTTACACTTCATTGCCACATCGATAGCTACTCTTGATGAAGCAATATAACTATCTATATCTATTGAACCGCGGCCACTTACAGTATCAAGAAATGCACGAATTTGATCTGTATGCCCTTTATCACTCTGCACCCAAAGACGTTTTGTTTTCATACTTAATCCTTGAGTTAATTCTAATTTCTTATAATTCTTAATAGAGGCAACCTTATTGTCGCAAAATATTTCAACTCTTTCCCCTAAATAAGCCTTACTCCCATTTGATAGATAAGCTATATGTGCCAGTGAGCTATCAGGATATTGCAATGTTATATGTACATTATCATCTGCAAGAAACTTCTCATTATTGCTTTCTAGTTTCTTAACCATGATGTCTATAGGTGTCATACCAATAAACCAATTACAAAAATCTATATGGTGGCATGCCTCACCCAGAACAACACCGCCACCTTGTTTTGGATTATGTAACCAATGCTCTGGAGGACGGTAGCCAACATTAGCACAATAACTTATTGACATCGGTTGTGCCCGCTCACCAAAATATTCTTTCATCTCTATCGCAAGAGGAGCATAACGGCGATTAAAACCTACCATCAACTGACAACCTGAATCATGTAGCGCCTCTTCTACCTCGTCCAATTCTGCATGGGTCAGAGCCAATGGCTTTTCTACAAAAACATGTTTGCCTGAACGCAAAGCTGCAGTTGCTAAAGCGGCGTGGGTATCGTGTCTTGTTAAGATAAAGACGCAATTAGTATTATTATCCTCGATTATAGATTGGCTATCAGATGTGCATTCCAAGAACCCATATTTTTTACCAAGTGCTTTTGCATTTACTCCCCTAGCCGATGCTATTGAATTAAACGCAATATCTTTTTGCTTTGCTAACAAAGGTAAAAGTTCATTTGTGGCAAAGCTACCTGCACCTATAACACTAGTTCTAATAGTATCAGGATTCGCGATTACTTTAGCTACTTGATTGAGTTGAATCTTTTGATCAAGTTTGATTGTTTGCGTGTCTAAAGTATATTTGAGTAAAACAGCTGAAGAAGACTCTTTGGTTTTTCCTGTTATTAATTCAAATGCTTCACTGGCATCATCAATGTTGAATTCATGTGACACCATTGTCTCAAGCTGTAAAGAACCGTCATGTATAAGTTCAAGTACCGCCGACATGTTCCGTCCCTCGGTCCAGCGTACATAACCATAAGGGTAATCGATACCATCAAGCTCATAGCTAGGATCACCAGTGCCAGGTCCATAAGCCATAGAAGTACGTAACTCCAATTCTTTAAATAAATAAGTTTCTCTTGGAGCTTCGAGCTTAGTTCGACCAACAGCAACAACACGTCCTTTCTGTCTCGCTAACTCTCCTGCTAAAGAAACTGGGCCGTTATTTTCAGTGGCTGCTGTAATAATAATCGCATCAGCTCCTTTGCCCGAGGTAAAAACATTAACTCGTTCCTTTAAATTTTCGGCGTCATTCAATTCTGCATCACCGAAATCATTACGTTTGATATAATCAACACGTTCACTATCAATATCAATACCAAATACTCTACAACCGGCAGCACGTAATAATTGCACAGTCAAAAGTCCAACCAAACCGAGGCCGATAACGATAATATTCTCACCCAAGCGAGCATCTGCTATGCGAACACTTTGTAATGCTATTGAGCCTAATGTTGTGAATGCAGCGTGACGCATTTCAACTTTAACAGGAACCAGCACACATAAATTTTTGGGTATGCATACGACTTCTGCATGATTTGCAAATCCCGCTCCAGCACAAGCTACTTTATCTCCTACTTTCACATGGTTAACATTTTTTCCGACATCAATCACTTCTCCTGCAGTACAATAGCCCAATAAAATAGGCATTTCTAAACTACGCATCGCTGCGTTATAGGCAACCATTAACCCTTGTGTTTTAGCAACCTGTATGACTTTCATCGCCTGATCGGGTCTTGCTCTGGCTTTACCTAATAAACTCATTTTTCCTAATTTAACAGTTCCGCCTTCTGTCCCTGTACTAATTAGAGAATAATGATTTTTAACTAAGACAAAATTATCCCTAATAATTGGCGGAGGCACCTCTTCAACAATACATTCACCGGTTTTAAAATTTTCTAGAACTTGCTTCATATATTTATGATTAAATTAATTATATTTTCACTAACAAAAAAATTACTTTGGTCTTGCAACGACAGTAAAACCTTTTGTAAGTAATTCATCCTCAGTGTACTCATGTAATTCCTTACAGATTACATCAGACAACACTTTTTCACCTTCTCGTCCTGTCGATATCCAATCTAAAATTTCAAACCTCTTTTCAAATTCTTCTCGATATTCATACTCACGTATTCGATTTAGCCATGATGGAATATCAGGATAATAATTATCACGCAAATGATCCCAAGGAGGAACCTTTCTCGAAGGTTCCTTATCCGGGTATTTCCAGGCGATATGATGCCCTCCCGATAAACTCGTATAATTGTGAACATAAATATAGGTAATTCCGTCAGGTTTCATTACTCTTTTTATTTCATCAAGTGTTAATGGTATATCTTCAATATGTTCAAATACTTCATGAGAGACAACGATATCAATACTACTATCAGGTAAATTAATTTTTGAGCTATTAGCAGTCTGTAAGTTAAGATCATCAAAACTTAATTTATGGCCAAAGAGACTTTCAAGTTTTTTATAGTAGGAACGAGCAAAAAACTGTTCCCAAAATAATGTTCGCAAAGCTCTTTCTATTCCATTTTTTTTGAGTAAGCCTATGTATTTTTCAAAACTAAAACCTGGTTCCACAATCTCCGTGTCTATCCCAGTCACATTTGCTCCACTATTATGCAGCAACAATGTTAGCCAAAATGATTTTCCACAACCTATATCAAGAACGTTTTTACTATCAATACCTCCGACATACTCCACCATGTCTTTAAAAAAAATAAAATGTTCTTCGGCAAAGTCATGATTATGAACCATGCCATACTTAAACATGGAAAAATAAAGGCCAAGCCGGCCAGGAAAGATAGGTTCGACCAAAATTTTTCTTCTAAAATTTTTTTGTATTAAAAATCATATTATTTAGTTGCAGTAATCATTAAATGCCAACCAATATGCTTAGAGAAAATATCATATAAAAATCTCGGCATTAATTTAAATAGAATACCGTAACCTTCCCCAAATAAGTATTCTACTTTTATATTGGTAGTCGAAAATTTCGAAAACATATCTCTAGCCTCATCTTTTGTATATCGCCTAACAACTGGACAAAGCTCGTCTTCTTCTTCGAACGGGACTCTGAGTATTCGATGTAAAAATTCATTTAGTGAATGCCTATGGTACAACATGGTCTTTATTGTCCCACCAGGTTTAACCACCCTGAGAACTTCGTCTATACATAACCTTGTGTCAGCAGCATGATGTAGTACACCAAAAGAATAGACATAATCAAAATGGTTCTCTGGGAAAGGTATTTCTTCTGCGTTTGCAATTTTAAATTCGCCCTTCATAGCATTATCTTGGAATCGTTTTTTAACAGTTTCAATTGCAATTTCTGTCAGATCAATTGCTGTTACCTTCATTCCTCGCTCAGCCATTTCAAAACAATCCAGACCAACACCACAACCTATTTCTAAAACTGTCTTACCTGCCATCATGTCTCCTATCCATGGAAGCAAATGACGGTGAGATCGATATCTTTGCTCCGCAAGATCTATAAAATATGTACCTTCTACCCGTTCTGAGGATGTGACTGATCGGCCCATCAACCGCTCAGCATTAACATTCTTACTCCAAAATCCACGGATACTATCGGTTAAACCTACTTCGGGCTGTCTTTGGGAATCTTCAATTTTTTTCATTTTTTAGATTAACCTTCATACAGCAAATAACTGGATAATGCTCTCAACATCCAGCCATTACACCACCTTAATAAGGTAAACTTTTTTTTGTACCACCTGGTTTTTTGATAATAAAAACGACCTTCAGGATGATACATATTTTTTATTGTCCAGTTTGCAATCTTCGTTGCAAAATTCGGATATTCATTCGTATGTCTGGAGAATGTTAGTATTCCTTGTGCAGCACCATGTATATCATATGGGTATACCTTATCATGCATCCACTTAGGTGCTCCTTCAGCAGTAAAATGATTTAATGCATAAAACTCTAACCCTTTCTGATAATTCTCATTCCATTCTCTGTCATTTGTACAATCCATGTAGCGCCATAAAGCATCTAGAATAAAACCAGTATGATAATTATCATGTGTAATATGAGAATCTGTAGGAGGATCGGTGTAGTACCATGCGCCATAATCTGTTTGTTGATTTATAACATATCTGACCAATCGTTTACCGATGATTAAAATCTTTTCGTCGTCTACAATAGTGGCATAACGTGAAATAACAGCACCAATTAAAATACTCACATCCATCACTCGCATAGACATTTTAACTGGCATATACCCTAAACACATTTCGTCTTCCGATTCTTTTAATATCGGAAGATCTTTTAGATAAAAGGGTATGGCACCGGCGACTACTTGCAAATAATCTTTATCTTTAGTTATTAAATATGCATCAAGGAAAGCTTCACATACGAATGAGGTTACTACAGCATTAGGCATACCTGATGGAGAAAAAAAACCCGGATCTTGCCATGGGTAAAGGTAGCCCCATGCATTACCTTTCCATACACCTTGCGTCCTATATTTAACCAACTTATCTAATAAAGATCGTGCCTCAATGAGGTAGGCATTGTCATTAGTTGCTTTATATCGGTCTAGATATCCTTGAACATACAATGCTAATCCTTTGGGATTATATGTCTTTCTAATTAAAAAAAAAGGTCGAAGATTAATTGGCGCACGCATTATTATTTGAATAGCTATAATTCGAGACCATTTACTCCATCCCAACAATACATTTAAGACAGGACTATTTAATCCATCATGCTTATTATATCCCAAATATAATTGCTCTTTGCTCCATTCAGACACTCTCTCCACAATAGATTCTATTTTGCTATTATTCATATAGGACAGGGCTCTATAGACTAATCGATACTTTCGAACTGAAATGATGCATCACGTTTCTCAAATATTTCTATCCAGAGATGACACATAATCATCATATAAAGCATAAAATAATGCCAACGTGTTGTTTTATTAATACGATAAGTTAGAACTTCAGAAACAAAGTCAGGATTAAACAACCCGTATTCAATAATTTTTTCTTTAGTGAGATATTGTTCGGAGAGTTCAAGTAAATTATCTTGAAAAAAGCTAGCTGCATCAACTTGAAAACCACTTTTGGGTCGCGACAATATTTCTTTTGGCAATACATGCTGCAACATATCCCGCATATATGCTTTCGCCTTATTTCCTTGCACAAGTCTACTTCTTGATATTGACCTTACTTGTTCAACAAGAACTGGATCTAAAAATGGAACTCTTACTTCTAATCCCATCGCCATACTGCAGCGATCTTCTTGCCACAGTAAATCATTAACCATTTTGTGTCGCCATTCAAACTGCGCCATAGCTTCAACAGGGTCTTCATTACTTGGCCATGTTGACTCAAGATAAGTAAACGCATCCGACAAATTTTCATCCAACATTCTTGGCCCATATATTTTTTTTCGCATATGCTGATCATCCCAAACATTACGCATGATTCCATATACTTTTGACCAATCATTAAAACTACCCAACATTTGCATTGCACGCTTTGGTTCAGACCAGACAGGTAAAGGGAGCCTATTCAATAATAATGTGATTCCTGAGGATGACAATTTTGATAATTTCTTTGGAACAACACGATTAACACGTTCCGCGAAAAGCATAATTCGATGCGCATTATAGCCAAGAAATAATTCGTCGCCTCCAAGACCAGACAGAACGACTTTAACATCATGCGAAGCTAACTGTGCAACTTTACTTGTTTGTAATGCATTCACCTTAGGAACCTCAAGGTGCCAAATTAATTTGGGTAGAATATTATTAATATCGCATTCATTATTTTCTGTTATGTTTTCCACGTCCAATAATGAAGCCGTTCTTTTAGAATTTTCTACTTCATTTGGGTCATCACCAACATTTAAAGTGAATGTACGTAATTTTTGTTCACTATATTTATTAGCAAACTCAGTAATACAGGCCGAATCAATACCCCCAGATAAATAGGCACCGACTTCCACATCAGCTATTAGATGAAGTTTAACTGATTCTTCTAATATGTCGCGGACACTATCTTTAGATTTTTTTGTTAGATATTTAAAATTATGCTTTTTCAATTCTTTCCGTGGTGACCATTCAATTATTTCACCCGGTGCAACTTGTTCAATATTTTCAAACATCGTCTTCTCACCAGGTAAATAACGAAAATTCATTAGTAGGTGCAATGAGTCGATATTTAATTTTCCTGCCGTATTATCTCTAGCTAATATCCCTTTTGCTTCTGATGCAAATACGACTTCTTTCGAATCTAGTACTTGATAAAAGAGCGGTTTAATTCCGTATTCATCTCGAACTAGTAATCCGCGTTTTTTTCTCTCATCCCAGAGTCCTATAGCAAACATACCGCGTAAATATTGAAAAGCCTCAATACCATATTTCATGTACATGGCGAGAATTACCTCTGTATCCGAAGTTGTTCGAAAAACATGACCTTCTTTTTTTAGATTTTTCTTTAGCTCTTTATAATTATAAATTTCACCATTAAAAACAATATGCACTTTTGATTCTGAACATGACATCGGTTGTTTACCGGTTTCAAGATCAATAATTGCCAACCTAACATGACCTAAGACAGCATTATCTCTAAGCAAAACACCATTACCATCCGGTCCTCGATGAAATACTGCTTTTATCATCCTGTCGATACGTAATGCATCTCTATCTTTTACTGTTCTTTCAGTTGAAAACCAACCTGCTAAACCACACATAACTATACTTGACCCTTTTTCTGGTATTCAGACAAAGGCAAAGGAAATCTTAAGATACAATCAACGATAAACTTAGTCACATCAATGCTGCTATTATGTAAATCATTTTGCGCTTTCTTGATTTTTATTTTATCTAGCGACAATAACCAGCTAAGGGCTGCTTCAATATCATTCCATGTAAGGTCCTTGACATTTTTCACTAAACCATATTTGTACTCTTGTTCATCCGTATAACCACGGCCAGATTCAGCTGCATAAATAGCTGGGACACCTAACACTGCACACTCTGATGCCATAGTTGCACTTTCCCCGATATATCCTCGACAATAAGCCATTAGATGGTGAATTTCAGCAATATCTCCTTTGTATGTAAGTTCATGTAATTCTGGAGGTAATATTGATTCAGATGAAATAATAACCTTACCCTCTGCTCTAAGAGTATCAATCACTTGCTTCAATAATTTCAAATTCCAGCCATTTTTTCCAATATCATGACTTGCTTGCCAAGAAACCAATCTTAGTAGAAAAGTATCACCTTTTTTAGCTAGGCCATTTTTTATAGCGATTTCATAATCAGGAGTAAACCTATCTTTCCGTAAGTATGCCAACTCATGATAACCAGCATATTTAATATGCCTAACTTTTGGAAGCCATGCTTTGTAACAATCAGGAACAATAACGCAAGAGGCCAATGGGTAGGTCAAGGCATTTTGGAGTATTGCATTCTCTGTATCATAAAAAACGAGAGAGGGAATATTTTTTAACTTTCCAACGTGAGCTATAAATATACCACCTATACCCGCCATAACTTCTGGTTTGAATTTTCTAACCACATTAAATAATTTAATATCTCGATAAATCAATTCAATCAACAACGATAGAGTGCCACCTTTTTTCGATAAAGTAGAAAGTGATTCATGTCGAATATTTAAATTATCCAACAAATTAATAGCGATATCTTTATCGCGACTTGTGATTAGTACTTGATGACCCTGCTCAACAAGTAATTGGATAGAATGATAAAAAAAATGCACATGAGCCGGATGTCCAATATCAATTAATATTTTCACTTATTGCTCTATTCTGATATATCCAAAGAATCATTGAGTAAGAACATAAAAATGAGTTAAAATAGAGATCTTATATTGCTAAACACTCTCACTTATCCTTTAATTTTTGGTAGAGGAGCATTGTGATTTGCTCAGACACCAAACCAATCAGAAAAATAAGCAAACTTGTCAAAAACAACAGCATACTCATATTTGTAAATCGTCCCGCACTCAGATATGTATATATATAATGCATAAGCCCTGTGATAAAACATAGTACGCTTAAAGGAAAAAATATCTTTAGCGGTGAATATAATGTCCCTATTTTAAATAAAATTAACACGAACCTTATGCCATCCTTTATTAGACGTATATGACTGCTACCAATTCTTTTACTCGCTTCGATGGGAATATATAAGACAGAATAACCTGATCGAAAAAAAGCCATTGTAGATGTAGATGGATACGAAAAACCATTAGGATAGAGATGCATAAATTCTTTAAATTTAGTGGCTTTAACTGCACGGAAACCTGAGGTCAAATCATCAATTTTATGATTCACCATAAAGCCAGAAAATTTGTTGTATATAAAATTAGCAATGCATCGACCCAAGTTTGCTTGAGAAGAAGGGGATCTTGCACCAACAACCATGTCATAACCTTCATCAATCTTAATTAAAAGTTTCAAGATATGCTCAGGATCATGTTGACCATCGGCATCCATAAAAACAATAATTTCAGCCTCAGACATTCTAGCACCAGTTTTAATCGCGGCTCCATTTCCCTTAGAGTAAGGATGACTTATAACTTTAACATTATAATCCTTGCATACCTGCAAAGTTGCATCAGTTGAACCATCATCAACCACAATGACTTCCAAATCTGAATACAATTTTTGAATCACAGGTAGAATTTTTTTCAATCCAGCACACTCATTTTTTGCTGGAATAACAATACTTATATTTTTAGTCATTTTTTTATCACTTTCAATAAATGAAAAACTTCATTACATTTTTAGTAATTACATAGACCTTCCTATGGCAAGCTGATTTTTATAACAACAAGTGCCTTTTCCTTTGGTGGTCATATTTAACACTAACATGTCAAAGAGCCGAGCCAGAGTTAAAGTTCAACGCTTTACTAATATTTATCTCCAGATTATATTCGCTACTATATTTAATTTACTGCAATTTTATCAGCGTATGTTTATTAGTAGATAACTTAATAGTCTTTAATTCTGATTAGAGATTCCACTTTCACTAGGTTTACTATTTAATTTTTTTAGCAATACTGATTTCATGTAAGCGAAATCATTCCAACCCAACATTTTGTTATTATAATGGCCCCCTGTGATGTTCGAGTCATTACGCTGTTCAATATTCTCCTTACCATAAATCAATTCTTCTAATTTCATCAAATACTCATGTGCTAGATTATAGCGGCCATGACTGCCTAGTAATGCAACCTGCTGCAAAGCACTCGTCAGACTATTATACGAAAGGAATGATTCTAAAAAAGCATCTTTTGCTTTTATATAATTGCCTGATTCTAATTCAAGCAGACCTATCAAATGCATGATCTCATGAATCTGAATAGGATTCATTTTGTCACTATCATTATAGTTCATCAATTTTGGATTTTTTAATCCTTCATTCAGCAAGTCTCTTACATCTTTATGTGTCACAACTTCGCATTGAGACGATGATGAGATTTTTATTAATCGAGAAAAGGTATCAAAAAAATATCTTTGGCTATGTGTTGTTGCCATCATAACCTTTATTCTGTCTATATCACTTCTTTCTATTACTCCTAGAGCACAACCATAAGAAATACGGCCTATATGCAGTTGGAGATTATTTGGAATATTATCTATACCTCTCTCCAGAAAATCTTGCGCCAAATCTTGTCGATAAGACCTATGCGCTTGTATATGACCTTCTACATAATTACGAGCAGAACCAGGATTATTTTTTGTCCACACAGATAAAAGTAATAGAGTGTTACCCCATAATTCCGACCGCGCATAAGTTGTAGTACTTAAGAGTATAATTATAGACGTTGCAGCCAAGATAACGGGTCGTCTATACTTTTCATAAAACTGGAACAAACCATAAGTCAAAGCAAAGAAAAACATCATTGACGGCAAGTAATTTCGATGTTCAAAATAAAGTTCTAGACCAATAAAAGTAGATTCCATCAGATGTCCCGCAAAGAAAAAAAGTATTGCGAATGCAATTACTGAGAACTTTTTTCTACAATAAATTGAAAATAAAATAATACCTACAATACAGGCAACAGCTGGTAGCGTTGTCCAAGGCTCAATCAAACTTGTTGTAATTGGATAATTCTCATAATGAATTCCAAACGTAGATATTTTTGGTATCAACAATAGGAACAAATAATATATAAGGATATTTGCTTGTGTGAGTAATCGCTCAATCAAATTAAAATCTCTTATCTCATAAGCTATATTCAATGAATCCCAGTATATAAAAACCGAAATCGCCATAATTAGTATTGGAAAATAGATAAAACTTTTTTTCCAAAGAAGATAATACTTTGAAATCAACTCTTCATTAGCAAAGAGTGTTAATTCAAATACTAACAAATAGAAGGGAATAAGCGCCGCATTTTCCTTACTAAGGAGCCCCACAAAACCAAATACTGGGGTAGCAAAAATCAACCAATACCAGCCCTTGCTACTTCCAGTAGCAAGTTGTAGCCTGCCATGCAGATAAGAAATTAAACTCAGCAGCACAAATATCGCAGACAATATTGTCATGCGTTGCACCACATAAAGGGTCGTTGAGACAAATAAGGGGTGTATCAACCATATAAAAGAAGCATAGACCGCAATTAATTCACGTTTATTTTTACTCCAATTTAAATTTTTACCTATCAAAATAAAAACAACCAGCAATAGACATGCACAGAGCAAATGCAACAAAATATTTGTTTGAATGAAGCTCTCAGGCGATGAAGGCCAGAAATTATCATTAAGCATGAATGCAAGGAATGCTAGGGGGCGCTCTACCTGTGTAAGAAACTGCCAGAAGCCTTCGAACCCAACACGGATCTCATTAAATTTACTTAAATTAGGTTCATCATCAAAAATAAATCCGGCACTAAAACCAGGAGAATAGATAAAGTACGCAAATGGCAACAGAAAAGGTATGACAAAGGGATATAGCTTGCAGACTATCTTCATCCGATTTTGGCCTAAAGATTATTTGATCATCAAGCCCGGTACTGCATAAATTCTGCAGTACCGGTTATATATTGTTCTAAAACCTTGAGATTTAGTCTCTACAGCTTGCAGGTCTTAGAGGACTAGAGACAGATGTTCCTGAAGCAGAGTTGCAAGCCCACTTTATAGAACCACCTGAATCGGTCGGTGTAAGGACGATAACTTTATCTCCAGCAGAGTCTACTTTTGTGTCATATAGGATTGTGATCTTACCGGATGCCCCAACTGTGACACTCGTCACTGCGTTGCCAGTGATACTCGCCGCAGCTTTTAACCCTGCGCTAGCATTAGTTGTAGGAAATGAGTTGTTAGATGAATAATGTTCTGCTACAGCTAATTTTGCAGCTCCAGCAAGGCCCATACCTTCAGATACATGCGCACGTTTTGTATAATCTTGATATGAAGGTATCGCAACTGCGGCAAGAATACCGATAATAGCAACAACAATCATTAATTCTATGAGGGTAAAACCCTGCTGTACTTGCTTCTTCATTTTTAATTCCTCTTGCAAATGATAATTAGATACTGGGTTACATTATACAACAACAATTATAGTAAATGTTAGCATAGATGGTTAATATATAATGATAAATTAAAAAAATAATCAAATAATCTCTAATTTCCAATGAAAAGTAAAAATTCATTATCCAAATTTGAATCTATCATCGTTAAGGACACAACATGAATCTACACGAGTATCAGGCTAAAACACTATTCGAGGACTATGACATACCTACTCCATCAGGCAAATCAGCAGCATCTATCGCTGAAGCAAAGCAATGCGCTTTGGATATTGGTGGTGATGCATGGATAGTCAAGGCTCAGGTTCATGCCGGCGGCCGAGGCAAGGCCGGGGGAGTAAAAATCGCAAAGGGACAAGAGGAATTAGAGACCGTTGTTGGCTCATTACTAGGGTCACAACTAATAACGAAGCAATCAACCCCGCATGGACAGCCCGTTAATAGAGTTCTCATCGCACAACTTTCAGATATCACTTCTGAATTATATCTCGGCTTAGTTTTAGACCGCGCAAGTCGACGTGTTGCCATCATGGCATCAACAGAAGGT
>DKOR01000020.1:215-37196 GCA_002470825.1 Thiotrichaceae bacterium UBA7357 | reverse complement strand
GGAATGGATATTGAAGAAGTCGCCGCCACTCAGCCGGAAAAAATCGTCAGCGTCATTATCGATCCTCTACTTGGCCTACAGAGTCATCAATCCCGTCGAATTGGTTTTAGACTAGGGTTTGATAATAACCAAAGGAAACAGTTGGCATTCATATTGCAAGGTTTGTACAAATTATTTATCGAAAAGGACCTAAGTCTTGTTGAAATCAATCCCCTTATAATAAATAACGAGGGTGATTTAGTCGCCATCGATGCAAAAGTAGGAATTGATGACAATGCCCTCTTTAGACATCCCTTACTTGAAGAACTACGAGACCCTACTCAAGAAGATGAAAAAGAAAATATCGCGCGCCAGTTTGACCTTAATTATATCACCCTAGATGGTAATATCGCTTGCATGGTAAATGGCGCCGGTTTAGCAATGGCAACGATGGATATTATTCAACTGTATGGTGGAAAACCTGCAAACTTTCTTGATGTGGGCGGCGGTGCAACTGCCGAAAGAGTTGCAGAAGCATTCAAATTAATTGTTTCTGACAAAAATGTAAAAGCTATTTTAGTCAATATCTTTGGCGGTATCGTACGTTGTGATTTAATCGCAGAAGGCATTATTCAAGCAGTAAAAGAAGTCGGTGTTGATGTTCCTGTAGTCGTCAGATTAGAAGGGACAAATGTTAATGAAGGTAAAGCGGCTCTCGCAAAGAGTGGCCTTGACTTACTTACGGCAGAAGACCTCTCCGATGCTGCTCAAAAAGCGGTTGCTGCTGTTGGAGGGGCAAAATAATGGCTATCCTAATCGATAAAAATACTAAAGTAATTGTTCAAGGGTTTACCGGTCGCCAAGGCACTTTTCATGCTAAGCAAGCCATTGAATACGGAACACAATTAGTGGGTGGCGTTACTCCTGGAAAAGGTGGTGAAGACCATCTGCAAAAACCTGTCTTTGATACGGTTGCAGATGCAGTTAATAGAACGGGTGCTAGTGCCAGTATGATAATGGTACCGCCTCCATTTGCAGCAGAAGCAATTACAGAGGCTGCAGAAGCAGGGATTAATATCATCGTCTGCATCACTGAGGGCATACCTGTTATTGATATGGTAAAAGCCAGAGCTTATGTTGACCAATTTTCAGATATAAGACTTGTTGGGCCAAATTGTCCTGGCGTCATTACTCCTGGTCAATGCAAAATAGGCATAATGCCCGGTAGTATTCATAAGGTAGGCAGTATTGGTGTTGTTTCACGATCAGGAACGCTTACTTATGAAGCAGTTCACCAAACCACTATAAACGGACTTGGGCAAAGTACTTGTGTCGGTATTGGTGGCGATCCTATCAATGGCACAAACTTTATTGATTGCCTAGCGTTGTTTCAAGAAGATCCTGAAACAAAAGGGATCATTATGGTAGGTGAAATTGGAGGCACTGCAGAAGAGGAAGCGGCGCAATTTATTAAAGATAATGTTACTAAACCTGTCGTTGGCTACATTGCTGGCGTCACGGCACCACCAGGAAAAAGAATGGGCCATGCTGGCGCTATTATTTCAGGTGGTAAAGGGACTGCTGATGACAAATTTGCTGCACTTGATGATGCCAATGTAAAAACTGTTAAGTCTCCAAGTGAGCTTGGAACTGCTATAGCAGAGTTATTATGATGCAACTATTGTTTTTCTATTGATCAAAATATTATTGAGACATTTATATTCAGTGACATCAAGACCAAGTTATGGTTTAGTCAGCATACAATGTCAAAATGGCTTTTCTTTTATGTTGTGTCTGATTATATATTTCTATGATTTTTGTATTTATTTTATCAGGCACCATTCTTCCTTCAAGAAAGTCATCGATCTGGTCATAACTTAGTCCCAATGCTTCTTCATCCGATCTACCCGGAGATAAGCATTCCAGATCTGCGGTAGGTGCTTTTTCAATAATTGTGTTTGGCACTCCTAACGTGCGACCCAGCATTCTCACCTGACGTTTGTTTAAGCCAAACAGCGGAGCTAAATCACAAGCACCATCACCATGTTTGGTATAAAATCCCATAATATTCTCAGATGAATGATCTGTCCCAATCACTAATCCACGTAGAATACCGGCCACCTCATACTGAGCAATCATACGCATTCTGGCCTTAACGTTACCCTTAGCATAATCATATTCTCGTTCCTGTTTTTGTAACAGAGTTTGTTCTGTTATTGTTTGTATAGTTTCATCATGGACTGAATCAACACCTGTTTTTATATCTATAGTTAGGTTATGAGATGGTTGTATAAAACTAAGCGCGACTTGCGCATCTTCTTCGTCAAGTTGTTCTCCGTATGGAAGTCGTACGGCGATGAAATAATATTTAATAGTTTCTTCTTCATTAAGTTGATCAATCGCAATTTGCGCTAATCGACCACAAGTACAGGAATCAACACCGCCACTTATACCAAGTATTAAATATCTTAATCCTGAATTTTTTAATACCTTTTTAATGAAATCAATACGTCTCTGAATTTCAAACTCAGGGTCAATATCCGGTAAGACCTTCATTTCTAAAATTATTAGATTTTCGTTTATAGTCATAATGAATACTATCTAAATAAAAATTGAGCTAAGTATGTTAGCCTTTACATTGAAACACTCTATTGATAAGTGAATTAAAAACCATAAGATAAATAGAGTGCCTATTAGTTTATCTGAATTTCTTTAACCTCATAGAGTCCAGGATGGTTCGGATGGTTCAACTTTAGTACTCTTAACGCATCATTTGAGAGCTCATCCATCTCAAGTATGCGGTAAGCTTTAGCCATAACAACCAAAGCTTCAGGCACAGCAGGTGTCTTAGGATAATTTTCTATTACATATCTTGCCCTGTTAGCAGCAGCAATGAATGCTCCTCGGCGCATATAATAATTTGCAACATGGACTTCGTTTTTTGCTAGGGTGTTTCGTAAATAACGCATCCGCTTGGATGAATCTTCTGCATACTCACTCTCGGGAAACCTATCAACAAGCTCTGAAAAGTTCTCAAAGGCCCTAAGTGCTGAGCCCGTATCACGTTGTGACTCATCAGTTGGCATATATCGCTGAAAAATACCTTTGCTCCTATTAAAGTTTGTTAGACCTTTCAAATAGTAAGCATAATCAACATGTGCGTTTTGAGGATACATTTTAATAAAGCGATCACTCGCTGCAATTGAAGCAGCCGGAGCGTCATCTTTGTAATGAGCATAGGCTAAATCCAGTAACGCCTGTTTTGCATGAATTCCAAATGGAAATTTAGCTTCCAATTTTTGATAATATTCAATAGCTATACTATATGAACCACTATCCAGCTCACCTCTTGCCTCAATGTAAAGGCGTTGAGAATCCCAACCATCAGTATCATCACCCTTATCTTTGAAATGAGAACAACCCGAAAGTATAAAAATTAGTAAAAGAATTATTGAATGTCGCATAGACTATAGGTTAGCTCAAACCTATCATGAGGGCAAAGCTTCATACACATGTCTAAACTTCAATTACAATTAATTATACCAGACGAACTATCCGGCAAACGCCTCGATAAAGCGCTTTCATACCTGATTCCGGAATACTCACGTTCTCGAATTCAAACATGGATCAAATCTGGAGATGTGAATATTAATGAATCAACTTGTAGTCAGCGCTCTGAAGTACATGTCGGTGACATCATCATGATAAATACTTGTATTAACAATATTGAAAAACATCAAGCTGAAGCAATCTACTTAGATATTCTGCATGAAGATGAAGCATTAATTATTATAAACAAACCAACTGGTTTAATAATACATCCTGGTGCTGGAAATCCTAATCACACATTAGTTAACGCCTTATTAAATTTTGATGAAAACCTTGATGCTATTCCACGAGCAGGGATCATTCATCGTTTAGACAAGGAAACCACGGGGGTCTTAGTTGTTGCACGCACACTCGAATCACATACGAATTTAGTCAATCAACTTCAAAAACGAGACATAAAGCGTGAATATCAATCAATAGTTTGCGGTCAACTAACATCAGGTGGCTCCATTGAAAACAAAATTGGAAGACACCCAAAACAACGAACTAAGATGGCAGTTATAAATAACGGGAAAACAGCAACTACTCACTACAGAGTAATAAAAAGATACCAACATTATACTCACCTACATGTGCAACTAGAAACAGGGCGTACACATCAAATACGTGTCCATATGTCTCACATGAAACATCCAATTGTTGGTGATCCTGTTTATGGAAATAATAAGTCAATACAAAAAGGTGTCGATTATTCACTCCGAGAATTCATCCTCAATTTTAATCGCCAAGCTTTACATGCCTCCTCTCTTGAACTTACACATCCTATAAGCAAAGAGAAAATGAAGTTTGTTGCAAAACTTCCTGATGATATTCTAGTATTGATCGGCGCATTAGATGACTATGACTAATCAGTCATATAATCTTTGGCTTTGGGCGAATTGGCCTGTGCCAAGGCATGTGCGAGCAGGCATATCACTGAGAAAAGGTGGTGTCAGCCTTCCTCCTTTTGATGAATTAAATTTAGGATTGCATGTGGGCGACGATGTGAAAAACGTTTTAAACAACCGAGATATATTATCCCAACATCTAAGTTTAACTTCTGATCCAGTTTGGTTAGACCAATTACATAGTACTAATATAATTATGGTAGATAATCACACTATTGCCGCTTCTGCTGATGGTAGTTATACAATTGAAAAAAATACTGCATGCACTGTCATCACAGCAGACTGTGTGCCTATTTTATTTTGCAATGCAGGAGGCACGAAAATTGCCGCAATACATGCTGGTTGGAGAGGTATCTCTAGCGGAATTGTTGAAAAAGCCATTCGTTTATTTTCAAAACCAAACACAATATATGTATGGATAGGTCCTTGCATTAGTAGCGATAACTATGAAGTTGGTAAAGACATGTATGATCAATGTCGAAACAAAAAATCCATACTCAAAACTGCCTTTACCAAAAAAAATGAAGACCACTGGTATTGTGATCTAACTAAAATGGTAAAAACGATTCTCTACAGAACAGGGGTTCATCAGATTTATGAATGTGGGTTATGCACTTATAGGATGAACAAGCTCTTCTATTCATACCGTCGTGAGGGTGTTACCGGCCGTCAAGCATCAATGATATGGATGGAATAGTACAGATGCCAGGTTAGTGTTTAATTTCATATGAAAAGAGCAAGAAGCATACGTTACTAGGTGACGTGACCGTTAAATAAAAAAATAAAAATATACCTATCATTCGGACAAAATAAACGAAACTCAGTTGTTACAAACTCTCGAAATGATGTCACGGTGAGTATTCGGAATGCTTGGTACAACCTAGTCGATGATTTCTGTTAATTGATAGTAAATGGTCTCAATTTAGATATTTTGAGACAATTAAACCCTATTTATCAGTAAAAACAGTTGGTTATTTCTGTCATATAATCTAATATTTAAGATATCTACTTGATAATAATTGGTCAAGAATACTGTAATGTCCACTTCAATAAAAAAAATAAATCTCAGCGGGTTAGCCCGAAAACTTGTGCTTGATGGCTTATTAGAAGATGAAAAAGCAAGAAGTTTGCTCGAAGAGGCACAGAAAAAGAAAAAAATTTTTGTTAGTCTTTTAGTCGAGAATAAACTTGTTTCCAGTATTGATATTGCATTGGCTGCCGCACAAGAGTTTGGCGCACCAATAGTAGACCTTGACCTTTTTGAAATCGACCCTGATGTTGTCAATCTAATAAAGAATGAAACTATTTTGAAGCATCATGCTTTACCCGTTTTTAAGCGCGGTAAACGTTTATCTGTTGCAATTTCTGATCCCACAAATATTCAAGCTCTGGATGAAATAAAATTTGCAACAGGTTTAATAACAGATGCTCTCATTGTTGAAGAAGATAAAATAACAAAACGTATTGATCGTCTAATTGAAGGGCAAGATGGCGATTTAAGCGCTATGACCGATGATGAAGACTATGATGATCTTGATGATTTAGAAGTTGCTGATGATGTTCCCCAAGATCAAGATGACGGTGATATTGATGATGCACCAGTGGTCCGCTTCGTCAATAAAGTGTTGTTAGATGCAATCAAGAAAGGCGCTTCAGATCTCCATTTCGAACCCTATGAAAAAACATATCGCGTTCGTTTCCGTATAGATGGAGTTTTGATGGAAGTTGCAAAACCCCCGATGAGTTTATCAAATAAAATTGCGGCACGGATTAAAGTGATGTCTAGGTTGGATGTTTCTGAGCGTCGCGTACCTCAAGATGGACGTATTAAACTCAAATTGTCTAAAACAAAATCTATCGATTTTCGTGTCAGTACTTGTCCAACACTATTTGGAGAGAAGTCTGTTATGCGTATTCTCGATTCAGATGCCGCAGCTCTTCAGATTGATCAGTTGGGGTATGAAGATCATCAGAAAGAAGTATTTCTTAAGAATTTACATAAACCTTATGGCATGTTTTTAGTTACTGGTCCAACAGGTTCAGGTAAGACTGTTTCTTTGTATACCGGCATTAACATATTGAATAACACAGATATTAATATTTCTACAGCAGAAGATCCTGTTGAAATAAACCTTGCTGGTGTTAATCAAGTACAAGTTGATGAACGAACCGGAATGTCTTTTGAAAAAGCATTAAAATCTTTCTTACGTCAGGATCCTGATATTATTTTGGTAGGTGAGGTCCGTGATATTAATACAGCATCGATTGCTGTAAAAGCAGCACAAACAGGGCACATGGTCATGTCGACCTTGCATACTAATGACGGGCCACAAACTCTGACACGATTGCAAGATATGGGTGTTCAAGCGTTTGCTGTCGCTACGAGTATAAATTTAATTACAGCCCAACGACTGCTGAGACGTCTAAATCCAAACAATCGAGTTTCATTTGAAATGCCTGATGATGCGTTAAAGGACGAAGGCTTTCCTGATAGTATGATCGAGAAAGGTATTAGCTTATTTGAACCCGGTGAAGTTACTGAGGATAACCCTGGTTATAAAGGACGAGCGGGAATTTATCAGGTTATGTCTATATCGGATGACATGAAACGGTTAATAATTGAGGGGGCCAATGCAGTTCAATTAGCAGATCAATCTGCGGCTGAAGGTATTTGGGATATTAGAAGATCGGGCTTGATGAAAGCAGCTGATGGATTAACTAGTCTTTCTGAAGTTAATCGTGTAACTGTAGAGTAATCATTATGGCTGAATCAAATACATCTAGTCTCTATACATATGAGGGCAAGGATAAGTCAGGTAAACGTATAAAAGGAGAAATGAGTGGTCAGTCTGACTCAATAGTCAAAGTCAAACTTAGACAACAAGGCATACAAATTATAAAAGTAAAAAAGAAAGCTAAGCCTTTACTAGGTGGAGGCAAACCTAAAATAGGTACAAAAGATATTACTGTCTTTAGCCGCCAATTAGCAACGATGATGTCATCTGGTGTGCCATTAGTTCAAGCTTTTGAAATTGTTGGCCGTGGGCATGAGAATGCAAGCATGCAAAGTTTAATTCTGCAGGTTAAAGCACATGTTGAATCAGGCAATAGTTTAACAGAGGCATTAAAACAGCATCCTCTTCAATTTGATGATCTTTATTGTAGTCTTGTAGCGGCAGGTGAGCAGTCCGGTATCCTAGAAGCTATCTTACATAAGCTTGCAGGCTACATGGAAAAATCTGAAGCATTAAAATCAAAGATTAAATCAGCCTTATTTTATCCCGGAGCTGTTATCGCTGCTGCAATAATCGTTGTATCAATACTAATGATATTTGTAATTCCGCAATTTTCATCCATGTTCGAGAACTTTGGTGCTGGATTACCGGCGTTAACACAGTTTTTGGTCGATACATCAGATATGTTTGTTAATTATTGGTACATTATCTTTGGCGTCATAGGGGGTACCGTCTTCGGTTTAAAAGAATTAAAACAAAGGTCCATTGCTGCTCAACATTTTTTAGATCGTGCCATTTTGAAAGTTCCAGTTATTGGCGACGTTATGGAAAAAGCAGCAATAGCACGTTTTGCCAGAACATTAGAGACTATGTTTGCTGCTGGCACGCCCTTGGTCGAAGCTATGGTTTCAGTGGCTGGCGCTTGTGGAAATATTGTATATTATGATGCTACGTTGAAAATGAAAGATGAAGTTTCAACAGGAACACAACTTCAAGCATCTATGAGAGACAGCGGTTTATTTCCAAACATGGTTGTACAAATGGTTGCTATCGGTGAAGAATCTGGTGCCATTGATACCATGCTAGGTAAAGTAGCCGATTGGTACGAACAAGAAGTTGATGATGCTGTTGAATCCTTGACCAGCCTACTTGAACCAGCAATTATGGCATTTCTAGGTGTCGTTATCGGTGGCATAGTAATTGGCATGTACCTGCCAATCTTCAAAATGGGTTCCGTCGTCTAACAACGACAACTCTAAAAAAAAAGATTATGTTTTTTAATCTGCTAATTAATATTTAATGGAATATCAACTTACCGAGACTATTCGTGTCAGATATTATTGAATTGTTTATAGCTTCCCAGAGTTTTTTTCTTGTCTCTGTTTTCGTCTTAGGACTATTGGTTGGTAGTTTTTTGAATGTTGTAATACTAAGATTGCCTGTAATGATGGAAAGGGATTGGAAGGAACAATGTTGCGAATTGCTTGAGCTAGATAATTCTAATCTTGAAAAAAATAAATCAAAGATTAATCTATTCATCCCACGTTCCCACTGCCAAAAATGTAAGCACCAAATTTCGGCATTTGAAAATATTCCCGTTATTAGTTACCTCTTCCTGAAAGGGAAATGCCGTAATTGTAAAACCAATATTTCTGTTCGCTACCCTTTGGTTGAAATTGTGAGTGGGGTTTCTGCAGCCATTGTTGCATACTATTTTGGAGTTTCAACTCAGTCATTATTTGGTGTAATTTTAACCTGGTCACTCATAGTTTTAAGCATGATAGATTTTGATACTCAATACTTACCTGATGATATTATCTTACCGCTACTTTGGCTTGGCATAATAGTAAATATTTTTGAAGAATTTATAGATCTTGAGTCAAGCGTTCTTGGTGCCATAATGGGTTATGGTACGTTTTGGTCTGTCAATATTATATACAAATTGGCTACCGGTAAGGAAGGTATGGGCCATGGTGATTTCAAATTATTGGCCGTATTAGGGGCATGGCTTGGTTGGAAATTACTTCCCTTAATAATAATTTTATCGTCTTGTGTTGGGGCTGTCATCGGTATTTCATTGATAGTTTTTAAATCATATAACAGAAATATGAATATACCATTCGGTCCATATCTTGCCACCGCTGGTTGGGTTTCCATGTTGTGGGGTACATATATAATGTCAGCTTACTTTAATGCTGTAATTTGAGATGAAAAAAATATTGAGTGTTGCATTAACTGGTGGCATTGGTGCTGGTAAATCGACCATCACATCAAAATTTCATGCGCTTGGCACACCAATTATCGATTCTGATATTATCTCAAGGTCAATAGTGGCGCCTGGGAAACCTTGTTTAGATGCTATTATTAGTGAATTTGGTAAAAAAATATTAGATTTGAGAGGAGAGATTCATCGTCAAAAATTAAGAAATATCATTTTCAATGACTCAGAGGCTAAAAAAAGGTTAGAGAGTATAGTTCATCCTGTTATTTATAAAGAGATAGCGGATGAGATCTCTAATATAAATTATCCGTATTGTTTGATTGTTGTTCCTTTGCTCATTGAAACACGAGCAACAGAGAGATTTGATCGTATTCTATTAATTGATGTCACAGAAAAAACACAACTCATACGGGCTGCGAAGAGAGACAAAGCATCCATAAAACATATATTAGAAACTATTAAAAATCAGACTAGCAGAAAGCAGCGTTTACATTATGCTGACGATATTATCGACAACAACACTGAAATTGAAAAACTTGATTATATAGTAGAAATGTTGCATAAGAAGTATCTAAGATTGTCTGAATTAAGTAAATACTAATGAGATTATGATTATGCAAAACAAAATAGCATATGAACAACCTCTTAATGAAAGAATGAGAAACTTTCTTCGATTAGAACACCTATTCAATCTCATCAATTCTAGATCTCAAGAAGCATCTGAGTGGGATTGTAGAACTATCCTTGAGTCACTTCTCGAAATCAATGGTTTATTAAACAGATCTGATTTGAAAACTGAATTAATAAAAGAAATGAAACGACATATTTCAATATTAATATCATTGAAGAATAATCCTGGTGTAAATGAAAATAGATTAAACTCTATCTATAATAATATGACTGGTCTATTAACAGAACTATGTGACAATGATTATCATCCAGGAATTCTATTAAATGATGATGAATTAATAACTAGCATAAAACAGCGAACAAGCATCCCGGGAGGAACATGTGCTTTTGACTTACCCAGATTTCATTACTGGCTTAATCAGTCCAGTTCTAACCGAAGGAAAGACTTAATCAAATGGATGACTGACTTAGAGCCGATAAAAAATTCGACCTCTATAGCCCTTGATATGGTTAGAAATAGCAGTCACCCGGTTAGTGAAAAGGCGAAAACTGGCTTTTACCAAAGACCTCTAGATTTATCATTACCCTGCCAACTGATTAGAGTATTTTTACCTACTGCTAGCCGTTATTATCCTGAGATTAGTGGTGGTAAACACCGTTTTACAATACGCTTCATGGAGGAATCAACAACCGATTTAAGACCTGTTCAATCTAAAAATGATATCAACTTTGAACTACACTGCTGTATTTTATGAATAATATAATATCCTGTCCTATCTGTGGGTATGCAACTACAGTAGATGATTCTAATTTGTTTCGCCCATTTTGTTCTGATCGTTGTCGATTAATAGACTTAGGTAAATGGGTCGATGAAAAATATAATATCACCAATTTTTCTAAGATGGATGAAGAAAAAAATTATTCTGACCTACACTAAACTACACAAAAATTTATATTTTTTCCTAATGCGTCTGTGTTCCAAACAGCTCCAAGCATAGCGATGCCATAGGCACCATAAACGTTTGCAATTTTAAGATCAGACGGTTTCATTCCACCCAGAGCATATATTGGAAAATTAATTTCACTTATGATATCACTAAACTTATCCCAACCCATGGCAATAGCTTCAGGGTGGCTAGCTGTAAATTGTACTGGTGACAAAAAAGCATAGTTAACATTAATTTCGGCGGCTTTAATCAGTTGTTCTTCATTGTGGCAAGAAGCCCCTAATATATATTCTTGACTTATGGGTCTATTACTATGTTTCATCAACTCATTTGTATTAAGGTGTATGCCATCAATTGAATATTGTTTTATATCTGTAGCAACGCTATTTAAGATTAATTTTGCATCATATCTATCAGCTAAAACACTTAATCTTTTTACAATTTTTTGTTTTGATTTATCTGTCTCTGTCTTTAATCTTAGTTGAAAATTTTTTAATCCCGCAACAAAAAGTTTTTCCACTATAGAATATAATTGCAAATAGTCCTCATATGACTCTTTACTGATAACATACAATGGGGCTAATGATATTGATTGAATAATATATTTATTTGCGTCTGGGAATTTATAATTATTAAGTTCATTTATACTTACCCAACAGAACTCCTGCTTTTCTTTACTCTTGGGTAAACCAGACCAGTCAGTTACTTTAAAAACGTCTAGTAGAACTTTTTTATCTTTATAATTATGATTGATTGATGTGTATTTAACTGCCTTTTTTATAATGACTCCTAATTCTTCAAATAACTCACGTTTTAGGGCAGTAATTACATCCTCATTATATTCAACTTTACCACCGGGAAATTCCCAATAACCTGCTAAATATTGATTATTTGAACGTTTTGAAATCAGAATTTTATCTTTTGTCACATTATATATAACTCCAATTGCAACATGCGTTCTTTGATTCATTTTTTTAATTATTAATATAAAAGTTAAACCTTATGTTCGATACCCTGCATTAATTGTAATGTACTCATGAGACAGATCGGTAGTCCATACTTCTTCATGACAACCACCTCGGTTAAGATTTACCAATAATTTTATTTCATCTTGAAGCATAATTTTTTTTGCTTTCTTCTCTGTATAGCTGGATGAACGCTGCCCATTTTCGATAATGCAAAGGCTTTCAATGTGTACTTCAACGCTATTTATATCTAGATCATCAATCCCTGAATTTCCAATTGCTGATAATATCCGACCCCAATTTGCATCTGATGCTGTAAATGCTGTCTTAACTAAAGGTGACTCTGCTATCTTAAAAGCAACATCAGTACACTCAGTTTCTTTCTTGCCCCCAACGACTTTTATATTTATGAATTTCGTCGCACCTTCACCATCTCTAATAATAGCTTGAGATAACTCGCAAAATATATCCATTATAGATTTCTTTAATAACTCGTACTCTTTAGTTTTAGAATTATCAATACATTTGTTACTCGCTTTGCATGTTGCAATCAAGACACATGAATCATTTGTAGATGTCTCACCATCAACAGTAATGCGATTAAAACTTTTTTTAACAGCATCTAGTAATATTTTCTCAAGAATTACTTTTTCTATATTTGCATCCGTTGCTATAAAAGCCAACATTGTTGCCATATCTGGCCGTATCATTCCAGAACCTTTTACAATACCTGTGATACTAATGGTAGATTCACCTAATACAATTTCTTTGGATATTGACTTTGGTATAGTATCTGTAGTCATGATCGCTTTAGCTGCTTCAATCCAATTGCCAGGAGATAATCCCTCTACTAAACTCGGCAAGGCATTATTTATTTTCTCTATAGGTAACTTTTCACCGATGACACCTGTTGAAAAAGGTAGAACCTCAGTTGATTTGCATCCAACTAAATCTGCTACTTTCTCACAAATATACTTTGTATCCAGCAAGCCTTGATAACCAGTTCCAGCATTTGCATTGCCCGCATTTATTAAGCAATACTGTGGATTAAAATTAGACATGCGTTTTTTTGCTATTTTTACAGGGGCTGCACAAAAAAGGTTTTTTGTGAATACTCCAACAACATTACTGCCTTTAGATAGTTCTATTAAAGTTAGATCTTTACGCTTTTTTTGATATAAGTTTGCACAAACTGTCGATAGCCGAACCCCATTTATTTTTAAAATAGATGAAGGAAATTTTAATCTAACAGGCATTATATTCTGTCTACATATGAGCAGTATGAATTAATAAAGCTCCTATTATTACGACAGTTTTCCACAGCACTGTTTATACTTTTTACCTGAATTACAGGGACAAGGTTCGTTACGTCCAACTTTAGGTGTCTTCCTGACAAAAGGTTTATCGACAGGTCTCTCATTTATTTGCGCATCGCCATTTAAACTATTAATTACTGCAGGGTGATTAAAACTCATGTCCTGTTTTTTTTCTTTTTTCTCTGCTGCTTCTATATCTTCTTCAGCTCTAACATTAACTTTATAAATAAAAACTACAACATCATGTTTGATATTTTCAAGCATTTGTAGAAATAAATCAAAAGCTTCACGCTTATACTCTTGCTTTGGATTTTTCGCGGCAAAGCTTCTAAGGTGGATACCCTGTCTAAGGTGGTCCATATTCACAAGGTGCTCTTTCCAATGCCTGTCTAATACATCGAGCATAATCTGTTTTTCTATTCGCCTCATTAAATCAGGCGTTATAACTTTCTCTTTTTCTTCAACTACTTTTTCTAAAAATGCATGAAGTTTTTTTCGTAATGTTTCTTCATATAAAGATTTATCTTCGTCTAACCATGATTTAATATTTACTGACACATCAAATTCATTTTGTAATGCATCCATTAACCCACGCACATCCCAGATTTCATCCATACTGCCATGAGGTATATATTCTTCAATAATATTTGAAATAACTTCGTGTCGCATGTCACTTATTTCTTGAGTGACTGTTTCACCTTCAAGTAAATCATTTCGCTGTTGATAAATAACTTTTCTTTGATCATTTGCTACATCATCAAAATCTAGCAAGTGCTTACGAATATCAAAGTTATGAGCTTCAACCTTACGTTGTGCATTTTCAATAGCCCGTGATACTAAATTAGATTCTATAGCTTCACCTTCCTCCATACCCAACTTCTGCATAATTGCAGACACTCGCTCTGAAGCAAATATTCTCATTAAATTATCTTCAAGTGACAAATAAAAACGACTAGAACCTGCGTCACCTTGCCGTCCTGAACGCCCCCTAAGTTGGTTATCAATACGACGTGACTCATGTCTCTCAGTACCAATTATATGTAGCCCCCCACTATCAAGAACCTGTTTATGCCTGCTATCCCATTTATCTGTAAGTTGGTTGATTTTGTGTTCATCTGAATTGATTGATTTTTTGATTTCAACTTCAAGATTACCACCGAGCATAATATCTGTACCACGTCCCGCCATATTAGTAGCGATTGTAACAATACCTGGACTACCCGCTTGAGCAATAATTTCTGCTTCTTTTTGGTGAAATTTCGCATTTAATACTTGATGCATGATTTTTTCATTATCAAGTAATTTCGAAAGATATTCTGAAACCTCAATGGAGGCTGTACCAACCAATACCGGCTGACCTCGTGATTGGCATACTTTTATATCTTCAATAATAGCTATATATTTTTCTTTAGCCGTTAAAAATATAACATCACTTTGATCATCTCTAACCATAGGCATGTGTGTTGGTATAATAATAACTTCAAGCCCATATATTGTTTGAAATTCATAAGCTTCGGTATCAGCAGTGCCTGTCATACCTGATAATTTTGAATATAAACGAAAGTAATTTTGGTACGTAATAGATGCTAATGTCTGATTTTCATTTTGAATTGTCACACCTTCTTTTGCTTCTATTGCTTGATGCAAGCCTTCAGACCAGCGTCTACCTTGCATAGTACGCCCAGTAAATTCATCTACAATAACAACTTCATCATTTTTGACTATATAATCAACATCAACCTGAAACAGATGATGCGCTCTCAAAGCTGCATTTAAATGATGAAGAGTGCCAATGTTAACAGGGTCATATAAACCCTGTCCTTCGGCAATAACTCCTTCCTGTGTTAGCAAAAGTTCAATATGATCGTGTCCATCTTCAGTTAGATAAGCTTGTTTAGATTTTTCATCTAAAGTAAAATCACCAGGACCATGTTCAAATTCCTGAACAATTAAATTAGGGACTATCTTATTTATAGTGATATATAAATCCGATTTATCATCTACTGTCCCAGATATGATTAACGGGGTTCTAGCTTCATCAATAAGTATCGAATCGACCTCATCTACAACAGCAAAATTTAAATCTCTTTGGACACGACCTTCTTTACTAAAAGCCATATTGTCGCGAAGGTAATCAAAACCAAATTCATTATTCGTTCCGTAAGTAATGTCGCATGAATATGCAGCTTTTCTCTCTTCCATAGACATTCCAGAAACGATCACACCAGTACTCAATCCAAGAAAACCATAAATCTTTCCCATCCACTCAGCATCACGTTTAGCTAGATAATCATTTACCGTAATCACATGAACACCTAGGCCAGACAATGCATTTAGACTAGCTGCTAATGTGGCCACTAAGGTTTTACCTTCTCCTGTACGCATCTCTGCTATATTCCCGTTATGCAGTACCATGCCACCGACCATCTGGACATCAAAATGACGCATATCTAGAACACGCCTACCGACCTCTCTTACCAGAGCAAATACCTCAGGCAAAATATCGTCTAGACTTTCATTTTGATTGATTCTTTCTTTTAATTCATTGGTCTTTTGTGGAAAATCTTCATCACTCAATAGTCTCAGATCGTCTTCAAGGAGATTGATCTTACTTAACTTCTTGTTAAGTAATTTAATTACCCGGTCATTTCGTGTGCCGAATATTTTTTTTACAAAATTTATAATCATCGTATTTATTCTTAATTTAAAACTGCGTGATGTATCACGAATTTCAGAAAAGATTATTTATAATCAGATGTTAATCGTGTTTTAGAAGTAGTCTTAATTAAGTGAATTATACTTTTGGGGATTTACTGCTCTTCCGTTATGGATCACTTCAAAATGAACATGTGTCCCGGTAGACCTTCCCGTGGAACCCATAAGACCAATCACCTGTCCTTTATCAACCTTTTGCCCGACAAAAACAACATTTTTCTTATTATGAGCATAACGTGTGTGATAACCATTTCCATGACTTATTTCTACCATATTACCATAACCATAACGAACGCCTGACCACGTTATAATTCCAGACGCAACCGCTAGTATTGAAGAACCGTCCTTGCCTGCGTAATCAACTCCATCATGAAATTCGATCTTACCAGTAATAGGATCTGTTCTCTTTCCGAACAATGAGGATACCCAGCCATTCTTTGTTGGTCTTCCAGCTGGAATTGTTTGGCTCTGTAATGTTCTATCAATTAACATTGATTCCATCGCGGCTAATTTTTCCGAACGGTCCTGGACTTTAGCATCTAAAGTTTCCAACGCACTGAGAAAATCACTGACCTTCATAGAACTACGAGCATTAATGGGTTTAGGCCCACCTAACCCAGGGACAGATTCAACATCAAAATCTATCTCACTGATATCTGCCATACTTGCTAAACGTGAACCAAGAGCATCCAGACGCATAACGTGAGCTTGTAATTTACTTAATCTAGTCGCGAGAGCATCAAGATTTTTTGATGCATCATTTTGTATTTCACTTAGTGTGTTTTGTTGGATTAATAGCTCTTGACTCCAGAAAGGTGCTACTTGAGTGTACATTTTTTTTATCGAATCACGCGTCAAGTCCTGTGAATATTGACTTCCAGCATAAAAGAGAAAAAAACTGCAGAATAAACTTAACACGAGATAAACAGCCAAAGATGTTGTACCTAGTGTAACGGACAGGATCTTTTTCCTTGTTGCTGATATTAAAAATAATTGCATATATTTGTTTCAAATTTAAATCTATAATTCATTGTACTTATGAGCAATAAAAACAAAACTCAGCCAATCTGTAATTTATTAAATGATATTCGCCATCCACTTGCTTCTTTATACAAAAAAGCTAACTCTATCCAAGAAATTGATTGTAGTTTAAAAAAACTACTTGACCCTTCCTTAAAAGATAAATTTGAACTAGCTAATATAAACGCTGATATTGCAGTTTTACTAGTTAGCTCCTCGGCTTGGGCAACTCGGCTTCGTTATAGTACTCCGGTTATCCTTGATACTTTTAATAATCAACTAAACTTAACTTCTATTAAAACGATACGGATTAAGATTAAGAAATTAGAATCTGAAAATTTCACTTTAATCAAAAAACCTATTTATTTATCGAATAAATCAGCCCAATTCCTAAGTAATGTAGCCAATAGTTTTGACGACCCTGAACTCCGAAAGTGTTTTTTAAATATCTCTAAAAATCATCTTAAATAAAATTAATTTGCAGGTATTGGCTGCATGAAAGAAATTGGTGCTCTATGTTCATCTTCAAAAGTTACTAACTCCCAGCAATCTTTATTAACCAGCAATTCGCGTAGTAACGCATTATTTAGCGCATGCCCTGATTTAAAGCCATTAAAAGATCCGATCAGACTATGCCCTAACAAGTATAAATCACCAATGGCATCTAGTATTTTATGTTTTACGCATTCATCTTCATACCTTAGACCATCTTCATTAACGACTCTATAATCATCAACAAGAACTGCGTTATCTAAATTGCCACCTAACGCCAAATTATTTTCGCGTAAGAATTCAACATCACGCATAAAACCAAAGGTTCTAGCACGGCTTACTTCCTTTACAAAAGAAGTAGTAGAAAAGTCTATTTCTGCCTGACAATTTTTATCGTTGAAAGCTGGATGATTAAACTCTATCGTAAAGCCTACCTTAAAACCATCAAATGGTTCAAACATAGCCCATTTTCCCTCCTGTTCAACACGGACCTTCTTTTTTATTTTCAAGAATTTTTTTGCCGTATTCTGTTCTTCGATACCAGCAGACTGAATTAGAAACACAAAGGGTCCAGCACTACCATCCATTATAGGAACTTCATCGGCGCTGAGATCAATATACGCATTATCAATTCCAAATCCTGCCAAGGCAGAAAGCAGATGTTCAACCGTTGAAATTCTCACATTATTCTTTACTAATGTGGTTGAAAGGCTGGTATCTCCAACATATTCTGGATTTGCAGGAATTTCAATCGGCGGGTCGAAATCAATACGACGAAAATTGATACCTGCGTTTGCAGGTGCGGGTCTTAAAGTTAAAAATACTTTTTTACCCGTGTGTAGACCTACCCCGGTAGCACGAATTACGTTTTTTAATGTCCTTTGTTTTATCATTTAACTATTTCAGATTCACTTACTAATTGTAGCTATTACTCATTATATCTCTGTTTTATATGTGAATTTTAGTTCGAATAAAGAAATTTTACCCAGAACTTCACAGTTTTAATGCTTATCATACCACGTACATACGAATTTTAGTCTGCTTGCCTCCTCAAAAATGCAGGAATATCAAGATACTCTGTATCAGCCGACACTGCCTCCTCTACTGCTTCTGCTGATCCTTCTGATCTTTCTGCTCCTGGCGATTGGTTTCGCATAACTGTTGGACGTTCAAAATCCTTATAATCAAGACCTAATGCGTTTTCTTGAACCAATTTTATACGAGTTGCATCTTCCTTGATTACATTTCCGAGTCCAGTAGCTACTATTGTAACTCGAATATCACCCGACATTTCAGGATCAATAACAGTACCAACTACAACTGTTGCATTTTCAGAAGCAAACTCCTTGACCGTTCTACCCACCTCATCAAACTCACCAATAGATAAGTCCATACCAGCAGTGATATTTACCAAGATACCTCTCGCACCTGACAAATTTACATCTTCCAACAATGGACTAGATATCGCCGCTTCTGCTGCAACTTTTGCTCGTTCTTCTCCTTGTGCTTTTCCAGACCCCATCATAGCCATACCCATTTCAGACATTACTGTTCTAACATCTGCGAAATCCACATTAATCAAACCAGGGCATGTTATCAATTGAGCAATGCCTTGCACAGCACCAAGCAAGACATCGTTTGCTGCACTGAAGGCGTTTAGCAAACTAACATCTCGACCAAGGACACTCAATAATTTTTCATTCGGTATAGTGATTAATGAGTCAACAAACTGACTTAGTTCAATAATACCTTCATCTGCAATCGCAGCTCGTTTTTTACCTTCAAATGAAAACGGTCGTGTCACAACTGCTACAGTTAAAATACCCATTTCTTTTGCAACCTGAGCAACTATTGGTGCTGCACCAGTACCGGTACCTCCGCCCATACCAGCTGTGATAAAGATCATATCTGAGCCTTCGAGAACATCCATTAAGCGGTCACGATCTTCTAATGCTGCTTGCCTTCCGACTTCTGGATCTGCACCTGCCCCTAACCCTTTAGTCATATTTGTACCCAGTTGCAGAACAGTTTTTGCATTTGAATTCCTAAGTGCTTGTGAATCAGTATTAGCACAAATAAATTCTACGCCTTCAATGTTAGCACCAAGCATATGCTGTAAAGCATTACCACCACCACCACCGACACCTATAACTTTTATAACAGCCGCCTGATTAGTTGCATCTACTAATTCAAACATAATGTAACCTCCTACATTGTATTTAGTTATTAATTAAAAATTACCTTGAAACCAACTCTTCATTCTCTCAAAAACACCTTTAACACCATTATTAATATCAATTTGTCTATTACTGTCTTGACTCTGCCCTTTACCAAAAATTAGTAAGCCAACACCTGTTGCATAAATTGGACTCTTAACAACATCTGATAGACCCGAGACATACTGTGGAATACCAATACGAACTGGCATATGAAATATTTCTTCTGCTAATTCAATAACCCCTTCCATTTTTGAACTGCCTCCAGTCAAAACAATTCCAGCTGCGATCAATCCTTCATAACCGCTTCGTCTTAATTCAGCCTGAACTAATGTAAATAATTCTTCATATCGTGGTTGCACAACCTCTGATAGTGTTTGTCTCGCGAGTCGACGAGAGGGACGATCACCGACACTAGGCACCTCAATACTCTCATCATGATTAGCTAACTTTGTTAGTGCACAAGCATATTGAACTTTTATATCTTCGGCATGTTGTGTAGGCGTACGTAATGCAACAGCAATATCATTGGTAACTTGATCACCAGCTATAGGAATAACAGCAGTATGATGGATTGCACCATCAGTAAAAACAGCTATATCAGTCGTGCCACCTCCGATATCAATCATGCAGATACCAAGATCTTTTTCATCTTCGGTCAAGACTGAATAACTTGAAGCTAGTTGTTCCAAAATAATATCATCGACATCTAAACCACATCGACGTACACATTTCACAATATTCTGTGCAGCACTAACAGCACCCGTGACCATATGAACTTTAGCCTCAAGTCGAACTCCAGACATTCCAATAGGTTCTTTAACACCTTCCTGATTATCGATTAAAAATTCCTGCGGTAATATATGCAAGATCTTTTGATCGGCAGGTATCGCCACCGCCTTTGCTGCATCAATAACCCGATCGACGTCGCTATAAGTAACTTCATTATCTCGGATAGCAACAATCCCATGTGAATTCAAGCTACGTATATGACTTCCAGCAATCCCAGTATAAACAGAATGAATTTCACAACCTGCCATTAACTCAGCCTCTTCTATCGCTCTTTGTATTGAATGAACTGTTGATTCAATATTGACAACCACACCTTTTTTAAGACCGCGCGATTGGTTTGATCCAATTCCTATTATTTCAATCTCATCATCTATTGATATTTCACCAACGATTGCAACTACTTTGGATGTGCCTATATCTAGTCCAACAATTAGATTTTTATCTACTTTTTTTACCATATCTAGTTCGCCTAATATTATCTTATGTAATGATTGATATTATTTTTCCATCGAATTGAAAAACCGTTTGTATATCGCATATCTATTGTTTCTATTTTTGCTACGGGCACTGACAATGTCGTTGTGAATAAAGCAGATATTCTATTAAATCGTTCTTCAAAATCACTTCGTCCTAAAGTAACCTTTATACCGTTAGCAAGTTCGAACGACCATGCTCGTCTATCATCCAAAAAAAGCGATGTAATATTAAATCCAGCAGCCTTAATTTTTTTTTGCATATAATTGTATTTATTTAGTAGGCTCTGTTCTGAGCCCGCGGGCCCTGATAACATTGGGAGCCATTTAGGAATAGTTTCAAACTCAGGAGAAAAATATTCGCCTGCCATATTTAACAAGCCTGAATTGGCCCATCGAACCACAGGAATTTGTTCCATTACAGTGACACGTAATAAATCAGGCCATATACGCTTTACAATAACTTCACTAACCCAAGGCTCATCTAATAAAGCAAAACGAACTGCGTCTACATCAAGGTTGAAAAAACCACCCCTCACTTTATCAATAACAAGTAGCTTTAAATCTACTGGAGATAAACGTGTAAAGTCTCCCTCAATCCTTACCTGTTTGATTGGCAAAATACCTGGATTTAATAAAATCATCACACCGACCATGATCACCAACATAAATATTAAAAAAAAGATACTACTAAGTAATCTTGAACTAAGAGAATGAATCTCGTTTGAAGTCTCGCGATGTAATTTATTTGAATTATCAATCATGTCTATAGACATATTTTATAGCTCCGCCTTAACGGGCATGACTAAACTCGTAGCTAATATTTGAACTACTAATTGTTCAAAGGATAAGCCTGCTTGTTTAGCTCCCATAGGAACTAGACTATGATTCGTCATACCTGGGACAGTATTAACTTCAATTAGCCAAGCTTGATTCTCATCATCGACTATCATGTCAACACGCGCCCATCCGCTAACATCCAGGTATTTACAAGCTTTTAGAGATAAATCACCCAGATTTTTTTCAATCATTTTATCAAGACCACATGGACAGATATATTTTGTATCCTTATCTTGATATTTCGCTTTGTAATCATAAAAGTCGCGTGATGTTTCAAGCTTTATAACCGGCAAAACAATATTATTTAATATTGGAACTGTATATTCATCACCTTCAATCCAGCTTTCTGCCATTACTCTTTCGTCAAACTGTTTTGCATGCTCCCATGCAAGCGACAAATTTTTAACATTAGTTACTTTGCTTGCACCTAAACTAGAACCTTCTCTGACTGGCTTTACCATGATTGGTAAACTAAGTTTTTCAACTATTTCATCCCATTCACTTGTTGCAGATAATTCAATAGATGGAGGTGTTGATAGCCCTAAACTTCTCCAGATTAATTTGCTTCTTATTTTATCCATTGCTAATGCAGACCCAAGTACACCACTTCCCGTATAAGGCAAACCAATCGTTTCTAGAGCTCCTTGAATTGTTCCATCCTCTCCACCGCGTCCATGCAGTGCAATAAATACGCGCTCAAAATCATCGTCAATTAATCGAGATAATAGGCTTCCATCAAAATCAATCTCATGCGCATCTACATCTACATTGCATAGAGCCGTAGTTATAGCTTTTCCACTATCCAGAGAAATAATTCGTTCAGCAGATTCTCCTCCCATCAAAACAGCAACCTTACCAAAATTTTGTAGTTCATCATCAGAAAAAAACATTATCGCTCTCTCCAAGAAGCACCAACAATTCTTACTTCAGGAATTAACTTGATAGCATGTTCTTCATATACTGTTTCATATACTAATTCGATTAATCGCTCTATATCTGCAGAAGTTGCATCACCCATGTTAATTATAAAATTAGCATGCTTTTCTGATACATATGCACCTCCAATGTGTTTTCCCTTAAGCCCACAAATTTCTATTAATTTTGCTGCGTGCTTCTCTGATGGATTCCTAAAAACAGAACCGCAACTCAATTGTCCTAAAGGTTGCGCTAATGCACGTTCGTTTAACATCATTTTTATATCTTTCTCTACCGCACTTTTAGTCGAAATCTCTAATTCAATTTTACAAGAAGTAAACCATTCATTTTTAGGAATTGGCACACTACGGTAAGCAACATTAAAATTTTCTTTGGCATATACTTTATGTTCTCCACCTCGATTTATTGTTTCTACCTGATTTAGATTTTTCCAAATGTCTCCACCATAAGCTCCAGCATTCATAGCTAAAGCACCACCGATTGACCCAGGAATTCCCGCTAAAAACTCAATGCCGCTGAGGCCATTTTTTGCCGCAAAACGCGCTGCTTTAACACAAGGCACACCCGCGCCAATAGAAACTTCATTTGCATTCAAGAGTTCAAGATTATTAAGCACACCTACTACAGAAATAACTACTCCAGATATACCACCATCACGGACTAACAAGTTACTACCAAAACCCACCCAGATTATAGGCATTTCGATTGGTACTGCAGAAATAAAAACCGATAGATCATCTATATCAGCAGGTGAATAGAAATAATCAACAGCACCGCCAGTTTTCCAAGACGTATGACGTGACATTAACTCTTGCTCACGCAATTTTCCTCTTAACCTTGATGTGTCGATAGTTTTTTGCATTTTACTATTTAATCCTAACTACTAACGGTGATTTTATTTTTTATATACAACAAAGTTATTTCCTCTAATAGAATCACTCTGAACAATCATAGTGAAGTCGTTTTGAAATTGATCCAATATCTCCTGCACCTAATGTTAAGATCAGATCATTTTCTTTTATAATGCTTGCCAGCTGTTCTAGAATCTTGTCTTTATCTTGTACAAAAACAGGTTCTACTTGGCCTCTCAACCTTATAGCACGACATAATGACCGACTATCTGCTCCAGTAATTGGTTCTTCACCAGCAGCATAAACATCCAGTATCAAGAGAATTTCTGCTTGTGAAAGCACCTGGCTAAAATCTTCAAATAAATCACGCATGCGTGTATAGCGATGCGGTTGATAAACAACTACTAGACGCTGATTAGACCAACCAGACCTAATAGCTGCGAAGGTAGCTTTGATTTCTGTGGGGTGATGAGCATAGTCATCAATCAATATTGCATTGAAATTATTGATTTTTATTTTCCCATACACATGACAACGACGAGATATACCCTGAAAATGGCGCAGCGCATTAATAATATTTTTATCACTAACACCTAATTCATGAGCAACTGCAATTGATGCCAACGCATTTAACAAATTATGTTTTCCTGGTAAATTAAGTTCTACCTCTAGCCAGTCTTTTTTATCTTTACGTGACACATTGAACCAAGTCTTAGTTTTCTCTTGATATAATAATTCAGCCCTGTAATCAGCTTCAATATCAACTCCATAGGTCACAACAGGTTTGGTAACTTCAGACAATATTTTTTTCACACCCTCATCGTCAATACACAACACAGCTAACCCGTAAAAAGGGATTTGATGTAGAAATTCAACAAAATTATTTCGCAGATTTACAAAATCACCAGCATAAGTATCTAGATGGTCAGCATCAATATTTGTGATTACTGCAATTATTGGATAAAGATGCAAAAAAGAGGCATCGCTTTCGTCTGCTTCAGCAACAATATACTTACCACTACCAAGACGTGCATGAGAACCCGAGCTATTCAATAATCCACCAATAATATAGGTAGGATCAAGACCTCCTTCTGCTAGCACACTCGCAACCAAACTAGTAGTGGTTGTTTTTCCATGTGTTCCGGCAATCGCAATTCCTGGACTAAACCGCATAAGCTCTGCCAACATTTCTGCACGACCTACTATCGGAATTCTATTTTTACGTGCTTCACAAATTTCTTCATTATTTTCATCAATAACACTTGTTATAACAACGACATCCGTTTCTTTAATATTTTTCGCTGAATGTCCTATTGATATTTGTATTCCCAATGATTTTAGTCTTTTGGTAATAGTACTTTCTTTAATATCAGAACCACTAATTTCATAACCAATATTTTTAAGCACCTCAGCTATACCACCCATACCAGCACCACCAATACCTATAAAGTGAATATGTTTCACTCTACCCATTGCATGTGATTGCATATTAGACATGTGTTGTTTCCATACATATATTTGCGACAAGCTTAGTTGCTTTTGGCTTAGCTAGTGAGCGTGCTTTTATGGCCATCTCCAATAAGCATTCAGGAGCATTTATAAGTTGTAATAAGACCTCTTTCAATTTATCAACTGTGAATTGTGATTCTTGAATCAAAATTGCAGCACCTTCTGTTGTCAGGTAATTTCCATTCGCAGTCTGATGATCATCAACCGCAGATGGGAACGGGATGAGTATTGAAGCAACACCAGAGGCAGCTAATTCAGCGATAGTTAATGCACCTGCACGGCACACAACAACATCAGCCCAAGCATAAGCTTCAGCCATATCATCAATAAAAGAGGTCACTTCGGAGTTAATTTTGCTATTATCATAAGCAGTCCTCATTACTTCATAATGCTTTTCTCCACATTGATGTTTTACTTCAACTTCGAAATCAGCAGCCAAAGCTATTAATGATTTGGGAATCACATCATTTAATACTTTTGCACCTAGGCTACCACCAAGCGCCAAAACTTTGATTAATCTAGCATCATTATTTATATGACGTTCTTTAGGTTTTGATAAATTTATAATATCGCTACGTACAGGGTTGCCTGTAATAGTTACTTTATCAGTCTCTTTAAATACTCCCGGGAAGGCAGTCATCACAGAAACAGCGAGAGGCGCTAACAATTTATTTGTTAATCCAGCGATAGCATTTTGTTCATGAATCAACAATGGGACACGCATTAACCATGCAGCAATTCCACCCGGGCCACTTGCAAAACCACCCATACCTAAGACAGCTACAGGTCTTATTTTTATAATTATCAAGAGTGCTTGAATCAAAGCGAGTAACAACATGATCGGTGCAATCAATAAACGGACTAAACCTTTACCTCTTACAGCAACAACATTAATTTTCAGTAATGGATAACCATGATCAGGAATCACATTCGTTTCTAGTCCTTTATCTGTACCCAACCAGAATAGATTAAACCCATTTTCTTTAAGATAATCAGCGACAGCCAACGCAGGATAAATATGGCCTCCCGTTCCACCTGCCATGATAAGAATATTCTTATCCCGCATAGGCTGGCTCCACATTAGTTATGATGTGACGAGTATCTTGACGATTTTCATATTCAACACGTAAGAGAATACCTAGCAGCATACAGAATACGATCAAACTATTACCGCCATAACTCATCAGTGGAAGAGTCAAACCCTTAGTGGGTAAGACACCCATATTTACACCAATGTTAATATAAGCCTGAATACCAATGATTAATCCAATACCATATGCGAAATAAGCAGCAAAATATTTCTCAACACGTTCAGCTATATGCCCGATAACAAAAGCGCGCCAAACAATAAATGAATATAAAAGGATCATCGTTATACTACCTAACAACCCAAGTTCTTCTGCCAAGACAGAAAAAATAAAATCAGTATGCGCTTCTGGCAAATAAAAAAGTTTTTGTACACTACTACCAAGTCCTACTCCAAACCAATCGCCTTGACCAAACGCAATCAAGGCTTGTGTTAACTGAAAGCCACTATCATAAGGATCTTTCCAAGGGTCAACGAAACTCATCAATCGTTGCAAACGATAAGGAGACAAGACTGCTACAGTGCTCAGGAAGGCAACTGCAACTGAAACCCATGCACTAAAACGTATAAGAGAAACGCCCCCCATAAACAACATACCTAGTGCAGTTCCAAACAAGACTACGGTTGCTCCGAAATCAGGTTCAAGTAATAGTAAGATTGAGATAAGAGTCAGTACAATAATCGGGCTAATAAACCCAGTAAAATTGGTTCGTACCGTCTCACGATGACGAACCATATATCCAGCAAGGTAAGCAATAAAAAATAGTTTAACTGGCTCAGATGCTTGTAAAGAGAATGGCCCCAGTTGAATCCAACGCATACTGCCATTAACTTCCTTTCCAATGCCTGGAATCAGAATCAATATCAACAAAAATATTCCCATCATTAATAAAGAAACACTCACTGCCTCCCAAAAATGGATTGGGATTTTTAAAATTATCGAAGCAAAAAATAAACCAATAAGTGCTGCTACACTCTGTCGCCATAAATAAAATAATGGGTCATCAAATTCCTTGGCTGATATAGAGATAGAGGCAGATGTCACCATTATCAGACCGAAACAAAGTATCAATAGAGAGATTCCCATTAACCAGAAGTCATAACCTGCTATTAATTTTTTGTTCACCTGCGACTGTGAAGACAATGTTGCTTGTTGTTTATTGTGCATAAATGTTAAGACACCTCCAACATATTAATTGCATCAACAAAAGCAGTACCACGCTCCTGATAACTTTCATACATATCTAAACTGGCGCAGGCAGGAGCGAGTAGAACTACTTCACCAGCCTCTGCTAAATCATTTGCAGTATTGACCGCTTCAGTCATGTCAGTCACAAAATCATATGTGACTTCTGGATCAATAACATTCGCTATTTTTTTTGCATCGAGTCCTAATAGCAAAACATGTTTCACATGTTTTGCTATTATTGGTTTTAAACTAGATAAATTTGCATCTTTACTATCTCCTCCAGCGATAAGAATAATTTCACCAAGATCGGAAAGACTTTTAATTGATGCTATACAAGCACCTACATTTGTTGCCTTCGAGTCATTAAACCAATCAATCTCTTTGATTGTTGCAACTCGCTGACATCTATGCTCAAGTCCAGAAAAACTTCTTAAAGTTTTAACCATTGAGTCAAATGGCACATTCACGGAAGTTGCTAATGCTATTGCTGCTAGGGCGTTGGCTACATTATGTTCCCCTTTTATACCAAGTTCATCTTGCTTAATTATTTCGTTATCACCCTGACATAACCAGACTTCACTGTTTCTTATAATGGTACCAAAGTTATTTTTTTCAGGTTTATTTAGGGTAAAAGAGATTGATTTTCTTAAATTATCATCCATTGCTTTAACTACATCATCATCTTGATTGATAACCATCAACCCATTACCTGAATAGATCTTTTTCTTTGCGTTAGCATATTCATTTAGATTTGCATAACGATCCATGTGATCAGGCGAGACATTCAATATCACGCTTGCATGTGCACTTAAAGAAAAAGTTGTTTCCAATTGGAAACTGGATAACTCAAGCACATATAAATCTGGTATATCTTCATTTAGTAATTCAAGTGCTGGTGTACCAAGGTTTCCACCGACACAAGTATTTAAACCAGCTCTTCTAGTCATTTCCGCAACTAAAGTTGTAACAGTGCTCTTCCCATTAGAGCCAGATACTGCAATTATTGGCGCTTTCGCCTGCTGGCAGAATATTTCAATGTCACCAAAAACAGGGATACCATTTGCAATCGCTTGTTTAACAGCCTCGTTATGCAACGATATCCCTGGACTTAGAATTACTTGGTCTGATGACAAGAGTATTTCTGCATTAATTTTCCCAAGAAAAATAGGAACTGATGTGCACTCAGTCTTAAACGTTGAGAGACCCGGCGGATTCATACGGCTGTCTGTAACAACAATTTTCAAGCCTTTATTCAACAAATAACGTACGCACGAGAGTCCGGTCTTACCAAGACCAACAACGGCTGCATCAAAATGTAGTTTCGTATCCTTCATCGTTATCTTTTCTTCTGTAGTACAAAGCAATTGGCATCCCTCATCTTATCTTCAGGCTAGCAAGGCCAATCAACACCAGAATAACGGTAATAATCCAAAACCGAACTATGACTCTCGGTTCTGGCCAACCTTTAAGTTCATAATGATGATGCAGGGGTGCCATTCTAAATATTCTCTTACCGGTTAATTTATAAGAACTAACCTGTAAGATGACTGATACCGTTTCCATAACAAAGACACCACCCATAATGAATAACGCTAGTTCTTGTCGTGTCACTACAGCAACTACACCTAACGCTGCTCCTAATGCCAAGGCACCGATATCACCCATAAAAACCTGTGCGGGATAAGTGTTAAACCAAAGAAAGCCTAGCCCAGAACCAACGATGGCTGCACAAAATACTGCGACCTCACCAACACCGGGAATAAATGGGATCCCGAGGTATACAGAAAAGCCCGCATGACCCGTGGCATATGCAAAGATTGCCAGTGCACCAGCGACCATCACTGTAGGCAGAATAGCTAAACCATCTAAACCATCAGTCAGGTTAACCGCATTACTTGAACCGACAATGACTAGGTAGGCAAGCAGAACATATAACCAGCCCATATCAAAGGTAAAGGCTTTGACAAACGGCACAATTAATTGCGTTTCAACAGGAAAAACGGCCGTTTGAAAAAGATAAACCGCTGCGAAAATACCAACTACAGATTGCGCAATGTATTTATATTTAGAACGTAGCCCTTTTGAGTTGTTATAAATAACTTTCTTATAGTCATCAATTAAACCAATAACACCAAACAGCAAGGTTACTATTAAGACAACTAATACATATCGGTTATTTAAATCTGCCCAGCATAATGTACTGAAGGTAATTGAAATCAGGATTAATAAACCACCCATAGTAGGGGTGCCAGACTTTTCAAGATGCGTTTTCGGTCCATCATCCCTGATACTTTGACCAATCTGTTTTTTAGTTAGGTGACGTATTAAATAAGGACCGAATAGAAAAGAGACAAATAATGACGTTAGCACACCAAGAATAGTTCTTAGTGTCAAATAACGAAATACATTAAATCCGCTATCAAACTGTGCTAGATATTCTGTCAACCAGAGCAACATTAGGACTGTTCCTCCGTCAATGTGTTGACAACACGTTCCATCTGCATTGATCGAGAACCTTTAACCAGGATCGTTGTATCTTTGCTTAATAACGCTATTAGCATCTCATTCAGAGCTGCATAAGACTCAAAATGCAAAGCGTCATCACCATAAGCCTGCGTTGCCTTTATACTCAATTCACCAATGGTAAATAGACCCTCTATGTCTGCTTGTTTTATTGCTATTCCAGCGCCAGAGTGAAAGTCTATTGCCTCATCACCCAATTCACACATATCGCCCATCACCATGTAACGTATTCCTTCATAACTGCTCAGGACGTTTAATGCTGCCTTTAATGAGACCGGATTAGCGTTATAAGTGTCATCAATAATTCGCGCACCTTGCATCCCTGGCTTGATCTGTAAACGTCCTTTAACCGGCAACATTTTTTCAAGCCCAGTTCTGATTGTCTGCAAAGATACATTTAAACTCAAACAACATGCCGCAGCAGCCAATGCATTCATAACATTATGTGTGCCGGAAAGGGGTAATCTTATTTTGATTACACCAGTTGAACAGACTAATTCAAAATCAGTAGATGCAGCTTGTTTAACGAACTTGATATTTTTTGCTCGAATACCTGCATGTGTAGATTCAATTCCAAAACTAAGTTGATTTAGAAATTTACATTGCTTAGTCCAAAATTCCGCATAGTCATCATCGGCATTAATAATTGCCTTGCCGCTGGGTCGTAATCCGGAATAGATCTCTGCTTTTGCTTTTGCGACACCATCAATATCACCAAATCCCTCTAGATGTGCTGGTGCACACTGAGTGATCACCGCAACATCCGGACGAGCTACGGCACTTAACCATTCGATTTCTCCCGAATGATTCGCGCCCATTTCTATCACTGCATATTGATGCTTTTTATCGAACTCAAATAATGTCAAAGGCACGCCAATATCATTGTTAAGGTTCCCAGATGTTGCATGCACATCCGATAATTCAGACAAGATGCTCCTGACCATTTCTTTTACTGTCGTCTTACCATTACTGCCAGTTATAGCAACAACAGGGGCCGTGATTTCTTCACGCCAGGATCTTGCTAACAAACCTATCGCCTTTCTCGTATCTTTTACTTTCAATACAGGCTTGTCATGACTCACTTCACGTTCAAGTAACAGAGCAGCTGCACCTTTCTCTTCAGCCATTGATACATAGTCATGACCGTCAAAATTTTCACCGTTTATGGCAATAAATAAATTTCCTTTCTTAATAGTTCGACTATCAATACTACAACCAGAAAAAAAAACGTCTTCACCACTATAATTTGACTCAATAGCTTTAGCTGCTTTATAAAGTGACATGCTAATCATGATTCATTTACCGTCAAACGTCGTGCTAATTCACGATCGCTGAATGGTAGTAATAACTCGCCAATTTGTTGCGTCATTTCATGACCTTTACCTGCAATCAAGATCACGTCGTTTACATTAGCATTCAAAAACGTATTTATAATCGCATCGGATCGATCGTATTTGATAGTAACAGTAGACTTGTTTTGTACACCTTCAAGAATATTCTCGACGATCTTCTCAGGCGCTTCTGTACGTGGATTATCATTAGTAAGAACTACATAATCTGATAATCGTTCAGAGTTAGCTCCCATCTGTGAACGTTTACCTTCATCACGATTCCCACCGCAACCGAATATGCAATATAATTTTCCTGAGCAGTATGGTCTTAATGCTATTAACGCTTTTTCAAGTGCATCAGGTGTGTGTGCATAATCAATAACAAGCAATGGTTTATCTTCAGCATAAAAAAATTCCATTCGACCGGGAACACCTGAGAACTCTGATAACGTCTTAGCAATTCTTTCAATATTAAAACCAGATACACATAGTGTTCCAAAGGCAGCAAGAATATTCTCTACATTGAACGCACCTAATAAACTCGTTTGAATAATTACTTGTCCCCAAGAACTGTCTATTGATATTGTTGAATTGAGATTGCTTGTCTTAATTTCGTTGCAACAGACAAAAGAAACGTCTTTTTTATTCAATTTAGAAAGGTCTTGCTTCACCGAAAAAACAACTATTTTCAGACCGGGAGGTAATGAGTCAATAAGTTGAGGACCATAACTATCATCAATATTAATGACAGCATGCTTAAGTCCCGATGATTGAAAAAATTGAAATTTTGCATCGACATAACCTTCAATCGTTTTATGATAATCGAGATGATCACGTGTTAAATTAGTAAACACGGCAATATCAAATATGGCACCTGCGACCCTTCCTTGATCTATAGCATGCGATGATACTTCCATTGCAACGAAATCAATATTATCCCTCCAGTTAGTCAATAAAGAGTGTAACGTAACAGGGTCGGGAGTCGTTGTTGTACTATCTTCCAAATGAAGAAAACGTCCATATCCCAAGGTACTGATGAGAGCACTCTGCTTACCGAGTATGTATAAGGCATAGGCAATCATATAAGAGACTGTGGTCTTACCATTTGTACCAGTAACACCGATTAATTGAATTGACTTTGACGGTTCATCATAAAATCGACTAATAATGTAGCCAGCACGTTTACGTAAACCAATTACTTTAAATATCTTTGTAGAACTTAACTCAACACTAATTGTTTCATCGTTATCAATTGCAATTGCAATTGCACCTGACTGAACTGCCTCCTCGATATAATCCATTCCATTATTTTGCGAACCTTTATAAGCAAGAAATAAATCACCCGGCTTAACTTTCCTACTATCTATAGCAATACCACTAACATGTAGTTCTCTATTAGCTAGTGTTGAGTCACAAAAAAGTTCGCCAAGTGATTTTGAATAATCTAAATTTTTAAGCAGCATTATCAATCAAACCCTTGTGGTTGATATAATTTCTGGCGATGCGCTATGACCGAATTAGTAAACGTAGATAAATCATCCGGAGGAATATTAAGTATACGAAATGTGCCTTCCATAACCTTTGAAAAAACAGGTGCTGCAACAACCCCACCGTAGTGTTCGTCACCACTAGGCTCATCTATCAAGACAACCATAGCAAAACGTGGTTCACTAGCAGGAGCAATGCCAGCAAAAACAGAAAGATAACGATCATCAGAATAACCACCACGGATAGACTTATGCACTGTGCCAGTCTTACCAATAACGCGATATCCCTTGATAGCAGCACGCTTACCGGTTCCATTCGCTGAAACTACTGTCTCCAACATCTTTCTAACTTGCCGTGTAATATTTTCCGGCATCACACGTTTACCAGTAACTGAGCCATTAATCTTGATAAACGAAACCGGCAACATTACACCGCCTGTTGCTAAGATAGAATATGCATGAACAAGTTGTAACGGTGTAACCGAAAGACCATAACCAAATGATAAGGTTGCCATTTCAATTTCTGACCAGGTATTAAACGAGTTCAAACTACCTGAAGATTCTCCTGGATACCCACTACCAGTAGAGTGACCAAAACCAAATCTATTCAAGGCGTCCCAATATTGTTCTGGTTCCAAGGATAAAGCGATTTTACTAGCGCCTACATTACTCGATTTTGTAATAACAGTAGAAACATCAATTTTTCCATAATTACGCATATCTCGTACCGTATATCCACCAATTTGATAATAACCAGGAGACGTATTTATTAATGAGTTCGGTTCATAATTTCCGAATTCTAATCCAGCAGCGACTGTAAACGGTTTCATTGTTGAGCCCGGTTCAAAAACATCTGTAACAGCACGATTACGCAAATATTGACTCTTTAAACCCTTTCGATTGTTTGGGTTATAGGAGGGTTGCCCAACCATAGCCATAACCTCACCAGTTCTAATATCTAGCATAACTAGTGAACCGCCCTTTGCTCGATGTAATTTGACAGCTGTAGCCAATTCTCGGTAGGCAAGGTATTGCACTCGCCGATCAATACTTAATTCGAGTTGTTTACCTTGTACGGAAGGCTCAATACTTTCTATATTTTGAACAATTCTATTCAAACGATCTTTTAAAACGCGCTTCTTGCCCGATTTACCCTTCAACCAATTATCGTAGGCTAACTCCAACCCTTCTTGACCCTTATCATCTATATTGGTAAATCCAATAAAATGAGAGGCTACCTCAGCGGCAGGATAATAACGTTTATATTCACGTTGTGTTGAAACACCTTTCATACCTAGTTGTTTAACTTTCTTCACTACATCAGGATTGGCATGACGCTTTAAATAAACAAACTCTCGACTCATACGATCACGCAGAACCTCATGCAAATCAATTACCGTCATGTCCATGATATTAGCTAAATCAGGTAAAAGTTCTATATTTTCAAATATTTTTTTTGGTGTAACCCAGATCGAATCTACAGGTGTGCTCATAGCTAACTGTTCACCATTTCTATCCGTAATCACACCGCGATGTGCAGGGATTTCAACGACACGAATTGACCGTGCATCACCATGATCTTTAAGAAAATCATTATTTAAAAGTTGTAAATAAATTGCGCGCGAAAAAAGTATAACCATACAACAGAAAAACAAGCTGAGAATGAGCCAGCGACGTTTGGGATACTGTGCTTGCATGATAATCTTTTTCATTTCGTTAGTAGAATTACTAAACTTTGTTCAGGTTTTTTCATTCTGAGTTTGGTACGAGCAAAATTTTCAACTCTATCATTGATTGCCCATGTACTATGCTCAAGCTGCAACTTGCCCCATTCTTCATTCAATTCATCACGCATTCGCTCAAGCATTTGCAATTCAACAAACAAACGACGTGTCTCATGCCGCGTGATGACCACCTGCAAAGAAGATAGAAAAATGACCACATAAAATCCGTATTGTAATAAAATTTTCATAGACTACAACGCTCCGCTATACGTAAAGTTGCGCTACGTGACCGAGTATTTCTATCTATCTCTTCTTTAGTGGCTCGGATTTTTTTACCTATTATTTTCAGTTGTATACCACTACTATCTGGCATGATCGGTAGCTCTAGCGGATATGCTTTTGGTGTTGATTGGTCGCGCATAAATCGTTTAACAATTCGATCTTCCAATGAATGAAAACTTATTGCTACTAGCCGACCACCCGAACGTAAAACATCAACAGCTTGTGGCAGAACCTCTTTTATTTCTTCAAGTTCACGATTTATATAGATGCGTAAGGCTTGAAAAGTCTTGGTTGCAGGATGAATATCTCCTTTTCTTTTTCCATTTTTTCTTGGTGGTATAACTCTGCGAACAAGATCTGCTAATTGGCGAGTTGTTATAATCGGATTTTCAACACGAGTGTTTACAATTGTTTTGGCAATTCGTCTTGATGCCCGTTCTTCACCATATTTATAAATTACACTTGCGATTTCAGATTCTTTAGCATGACTCAACCACTCAGCAACTGTTTGCCCTTCAGAAGGATTCATTCGCATGTCAAGCGGAGCATCAAGCCTAAAACTAAAACCGCGTTGTCCATCATCCAGTTGTGGTGAAGAAACGCCAAAATCGAAAAGAATGCCAGAGATCTTTGTTTCAATCTCATGTCCTTTAACATGTTGCATTAACATGGTGAAAGACTCATTAATAATTTCGAAACGTTCATCTTGCATAAGTTCCTTTCCAACTGACATGACAGCATCTGGGTCTTTATCAAAGGCAAGTAATCGACCTTTAGAACCAAGCCGTTTAATAATTTCACGACTATGTCCACCTCGACCAAACGTACCATCAATGTAAAAACCATCTGCATGTATATTTAGTGCATCTATAACTTCATCTAATAAGACTGGTTTATGAACATTAATCAATGTATTAAATCGCTTAATGTGTTCATGGTATTACAATGAGAGCAGCTGTAATGATTCGGGTGTGAGGATGGAGTCATCATCGACAGATTCTAACCATTCATCACTTTGAATATCCCAAGCTGATTCATTCCAAATTTCAAACTTATTACCTTGCCCAAGTATTACTGCCTGCTTGGTGAGTTCCGCATAAGAACGTAATTCTTTGGGCAGCAGAATACGTCCCTGACTATCAAGCTGACAATCCGAAGCATAGCCACGCATCATCTGTTTAGTGCGCCGGCTTTGTTTATCAAAATCAGAAAGAGTAGCCAATTTATTTTCGATGACATTCCATTCATACAGAGGATATAGCCAGAGAGAACGGTCTAATGGGTTCAGTGTAATAATAAGATTATTTTCGGTTTGCACAGCAATAAGATCTCGATATCGGCTGGGAACCGCCAAACGACCCTTACTATCAATGCTAATTTTATTAAAGCCTCGAAACACAATCTTATCCCCATTTTGCTGGGAAATTCCACTTTTACCCACAATTCCCCACTTAATGAACTATAGGGATTTCGAGACTTCTATGTCAAGGGTTCTTTGTGTTTTTTTTATATAAAAACTGTCGGTGTAACAGTAACTTAGCGTCTAAAAAATAGAAAAAGAGATGACAATATTTATAACACAACAATTAAAATTATTTAATTCATCATCTTCTGAGAGAAACTTGATAAATCACATTAAGTAATATTTTAATTTATTGACGTAAACTATTTTTTATAGTTTGTAATAAGATCAGTCGAACTCTCCATATTTAGCACCCATTTTTTGCGCTATTTGATGGTATTTTTTACTTGCTTCACTATTTTGTTCAACATTTGACATGCCAAATTGATATAAAAGAGCCAAATTACGGGCCGCAAGCACGTCCCCTAACTCAACCGCTTTTTGTAATAATTCGACTGCTTTTATGCCATCAGGCTCAACGCCAGAACCAGTCTTGTAGGCTAAACCCAGCATGCCCAATGCTTCTCCAATTCCTGAATCGGCCAAAGGCTTCAATAAGGTTAACGCTGTTCCATAATCCTTATCCGAAAACGCCTGACTAACAATATCAATCGCTTTTTTTATTTCATTATTTTCAGATTCTGTATCAGACACTAATGACATAATTGAGAGTCTCTATAACTTGTTTCGGAGTTTGTGCCCAAGCCATGGCTGCTGCATCAACCTCTTTCAATGGATGAATAATAGATTCATCATGCAACGTGATATAAGGTTTACTTAGTGCTGCACAATAACCAGCATCAAATGCTGCATTCCATTGTTT
>DKOR01000020.1:0-155 GCA_002470825.1 Thiotrichaceae bacterium UBA7357 | reverse complement strand
GGCTGACTTATGATCACGCCAAAATTTTTTATCCTCATGACCTAAATGATCCCCAGCTGCATCACTCGCATCATGTTTGGTCACAGCTGATGTGTAGCTGATATCTAAAACTAGCTTATCAGTACCTCGCTTAATTTGTTCACGCCAATCAGTGT
>DKOR01000012.1 GCA_002470825.1 Thiotrichaceae bacterium UBA7357 | reverse complement strand
TTTTGGTTTAACAATATAGACAGAGCCTTTTAAGCTATTAGGACGCTTCGAAGTTCCTTTTAAATCATGGATAGCACAAAGTGATGTAATCATTAAGTCCATCATGGTTTCGGGTACTTGCATACCATCATATAAAACCATATCAGTATAGAGGTGGCTACCAACGTTACGTATCAACATTAGACTTCGTCCCTTTTTTATAACAGGCTTGCCATCAACGCCGATGAATTCTTTATCCGGTTCCATAGTTCGCTTAACAGTTTTGCCATCTTTTTTAATGGAATGTACTAGTGTTCCTTTCATTAGCCCCAACCAGTTCCTATATACATTTAACTTGTCTTCGGTATCGATGGATGCAACAGAATCTTCACAATCCATAATCGTAGTTATGGCGGATTCAATATGTATATCATAAATTTTGGCATGATCTCGGCGACCAATAAATAAAGCATCACCAAATTTGATTTCTACATGTAAATTATGATGAGAGAGAAGTACGGAATCCGGATTGTCTGGTTTCCCAGTATAACCTACAAACTGTTGTGGTTTGAGTAATGTTGTCTCAGTACCATCGCCGAAATGCACTGTAAGATGATTATTTTTTATAAAATACTGTGTTACATGCTTGTGTGTATCTCTTTCCAATGCAAAATGTCTATCGAGCAGATTTCGACCACGTGCAATTACACGGTCACCTCGAATTGGATTATATTTCTTAATGTTTCTACAACCATTACCTTGCGGTATTGTGTCAGTCGTATATGAGGCATCGTAGAGGCTACCCCAGCGCGCATTCACAGCATTTAAGACATAACGTGCATTATCTAAAGGTACGACAAGCTGGGGACCAGGTACTACAGCAATCTCATCATCAACACTCTCAGTATTTATATCAAAGTCTTTAACTTCATCAACTAGGTAACCAATGGTTTTGAGGAATTTTTTATAAGCTGCAGGATTATGCTTTGTTGAACGATTTTCAATATGCCAAGTATCTATCTTTTTTTGTAAATCATCACGTTTTTTTAATAACAATGCATTTATTGGCATGAAGTCGGAAAGAATTTTTTCTAGTGATATCCAGAATTTTTTGTTTATAATTTCTGTTTTCGGCATGATCTCTTTCTTTACAAATTCATAAAGATTTTTTTTGATGTGCAGTTTTCCTACCTTAACATAGTGTTCAGTTTCAATATCCATGGCTTAATTGATGCCTTTTACTTAGTTGAAATTAGTTAAATTATCGGACCAAAAGACTAGATGATATTAATACTCAAAGCAATATCAAACCAATTATCAATTAAAAATAATTTTTGCATTTATACCAGATTAAGATAGTATTTTTCGTGCCTGACGGAGCAAACCGTCGACTAATTAGAGATTAGATAATGAACGTATCCGCTAAACGGCTTTGTGAGAAGCCTACTTTGCGTCCGGCCGACCCTCGCTTTTCATCCGGACCGTGTAAAAAACATCCAGGTTGGAACCTTTCTAGCCTATCTGTCGGTAATCTAGGGCGAAGTCATCGGGCCTCGATACCAAAATCTCGGTTACAAGAAGCAATTTCGCATTCGGCTGAATTATTAAATCTACCTGATGATTGGCAGCTCGCTATCGTGCCTGCTTCTGATACCGGAGCCTTTGAATTAGCCTTATGGTCTATGCTTGGAAAATGTGGTGTCGATGTATTTGTTTGGGAAAGTTTTTCCAGTGATTGGGCTGATGACATTCAAAATCAGTTGAAAATTGAGGACCTAAATATCTATCAAGCTAATTATGGTGATTTACCAGATTTATCTCAGACGAAAATTGATCGTGACATCGTCTTCGTTTATAACGGTACGACTAGTGGTGTGCGTGTTCCCAATTTAGATTGGATATCTCCAAATCAAAAAAGCCTTGTTTTTTGCGATGCTACTTCTGCGGTATTTGCTATGGAATTAGATTACAAGAAACTTGATGTTGTTACTTGGTCTTGGCAAAAAGTATTGGGTAGTGAAGGAGGTTTTGGGATGTTAGCGTTAAGCCCAAAGGCTATTGAACGTTTAGAAAGTTATCAGCCATCGCGACCGTTACCGAAGATCTTTCGAATTACCAAAAATGGTAAAATCACCCAAAGCGTATTTAAAGGTGCGACACTAAATACACCAAGTATGTTAGCGTTGGAAGATTTGCACTCGGCATTAAAATGGGCTGAATCGATTGGTGGCTTATCGGCATTGATTGAGCGTTGTAATAATAATTTTAAAGCAGTGGATAGTTGGGTGAGACAAACGGAATGGATAGATTGGTTACCAAATAGAACGGAAACATTATCTACCACGTCAATGTGTCTAAAGATTATATCAAAAGAATTTTTAATTTTAAGTGAAGAACAGCAAAAAATAGCAATTGGTTTAATGTGTCGATGGTTAGAAGAAGAAGATGTCGCTTATGATATAGCCGCTTATCGAAGCGCGCCCATAGGTTTTAGAGTATGGGGTGGTGCAACTATCGAATCGTCCGATCTTGACAAATTAATGCCATGGCTCGATTGGGTTTATGCGAGATGGTTGAATGAAGAGTTAAATGCAGGAGAAGCATTATGAGTAAAACACGTGTCTTAATTTCCGATCCCATGTCTAGTCAGGCAGTAGATGTATTTGAAAAACGTGGGATAGATGTTGTTCAGACAGGAAAAATGACAGAAGAAGAATTGCTTGACATGATTCCAAGTTTTCATGGTTTAGCAATACGATCTTCAACAAATGTGACAGAAAAAGTTTTACATGCAGCAACCCAACTAAAAGTCGTTGGTCGCGCCGGAATAGGTGTGGACAACATTAGTGTCTCTGCATGTACAGCGAAAGGTGTCGTAGTTATGAATACTCCAATGGGTAATGCAATTACAACAGCTGAGCACACATTAGCGATGATCTTTTCTTTAGCACGGCATATCCCTCAGGCTAACCAAACCACGCATGCTGGGGCCTGGGCAAAGTCCAAATACATGGGTGTTGAATTAACCGGCAAAATCCTTGGGATTATAGGTTCTGGTAATATAGGCTCTATAGTTGCTCAGAAGGCAATAGGTTTCGGTCTTAAGGTTCAAGCCTACGATCCATATTTAACTGAAGAGCGCGCTAATGTATTAGGTATTAAAAAAGTAGAATTAGAAGAATTGTTAATTACTTCTGATGTAATTTCACTACATGTACCAAAGACAGTAGAGACTGAAAATATTATTAATGCTTCAGCAATTAATAAGATGAAGAAAGGTGCTATGTTAATAAATTGTGCTCGTGGTGGTTTAGTTGATGAGCGTGCTTTGCATGTTGCATTGACAAGTGGCCATTTAAGAGGTGCTGCTTTAGATGTATATCTGGAAGAACCGGCAAAGAAAAACTCTTTGTTTGGCTTAGAAAACGTAATTTGCACACCGCATCTTGGAGCATCAACAACAGAGGCGCAAGAAAAAGTTGCTGTCCAAATTGCTGAACAAATTTCAGATTATCTTTTAGATGGTTCAATAAAAAATGGACTGAATGCACCAAACCTATCAGCAGAAGAAGTGCGACAATTAAGACCCTATTTTCAGTTAGCCAATTATCTGGGCTTATTTGCTGGTCAATTAAGTCATACTGCAATTCAAGGTATAACAGTAACTTTTTCTGGTGATGCAGCCAAACTGAATGTAGAACCATTAACTACTCAAGTTGTACAATCAGTTTTAGCACCGCACTTCAATGATATTAATGTCGTTAATGCACGTAAAGTGGCATTTGATAGAGGTATACATGTTACTGAAGCAAAAGAAGATCTCGAAGACGTTTACCATAATCGCGTCACCATTAGTATTATGGCCGGAGATAAAACACGAAGCGTTTGTGGTACATTAATACAAAATCGTCCTAGGTTAATTGAAATTAAAGGGATTAAGTTAGAGTCAGAGTTTGGTGAACACATGTTATACATCACTAATCAAGATGAACCTGGCGTGATAGGAGCGATAGGTCGCTTTGCCGCAGATAAAAATATTAATATTGCCAATATGCATCTTGGGCGTAGAGAAAGTAGGGGTGACGCAATCTCTTTACTTGAGATAGATGCGCCTGTTAGATCAATAGACCTTGATGGTTTAAGAGGAATTAAATCTATCAGTGACGTTCAGTATTTAAATTTTAATTCATTAATTCTATGAATGAGATGTTGTCTTTTCCTAATCCTTATTGGCTATTAAACCAATCAAAGGATAAACAAATAGAGTTTGTTGTTGTTTTGGTGAGCTCTTCGAAAAATGACTCTGCTATTAAACTTGTGTATCAATTTTTTGATAAAAACAATATCAATATCAGCATAACTAATATGCTCTCTGATAAACATATGACTGAGATTTTTATTTCAGAAACGACTCAAAATGCGTGGAAAATTTTTAAAAGACTATTAGTTTTGACTTTAAATATAAATGCTGATGTTTTTTTGTTACCCATTTCAGGACGAAAGAAAAAACTTCTAGTCTGTGACATGGACAGCACAATTGTATTAACTGAAACACTGGACGATATCGCTGCGAGTATTGGTATAGGAAAACAAGTTGGAGAGATTACTCTCAGAGCAATGCAAGGAAAATTGGATTTTCATAAAGCATTGAATAAACGGATTAGTTTGCTGAAAGGTATTTCAGAGAAACTCTTCGACGAAGTTGCAAATAATGTTAAATTTAACTCCGGTGCAGAGGAACTTATTAAATTCGCGCAGAAAAATGGTATACGAACAGTTCTTGTTAGTGGTGGTTTTGAACCAATAGTAAATGTTGTTGCAGCAAAGATGGGATTTGATCGCTATGTCTGCAACAAAGCAGAAATATCTTCTGGAAAATTAACAGGAAATGTTTTAGAACCAGTTATTGATGCGGGTGCGAAGTTAAAAGTTCTTCAAGAAGAAATTAAGCAATTAGCAATACTCCCCGAGCAAACTTGTGCGGTCGGTGATGGAGCTAATGATTTACCAATGCTACAAGCTGCGGGTGTTGGTGTTGGCTATATGGGTAAAACGCTTGTACGTGCAGGTACACCTTATCAAATTAATTCTAGCAGTTTAGTATCCATATTATTAATGATGGGAATCGCTGTGTATTAATCGTCATTAGTTCTTATGTAACTAAATAGCCAATGTTCCAGCTAAAGCACATGCATGATCTTCATCAGGAGCACCACCACCTAAGCCAATCCCACCAATAACATGACCATTCTTCATTATAGGCACCCCTCCCGGGCTTGGTAAAGCTTGCGCGGGTACTACGCTTGGTAAGGAAAACCAGAGCAATGGGTTTGCATCCTTGTTTTCTGTGATTTCCATTGTTGAGCGTTTAAACGATGCTGCAGCCATAGCTTTAGCACGAGATGTATCGAAAGTAAAAAATCCAGCGTTATCACTACGTGAAAAATAAACTAAACGGCCGGATTCGTCGACGACCGACACACTCATTGGTCGACCTATTTCATTAGCCTTTGTCAGCGCCGCCTTGCCTAGACGTTCCGCGATCTCTAAAGTCATTTCAATCAAGATTCAATTCCTTTTCCAATGAATAAAACTCGCACAAAATGAGTCTAATTAGATTAGCTGAAGCATTCACGCTACAGCTTTTTTTGTAGATTCAAGACGTTCCTTAAGGGCTAGAATTTGTGTTCGCAATTCTACTGGTAAATGATCACCAAAAGTGTCGTAATATTTTTCAATGCTTTGTAGTTCAGATAACCAACCTTTAGTATCAATACACATTAGGTTTGTGATATCTTCATCAGACATATCTAATCCGTTGAAATCGATTCCATTAGCTGTTGGCATATTACCTATTGCAGTTTCAATAGCTTCAACGCTACCAGCACAACGTTCAAATATCCACTTTAGAACACGGCTATTCTCGCCATATCCGGGCCACATAAATTTACCGGCTTTATTCTTACGGAACCAATTAACGTAGTAAATCTTTGGCATTTTAACACCTTCAGTTTTACCCATTTTTAACCAATGACCCCAATAGTCTGCCATGTTGTAACCACAAAAAGGTAGCATCGCCATGGGGTCACGACGTAATTGGCCTATGTTACCGAATGCGGCGGCCGTAGTTTCAGAAGCTATAATGGTTCCGAGAAAGGTGCCGTGGTTCCAATTCAATGCCTCTGTTACTAAAGGTACCACAGAGGCGCGACGGCCACCGAATAAAATCGCGCTGATAGGAACGCCTTTTGGATCTTCCCATTCATCCGCTATAACTGGACATTGATTTGCACGTGCAGTGAATCGGGCGTTTGGATGTGATGAGAGTGTATCTATACCGGGTGACCAGTCATTACCCTGCCAATCAATTAAATGAGCGGGGGGTTCTTTTGTCATTCCTTCCCACCATACGTCACCATCGTCAGTTTCAGCAACATTGGTGAAAATAGTATTTGATTCCATAGATAGCATGGCATTCGCATTTGTCGCCATGCCAGTGCCTGGCGCGACACCAAAGAAACCTGCTTCAGGATTGATTGCATATAGCTGTCCATCTTGTCCAAATTTCATCCAAGCAATATCGTCGCCGATAGTTTCTACTTTCCAATTCGGGATGGTAGGAGTTAGCATAGCAAGATTAGTTTTCCCACAGGCGCTTGGAAAGGCACCGGCTACATACTTAACAATTCCTTCAGGATTGGTGAGTTTCAAGATCAGCATATGCTCAGCCATCCAACCTTCGTCACGTCCCATTGTCGAGGCAATTCGAAGCGCAAAACATTTTTTACCTAACAAGGCATTACCACCATAACCCGAACCAAAAGACCAGATTTCACGAGTCTCTGGGTAATGAACTATGTATCGATTATCAGGATTGCAAGGCCATGGTACATCTTTATTTTTATCGATTAATGGCATGCCGACTGAGTGCATACATGGAACAAAATCACCATCTTGACCTAACATATCTAGTACTTCACTACCTACTCTAGCCATAGTATGCATGTTTGTGACAACGTAAGGTGAATCTGATATCTCAACACCTATTTGTGCGATATCAGAGCCAATAGGCCCCATACTGAAAGGAATAACATACATCGTTCGACCCTTCATGCAATTAGTGAACATTGATTTCATTGTTTCACGCATTTCTGTTGGATCAGCCCAATTATTCGTAGGGCCAGCATCTTTTTCTTTTTTTGAGCAGATGTAGGTGCGATCCTCAACACGAGCTACGTCCGCAGGAATCGAATTGACATGATAGCTATTGGGACGTTTATTCTCGTTAACTCTCCTGGCTGTGCCACTTTCGACCATGAGGTCCCACATGGCTACCCACTCTGCTTCTGAACCGTCACACCAGATTAAGTTATCTGGTGTGCACAGGGCGACCATATCATCAACCCATGCCAGTAGCTTTTTATTTTCAGGTGCCATTGATATTTCCCTCACTCTTGACTAGTTGATTTTAAGACGAAGTGTTCTTGCATATGTAATATAGAGATATAATATCATGAGCAGCATCGTCAGAAACTTATGTTCATATCATTCTTGTTTTACTGGACTAAATCAAGCAGAACTATAAATTTAATTTTGATTTAAAAATGTTAAGCCAAGAATACTTCTAAAGTGGTTATTAACGATTATTCAGGATTATCTGTCTACGATATTAACAATTCAAGATAAATAACCTAATTTTAAAAGAATATTATTTATCTTGAAAGATATTATGATTAGTCATTTGATTCTAATCGATGTATCAATAATGAACATACATGTGTTGATGGTATGCAAACTTGGAGTAGTCTAAATTCATCACAATGGGCGTGTATGATATGTATCCTTTACTGTAATGGCAGTGACTTCAAGAGTTGAAGTGACAAAATTCATATGATTCGTTTATGTGGTGTATAAAGTGAAATTTTAATTTTTTTTGAATTTATAATTTCATGCTTAAAATTTCACACTTCTTGTCACGTTGTTAAATAGTAATGTTTAGTTATATTATGAACCCTAATGAACTACAGCGATTCTGATAATGAATTCATTAAACGGCATATTTTTTATCAGACAAATTTTTGTGAGCGTAAGAACTATCTTGATTACTGATATATTAATAAGCAGCCACTATGATTTCATATCCTGATATTGATCCTGTTGCGTTAAATATTGGATTTTTGAAGGTACATTGGTATGGAATTAGTTATGTTTTTGGAGTTTTGGCAGCTTGGTGTTTATTACGGTTTCGCGGTAGTAAAAATCAATGGAGTTATAGTCCAGAAGAAATTTCGGATCTTATTTTTTATGCCATGTTGGGTATTATTATTGGCGGTAGACTAGGTTCAGTTATTTTCTATAATCTATCTTACTATATTCAGCATCCAATAGAGATTATTTATCTTCAACATGGTGGTATGTCATTTCATGGTGGTCTACTAGGGGTATTTGCTGCTGTTTGGTTTTTTTCCGATAAGTATGATAAGTCTTTTTTTGAAGTTACAGATTTTATTGCACCTGTGATTCCCATTGGACTAGGCTCAGGGAGGATAGGCAACTTTATCAATGGTGAATTATGGGGTTCACCAAGTAATCTACCTTGGGCGATGGTTTTCCCTGATCCTGCGGCCGGAGGTCTTACTCGGCATCCTTCACAGCTTTACGAAGCATTACTGGAAGGTTTATTATTATTTATTATCCTTTGGTGGTTTTCATCCAAGCCACGACCCGTAATGGCAATCTCAGGATTATTTCTTTTTGGATATGGTATCTTCAGATTTATAGTTGAATTTATTCGGGTACCCGACTCACATATTGGGTATCTTGCATTTGATTTCGTAACAATGGGCATGTTGCTTTCAATACCTATGATATTATTCGGTTTTATCTTATTTGGCGTCGCTTTTCGAACAAAAGGAAATTAATTAGAAGTGCATCAATATCTCGATTTATTACGCCATGTAAAAGAAAATGGCACAAGAAAGAAAGATCGTACTGGTACCGGGACTATTAGTGTTTTTGGATATCAAATGCGATTTGATTTGAATAAGGGCTTTCCATTAGTGACAACCAAAAAATGCCATCTCAAGTCTATTGTCCATGAATTATTATGGTTCTTACAAGGTAATACTAATATTAAATATCTTAAGGATAACGGTGTATCAATTTGGGATGAGTGGGCTGATGAAAATGGTGATTTGGGTCCAGTCTATGGAGCACAGTGGAGATCATGGAATACGACAAATAAGACAATCGATCAAATAACACAAGTCATTGAACAAATAAAACAGAACCCTAATTCAAGACGCTTGATAGTGAGTGCCTGGAATGTGGGTGAAATAGAAAAAATGGCATTGGCACCTTGTCATGCATTGTTTCAATTTTATGTGACCAATGGAAAACTATCGTGTCAGTTATATCAGCGCAGCGCAGATATATTTTTAGGTGTCCCCTTTAATATAGCATCCTATTCATTACTACTCATTATGATTGCACAGGTAACGAATTTAAAACTGGGAGATTTTGTTCATACTTTTGGAGATGCACACATCTATTTAAACCATATTGAGCAAGTAGACGAACTCCTAACACGCGCACCCTTTATGCTACCTAAGATGAAAGTTAATGTGGATATTAAAGATATATTCTCATTTACCTATGAGGACTTCGAGTTGTTGAATTATAAAGCACACCCAGCCATAACTGCGCCAATTGCTGTCTAATTCAATGTTTATAAAAAGATCTCATATATTGATTACAGTACTTTTCCTGTTTATTGACGGTGTATTGAAATAAATGAAACATGATGTTGTTTGTGGCAGTTCTAGAAATCAATCAGGTTTAGAATTATAATCATGCAATTTTCTATCATTGTTGCGATGGATCATAATCGTGTTATAGGAAATAATGACTCACTACCATGGCATATTTCAGCAGATCTTAAAAATTTTAAGAGAATTACTATGGGTAAACCTATAGTAATGGGGCGTAAGACTCATGAAACAATAGGCAAACCTTTACCGGGAAGAGAAAACATCATTATTACCCGCGATAATACTTATGAGGCAGAAGGTTGCACGGTATTAAATAGCATTGATGAAATATCTAAATATTGCAGAGACGTTGAAGAAGTTATGATCACGGGGGGCTCAGAGATATATAAATATACTCTAGCGCAAGCATCCCGATTGTATTTGACAGAAGTACATACAGAAGTGGAAGGAGACACGTTTTTTCCTGAATTTAATCGCAATGAATGGCATGAGGTTATACGAAAATCATTTGAGGCTGATGAAGAAAATGATTTCGACTTTAGTTTTATTTTATTAGAAAGGAACTAACTACTAATCAAAACGTTCTGCTTTTACTATATTCAGAAATCATAGTTTCATGTACATGTAACCATCTCAATGGTTCAGTTTTCTTAAAAACCACAGTTGCAACTCTGCCATTATCCGAAGCAATAGAAGTAACGCCATTACGCTGCCATTCCTCATAAGTTGCAATAATTTCATTATCTAGAACACGTTGAAGTTTAACTTTTCGAATAGAAATATGAAAATTTTCATAAGTATGGTGTGTATTTCTGATTTTAGAACTTAATTCTTTCAATGTGAGAATTATTCCAGCAGGAGAGACAAATAGAAAGTCAGAATCAAAACGAGCAAGAAAGCCCTCGTCAAAACTATCGGTATCAACCATGCCGGTAAACCAATCGACAAAGAATTTATGCAATTCTTCTATTTCAGTTCTAACAACATCTTCCAGTTCATTTAAAATCATTTGGTCATATTGTATTCGATTATATTACTATAAATATTAACATTTTTTTATTAACACAATCGATTAAGGATATCTTCATTTATTTCTCGGTAATGATATCGATTGAAATTACATTATCTCTCAAAAATTATAAAAAATAAGAGTTATACCGCGTTCATTTACTCCATTTTTTATGATGAATTTCATACGCTATATCTATGGGGCTAACTCCATCTTACTTCGACTTGAATTGCCTTGAAGTTACACTAAATCTCTTTTCATCCTCCAGTCGCATTGCTGTCATATAACCACCCCACAAACAACCTGTATCTAATGGATAGACATTAAACTGCTTAAAGTCTTTTACATTACCCAAATGCACTGTAGACCAATGACCAAATATAATTTTATTTTTATTTGTTTGTCGATTAGGTAATGAATACCAAGGAATTAAATGGTTCTCTTCCTTTCCTGGCGCATTCTTTGCTGTAAGGTTTAATCGTCCGTCAGCATAGCAATACCGTATACGTGTTAAAGCGTTGATAATGAAACGATGACGATCATAGCCTTTTAATGACTCAGTCCATTCATCGGGTTCATCACCATATAAATATTTTATGAAGTCATTAAAACCATCACCACGCAGCAAGACTTCAGTTTCTTGTGCGAATTTTTGTGTCTCTTTCAATGTCCATTGTGGAGGTAACCCAGCATGTGACATAACGAAATTTAATTCATTGTCATTTACAAGAAGTGGCAGATTTCTTATCCAGTTAAGGAGCTCTTCAGCATCATCAGAATTCAAGATTTCATCAAGTGTGTCTTTTCTATGCAGATTACATACATTGTTAGCAACGGCAAGAAGATGTAGCTCATGATTACCCAATACAGTTCTAGCGTTATTGCCAAGCGATTTAACAAACCTCAGACAGGCCAGTGACTCTGGACCACGATTAATTATATCGCCAACAAACCAAAGTTGATCCGTAGTTTCATTGAAATTGATTATATCAAGCAGTTCGTTTAGTTCTGAAAAACAACCTTGTAAGTCCCCTATCGCATAGGTGCTCATGTTTAGTGTAATGTATTTGGTGTAGATAGCTTGAATATAGGTATTCGTGTAACGAAATCTTTACCATCCTCGGCGAGCATTTCATATTTTCCTTCCATGCAACCGACGGGAGTTTCTAATATTGCGACACTAGTATACTCGAAAGATTCTCCTGGTTTGAGATGAGGTTGTTCGCCTATTACGCCATCACCTTTGACTTCTTGCACATTACAATTGGCATCAGTTATTAACCAATGACGACGAAGCAAGGTTGCTGGCATACTCCCTGTATTTGTTATGGTCATAGTATAAGCGAACACATATCGTTTCTGTTCTGGAAATGACTGATTATTTATATATTGAGTCTCTGTACTAATACGGATTTCATATTCTTCTTCGTTCATTATATTATTGCACCTTATTCGCCAAACTGTATTCAAGTTGATTTGAAATTATTTTTAGTAATGTAATAGCTTCATATACTTTTTTTTGCAACTGATAGTTTTAATGATTGGCATGCATAAAATTATTCTTATATGTTTTAAATTAAAATATATCATTCGGCATGAAATATAGAATCATTATTACTACTTTTGAAGATACCTCAACTTTCTAGATCACTTATAACTCTTTTTGGTGATATTGAATTTTAATCTAGAGCTCGCCTGAGACTGCTATATTATCTTTATATCAAACGTATCGTAGATATTTTTTTAACCGATGCTATTGCGCTATAAGAGAATTTTCTTTTTTGATTGGTAATAAAACCGTGTTTACTATGTTCTGCATTGATTTTCTATTTCAGTTATTTTTTTTTCTAATTCATCAAGCTTTACCCGTGTTCTTTGTAATAACATAGTCTGAATATCGAACTCTTCACGTGTCACTAACTCTAGTTGCGCAAAGTTAGCATTAAGAGTAGCACGTAAATTTTTTTCTATTTCTTTCTTAATGTGTTGTATGTCATTGGGTAATACATTTGATAAGTCTGAAATCATTGATTCTATTTTTTGTTTAAACATGTCTTTTTAATTTCCTGAAATTTTACTACATCATAATTTTTATATTATTTAATGTCATTTATATCCTTTATCTGAACAATAAAGATTATGAACTATTAAAGGGCAATAAAAAATAACCAGCACTAATTAAGTGCTAAGAACCTATTTTCGTTGTGGCTGAAATATTCCAATATATAAGTAAAAAACAATTAAGTGGTTGAATTAAATGAAAAATATTTAGTTGGCATGAATGATGCGTTGACGTTATTGAAATAACTTTAAAATGGGGAAAAAAATGAAAAAGATAATAACTTTTATGATGGCTGGTTCGATAATGTTCTTTTCAAGCATAACACTTTCCGAAGAACATATTCATGAGATTAGTACAAATGTGGCAATTAGTACTGACTATATGTATCGGGGTGGTAGCCAAACAAGGGAACAACCTGCAATCTCTGGAGGTTTTGATTACGGGCACGCTTCAGGTGTGTATGCAGGTATTTGGGCGTCCAATGTGGATTTTGGTAATTCTGCAAATATTGAGATTGATTACTATGGTGGCCTAGCTGGCGAATTTAGCAATGGCATTGGTTGGGATGTTGGTGGTCTCTACTACCAATACCCGGGCGTGAAGAGTTCTGATGATGTCGGTGGTGATTTCGATTTTTTTGAAGTCTATGGCAGCTTAGAATACACATTTCCAAATGTTCAGTTAGAACCCACGATTAGTACATTTTTCGCTTATAGTCCCGACTATTTTGGTGAAGTAGGTGATTCCTATTATGTCGCGATTGACTTAGGTTTGTCTCTGCCTTACGGCATTGGATTAGCTTTCCAATATGGTAATCAGATGTTTGATGACAATGCTACTGCGGGTGAAGATTATCAGCATTATTCAGTAGGTATAAGTAAAGAAATCTCAACGTTCACAATTGATGCCAGCTGGTATGGAGATATTGATGACACGGACTCATTCTGGGGTGATGGTCCGTCAGAAGCGATTGTCGTCTCTATATCAAGTAGCTTCTAGTAAGTTTTTTAAACTAATCTAAAGCAACTATTAGCCTATCAACGAGGATAGTGCTGGAGCACTTTCGGAGGAGAATTATGAAATTGGTAATAGCGATTATTAAACCCTTTAAGCTGCATGATGTCAGGGAAGCACTGTCGGAGATAGGGGTACGAGGAATGACGGTCACTGAAACAAAAGGATTTGGTCGACAAAAAGGTCATACAGAATTGTATCGAGGCGCAGAGTATGTTGTCGACTTTTTGCCAAAGATAAAAATTGAAGTGGCTGTGAGTGATGACAAATTCAGTGACGTTATTGAAGCAATCACTAAGTCAGCCAATACAGGTAAAATTGGTGATGGAAAAATATTTGTTTCAACCTTAGAACAAGTAGTTCGTATTCGTACGGGTGAATCTGGTGATGAAGCCCTTTAAGTTAATAAAAATTCCTGGAGATTAGAAATGGAAAATAATATTTTCGAATTACAGTACGCCATGGATACATTTTATTTCTTGGTTTGTGGTGCACTAGTTATGTGGATGGCTGCCGGCTTTACAATGTTGGAAGCCGGATTGGTTCGTTCAAAGAATACAACTGAAATCCTAACAAAGAATGTAGCATTGTTTTCTACTGCTTCAACAATGTACATGCTCTGCGGTTATGACTTCATGTATGGTGGTGGTATGTTTCTATCAAGTGTAGAAACAGTGGGTAATTTAGATGTTGCTGCTGCATTAGCGGTATCTGTAGCGAATGGTTTTGATGGTGATTCAGTTTATTCACGCGCATCAGATTTTTTCTTCCAAGTTGTTTTTGTTGCTACAGCAATGTCTATTGTGTCAGGTGCAGTTGCTGAACGTATGAAGCTTTGGGCATTCCTTGCTTTTGCAGTTGTTATGTGCGGTTTTATCTATCCCTTACAAGGTGGATGGACCTGGGGTGGTAATTCTGTGTTTGGCTTATATGAACTAAAATACAGTGACTATGCAGGTTCAGGTATCGTGCATTTGGCTGGTGCTGCAGCAGCACTTGCAGGTGTCTTGGTGCTGGGTGCGCGAAAGGGCAAATACACAAAAGATGGCAAGGTCCGCGCCATACCGGGAGCAAATTTGCCATTAGCAACCTTAGGTACATTTATTCTCTGGATGGGTTGGTTCGGTTTCAATGGAGGCTCAACATTGAAGTTAGGTGGAATCGCAGCTGCTAATGAAGTCGCTTATGTTTTTCTTAATACTAATGCCGCGGCCGCGGGAGGTTTGATAGCTGCTTTAATCATTGCTAGATTATTGTTCGGTAAAGCTGATCTAACTATGGCACTTAATGGTGCATTGGCTGGGCTTGTAGCTATTACGGCAGAGCCAGCTGATCCAACGGCATTACAAGCGACCTTGATTGGTGCGGCCGGTGGTGCATTAGTTGTCTTCAGTATTATGATGATGGATAAATTTAAAATTGATGACCCCGTTGGTGCTATTTCAGTGCATGGTGTTGTCGGTATTTGGGGTATATTTGCGGTACTTATTACGGATGCTGATGCAACATTTAGTGGCCAATTAGTTGGTATGCTCACCATCTTTGTCTGGGTTTTCACTGCGAGCCTAATAACTTGGTTAGTGATCAAAATGGTCTTCGGTGTCAGAGTCAGTGAAGATGAAGAAATGGCAGGTGTTGATATTAGCGAATGTGGGCAGGAAGCTTATCCTGAATTCACCTCTTCATAAGGTATGTCTATAACTTGTTCGTCAGGTATTCTTTTAAACTAACAACGGGGACTTAACGTCCCCGTTTTATATATTTAATGAATAGAGAGGTAATGATGATACGTCTAGATGACAAGAATTGACGTTTAGGCGAAAGTGTAATCATCATTTTCTGTGTGGCGACGAATTTTTAAGATATAAAATAATCATCCCAATTATTATTATTCCTGACTTTACTAATGTGTGATCCTGGTGCGAAGTATAAAATATTGCACTTAATAAGTGCAATTCAATGTATCTTTATAACCCATAAAAAAAGATTAATAACTATAAGTCATTGTCAACTCTGTTAAAAAAATATTTGGCATAAGATCTGCTTTGATAAAGTGTGTCAAATTATAATTATTGATAGTCTTATTAACCTAAAATAACCATGAATAATATTGCTACTAAAGAGGATTTGTTATGAAAATGATTGCTGCGGTTATTAAGCCATTTAAATTAGACGATGTTCGTGAGTCTTTATCAGAAATAGGTGTTCAAGGTATGACGGTCACTGAAACAAAAGGATTTGGTCGACAAAAAGGTCATACAGAATTGTATCGAGGCGCAGAGTATGTTGTCGACTTTTTGCCAAAGATAAAAATTGAAGTAGCCGTGAGTGATGACAAAGTCAGTGACGTTATTGAAGCAATCACTAAGTCAGCCAATACAGGCAAGATTGGAGATGGCAAAATTTTCGTTTCTTCTTTGGAGCAGGTTGTCAGAATAAGGACAGGTGAAGCTGGCAGCGAAGCACTTTAATAAAATGATAGTTCCTATTTGAATTGCATTATTAATGGAGAGAGTTCGATGCGCTGTGTGTTGTTGTTATTAGTTTTTTTATTTCCAAGTATCGTATTTGCGGTGGACTTAAATAGTGGTGATACGGCGTGGGTTTTAACTTCTACGGCTCTAGTTTTGTTTATGACATTACCTGGACTTGCATTATTTTACTCAGGCCTGGTTCGTGCAAAAAACGTGTTGTCAATTTTAATGCAATGTTTTGCCATAGCTTGTCTTGTATCTATTCTCTGGATGGTTGGAGTTTATGGTTTAGCTTTTGGTGATGGTGGTTCGATAAACCACCTAATTGGTTCCGGTAATTTTATGTTATTTGATATTAGCTTAGAAAGTATAACCGGAACTATTCCGGAGATTGTATTTTTTATGTTTCAAATGACTTTCGCTATCATTACGCCTGCCTTAATAGTGGGTGGTTTTGCTGAAAGAATGAAATTCTCTGCGGTACTATGGTTTAGCGCATTGTGGTTAGTCTTGGTTTACGCACCTGTCTGTCATTGGATTTGGGGTGGTGGATGGTTGAGTGATATGGGATTCATGGATTTTGCTGGCGGGGCTGTTGTTCATATAAATGCGGGTGTTGCTGCGATTGTTGCTGCAATGATTCTGGGTAATCGTAAAGGATTTCCTAATACAGCTATGGCACCGCATAACATGACCTTAACTGTCGCGGGTGCCTCTATGTTATGGGTAGGTTGGTTTGGTTTTAATGGCGGTAGTGCTTTAGCTTCAGACAGTAGCGCCGGAATGGCAATCGCAGTGACGCATATATCTGCAGCAGCTGGGTCGTTAGCCTGGATGTTTTGTGAATGGGTTAAATATGAAAAGCCAAGTGTACTTGGTATTGTTACCGGAATGGTTGCTGGTTTAGGAACAATTACACCAGCATCCGGTTTTGTTGGCCCAATGGGAGGACTTGCGATAGGTTTGATATCAGGTGTCGTATGTTTTTTTGCTACACAATATGTAAAACGTGTATTAAAGATTGATGACTCACTTGATGTTTTTCCTGTTCATGGTGTCGGTGGAATTTTAGGGACTCTGCTGACCGCTATATTTTATGCCGAATCTTTTGGCGGCCTAACAACTAATGAAGCATACTCGATTATATCTCAGCTGGGTGTACAAGCTATTGGCGTCGTCGCGACGGTTATTTGGTGTGGCATGATTACATTTGGTTTGCTTAAATTAATAGATATATTCATTGGTCTAAGAGTCGATGAAGATGAAGAAACGGAAGGCCTTGATCTTGTTCTGCATAATGAACGTGGTTATAACATGTAGTAAATATGGGCTGTTATAAAACTCGTTTGATGGCATAATCATCTTATCGTCAGGCGAGTCATGTCAGTTTAGCTTTCGGCTAGTTAAATAATATCACTTTTTTATACGTCGACCGTTAATTTTAATATTACTCTTCATCCTACATAATCTGGAACGATATTTCATGTTAATCACTTTAAAATGATTTTTTTATTTAAATATTTATGCTCAACGCTTACAATTGATAGAATAATGGCTTGACAATAAACATTTGTGTAAGGAAAAATATAAATGGCTGATCTTATTGATAAAAACATATTAAAATCATTTGTCCCGCCAAGTGCATTAAGTACTGAAAATTTTCAAGAGTTAGCAGGTAAAATATATGTTGAAGATTTTCAAGCAGGAAAAGTTGTCTTTGAAGAAGGGGACACTGATAAACAATCTGTTTATTTGCTAGATGGCCAGGTCGATGTTTCATCAAGTAGCCAAGAGACATTTGTAATTTTATCTGGTACCGACATATCTAAACATCCGCTTGTAAATCAACAGCCAAGAAAGCATACAGTCACTGCTAAAGTAGATTCAAAATTAATACGAATTAATAGTGAGTTACTAGATATTTTACTCACGTGGGATCAACTTTCAGGAATTGAAGTTGATGAAATCCAAGTTAAAGAAGGTGATGAACAAGAGGCAACTGATGGAGATTGGATGACGCTTATATTGCAGTCCAAGGCTTTTCTTCAAATTCCTCCAGCAAATATACAGGCATTATTCATGCGTGTTAAAGAAGTGCCTATGAAGTCTGGCGATGTCGTTATTAAGCAGGGTGAAGATGGTGATTATTACTATATCGTCAAGAATGGGAAGTGTAAGGTCACACGCAATTCAAAAACTGGGACAGAATTAACCTTAGCTACATTATCTGATGGTGCCTCATTTGGAGAAGAAGCACTACTCTCAGAAGGAAAAAGAAATGCCAACGTTACTATGATAACGGACGGTTCCCTTATGCGTTTATCTAAAGAAGATTTTAACGAGCTACTAAAAGAACCGATGTTAAGCTGGGTAAATAATGAAGAAGCAGATGTCTTGGTTAAAGATGAAGGAGCAATTTGGATAGATGTTCGTTTGGAAAGCGAATATAAGAACGCAAATATTGAAGGCAGTATGAATATCCCACTCTTCATGTTACGAATAAAGGCGCAAACACTGGAATCAGATAAAACGTATATTCTTTACTGTAATAGTGGTCGCCAAAGTTCGGCTTGCGCCTATTTGTTGAGCGAGCGAGGCCTAAAAGTTCATTGTCTCAAAGGCGGGTTGGTCGAACGGTCAAGTGATTAGTATATATTTTATTCAATCCACAACATTGTTATAGCTGTTTACTGTGACAGATGATTTTAAGTTAGAGTCTTCAGTATCAAATTATGCTGTATTTGGTAATCCGATAAAACATAGTAAATCACCCCTAATTCATTCTCTTTTTGCCAAACAAACCGGTGTAGCACTCCACTATCAATCGATAGAAGTGCCCGCAGATAAATTCGACGATTATGTTAGCTTATTCGTATCTCAAGGTGGTCTTGGATTAAATATTACCGTGCCTTTTAAAGAACAGGCTTACTCTTTTTGTGGGGCATTAACTGAGCGTGCTGAGCTGTGTGGTTCGGTTAATACAATTCGTTTTGATAAAGAGTTAAATAGTTTTGGTGATACTACCGATGGGCAAGGTTTTATTAATGACTTAAAAATTAATCATCAAATAGACGTTAAGGGTAAAACCATACTTATATTGGGTGCAGGTGGTTCAGTTAAAGCAATATTAGAATCAATATGTAATCAACGGCCTTATAAGATCGTTATTGCGAATCGAACAGTTTCTCGTGCTGAGCAATTGGCAGACAAATTCTCCGGATTGTGCAATGTAACTGCATGTTCATATTCAGATATAGAAATAGGACCATTTGAATTAATAGTTAATGGAACATCACTAAGCTTAATTGGAGAACTCCCCGCCATCTCACAATCTATCGTTGATGAAAATACCTTTTGTTACGATTTAATGTATTCATCTACGAGCACGGTCTTCATGCGATGGGCCTTTGAATCGGGTGCAGCAAAGGTTATGGATGGTTTGGGTATGTTGGTCGAGCAAGCTGCGGAATCATTTTTAATCTGGCATGGTGTGAAACCTGAGACTACTACAATGATTAATGCGCTTAGAAAAAAAAATTTTAATTACAATTAATTTGAGATTTATATCTAAATACCGTGAATGTTATCCATCAAATCAGGTAACCAGGTTACCAAATCTGGTATTAAAATTATTATTATTATCGTAGCTACTTGAAGTAATACAAACGGAATTATTCCTATGTAGATATCTTGGATGCGTACTTCAGATGGTGCGACTGCCTTTAAGTAAAATAAGGAGAACCCAAAAGGAGGAGTAAGAAATGAAGTCTGTAGGTTTAATGCTATTAGTATAGCGAACCAAAGCATGTCGATATTAAGTTGATTAGCGATAGGGACAAGAATGGGGATAACAATAAAACAAACCTGAAGAAAATCGAGAAAAAACCCGAGGACAAAAATCAAGAACATACTGATAAGCAGGAACCCCCATATGCCACCAGGCAAATTAGACATAACATCTAATACAAGGCTATCACCGCCGATTCCCCTGAAGACAAGACCAAATGCTGTGGCCCCGATTAAAATCATAAACACCATACATGTTAGCTTTGTTGTTTGTTGCATTGAGTCGACTAGGTTCTTTAAGGACAATCTTTTATGTAAAGCAGCTAGTACTAGTGCCCCTATAGCACCAACTGCCGCCGATTCGGTTGGCGAGGCAATACCGAAAAAGATTGATCCTAATACCGCCAAGATAAGGATAAGAGGAGGTAATAAAATAGTCAGTATATTCAGAATACTCAGCTCATTTGAAATAGTTTTAAGTGCAGGGGCGGCTGCAGGTTTGCACCACGCATAGATGAGAATATAGACGATGAATAAAGATACCAGCATAAAACCAGGAATCACTGCCCCCATAAATAAACGTCCAACAGGTACGCCTATAATATCGCCTAAAAGTATTAAAATAATACTCGGTGGGATTATTTGACCAAGAGTTCCAGATGCTGCGATAGTTCCAGCTGCAAATGATGTTGAATAATTATGTTTGAGCATTGTTGGTAAAGCAATAATACCCATAGTTACAACTGTGGCACCTACAACGCCAGTTGTTGCTGCTAACATCGCACCTACTATAACAATTGAAAGCGCTAAACCACCGTTTAGTTTTCCACAAAGCTTTCCCATTGTTTCTAATAGATCTTCAGCTAAACCAGATCGATCTAGAATGACTCCCATGAAAATAAACAACGGAACTGCAATCAAAGTAAAGTTAGTCATGATGCCCCAAATACGAAGGGGTAATAAATTAAAAAAATCAAAGCCAAGAAAAATACCGCCAAAGACTAACGCAACGGCGCCTAAGGTAAATGCAACAGGATACCCCAGCAATAACATGACCATCAGGCTAATAAACATCACGATTATCCATACTGTCATTAGTCTTTTTCCAGTACTTGACTTAGTTTTTTTATAGTTTCGGCAATCCCTTGAATTAATAGCAAACAAAAGCCAATCGGGATTGTAGATTTAATCAACCAACGAGCAGTCAATCCTCCTGGGTCAGGAGAAATTTCATTATGTATATAGGATTGAAAGACAAAAGGCCATGCGCTTATGATGATCAATAAACAAAATGGGATGAGAATAAATAAAATACCGAACACATCAATCCATGCACGATGTTTATCAGTTAGCAACCTACTTCTATATAGGATGTCAAGACGAACATGTTCATCATGCTTAAGGGTATAAGCTGTACCGATTAGCAAAACAACTGAAAAAAGATGCCATTCTAGTTCTTGTATTCCGACTGAGCCGCTTTGAAATAAATAACGCATTGATACATCATAGCCTACTAGCAAAACAAGAATGATTATCAACCATGATGTGCATTTACCTATATATTCGGTAAACGCATCAATTTTTAAGCTGGATGTGATTAGTATTTTTTTCAATTATTTATTATTGTTAACTTCAAAATCGATACTAAAGTATAAACTAAAGAGATGAAAAAATAGAGTGAGTTTGTAAATCTTTAATTAGTTCTGGGTTGTAGTGAAATTATTACTAAAGATTGACTTATATTTAAAATTAATCTGTACTTTTTGATAATACAGATAGGAATTGAGTCAAAATAAGTTATTTACATCTGAAAGATTAATAAGATGGGTGCATATATATTAATTAATCATTTAAAGTGATATTCAAGATTATTTTGGGGAACTGGTTTGTAGTTACCAATAATAATCTTATTGAAAAGTTTACAGAGTTATCCATAAATTTATAAAATTTTGGTTCTCACGTGGTGGTAACAATTAGCGAGTGTTATGAAATCACAAACCTCTAAATTTTCAGCACGATTTTCAGGTTCAATACCGGCACTTATAATAGTTGATTCATCCAGATACTTTCTTAGTGCATTTCGAATAGTTTTTCGTCGTTGTGAAAAAGATTCTCTAACTATGATTCTTAAACTCTCATGATCTGATAGTTTATGTTTTAGATGTGAAAGGGGAGTTAATCTAACAAGTGTGGATTCAACATTTGGAATAGGTATAAATGCCTTTGGTTCAACATCAAAAAGTGACTCAACGTCACAATAATATTGTAGCATTATAGATAAACGTCCATATTTTTTGCTTCCACTATTTGCACACATTCGTTCGACGACCTCTTTTTGCAACATGAATGTCATATCTTTAATGCATTCTCGATATTTTAATAGATGGAATAGGATAGGTGTGCTGATGTTATAAGGCAGGTTCCCAACTATACGTAAATCAGTATACTTAAACGAATTAAAATCTATATTTAACGCATCTTTCTCATAGATTACTAAATGATCTTTATCCTCAATATTATTCCTTAATTTAGCAGCTAGATCTTTATCTATTTCAATGACATTAAGTTTTTTTACACGATTAAGTAACGGAAATGTTAGCGCACCTTTCCCAGGACCTATTTCTATTATATGTTCATGGCCTTGAGGATTTATGCTATCAAGGATACGCCGAATAATATCTTGATCATGTAAGAAGTTTTGACCAAAACGTTTTCGAGCACGATAATTATTAGAATTCATTAACACTTTTAGATGTGTTGTTTATATCCGTTGAATTTAACTGATGTCGTGCTAATTGGTCAGCCATGTTTATCGAGGTTAATAAACTGTTACACTCGGCCTTGCCTGTTCCGGCAAGCTCAAGAGCTGTTCCATGGTCTACGGATGTTCTGATAATGGGAAGCCCAAGTGTTATATTGACAGTCTCTCCAAAACCAAGTGTTTTTAGTACCGGTAGTCCTTGATCATGATACATACAAATAAATACGTCTGTATTCTCACGAATATAAGTCCTAAATGCCGTGTCAGCTGGTAAAGGGCCTGTGATTGCATGTCCTTTTTTTATAAATTTATTGATTACTGGTGTGATTACTGTGGTCTCTTCGGTTCCAAGATGTCCACCTTCACCAGCATGAGGATTTAGTCCGCAAACAGTAATTCTAGGTCTTTTTATACCGAATTTATTCTTCATTTCATCGATAACAATACGGATAGTCTTTTCAACTCTTTCAGTCGTTATTGAATCAGGGACATCTCGCAAAGCTAAATGAGTTGTCACTAGTGCAACACGTAATTTCGAGCAGTTAAGTAACATTACCGGTAACATTCCGCCGCATCTTTTTGCAAAATACTCGGTATGACCACTAAAGTTAATTCCTGCATCATTAATGATTGATTTTTGTATGGGAGCAGTAACAATAGCATCATAATTTTTAAATAAACATTCACGTGAGGCTATATCAAGTAATTCAAGAACATAATGCGCATTAAGTTTATTAAGCTTACCTGGGGAACAAGGTACACTTAATTTGACAGGAATGAGTTTTAACGAATTTGGTTTGTATGAATCTTGGGAAATATTGGTATCGGTTATTGTATGAAATTTTAAAGGGAGAGATAAATGTTTTGCACGTTCTATAAATACTTCAGGATCACCAACGATCGTTAGATCAATTTGATGATCAATTTGAGCTAGTTTTACTATTAAATCAGGACCAATACCAGCAGGCTCGCCGCTCGTAATTAGAATACGTGGTTTTTTTTCATACTTCATCTAAGCGATATTCGACATAGGCTTCGTCTCGAAGTTGCCTAGTCCAGTTTTGCATCGCTTCTTCAAGTTTACGATTTTTGATGGCAAACCTAGCTTTGCCACGTCTTATACTTTCGCTATTATCATGTTCACGACGTTCTAAAACCTCGAGAATATGCCAACCATAATCAGTTTTAAAAGGTTTGCTAACTTCTCCAAGTTCAATACTATCCATCATCTTCTGAAATTCAGGCACAAGTGCACCAGGAGAGGTCCAACCCAGGTCTCCGCCTTTAATCGCGCTCCCTGGATCATCAGAATTACCTTTAGCTAATAAGCCAAAATCATCCCCGCTCTCAATGCGAGTTTTTAAAAGTGCTGCCTTATATCGTGCTTTTTCGCTACTAATTAGATCGTTTGGTTTTATCAATATATGTCTGGAACGAGTTTGTTGGACGATATTTATCTTATCGCTTCGGATATCAGATATCTTAATAATATGAAAGCCACTGGAACTTTGAATTAATTCACTGATATCATCCTTCTTCATATCAGAAATATGGTCAACGAATAATGATGGAACATCTTCCAGTTTACGCCATCCTAAATCACCACCATTCTCTGCATTCGCTCCGTTAGATATAGATTTTGCAGTATCTATAAATTCTGCACCGGACAAAAGATCTTCACGGACTTGAGTTGCAACTTGAAGCACTTGTGTGATTTCATTAGGTGTGGCTTCTGAGGGTAATGCTAAAAGTATATGGGAGATCTTAATCTCAGTTTGATTCGTTCCTTGAAAATCTTCGTTTGCTATGAAGATATCAATTTCTTTTTCAGTAACAATAATTCGATTTTCAACTTGTCGTTTGCGTAATTGGCTTAATTTTATTTCGTTACGAATATTTTCTCTAAATTGTTCATAATTATATTCATCTTCTTCAAGAATTTCACGAAATTGACTTAAGGATACTTGGTTTTCGGCGGCGATATTATTGATAGTTTGATTTAAAAATTCATCGTCCACTTTGACGCCAGTTCTGCCGGCCATCTGTAATTGGATACGATTTTCAATCATCTTATCTAATACTTGTCGCTCGAGAATAGATGCAGGTGGTAATTGAGTCCCTTGTTGTTGTAATTGTCCACGTATGCTGCGCACCTTCTTTTCCAATTCACTTTGCATTATCACATCATCATTGACTATGGCAACTATACGATCAAGCGGCACGTACGCATGTACTAATGACTGAAATAAAAATAAGGTAAAAAGCCCCAACATAAGATGTTGATGGTTAAGCTCGGGAAGTTTAAAATTCACTCTGATAACCAGGAATATTTTGTCTCAAGAAGTCTGCTGTCTTTTTACCGATTCCTGCTAGTCCTTTAAGTTCCATTTGGAAGAAAATGCCGGTATCGTATTCACCGCGTACGTTGGATAAAAATCTACGTGCAACACCTTTGACGGCCCAGCAACAACTTTCATATTCAATTCCACCAAATAACTCTAATGATCGTCCCTCACGGATTGAATGATTCCAACGACCAACAAAACTCCAGTTTTGTTGGAATGGCCAATGAAATGATATATCGCTTTGCTCGATATTAGTGCCTATGATATTGACTTCATTATTTCGAACATTGCGATAGGATAGATTCAATATTTTTCCTGGTCTAGGGTTGTAAGTAGTCTGAAAGGTGATTTTTTCTGTGCTATTTGATACATTTGGATTCCATTGAAAATTTCCACTAACATGCGTATTTTTAATGATACTAGTATTAAATGCAGCAATGAAAGATGAGGTAGCTTCATCCCTTGCTGAACTTCCAGGAAGAGTCACTTTTCTATCACGAAAATATATAGTTTGACCGAGGCTTACATCCCCTATTTCTCGGCCATATTCTGTAATCAATCTAGAGGTAACAGCTAATGTCAGCTGATTAGCATCTCCCACACGATCGGCATTACTAAAACGATCTTCATAAAATAGAGAAGCAAACGAAATAGTATATTGACCAGTATCAAAAACTGGCAAGTCAGTTTGATCATCATGAGGAACAAATAAATAGTATAAACGTGGCTCAAATGTGTGAACGTAATCGGTGTTGAAAAGATTAGTTTCCCTTTCCAGAAAGATACCGCTGTTTAAGCTAAATATAGGTAATATACGATTAGGACTTGAATTAAATAATGCATTTTTTTCTAGTGCATACTGTGTAAAACGCAATCGTAATTTAGGTTCTAAAAATGTTGCAACACTAGACATTGGGAAACTAATATGAGGATCCAGATTGAGACGGAGACCGTTCACATTAGTATTAGATTGGATACCATTAGTTGTAACAATATTATCTCCTTTATCGAAGTAAACAGCTTCACTTGACAGACCATAGTTGAGTTTGTTATTTTTTTTAGGGGTGTTATAGTTAAATTTTATTTGTGGCAACCGCTTATAAGGTCTAGAAGAAGTTGGAATACTACGATTTACAGTCTGAAAATTTTGGACTCGTGCTAATAAATTCCAATTATTTCCAGAGTATGCGACATCAGCTCGTTGCTCTAAAAATGAGGTACTCGTAGCACTTAATTGGCTGCCAAAATCTTCATGATAAAACTTGTCGGATACTCTGCTGTAGGTAGCAAATAAATCACCGGTGTTTGCAAATTTTTGACTAAGCTCTAGATCAATGAAATTTCGATGTTTGTCGCTTCTTCTATTGTCACTGGGTAAATACTCAGCATTTATTGAACCGCTACCACGACTATATAAGTAGCGAAATTCACCCATGGCCATAATGCCATTATTCGTTAACAATCGAGGTGTGATTGTTGCATCCATATTGGGTTTGATGTTCCAATAATAAGGAGTTAGAGCCTCAAACCCATTCTTATTTGTAGTCCCATAACTCGGAGTCAGAAACCCAGTTTTACGCTCTTTACTGAGCGGAAAAGACATGTATGGGGTGTAAAAGACTGGGACATCTTTTATTCTTAGGACAACATTTCGTGCTTTCCCATTGTTGTTTTCATGGTCTAGAGAAAGGCTGCTCGCAGTAAAGCTCCAAAAGCGATCTTCGGGTTCGCAAGTCGTAAAATCTAATCGATCCATATCCGTTCGTGTACCAATATCTAGAACTAATTTCTCTGCAGTCCCTCGACCACGACTATCTTTAAGAATATAGTCAGTGTAAGAAAATTCACCGATTCCATTATCATGTTGTAAAAAAGCGTCGTCACTACGTAAGTAAAGTTCGGTATCCCAGTAATTGACGTTATCACTCAAATCAGAGGTGTCTTGTGGTTGATTATATTTGATTGTTCCAGCGGTTACTTGTTGATCGTTTCGAGTTATAGCCGCGTTACCGGACAATGTCGAGATTCCATCTTCTATAATCTCAGCCTCATCAGCGGTCATATGAGTATCATCTTCTGCTAAATCAGCATCAACATAGGGTCTTTCAGGAATGCCCAGAGATGTTGGACATACCAAACTAGTGTACTCGCCTAGTACTTCAGTAAATGCGACCGACGTCAACCCAAGCCATAGCAGACAGATACTCATTGATACGATAAATCTTTTCAGTATAAACCTCATTACTCTTCCGTTGATTTATAATTGTATGTCTAGTTTATAGTGTCTAAAATCGCATACAATAGTTTTATCATCAAATCTTTATTCAAAATCATTGTCATACACTTAAATATAGCAATTTTTGGTTAAAATTAAGTAGCTCAATACAAAATTAATCTTATGAGAATACTTTTTATAAGCACAGTTTCAATACTGATAATAACGGCCTTGCTCTTGACGAGACCTGATACGCATGCTGAACTCCAAAAATTACCCCCGCCAACGGTAAATATTAGTATTGTAGAGAAAATAGATGTTCAGCCTATCACAGAAGTTATCGGAAAATTTCAACCTGCTAAAAAAGCACGTCTTCATTTCCAGGTTTCTGGGCAAATAGACCGACGTTTCGTTGAAGTAGGCCAATATGTTATAGGAAATAGCAAATTGCTCAGCATAGATTCGGGTGATTTCAGTGATGCAGTAGAAGAATCGGTAGCTACTTTGAAGACAGAAGACGCTGCAATCGAACGAGATTCTCAATTATTAGAATTGATGCGAAAAGAAAGGAAATTGCAAGAACAGGAAGTTCTCAGGATTAAACAACTAGGTCGAGATTCTCTTGCATCAAAATCCAATTATGACCAGACATTACAAATATTATATCGACAACAAGCAGAAGAAACACGTCTCGAGCATAGTATGAGTTCAGCCCGAAATCGTTTGATGATAGAACAGGTTCGACTTAATAAAGCAGAGCGAAATCTTAAACGTGCTCAATTAATGTCTCCATTTGACGGCACAGTTAATGTCATTTACGTTGAAGTAGGTGATTATGTTTCACCGGGTGAACCCGCACTTGAGATTGTCCAAGTTGATAAACTTGATTTGAGTCTTGAAATAACAATGATATCTGCAGTGCAATTACAGTTGGGACAAGAGATACAAGTAGTTACCAATAGTGATGAGAGAACAGGTGAGATAATCGCACTATCAGTCGCTCCTGATGCTGAAACAAACACTCACACATTAAAAATACGACTACCGTCAGATGGTCTGTTTTCAGGACAATTAGCCGTAGCAAAATTGCCAGGGGTTTTTTATGAAGCTGCTAATGTCATCCCTATTAGTGCAATTTTGTATGAAGATGGTCAGTCTTATGCTTTTGAAGTTATCAATGACCGCGTTGTTAAAAAAACAGTTAAGTTGATTGAGCGGTATAAGGATATTCAAATCATCAGTGGAATTGAGTCTGGTAGTACCATAATTAGCAAAGATGTTTCTAGTCTGACTGATGGACAAGTCATTATCATCCCTTAAATGCTAATTAATTTAGTTTAATATTTAATTATGACGTTTATACATTTTTCACTAAAAAATCCATTATTAATTAATTTAAGCCTTTTCATTATTTTAATAATAGGTGTTTTTGCCTGGCGTGGTTTACCACAGGAAATATTTCCAGTTGTTGATCTAGATTTGATAAGTATACAAACTATATATGAAGGTGCCTCGCCAGCAGAAGTAGAACAACAAGTAACTTTGCCTATCGAGGAAGAATTCGAAGATAGTCAGGATATCGAGAACATTCATTCTACTAGTATGGAAGGTCTCTCAAGTATTTATATAAAATTAAAATCAGGTACAAATGTTGATGATTTTATGCGTAATACTAGGACATTAATAGATCGAGTAAATGATTTGCCTGAGTCAGTTGAAGAGTCAGAATTAAAACGCATACGCACACGCTTTCCGGTTATAACACTCACACTTTTTGGCGATCTTTCTAAAGCTGATTTGTATGAGTACTCAGGAAAAGTTCGCAGAAAAATGCAGAAGATTGATGGTGTCGCCAGCGTTAGTATGACAGGTAAGCGTGATTGGGAGATTTGGGTTGAGATTAATCCGCATGAATTGTCAGCACTTAATATCCCCTTGGGACAAATTTATGATGCACTTCGGAATAACCTAGTTGATCAACCAGGAGGCTCAATAAAATCAAACGAAGGGGATGTACGATTGAGAGGAAAGGGCGTTAGACCCGAACCGGAGGATATTGAACAGATAGTATTACGGACCAATGAAAATGGTGGTGAACTAAAATTGGGTCAAGTTGCTAAAGTTGTTCGTCGATTTGAGGAGGCAAAAACGTACGCCCGATTTAATGGAAAACCGTCTGTTAACTTAACAGTAACCAAAACAGCTGAGGCGTCAACGATACGTATTTCAGAACAAATAAGAGCACTAGCTAGTGAACTGAGTGAGGAACTTCCTGAAAGTATTAATGCTGGATATCATACTGATTCGTCTATTTATGTGAAAACGCGTTTAGATCTGGTGAAATCATCAGGCTTGATCGGTTTGATGCTGGTTCTTATTTCTTTATACTTATTATTAAATTTTCGTATAGCGGCAATTACCGCTTTTGGAATACCAGTATCCTTTCTCTTCGCAGTCATTTTACTTTATTATTTTGATTACACGATCAATATGGTTTCATTGTTTGCGTTCTTAATTGTCTTGGGAATGATTGTAGATGATGCAATCATTGTTACTGAGAATATATATCGGCATATAGAAGCAGGGATGTCTCCAATGGAAGCCTCTTCATTGGGTGCAAAACAAGTCTTCTGGCCCGTGGTTGTCTCAACATTAACAACTATAGCTGCATTCTTGCCTATGTTTGCTATTGGAGGAACATTAGGAGCGTTTATAAAAGTAATTCCGGTTGTTGTTTGCTGCGCACTAGTTGGCTCACTCCTGGAAGCATTTGTCGTTTTACCTTCGCATGCAGGACATATTTTAAAATTTGAACAAAAGGAACCACGATTTAATTGGTTTCATATTTTAAATAGATATGCTCGATTATTATATTGGGCGGCAATGAATCGTTATTTTGTTGCAGCATTGAGTGTTGGTGTCTTGGCTATTAGTCTTACATATGCGAATACAAGGTTGCCTTTTCAGTTATTCGGTGATGTGGAAATAGGCCAATTCTTTGTCAATATAGAAGCACCCAACACTTACAGCCTTGAGGATACTCTTGAATTGGCAGTTCAGCTAGAAAATAGAATAAATAAGCTTATGACAAAAGATGAGTTGCTCACTTTATTAACTAATGTTGGTGTTAGTGTGGTCGACCCTAATCGAAGTAAAACAGGAAGTAATGTCTTGCAGTTTGTGGTTGACTTACAAAAATCTGCACCAGCTAGTTTTATTGAAGAATGGGTCACACCCATAGTCAGTTTTGATTTTAATACGGGCGGTAAACGCACTCGAACTGCAGATGAAATTATCAATGTAATCAGAAAAGATCTATTACAAGCTTCTGGTGTGGAGCGCTTGAGTATTTTGAAACCAAATGCTGGGCCAGCAGGAGATGATATCGAACTGGGTATCGTTAGTGCTGATCTTGACATATTACATAAAACAGCCATTGAAATAAGTGATTATATGAAACGTATGCCCGGTGTAAATGATGTGGTGCATGATCAAGAACCGGGCAAATTGGAGTATAAATATCAAATGAATGAACGTGGCAAACGGATGGGTTTAACACAAAATGAATTAGCTAGAGCTGTTCGCGGTGGTTATCTTGGCAATGAAGTTGTTCATGTTACCTGGAAAGAAAAACGTTTGCCTGTACGTGTTATCTATCCAGAATCAATGAGAGAACAATCGACGAGTTTAAGTAGCCTACCAATTATACTTTCAACAGGTCAAACAGTCTATCTAAGCGATGTGGCCGATATCACTATTGGTCGTGGTTTAAATCAAATCCGACGTCGTGATGCACAACGCATGGCTAAGATTACCGCTGATGTTGATATGTCGATCACGACGCCTAGTGTAGTAACAACACAAATTAACGATGTCTTTGGCGAAGCAAAAGATAATGATCTTTATTCATTATTATTTTTAGGTGAAAAGAAAAAAGCTGCTGATTCATTCAAAGGGATGAATCAAGCATTAATTATAGCGCTTGCGTTTATTTTCTTTATGTTGACGGCACTTTTTAAATCATTGATCGATCCTCTGGTTGTTATGTTTGCTATTCCCTTTGGATTTATTGGCGTGGTGATTGGTCATGCTGTGTTTGGATACAATATACAATTTCTATCAGCTGTTGGTATGTTGGCATTATCGGGGATCATTGTTAACGATTCTCTTATTATGGTAGATTTTATTAAGAGACTTAGAAGTGAAGGAAATGATAGGATTACCGCTGTCGTTGAGGCAGGCAAGGTTCGTGCTAGACCTATAATTCTAACTACCATCACTACCTTTTTGGGTGTTTCTCCATTAATTTTTTTTGCAACTGGGCAAACGGCATTCCTCTCTCCCATGGCGGTAAGCCTAGGTTTTGGGTTGTTATTTGCCACGGTATTAATACTTTTAACCTTACCATGTTTCTATTTGATTGCAGATGATATGCGTAATCGATTACTTAAAAAGAAGCATAAAGTTGCAGGCGATGATCTTGTTATATGAAACATGTTCTCGTTACGGGTTGCTCATCAGGTATTGGACGTTGCATAGCTGATGGATTAAAAGAACGTGGATTTAATGTTTTCGTTACCGCAAGAAAACAAGAAGATATCGATGCATTAAGTAAGGCAGACTTCGAAGTTATTATGCTCGATCTTGCCGATACTGAATCGATCCAAGCGGCTGTTCTAACACTTTTAAGCAAAACAAATGATCAACTTTACGGACTTATAAACAATGCTGCTTATGGTCTGATCGGCGCTATGGAAGACATTCCTATCATGGCTTTACGTGATCAATTTGAAATTAATATCTTTGGTACGCAGAAATTAACCAACTTACTTATACCTGTAATGCGCAAACAAAACTCAGGTCGTATTATTCAAATCAGTTCGGTTCTAGGTTTTATCACAATGAAATTTCGTGGGTCGTATTGCGCATCAAAGTATGCGCTGGAGGCAATAAGTGATGCCATGAGATATGAGTTAAATAATACCGGTATAAATGTTAGCTTAATCGAACCTGGTCCCATAACTAGTAATTTTAGAAATAACGCACTTAATAATTTTCAAGTAGTAGTTAACAAAGAACATAGCCATTTCAAAGAAGACTATACTAAAATAGAAAATGAATTACGTGGCAATAAATATAATGCACCGTTTTCATTAGGCCCTGAAGTAGTATTGAAACACGTAGTTCATGCATTGGAAAGTGATAATCCAAAGGCGCGTTATCTTGTGACGTTTCCTACTTATTTATTTGCAGTTTTAAAACGTATCCTTCCGGAGTTTCTTTTAGATAAGATCCTAGCTAGAGTTTAGTTCTTCTATTAATTCTAGTAACCAGTGATACAGAATATAGAATCAAGTTCGATAATAAGTGCATACCTGAAGAAATATCTAATCATTATCAAGATGAAGGAGTTTTAAAACTTGTTTGAAATCGAAAAACAGGAAACCTATTAAATTACCATATGGGGGAGATTGAACTCTAATATACATTTCAGTGTTATTTTATAAAAAATCATGAGATAGATTCTAAATTTGGTTAAACCAATCGACTATTGAATTTAATTTACTACTGTTGCTAATTTGGAAGTTTTATAACCGGTTTTTCACTATTTTTTTTAAAAAGCGTAATTATGTTACCTATGCGTTGAACTAATGCTGCATTCGTGCCTTTGCATATCTTGACTATTCCTATGTCGCGTTCCTTTCGTTCACCTAAACGACATTTCACTTTGACTAGTTCATGACGTTCTAACACCTCTTTAATTTCATTTATAACCGCTTCGGTAATACCATGCTGGCCTACCCAAACAACGGGTTTTAAATGATGTGCTGATTGACGTAAGAATTTCTTTTGTGCGTTATTTATTTTCATAAAATTTATCTCGATTTTGTAGATAGTACTCTAGTGTTTTGTGGAGCACATCGATTATGCTTCTTGATGTGATGGTGGCCCCGCTTAATTGATCCAAGTCATTACCACTTTTTTTAATGGTCCATTTTTTTTCAGCGAATACTGAGATCGTCATATTGTTGAAGTTTTGTAACCAATCTGTTTTATTCTGATGTATCTGGTCGCCAAAGCCTTCTGTTTCACTATGTTGCAGGACGTTCACGCCAGTTAATATGCCATCATAACTTATTCCGACAATTAGGCTAATACGACCGTTATAGCCTTTTGTAGTGACTGGCATCAAACTAATTGCAACCGGTTGATTCTTTAACCTTGCTCTATAAACGCCGATACTACCTGTATGATTAATTTCAATAGGCACATCGATTTTGATATTGTCTGCGAATACATCATTATCATATACAAGTGGCAATGTTTTGGTGATGATTGCTAGTTTAGCTTTTTGTTTGTTGAGATTGATTTTATCTTTGGTGAATTCATGCACAACAAAAATAGTTATAATGCAAATTACACTGGTAACGAGTAAGGGTAATTGCGCAAAATTTTTTTGTTTAAATGAATTAGTTTTTGAATTCATTTTTCTCCCAAATATTTGGGTCGAGTATAATAGTCAATTAAGGGAACGAGTCCATTCATAATTAATATTGCGAAGGCAACACCATCAGGGTAACCGCCCCAAGTCCTAATGATATAAATGAGTAACCCCACTCCCAAACCGTAAAGAATCTTTCCTTTTGGTGTG
>DKOR01000013.1:127008-139473 GCA_002470825.1 Thiotrichaceae bacterium UBA7357 | reverse complement strand
ACGCCCGACCAATGGATTAAAAATCCACTGCTCTACCGGCTGAGCTAACGGCCCGGGATCAGGTTTCATATTGTTGTAAAAACAAAAAACAATATGTCAAAGTAATAAAGGCGGCGATAATACCCAAGAAATGGCTGTGCGTAAAACATAAACTGTAAGAAGCTTAGAAAAACCTTGATATTAGTTAGTCACATTTCTGTTTTCTGCTGTATTCTAGCGAGTATTTGTCTTGGAGGTCTTATAAGTGCCTATTTATGAATATCGATGCAATCAATGTGAGCATCGACTAGAAATGCTACAAAAAATAAATGATAAACCTGCTAGAACTTGTCCAGAATGTGGTCAAGATAGTCTTCTCAAACTAGTTTCTGCTGCAGCTTTCAAATTAAAAGGCACGGGATGGTATGAAACTGACTTTAAGAACAAAACACCAAAAAAGGACATAAAAAATACTAACGAGGACAAAACAGACAACAAGAAAACTAATGATTCAAATACAAAAATTATAGACAGTAGTAGTAAGTCGAACACAAAAAAAGAGTCATCAAAACCTACCTCTAATGCTGATTAATATATTTCGATAAATGAGTACAATCAAAAAATATATTGTTGCTGGTCTATTGGTCTGGCTACCACTTGCGGTAACCGTTTTCATTGTGAAGCTAGTCGTCGATTTACTCGATAATATCATTCTCTTACTACCACCAGACTATCAACCTGCAATAATATTAGGCTTCTCTATTCCAGGATTTGGCATCGTTCTGGCCATTAGTACTCTTTTAGTTACCGGTATGTTCGCTGCGAATTTATTCGGTAGACGCTTGTTTGGACTGTGGGAGGCGATTCTTAATCGTATCCCATTAGTAAGGTCTATCTACAATAGCGTGAAGCAAATATCAACAACAATATTAGATGCTAATGGTAAATCTTTTCGTAAAGTTGTTATGCTCCAATATCCCAGAAAAGGAATATGGAGTATTGGTTTTTTAACTAACGAATACGTCAGTGTCAATATAGAGGGGCGCAATGAAAACCTAGTTGCTGTATTTGTCTCTACAACACCTAACCCAACTTCTGGTTTTATCCTGATGATGCCTCGTGATGAGATAATCGACCTTGATATGACGGTTGAGGAAGGCTTTAAATTTATTATCTCGATGGGCGTAATTATTCCCGATGGTCCAATTAGACAGCAATTAACGCGTAATAAAGTTGCGCAAACGTCGGCTGACTCGTAAGATTCCGCTTTTTGTTTAGGCCAGATGGAATATATATATGCGCAGTGACTATTGTGGAAAGCTAAATAGTAGCTACATTGATCAAGAAGTTAAACTCTATGGTTGGGTACACCGTCGTCGTGACCACGGCGGCGTCATTTTTATTGATCTTCGTGATCGCGAAGGCATTGCGCAGGTCGTATTCGATCCAGACCGTCCAGCATCGTTTACTGTTGCAGATTCTGTTCGAAATGAATTCGTTATTCAGATTACTGGTAAAGTCCGAAGGAGGCCAGAAGGCACTATAAATAGTGATATGGCCACAGGAGAAGTTGAAATTCTAGGATATAATATCGAGATACTGAACAAAGCTAAAACACCACCTTTTCAGCTAGATGATACAAATGTCCATGACGATGTAAAATTAAAATATCGTTATGTCGATCTGCGCCGACCTGAAATGCAAAATAATCTTCGACTACGTTCACAGGTAGTTAAAGAGATGCGAAAGTATTTAGATGAAAAAGGTTTCTTGGATATCGAAACGCCAATGTTGACTAAGGCGACGCCTGAGGGCGCACGTGACTATCTTGTGCCTAGCCGCACACATCCCGGAACTTTCTTTGCTCTGCCACAATCACCACAGTTGTTTAAACAGTTGTTGATGATGTCTGGCATGGACCGCTATTACCAAATTGTGCGTTGTTTTCGTGATGAAGATCTGCGTGCTGATCGTCAGCCTGAATTTACTCAGTTAGATATTGAGACCTCATTCATGGATGAGAATGAAATAACTGTCATTATGGAAGAAATGATTTATTTATTATTCAAAAAGATAATGAATGTCGATTTACCTCAGCCCTTCCCACGAATGACCTATACAGAGGCAATGGAACGTTTTGGTAGTGACAGACCGGATCTTAGAAATCCGCTCGAATTAATAGATGTCAGCGACTTAATGAAGACTGTTGAATTTAAGGTTTTCTCTGGACCAGCAAATATGGAGGATGGTCGTGTTGTAACGCTAAATGTGCCTTGCGGTAATACGCTTTCTAGAAAACAGATTGATGATTACACCAATTATATTGCACAGTTTGGTGCTAGAGGCCTTGCCTATATAAAGGTTAATGACATTGAGGCTGGTGTCGAAGGACTACAATCGCCAATATTGAAATTTTTACCCAAAGACGTCATTACAAATATCATCGAGCGTACCAAAGCAACAGATGGTGACTTAATCTTTTTTGGCGCAGATAAAACTAAAATTGTTAATGATGCACTAGGTGCTTTACGAAATAAATTGGGTCACGACCTTGATTTGCTTCAGGGTGAATGGTCGCCTGTGTGGGTTATTGATTTCCCAATGTTTAACTATAACCAAGATGAAAAATGTTGGGACTCCTTGCATCACCCGTTTACTGCTCCTATTGTAGAGGATATTGATGTTATCAAAGAAAATCCAGGCAAAACTTTGTCGCGTGCTTATGATCTGGTGATGAACGGCACTGAACTGGGTGGTGGTTCCATTCGAATTCATCGTGCTGAAATGCAATCTGCAGTGTTAGAGCTATTGGGTATTGGTGAGGAAGAAGCCCAAGAAAAGTTTGGTTTTCTGTTAGAAGCTCTTGATTTTGGTTGTCCTCCCCATGGTGGTATAGCTTTTGGAGTAGATCGCACAGTGATGCTAATGACAGGCAGTGATTCGATTCGTGATGTGATCGCCTTTCCAAAGACACAAAGTGCGAGTTGTTTGCTTACCACTGCTCCATCGAAGGCTAATCCAAGGCAATTGAAAGAGCTGGGAATTAAATTAGCAAAATCGAACAAGCCAGAATAATTCTAGATTAAAATTCATTAGCACCTTTGCTTGTTTAACAGAACTAAGTACGCCATAGTTTTTAGTATGACATCAAAATCCACAATTAATCGCTCCTACAGCTTGTTAAAAGAGCAAATTCCATCAACAGTCGTTGAAGAAATCAACGATGATGAACGTAGTGAATTAACGCAAAAAATAAAAATGCAATTAGAACAGCGTAACGCTCTAATAGTAGCGCATTACTATACTGAACCTGATCTACAGATTCTTGCTGATTCAACTGGTGGTTATGTTTCTGATTCCTTGGATATGGCACGCTTTGGCAATGAGTCACATGCTGATACCCTAATTGTTTGTGGTGTTAAGTTCATGGGCGAAACAGCCAAGATTCTCAATCCAGAAAAACGTATTCTGATGCCGGAATTGAAAGCTAATTGCTCACTTGATTTGGGCTGCCCGGCAGATGAATTTTCAAAATTCTGTGATGCACACCCTGAGCGTATTGTTGTGGTTTATGCCAACACCAGTGCTGCAGTAAAAGCACGCGCCGATTGGATGGTGACCTCCGGTAGTGCAGTTGAGGTCATTCAATATCTAGTTGATAGAGGTAAAAAAATAATTTGGGCGCCCGATAAATATCTTGGTGATTATGTTCAGAAAAAAACAGGAGCAGACATGTTGATCTGGCAAGGTGCCTGCATCGTACATGAAGAATTTAAGGGAAAAGAATTGGAAACGTTAAGAAAGAATCACCCTGATGCAAGAGTGTTAGTCCATCCCGAGTCACCAGGTTCTGTTATTGCCCAGGCGGATTTAGTTAGCTCCACTACGGGTATCATTAACGCCGTAATCGAGATGGATGCCATGAAATTTATTGTAGCGACAGATAAAGGCATTTTTCATAAAATGAAAGAAGCCGCACCTGAGAAAATATTCATTGAAGCACCGACCGCAGGGAAAAGTGCAACATGTATCAGTTGTGCCCATTGTCCATGGATGGCGATGAACAGCCTACGCAAGCTATCTCGAGTCATAGATACCGGTAGCAATGAAGTATTTGTCGAGACAGATATTGCTCATCGCGCTAAAAACTCAATAGAACGTTTACTTACCTTTACTGCAAAAAAACCTGCTAACAGACTAGCTGGCGATGCATAAACATAATATTACGTTGCATATTTTGGGCACAATAAACATAAATGTTATTATGATTTTTATTAAATCTTCAATCAGTATGGAATATATCAATGGCAGGTCATAGTAAGTGGGCTAATATTCAACATCGCAAAGGGAAACAAGACGCCAAACGTGGAAAACTTTTCACTAGGCTCATTCGCGAAGTTACCATCGCCGCAAAGTTAGGTGGCGGTGATCCCGATGCTAACCCGAGGTTACGAGCTGCGATTGATACTGCAAAATCGTTGAGCATGCCTAAAGACACTATTGAACGTGCTGTTAAACGCGGCGGAGGGAATGAAGAAAGTGAAAATGTTGATGAGCTCCGTTATGAGGGATATGGCCCCGGTGGGGTCGCTATTTTAGTAGACACCATGACAGATAATAGAAATCGCACGGTTTCTGAAGTACGTCATGCCTTCACTAAGTATGGTGGTAATCTTGGCACAGATGGCTCTGTTGCTTATCTTTTTATAAAAGTGGGCTTAATTTCGTTTGCTAGCGGTCTCGATGAAGATAAAGTGTTAGAAGTCGTATTAGAACGTGGAGCAGATGATATTATTACAAATGATGACGGCTCTATTGATGTAATTACTGACCCTGATAGCTTTGTCGATACTAAAGAGGCCTTAATAATAGCAGGCTTCAAGCCAGAAAATGCAGAGATCACTATGCGTGCTTCTATCTCATGTGACCTTGATCGAAAAGGGGCTGAAAGCATGTTGAAACTATTGGATATGCTGGAAGATTTGGATGACGTACAAAAGGTATATTCAAATGCAGACATATCTGATGATGTTATGGCTGAACTAAGTTGATCCGAACCTTAGGCATTGACCCTGGTTCGATAAATACCGGTTACGGAATTATCGATTCTAAGGGCAACCACTGCAAACATATTTATAACGGTGTAATAAAGGTGAAAGGTGAAACACTTGCCGATAAGCTTAAAGTCATTCATCAGAGTATTATTGAAATTATTTATGAGTACAAACCAATAGAGGTTTCAATTGAAAAAATATTTATGAATCGTAATGCTGACTCCGTGATTAAACTTGGCCAAGCACGTGGGGTTGCGATTGCGGCTTGCGCTATACAAGATTTGCCTGTTTATGAATATACAGCTAATCAAGTCAAACAAGCAACAGTCGGCAAAGGCCATGCGACTAAAGAACAGGTGCAACATATGATTAAAATCCTACTTTGTTTGGAAAAAAGACCAAAAGCAGACGCAGCCGATGCATTAGCGATAGCTTTGTGTCATGCAAACTCACGTGAAGGTTTATTGCGTATGCAGGGCGTGAGTGGGATACGTTATGGGAGGTTGCAATGATAGGTTTTCTTCGTGGCACCATTATAAAAAAACAACCACCGTTTTTATTGTTAGATGTTCAGGGAATTGGTTATGAGATTGAAGCACCGATGACTACTTTTTATGTTTTACCTGAGATTAAAAATGAGGTGGAGATATTTACTCATTTAATAGTACGCGATGATGCACATTTACTATTTGGTTTTGCAACAGAAGATGAACGTCATTTATTTCGCACCTTAATAAAAGTGAATGGTGTTGGCGCGAAAATGGGATTGATAATTTTATCTGGTATTGAGGCAGATGAATTTTTCCGGTGTGTTAAAAATAATGATGCTGCAAGACTTACCAAATTACCGGGAGTTGGTAAAAAAACAGCTGAGCGCTTGATCGTTGAGATGCGAGATCGTCTTGATGGGCTGCCAAAAAAATCAGTTATGCTGAATAGTGATAATCTTAGAATAGCTAATGATCCGGTCAATGAAGCAGTTAGCGGGCTGATTGGACTAGGCTATAAACCACCAGAAGCTAATCGCTTAGTACTAGCAATAACAGCTGAAGGGCTAAGCAGTGAAGAGTTGATACGTAAAGCATTGAAAAATTCTATAAAAAAATAGTTGCTTAAACCCTCATCCTTAAAAGTATTTAGTATTATTGAATGAAATCTTTTCTTATAAAATAGATTGAGATTATTTTTGATACTTTTCTTCGTCCCTGAGGAACACCATAAAGGAAATTGACTGGAATAAAAATTATTAATGCGAATTTTCCGATGACAGTCCTTTCGTATTTGATTATGTTAATAGGCACAGGATAGCCATAAAGATGGAAAATGTTTTGAACGACTTCATTGATGAGCTAGTTTATTCATTATCAGCTGTTGATGTGGATGATTTGGCCAGTATCATTGATTAATATTCATTAAGACTCTCCCATAAGTTAGCAGATAAGAGGTATTGTTCAAAGAGCAATTTAGTACGCAAAAACTAATTTTCAAAAGGAGGGTTTGTTTTGCGGTATCTTTTTAATACGTTTACTGGGAAAATAAATATCTCATATGGTCGAGTCTAATAAAGTCATTTCACCCCAAAGTTCAGCGGATGACATAGCCGCTGATAATACCTTACGGCCAAAACGTCTACAAGATTATCTCGGTCAGGTATCAGTACATGAACAGATGGAGATCTTTATTGGCGCTGCTAAACAACGCGCTGAATCTCTTGACCATGTATTGATATTTGGACCACCAGGACTAGGCAAGACGACATTGGCTCATATTATCGCTAATGAGATGAACGTCAATATGAGGCAAACTTCTGGTCCAGTATTAGAACGGGCCGGGGATCTTGCAGCGTTATTAACTAACCTTGAGACTAATGATGTGCTATTTATTGATGAGATACATCGATTAAGTCCTGTTGTTGAAGAAGTGTTATACCCTGCTATGGAAGACTATCAAATTGACATCCTAATAGGTGAAGGACCTGCTGCCAGAGCAATAAAACTTGATGTGCCCCCTTTTACATTAGTTGGCGCAACAACTCGTGCAGGATTACTAACTTCGCCATTGCGAGATCGTTTTGGCATAGTACAGCGCCTTGAATTTTATTCTATTGAAGAATTGAGCAAGATTGTCAAACGATCAGCAAGCATTCTGAGTGTTCAAATTGATGATAAAGGCGCCGGAGAAATTGCAGCAAGATCTCGTGGGACACCCCGAATAGCCAACAGATTACTTCGCCGCGTTCGTGATTATGCTCAGATGAAGGGGAATGGAAATATCAATGATGATATATCATCACTCGCTTTGGATATGTTAAATGTTGATAAGCATGGCTTTGATACGATGGATCGCAAATTATTACTCGCTATACTACAAAAGTTTGATGGCGGCCCGGTAGGTGTTGATAGTCTGGCCGCAGCAATTAGTGAAGAACGTGACACTATTGAAGACGTTCTTGAACCTTATTTAATTCAACAAGGCTTTTTGATGAGAACAGCTAGAGGCAGAATAGCAACAAAAACAGCTTGGCTGCATTTTGGTATGGAAATGCCTGAAGATTCGGCTCAATATTCAGATTTATTTAAAGATATTGAAAAAGATGATCAATAAACGATATGTCCATTAAATTTACCTGGCAGATACGCGTTTATTATGAAGATACTGATGCTGCCGGCATTGTGTTTTATGCAAACTATTTACGTTATATGGAACGTGCGCGAACTGAATGGCTAAGGAGTATTGGTTATGAGCATGACATACTTAAAGAAGAATATGAAATTTTATTTGCTGTAAAGAGTGTAAGCGTTGAATATATTAAACCTGCATATTTAGATGATTTATTATTGGTGACATCGTCTTTGTTAAAAAAACGTGGTGCGAGCTTGATCTTTCAACAAACAATAAAAAATAAGAACAATGAATTATTAATTGAGGCAAAGATTAAAGTTGCCTGTCTGAATGTAATAACATTAAAGGCATCCGCTATGCCTGAAGATTTAATTATGGAGTTAGCAAGTAATGACACCTGACCATTCATTTATAGAATTAATCCTAAACGCTAGTCTTTTGGTTCAATTTGTTATGTTAATACTAGCATTAGCATCATTAGTGTCATGGACCATGATTTTTAATAAACGGTTCTTATTGAAACGAGGCAAACAAGACGCTGAGATATTTGAAGAGCGTTTTTGGTCTGTAGAAGATCTCACACCATTATATACACGAATCACTGCTAAACGATATGAGCCGAGCGGCATGGAGAAGATATTCGAAGCAGGCTTCAAAGAATTTGCACGCTCTCGAAAGCTGGACAACATCGATGCAGAAACTATTGTTGATGGTTCGCAAAGAGCTATGCGTATTGCCATGAATAAAGAAATGGATCACCTTGAAACAAACCTTTCTTTCCTTGCCACGGTTGGTTCAACTAGTCCCTATATTGGATTATTAGGTACTGTCTGGGGAATAATGAATAGTTTTCAGGCGCTAGGCACAGTTCAACAAGCGACTATATCCATGGTAGCTCCTGGCATTAGTGAAGCCTTGATTGCAACAGCAATGGGTCTGTTTGCTGCAATACCTGCCGTTATTGCCTATAACCGATACTCCTATGATGTTGAACGATTAATCAGTCGTTATGATAACTTTATGGAAGAGTTTGCATCAATACTTCATCGACATGCACACAGCTGAGGATATCCTAAAATATGCTTACAACATAATAGCTGTAATATGAGCATGTTGTAATCTTGACTTAACACACGAGAAAAACGCTAATTCTAGAAAAGTTCTTAAATGATTATTATGAGACAACGAATTAAAAAAAGACCAATGTCTGAGATCAATGTTGTACCTTATATTGATGTTATGTTGGTGTTGTTAATTATTTTCATGGTGACGGCTCCTTTACTAAGTCAGGGTGTAAAAGTTGACTTGCCACAAGCGCCATCATCACCATTACCACCAAATGAAAAAGAACCTGTAATAGTCAATATTGATAAGAATGGTAATTATTTTATCAATTATGGGGAAGATCAGGATAAACCTGTTGCAGCTAAGGTTTTATTAAATCGCGTTAGTGCCGTATTGAAATATCAGCCAAGCACGCCTGTTTTTTTAGGTGGGGATACAGACGTTGCTTATGGAGAAATCGTTCAGGTGATGACTTTACTTCAAAAAGCAGGAGTTCCCTCTGTTGGCATGATTACCGAACCTCTTGAAAAATGATATGCAAGCAAATTTTTTTCTGACTTCCCGGTCAATAATTTTATCAGTATTCTTGCATGTCATAGTGGGTATTATTTTAATTTATAGTTTTGAATTTTCACCAAAGCCAACGCTCTCACCAAATCCAATTATAAATATTGTCAAAGCAAAAACGATTGACAAGAATCAGATTGATTTAGAGCTCAAGCGTTTAAGAAAAAAAGATAATGAAAAAATAGAAAAAGAGCTCATACGTCAGAAAAAAATCAAGAAAAAAGAAGAAGACGCAAAGAAAAAAAAATTAGCAAAAGAAAAGTTAAAAAAACTAAAGAAAAAAAAAGAACAAGAAGTCAAAAAGCGTAAGAAAGAGGAAGCAGATATAAAAAAAAGAAAAGAAGAAAAAATAAAGCTCGAACAAGAAAATAAAAAGAGAATTGAAAAGGAAGCACAAAAGATAGCGGCTGAAAAGAAAAAAGAAGAAAAAATAAAGCTCGAACAAGAAAATAAAAAGAGAATTGAAGAGGAAGCACAAAAGATAGCGGCTGAAAAGAAAAAAGAAGAAAAAATACTACAAGAACAGCTTGATGCTGAATTAGAGGCGGAACAACAAGAACGTGATTTGACGGTAATCCAAAAATATCAGATTCTTATAAGACGTGAAGTTAATAGTAATTTCAATAAAGTCAACCTGCCAGATAGTCTGGAATGCGTTATTTTGATACGAATGCTTGAAGGTGGTAAAGTCGTCGAAGCATCTATTGAAAAATCTAGTGGTAATGTTTTATTTGATAGACGTGCAACAAATGCTGTTTATTCCGCATCTCCGTTGCCAGTTCCACAAGAAATTCGTTTATTCAAAAAAATGCGTACTATACGATTCACTTTTGATCCATAAAATATAATTTAAACTATGAAAGTTATTTCTAAAATCTTAATCGTCAGCTTAATCTTCTTGTCATTGCCAACACATGGCGTGCTCGACATTAAAATTACTCAGGGTATTGAGCAATCTCTGCCTATTGCTATAGTACCGTTCGGTTGGTCGAAATATAATGCCGATATTTCTATCGATGTGACTAAAATAATCACAGACAATTTAAAAAGAAGTGGACGCTTCGATGTAATGGATGAACTCGATCTGCCACAACAGCCTACTGAATTTGGTGCCATTAATTTTAATGATTGGCGCAAATTAGGCATGGAAAATATTCTTATTGGCGACCTAACGTTAACAGCTAATGGTGATTATGACGTTAGCTTTCGTTTAATCGATATCTATCGTGGAAAACAAATTGCTGGTTTTAGAATTCCAAGTAAACCAAACTTATTACGTCGAGTTGCTCACCAAATAAGCGATATAGTTTTTAAAGAACTCACAGGCACAGCAGGTGCTTTTGATACACGTGTTGCATATGTAACCGTAAAAAAAAATAAAGACAAAAAGACTCATACGCTACAAATCGCAGATTCCGATGGTTATAATCAACAAGTTTTACTTAGATCTTCAGAACCATTACTTTCTCCTGCTTGGTCTCCGAATGGAGAGGAAATTGCTTATGTATCTTTTGAAGGTAAAAATTCAGCAATTTATGTTCAGAATATTTTGACAGGTAAACGTAAAAAAGTTGCTGCATTTGAAGGCATAAATAGTGCACCAAACTGGTCGCCAGAGGGCTCTCGGTTAGCAATGACGTTGTCTAAAGATGGGAATACTGAGATTTATATAATTAGCTTGCACTCAAAAAAGCTAACGCGTATGACTAATCATAATGCTATTGATACAGAACCGACATGGTCACCAGACGGACGAAAGTTGGCATTTACATCCGATCGCAGTGGTGGCCCACAAATTTATGAAATGGATATCCGTGGTGGGCAACCTAAGCGTATTAGTTTTGAAGGTAATTACAATTCACGACCATCTTATTCTCCAGATGGTAACTTTATTACTTTTGTACACGCAGTTAATGGCTCATACCATATTGGATTACTTGATCTCAATAATGGCAGGATAAAAACATTAACTGACTCAAAATTAGATGAGTCCCCCAGTTTTTCTCCAAATGGAGGAATGATTATATACGCAACGATAGGGGAACGAGGAGCTCAATTAGCTGCCGTATCTGTTGATGGGAGAATTCATCAGCGCCTTGGCTTACAGCAGGGTGATGTTCGCGAACCCGCATGGGGTCCATTTCTAAAATAAATCTTATGTCTTATACAGACGAACTATTGAATGCTATGCTGTTCAAATAATAGTATTATTACATAATGATAAGGAGAAAAAAATGTCCATCCGTTTACTATTAATATTGGGTCTCATAAGTTTTTTGTTTGGTTGTAGCACTGACAAGGTTAAGGAAGATGTTGTTGTTGCCGTTGAAGATCTCAGTAGTCAACAAGATAAGATTAATTCTGTCGATAGCGATGCACAGGCGTATGGTACTGAGGATAGTACAACATCTAGGTTCAGTCAGCTTGACGACCCGGAGAGTCCACTATCTGTTCGCGTAATTTACTTTGAATATGATAGTAGTCAGATTCGTTCAGAATATCGTTCTGCCATTGAGGCTCATTCTGCGTATCTTAGCGAAAATATAGATACGACGGTTACCCTCGAAGGGCATGCCGATGAACTCGGGTCACGTGAATACAATCTAGCTCTTGGTGAACGTCGTGCAAAATCTATTAAACAGCAAATGTTGCTATTAGGAGCTTCTTCAAGTCAGATTAGATTAGTCAGTTACGGCGAAGAACGCCCAGCAGTTGATGGACACGATGAACTTTCTTGGCAAAAAAATCGGCGTGTTGAAATTTTATATTAAGAATTTTGTGAATGGGTTTTAGTATGCGTTTTTTTATCTATTTTTTAAGCCTTGTGTTATGCACGGCAGTTTACGCTGAAGAAACTCTCATAACAGAGAGTAACACTCCAGTATCCGAACCGATCAAAAAAGATCTTAACGGTAGGCTTGCTAGGGTTGAGAAGATCCTCGATAGTCGGGCATTACTTGACATGTTCGAGTTACTTGAATCCTTAAAGAAGGAAGTCAATTTCTTACGAGGCAAAATTGAAGTACAAACATATACCCTTGAGCGGCTAAAAGAAAAGCAACGAGAACTTTATACAGATATAGATAATCGCTTGCAGCGTGCTGAGTCAAATAAGTTCAAAGTAAGACTATCAAGTCCTATAGAAGTAATAGAACCTATTGCTAATCAGGATGGTTCA
>DKOR01000013.1:0-126874 GCA_002470825.1 Thiotrichaceae bacterium UBA7357 | reverse complement strand
ATAGTAGAGCCTATTGCTAATCAGAATAGCTCAAGCCCGTTAGAAGTATTAGAGCCAATTGTCAATCAAAATAGTTTAAGTCCGAAAATTTTTAGTGGAGAACAGGGGCTCATTGTTGAAACAGATAGCGAATTTATAGACAAAAAAGTGATAAATGCCGAAAAAAAAGTATTTGATCCACAGAATGCTGAAGCAGTATATCAGCGCGCATTCAATCTATTAAAGAAGTCTCAGTATGACCAGGCAAAAAAAGCATTTAAAAACTTTTTAAAAAATTATCCAGAGAGTGACTATTCTGATAATGCACAGTACTGGTTAGGTGAAACTAACTATGTTATGCAAAAGTATGATATTGCGATTAATGAATATCAGGCATTATTAAGTATATTTCCAAATAGTAAAAAAGTGTCTCATGCCTTATTAAAAATTGGTTATAGTTACGCAGAACTTGGTAATGTTTCAGATGCTGAAAAAATATTAATAGAAGTAGTGCAAGAGTATCCTGGGACGACTGCAGCGAGATTGGCAGAAGAACGTTTGAGAAAAATAAGCGTAGGAAATTAATCTAATATTTGAAATGAGTACAAGTATAAAGCTTAGCTTATCAGCGCAAAGCAAAGCGCAAACTGAGCTGCGCATCAATGAAATATTTTTCTCTATTCAGGGAGAGTCAGTCAAAGTAGGTTTACCAACAGTTTTTATTCGGTTGACTGGATGCCCACTACGTTGTAGCTATTGTGATACAACTTATGCATTTCATGATGGCAAGAAAATGTCTTTCGACAAAATTATTAGAGATATCAGTCAATACTGTTCTAAACATGTGACTGTTACTGGTGGTGAGCCCTTGGCTCAAAAGGCTTGTTATGAGTTTCTGGTACGACTCTGCGATGAAGGATTCCATGTATCATTAGAGACTAGTGGCGCAATTGATATAGCCCATGTTGATGAGAGGGTGATGAAGATAATGGACATTAAGACACCTGGATCAACAGAAATAAGCAAAAATAAGTATGATAATTTCACATATATATCAAGCAAAGATCAAATCAAGTTTGTTATTCGAGATCGTAATGATTACCAATGGACGATACGAAAAATGTGTGAATTTAATCTTACAAAAAAGTGTGAGGTATTGTTATCCCCGGAACACGAGTCACTTAATTCCACGAAACTGGCAGAATGGATTCTGGAAGATAAGTTGAATGTACGTTTGCAAATTCAACTTCACAAATATTTGTGGGATAATGCTCCAGGAAAATGACTTTAACATGAGTGTTTTGCACCATGTCTTTAAATAGGCACATATGTTTTTTCAATAAAATTTATATGATTATTTTTATGTTTTGACAGATTTCAATAAAGCTATTGTCCTACTTTCTGGTGGTCTCGATTCAACCACCACATTGGCGATCGCAAAAAAACTCGGCTTTGAGTGCTATGCTTTAAGCTTCGATTATGGTCAGCGACATATTACTGAATTACTCGCAGCAAATCATATTGCTAAATCATATGGCACGAAGGAACACAAAGTTATAAAAATAGATCTTGGACAGATTGGTGGTTCAGCTTTAACAGATGATTCTATCGATATCCCAAAATCACCATCACAAGGTATCCCCATAACATATGTCCCAGCACGAAATACACTTTTCTTATCTTACGCGCTAGCATGGGCGGAAGTATTGAATGCTAACGATATTTTTATTGGTGTTAATGCAATTGATTATTCTGGCTATCCAGATTGTAGACCAAAGTATATCAGTGCCTATGAAAATCTTGCCACATTGGCTACTAAAGCTGGTGTTGAGGGCGCTAAATTCAAGATTCATGCACCGCTTATTGACTTGAGCAAAGCTGATATTATAAAGAAGGGTATAGCACTCAATGTTGATTACGCAAAGACTGTGTCTTGCTATCAAGCTGATGAGGAATGCTATGCATGTGGTGTTTGTGATTCTTGTCGCTTCAGAAACGAAGGCTTTAAGGACGCAAATATCAAAGATCCTACACTCTATAAAAATCAAATCAAATAATTGGAGTATCTTCGATGAATATTAATTATGGTCGTTGCGATTGTGGTGAACTTGAGTATGAATTTCAAGATGAGCCCATTAATACTGTGTTCTGTTATTGTAAAACATGTCAACTGCATACAAATTCTGATAAGTGGTTTGGTGTATGGGTATCTAAGGAAAAATTCAAATTCGTAAAAGGATCGCCATCCAGTTTTACTGCACTAGGTGACTCTGGCAAAGAAACACATCGTTTATTCTGCGGTAACTGCGCGACACCGATAGGTCTTAAATGTGATGGTTTTGATATGTATTCATTATCGGCTAGTACAATTAGCGGTGGCGATAAACTATTGCCTAAGATGCTTATTTATACTTCTGCAGCTCCTGAATGGGCTACTTTTCCTGAGGAAATTCCGAAATATGATATTCTCCCTCCTGGTGACTAAGCAGTTCTTACTAGTTGATAAATATTCTACCTAATTTAAGTGTCATAGCTAATTTGTCAGATATAGCACATATTTTTGAGTACCTCATATGGAACCTACATGATAAAAAATTCAATAACATATCCGGATTTGCTAGAAGATTTCACTAACAGAAGTATACCTGTAGATGTGCCTGGCTTTTACGATCATCCTAATTTTATTCAGGTTGAGGAAAAGAATGCCAGTTACCTAAGTAACTATGCAAAATTTGTTGATTATCGTCCAAGAGAACAAACTTACGATGAATATGTGAAAGATGTTGTGCCGATGATTGCAAAAATATTTCATAAGAAGATCATAGAACATGGCAGTTTGAAAGTTGATACTAGCTTAGTCGGTTTGATTTCTAAGACCTTAGAAAAGATGAATATCTGGAATTATGTTGTAAAAGGCTCGATGACATTAGATTTTCCCGTGGAATCTCAAATCGATAAACGACACTTTTGGTCTCTAGATCATGATGGTTTTAAAACTGCACATGTTTGGTTGGTAGTACCACCATTTTATGTGGTGGATGTGGCATTTTTATTACACCCTTTTTCTGAAACTGAATTAAAATATGTTGCACCATTTGTTTGTGCGGACGCAAATCAAATTATTAAAGCAGAAATAGAGGATGTTATTTCCGAGGGATATTGTTCTCATCTGCAAAAGATTAACGTACCACGCTCGGATTATTTTGCCGTGATAAGTCCGCAAACAGAAAAGTTTATTAATGTGTTTCCTGCTAGGGGAGTGCTCTCAAGCACTACGAAGATTAAATATATACCCGTATCAGTATCTGCACCTGACGTTTCTTTTGAACAAATGACAACGATTAGATTTCAGGGACAAACGGCATTTGAATTATATGAAAATGTAATAAAGGGATTAGTAGAGAAATATTAATTTTAATTGCAGTCATATAATACTAAAAGTGTTTGATATTCCATATTTTAAAGCTACTTTAAAGAAATTAGGTTTGACTAAGTCATTCTCAAGCTGCTGCATTAAATGACCTATTTCTCAGGAATAGTGTTAAAGACAGTTTTAGGAATTACGCTTTGTGTTGTTATTATTCGATTAAATAAGAATAATGAAAAATATTTTTCTAGAAATGAGAGTATATTAGTTAAATTTCTTATATTCAGTAATTCTATTTTTTGGTAATAATACTGCAAGCTTTTGTGTCTCTATGAGTTTGATGTAATTAAAATATCTTGTTCGAATTTCTCTAACATATACAACTGTTTGACCACATTGACAATAAGGTATTTGTTTGCCTTTTTTGGTATAGAATTTACCCAGACCCATCATAGCTACTTCCACATTGTCAAACCATTTGTCTTTATCTAAACCCATTATCTCTGCGAGTTCACGAGATCGTTTAACCCTACCATATCCAGCATTATAAGATGCTAGTGTGAACCAAATTCTATCTTGAAGAAGTATAGAGTCTTCAAACCTAGACCTTAAATAATTTAAATATCGTACACCGCCATTTATACTCTTTCTGGGATTACTTAGATCACTCACACCCATAAATTCTGCAGTTGCAGGAATCATTTGCATCAATCCTTGTGCCCCGGCATATGAGTTCGCTTTCGGGTCGAACTGACTTTCTTGGAACATCAATGCTGTAATTAAACGCCAGTCAAAACCATATTCAGCAGAATATTTTTGTGTCATATCATCGTAAGGGGATAAAGATGTAATTTTTGTTAACCTTGCATTAGCATACATTCCTGATTGAGGCTGTTCAAAATACTTTGCATGCAGGACATTATAGTTTTCACCACGGAACTGAATTGTAATGAAATCATTTAAAGAGTTAAACAACTGTTGCCTATCTGCCTTTACAGCCCATCTATGTGCTTGCGGCTCAGACAATATAAAATGAGATTCAACTCCCATACTAAATAATTTCGCCGCAGTTATTTGATGATCGCCTACAACAGTTAAGTCATACATGCCAAGGGCAACCATCAACATGGTTCCCTCAAGGTTGACACCATCGTTTGCCTTAACTAATTCGAATTTGAGACCTTGATCTTTTAGTTTAAGCATAAAATCCCAGTATGGACTATCTTGCGCCAGAGTAACTCTTCGCCCAGAAAGTCCACGTATATCAATAATCGAATCTTCGTTAGCTCGTCCAATTAATATCGGACTTGCATAATTATATGGCACTGTGTATCGGACCAATTTATTTTCTTTAATAATACTGCTCGGTAATGATGCAGCTATTAGATCTCCTTTTCCGCTATTAAGTAGCTCAAACATTTCTTCTTGAGTATGTGCTAAGATGACATTTAACCGCAGCATATGACTCTTAGCGAATTGTTTTAACAATTCATATTCAAAGCCAAATAAATTACCTTTGTGTAGATAGTAGTGAGATGGGTTTGCATAAGTTATGACGCGTAAAACACCTCTGTCTTTTATAGAAGAAAAATCTTCAAAATAGGCTGGTGCGATATCCCGAGTCAGGCGTTGATAACTTAAGTATTGATTTAATGATTTATGTAATTCTTCAGCACGACTACTTATTGCCCAAGCCATTTTTCGTTGTTTAGATAAAACAAAATTAGCTTGAAGCTCGGAGTTCACGGGTAAATATATATCAAGGAACAAACTGTCAGCAACTACCAAGTCATATTGTGCTATTTTTAAGCGTTGCATAACTTCATAATAAGAAACGGTCAAAGGTATTTCTTTTAGCACCATACCAACCTGCGTATTGGATAACTCAACCAACTTGTCCCAAACTGGAGAATTTTTATAGGCTGCAATCTGTCGTCCGACAAGATCTTCATTGCGACTAATTCGACTACTATCGGCACGTTCAACTATCTTAAATGTAGAGTTTGCCCAGACATGTGAAAAATTTATCTCATCTTGATTATTCATAGATAAACTTTGATCTTGTGCAACAATAATGTCGCCTTTACCGCTTAAAAGTTCTGATAGTAAGTCCCGACTATTCTCCACATAGATCCAATTCAAATCTAGACCATTTAAAAACGCAAATTCTTCTAATAACTCTCGTTCTGTTTGACTAATAACGCATCTGTTTGTTTTATGATGTAGCAGAACTCTAAATACTTTTCGCTCTTTAATGGCGGATAAGTCCTGACCATTAGGAAAGACTTTAACCATCTGAGAATATTTAGCTTTCGTAACAGGAAGGTCACAAAATTTTGGAGAAGCAACTCTATCATCTAGCACGTCGCTAAATATTGTGCTGGAGAGTATTAAACTAAGAATAGTAGTAAAAATTTTTAAATAGTATTTTCTAGTAGAAGGAAGATTAATTTTCATTGAATTAATACTCGATACCTGAAATTTGTTTGGGTAGCTGAAAATCAGAGCAAATAATACTCTACTCTATAATTTTATACTATATACAGTGGTAGAAATATTTATAGCTACAAGATATAGGTAAGAATTTGCAGTTTATATCGTGATACACGATATATTTTGTTGTATTGCAATATTATGTGTAGATATTATTGGGCATTAATCTACATTAAAGATGAGCAGTGGCTTGTTATTACTTAATTCTCGTTTAAAAATTACATGTATTAATTGATTTTAAGCGTTCTGGCGTGCCGATATCATTCCAAAGACCTGAAAAATATTGGCCGCTTAGTCTGTTGTTTTTCGCAGATTGGCGTAATAACGGTGCTAATGGGAATTTCCCGTAAGCACAACCTTTAAAAAATTTCGGAGAATAGAGTCCTATGCCACTATAGGTCAGTTTTTGTGCGCCTTCATTTTGTAGTTGACCATTCTCAAGAGTGAAGTCTCCCTCGAGATTATGTGGTGGATTATCAACCAGGACTAAGTGTGCATCTGAATCTAGTTGTTTGGGCAACGATTGATAGTCAAAATCACTATATATGTCGCTATTCGCCACGATGAACGGTTCACTACCCAATAATGGCAATGCTTTAAGAATACCACCTGCGGTTTCAAGTGGCTCATCGCCTTCTTTAGAATAGCGTATTACAACACCAAATTTTTCGCCTGTACCCAACTGGTGTTGGATTTGATCTCCCAGGTGACCTGTATTTATAACGATCATTTCTATATTAGCTAAACAAAGAGCCTCAATCTGATGAATAATTAGTGATTTACCAGCAACCTTAAGTAAGGACTTTGGAAGAGTATCGGTCAATGGACGCATCCTTTCGCCTCTACCCGCAGCAAGGATCATGGCAATCATTCTTCTAACTCCGGTAATACTGAGTCTTCAATCAGATGACATAAAGGCAATAATTCTTTATAAGAATGACTAAGATCCACTATATAAGATAAGGTTCTAGGAATATCTTTTAAAAATTGATGTTTATTGTCTCTATGAAATAAACGCGCAAAGATACCACTAGCCTTGAGGTGTCTCTGTACTCCCATTAGGTCAAACCAACGTTGAAACTGTCCTCGGTCTATTTCTAACTTGTCATCATGTATATCAAGCTGCGTACAGTAGAAGTCAACCCAGTTATTAATCTCTTTTTTACTCCACTTGATATAACAGTCCTTTAATAAGGAAACTAAATCATATGTTATGGGGCCAATTATCGCATCCTGAAAATCTATTACTCCTGGATTATTATTCGGCGTAAACATTAGATTTCTGGAATGAAAATCTCTATGCACAAATACCTGTGGCTGTTCTAATGCATTTGTTACTAATAGATCGAACAGTTTATTGATGGCATTGATTTGATGGGTACTTAATGTGATACCCAGATGTTTATTCAATAGCCAATCTGTGAATAGACTTATTTCATGTGATAACAGTGCTTCATTATATGTGTCTAGCCCTTTTGTATCGCTACTGAGTTGCATCGAGAGTATAGTCTGAATGGCATCCGAATAAAGATTGTTCGCGGAAAAATTAGTGAGTTTATTTAAGTAATGATCTTCACCAAAGTCGCTAAGCAATAAAAAACCCTTTTCTAAGTCCATATTATGTATGATCGGCACGTTAACATTACATTCATGTAAGATACTATTTACCCTGACAAATGATTTGCTGTCCTCTTGGTGCGGAGGCGCGTCCATTACGATAAGGGTGCTTTTATTTGTAGTTAATCGATAGTAATGGCGAAAACTAGCATCTTCTGATGCAGGCTTTAGAATAAAGTTATTAGTTTCAAGAGTTTCTCTCAACCAATGTTGCAAAGATTCAAATCGGTCTGACATATATAGAATAAGATAATTTTAATCGTATACAGTCTATGTTTTTTTTAGAATAAGGTAAAAACTTGCTTACATTATTTTTCAGAGGAAGCTTAATCTGGCATCATCATATCAATTTAATAATGGGAAATAACTAGTCCATGCTGGTTTCATGTTTATTTGTCCTGTTTGGACTCGCGCTACTTATTTATGGTGCAGATTTATTTGTTAATGGCGCGTCGAGTATGGCACGTCAGTTTGGGATACCGCCGTTAATTATTGGTTTAACCATTGTCGGTTTTGCGACCTCAGCGCCAGAAATACTTGTTGGTTCTGTGGCAGCTTTACAAGACAAGACCTCCATTGCTATTGGCAATGCCTTCGGTTCAAATATCACCAATGTAGGCTTGGTCTTAGGAGTATCCATCATATTACTGCCAATTACTGTCGCTTTAAACAGAATAAAAAGAGAGTATGCGCTGATGTGTTCTTCGCTCATCATTGCATTGGTCTTGATGATAGATGGCCACTTAAGTCGTAACGATGCAATTATATTACTTATCTCTTTAGTCGGATTCTTAGGGTGGATTATTTGGGCGGGAAAAAGAGCATCGGCCAATGGCTCTCTAATCAGTGAATATGAACAAGAATCAATCAAGACTGAATCAGCAAAGGCTTCGGTTGTGAAATTGTTGATAGGACTCATAATACTCGTTTCAGGGGCTGAACTATTAGTCCGGGGTGCAGTATTTATTGCTGAATCTTATGGGGTATCTGATTTGGTTATTGGTCTGACTATTGTTGCGATTGGAACCAGCTTGCCAGAACTTTCGGCATCGATTACGAGTATTATAAAAAAAGAAGCCGATATTGCTATTGGTAATATTATTGGCTCAAATATGTTTAATACCCTTGCAGTTTTAGGTATTCCAGTATTAATCAATCCTGATTATTTTCCTAGTGAAGTATTAACTAGGGATTATCCGGTGATGATAGGCCTCTCTTTACTATTGGGTGCTATGATATTTGTATCAAGCAAGGGTAAACTGTCAAGGATAGAAGGAGCAATACTCTTAGTCTGTTTTCTGTGGTATCAGTATGTCCTGTTTCAACAAAGCACTATGATGATCTAAAGCATGAATAAAATAAGCCCTGATAAAATTATAGCTCTCGGAAAAGCAGTTATTGAAACCGAGCAAATAGCACTTACAGAATTGATAGAACGTATTGATGATAAGTTTGTTATAGCTTGTGATTTATTGCTTCAATGCGAAGGACGTATTGTTGTTATTGGTATGGGTAAATCGGGACATATTGGCAACAAAATAGCAGCAACCTTAGCAAGCACGGGGACGCCAGCCTTCTTTGTGCATCCCGGGGAAGCTAGTCATGGCGACTTAGGTATGATAACTAATAAGGATGTTGTGATGCTCTTATCTAATTCAGGCGAAACAGATGAAATCGTCGCCTTGTTGCCAGTAATTAAAAGATTAAATACTCCTATGATCGCTTTGACTGGAAAAACTAATTCAACACTTGCTAAAATTGCAACTGTTAATATTGATATAAGCGTTAGCAAAGAAGCTTGCCCGCTCGGGCTGGCGCCAACATCTAGCACTACAGCGACACTTGCGATGGGCGATGCGATTTCAATAGCGCTACTTGAGGCGCGTGGATTTAGTAAAGATGATTTTGCCTTGTCTCACCCCGGTGGTGTATTAGGACGACGGTTGCTATTGCATGTTGGTGATATCATGCATGCGGATGATGAAATTCCTAAAGTCTCTGAGTCAGCATCACTAAGTGATGCATTAATTGAGATGACACAAAAAGGCTTGGGTGTTACAACTATCGTGGATGATGACAATGGGATATTAGGTATTTTTACTGACGGAGACTTGCGTCGAACGCTAGATTCAAAAGTCGATATCAATACTTGTCTTGTAAAAGATGTCATGACTAAGAACGGTAAAAATATAAAAGCCAACTCACTTGCTGCTTCTGCATTGTCACTTATGGAAAGATATAGCATAAATGCACTTGTCGTTGTTGATGGACAAGGAAAATTGATTGGAATACTAAATATGCATGATTTATTACGAGCACGGGTTGTCTAAAGAAGATGGATAAAAAAACGATTATGGAAAAAGCTGCTAAAATAAAGTTAGCAGTGTTTGATGTGGATGGTGTTTTAACCGATGGCAAACTCATACTCGGTGAAAGTGGTAATGAATACAAGTCATTTCATGTGCGTGACGGACATGGACTGGTAATGTTAATGGAGGCTGGTTGCAAGGTGGCAGTTATTACAGCGCGATCTTCTAATATTGTTGCGGAACGAATGGAATGTCTTGGAATAGAGTATGTTTTCCAAAATGAAAAAGATAAGGGGGTAAGGTTGTTAAAACTTATTAAAGAACTGGACCTTGAACAAGAACAAGTTGCTTACACAGGCGATGATGTTATTGACTTACCTGCTATGGTCCATGTTGGGTTACCTATTGCAGTTGCTGATGCACGAGTTGAAGTTAAAAATTATGCGGTATGGATAACAGAAAACAGTGGAGGTCTAGGTGCTGTGAGAGAAGTCTGTGAATTAATCATGCGTGCCCAGAATAAATATGATGATCGAATTAAAAGATACCTCTCTGCGTGATTTTTTTGACTTCGATTAAACAAGATTGATGTTCAGTGAGAGATGGAAATTAATATCTATTTTACTAGTTATTGCAGGATTCAGTTATTGGACCCTTGATACGCTAACAGAAGGTGATGCTACAAAATTAAATGAATTGGCGCATTATCCTGACTATTATTTGGAAAATTTCACGACCTTAACGATGAACGAGGATGGGACACCTAAAAACCGACTTAGAGCAGTTTATATGTCACATTATCAGGATGATAATACGAGTGAGTTACATAAGCCGGAGCTTGAAATATTTCGTGTAGATAGGCCATCAATTATGATTACAGCTGATAGTGGTTGGGTCACATCTAATAATGACGTTATATTATTAAGTGGAAATGTATATTTACATCAAGATGATGAGCTTGGTAATCTCAAAGTTGAATTGATAGCTGAAGATGCACGTGTGCTAGTCGATGAAAAATATGCGGAAACGGATAAAGCTGCAACCTTCATCACAAAACGTACCGTTACAAATTCGATTGGGATGCGCATTTATTTTCAAGAACAACGAATGGAGTTTCTTAGTAATGTACAGACGACGGTTGAACCAAAACAAGCTTCTCAATAAATTAATATGGGTCGTGTCTCTTGTTTCGATGATGAATTATGCGCTCGCATTATCTACAGACAAGCAACAGGATATTCAGATCGAAGCTGACTCAGCAGAAATGGACGAAATAAAAGGTATTACTATTTACCGTGGTGATGTAGTTGTGGATCAGGGCAGTATTCATATGACTGGACATACTATGACCGTCTACAATGATGCTAATGATGAAACAGAGCTTGTCATTATGGAAGGTCGACCTGCAACCTATCGACAATTACCTGATGATAGTAAAATATATGATGAAGCAGAAGCACTAAAAATGGAGTATTATGCATTAAAAGATTATGTCATATTGATCGATGAGGCATTAGTCACTCAAGAAGGATTACGTTTTAGTGGCAGTCGGATCGAGTATGACACTGTGCTAAGCCAAGTAAAAGCAAAAGGTTCTAGCAAAGAAACTAAGGTCAGAGACGAAGGTAGCAAGAAGAATTCTAATGGGCGTGTGAAAATTATCATTAAAAAAAATAAAAAATGATGAAATTGAAATGCTCAAAATTTAATAAATTTTAGTGTGCTTATGCAAATAAGTGATATTAATAATTAATATTGTAATATTTTGGCTAATACTTACTAAAGCATACTGCTATGAGTATTTTATCAGTACGTCATCTCTCAAAGTCTTATCGATCAAGAAAGGTCGTATCGGATTTGAGCCTTTCTGTCCAAAGTGGCGAGACTATAGGCCTACTAGGCCCAAATGGTGCCGGTAAAACAACTAGCTTTAATATGATTGTGGGACTAGTGCCATCAGATGGTGGCACTATTCATCTTGATAATAGTGAAATAAGTAGGCTTAGCATAGATCAAAGGTCTCATCTAGGACTTGGATACTTACCACAAGAAGCGTCTGTGTTCAGAAAATTGACAGTTGAAGATAATATTATGGCAATACTCGAGATGCAGATGCCAAATGATCGGCGAAAAGCGAAGCAAAGACTTGAGTTATTATTACAAGAATTCCACATATCTCATCTGAGAGATAATTTGGGTATGAGTCTCTCAGGAGGAGAACGACGACGTTTGGAGATAGCTAGAGCACTAGCCTCAGAGCCACGCTTCTTATTACTAGATGAGCCTTTTGCAGGGATAGATCCTATCTCAATTAGTGATATACAGCGTTTGATTCATAGGCTCTGTGAGCATGGTATAGGGGTATTGATTACGGACCATAATGTACGAGAAACACTTGGAACCTGCGACCGAGCGTATATTGTGAACGACGGGAAAATTCTTGCGGAAGGTTCGCCAGAACTAATATTAAATAATGAACAAGTTAGAGATGTTTACTTAGGAGAACAATTTTCACTTTAAACTTATTGTTTATTAGTATTAATCTAAACTGATAGTTTTTAAGTTACACTTAGCCAATATGAAGCAATCATTACAATTAAAGATTGGGCAAAGTCTGAAGATGACACCCCAGTTACAACAAGCGATCCGATTGTTGCAATTATCCGGTGTTGAACTTCAAACAGAGGTTCAGGAAGCTCTTGAATCCAACATGATGTTGGAGATGGATGAGAGTGAATCAGAGCAAAAACCTTCTCAAGAAACTACAACTATAGAGTCCGAAACAAAAAAAGATATTACTGATAAGGTGACGGATCTAAATCAAGAGACAATGCCAGACGAACTCCCTGTTGATAGTGGTTGGGATGATATTTATGACAGTACTTCTTACTTCATAAAAACGGCTAGTGATAAAAGCAACTATGATGGTTTTGAAAACCAAGATTCTAGTAAAAACACATTGCGAGAATATTTAGAAGAGCAGTTGAATCTGGCACAAATGACCGATAGCGATAAAGTAATTGCCTTGACTATTATTGATTCACTTGATGATAATGGATATTTAAGGGGCACATTAAAAGATATTTTGGCAGCCGTTAAAGATGATCTTGAAGATGTTGATGTTAAAGAAATTGAGGCAGTATTAAGAATGATTCAGACTATGGGACCAGCGGGTGTTGGTTCAAGAAATCTTAAAGAATGTCTAACCCTCCAATTGAATCAGTGTGAAGTAGACACGTTTCGATTGAAGGAAGCAAAAAGACTAGTAGACCATCATTTAGATTTATTGGCTGCACATGATTACAACCAGATTATGCGGAATATGAAACTAGATCAGGAAGAATTAACTGAAGTTGTTCGTCTAATTCAGTCGATGAATCCTAGGCCTGGTAATGAAGTCAGTGATGTCCATACTGAATATATAGTTCCCGATATTTACGTTAAAAAATTGAAAGGTATATGGAAAGTTGATTTGAATATAGACGGTATTCCTAATCTTCGTATAAATTCAGCTTATGCCAAAATGATACGTCGTGCGGATAATAGTGATGACAATAATTCTCTTAAATCTCATCTTCAAGAAGCTCGCTGGTTTATAAAAAGTATACGCAGCCGGAGCGAAACATTGTTGCGTGTAGCAACGTGTATAGTGGAGAGGCAACGAGCGTTTCTTGAGCACGGCGATGAAGCGATGAAGCCTTTAGTTTTGTTCGATATCGCTGAAGCGTTAGGTATGCATGAATCTACAATTTCTCGAGTTACTACACGCAAATATATGCATACTCCTCGTGGTATTTTTGAACTCAAGTATTTTTTTTCTAGTCACGTTAGTACAAATTATGGTGGAATATGTTCATCTACAGCAATACGTGCGTTGATTAAAAAATTGATAAGTGCAGAGACTCCTAATAAACCGCTTAGTGATAGTAAAATTGCAGGAGTGTTGGAAGAACGTGGGATTAATGTTGCAAGAAGGACCATTGCGAAATATAGAGAGGCGATGTTAATACCTCCATCAAACGAGCGGAAGAGACTTGCTTAAAGATTATAATAAAATTATGTTAGATGTTAATCATGCAAATTAGTATTACCGGACATCATATTGATATTACTGACTCATTAAGAACATATGTGAATACTAAATTTCAACGCTTAGAGCGACATTTTGATGAGATTATTAATATCCATGTTATTTTGAGTGTTGAAAAGGAGCGACAAAAAGCTGAGGCTACTATTCATGTTAATCGTGGGAACTTGTTTGCTGAAAATGAACAGGAACACATGTATGTTGCGATTGATGGTCTGATTGACAAATTAGATAGGCAGTTAAAGAAACATAAAGAAAAATTAATTGATCATCATCGTGAGAAAGGCAGCTTGAAGAATAAATTAATAGAGTAGGCTCTAAACTTTTTAATGAATTAGTAATTATTATGTCATTATGAATATTTCAGATATTTTATCAGTTGAGTGCATCACTTTGGATGTTGATTGCCATAGTAAAAAAGATGCGCTTGATAAACTAGCAAAGACTATCGCAGATTCTGATAAGGCCACATCACAAATAGAAGTTTTTGATTGTCTGTGTGCTCGTGAAAGACTTGGGAGTACAGGACTTGGTGGTGGAATTGCAATCCCACATGGACGTTTAAAAAATAGTAAAAAAACAATTGCAGCTTTTTTACAGCTTGAAAATAGTGTTGACTATTATGCTGTTGATAACATATTTGTAGACTTAATATTTGCATTGATTGTTCCAGAAGATTCAACTGATGAGCATCTGCAAGCATTGGCAATGCTCGCAGATGTGTTTAGCGATAAAAAAACAATAAGTAAGCTTAGAGAGTCTCGTTCTTCAGCGGAAATATTTTCAATATTAACAAAATGAAAGCATGCCAGAACTTATGGATAGAACAAGTGCTGAAGGTTTTATAGCAAATACTATAAAAAAACAGGGTTTACGCATACAGCTAGACAGCATGTCTTTAAAAATGTCATCATCTATAATGAGTAGTTATTATCTAAAAAAACAAACCTGATGCAAGATAAATTGCGTGCAGGTTAGAATAATAAAATAGTTTTTTCTTAGTTGAATCTTTAAACTTGACATTACCACACTAGAGACAAGCCATCGCTAAAATAAAAAAATCAGCTAGAACATAAATAAATGAAAGAGATAAAGCGTCGGTTAATTATTGTTAGTGGCCTGTCTGGAGCAGGAAAAACAGTTGTATTAAATTCATTGGAAGATCTTTCTTGTTATACAATTGATAACTTACCTATTAGTTTACTTAGCGAACTGATTTCCCAGTTTTCAAAAGAAGATACTGACCTCCCTGAACTAGTAGCAATTGGGATAGATGCACGCAATAAAAAAAATGATCTTGATCATCTTCCTGAAAGAATTAAGTCGTTTTTAAATGAAAAAATTAAAATAGAATTAATATATGTCGACGCAAATGATGAGGTTTTAACAAAACGGTTTAGCGAAACTAGGCGTAAACACCCATTGTCATCTGATCAGGTATCTTTGCTTGATGCAATTTATAAGGAACGAGAGATTACTCTCGAAATTGCACAAGCGTCAGATCTACTTATTGATACTAGTTTTATGCATTTGAAAGAATTACGTGATATTGTTTGTGAACGTATTGTACGTAGAAATAAATCTATTCTATCGTTACAAATAATTTCTTTTGGCTATAAAAATGGTTTGCCTAAGGATTCAGATTTTATTTTCGATTTAAGATGTTTGCCAAATCCATATTGGGAAAAACATCTACGTCAACACACTGGAAAAGATGAGCCGATCATTGAGTTCTTATTAAAAGAGAGTAGTGTTATGCAAATGTTGTATGATCTTAAGTATTTTCTTGAGCAATGGATCCCACGATTTGAAATGGACAATCGTAGTTACTTAACCATCGCTTGTGGTTGCACCGGCGGTCATCATCGGTCCGTATTTATTGCCGAACAATTAGCGAAATATTTTATACAAGAAGAAAGACAGGTCATAGTAAGGCATCGAGATCTTTAATATGAGTGTAGATAGATTGATAATTTTACATGGCAATATTAGAGCCGCCTTTTTTAAAGTAATCTTATGGTTAAAAATAATCTGCTTGAAGTTAAATTATTTTCAGCTAACAGAGGTGCCAGTAATTCTGTTTTATACCGATCAGGAAATTTTTAATAAAGGTGCTCCGTGCTTATTATAATGTACTTGTATTAACTGACTTTAATGATTCTACACTAACCAGTATTACATAGAGCTCAGATATTGAGATGAAGATAACCATCATCATTATTTTAAATCATCTCGGATTTATCTCAGCTGGCTTTCTAATTATTCAAATTTTTACCTAGGTGGATAAACAATCAAGGACTGTAAGTATGGTATTGATGAAATGATGATGGCTATCAATGAATTATAGAAAGATAAAAATAATCAATAAGTTAGGTTTACATGCACGCGCTGCTGCTAAATTTGTTCAAGTCGCTTCAGGCTTTAATGCGGAGATAAATATTAAATTTGTACATCGTGAAGTTAGCGGTAAAAGTATCATGGGATTAATGATGCTTGCTGCGGGGAAAAATGCTTTGATCGAGGTTAGAACTATAGGTAGCGATGAAGACGAGGCGATGATGGCGGTTTCAGCACTGATAAATGATAAATTTGGTGAGGACGAATGACGATATCAATTCAAGGAGTAAGTGTGTCTCGTGGAATTGCCATAGGGCAGGTTCATATTATGCAACACGATCAACTCGATGTGCCTGAATACACTATTCGTAACTCACAGGTTAACGATGAGCTATCACGCTTCAATAATGCTATAGCTGATGCACGTCAACAATTACGTGCCATACGCGATCATATCCCTACTTCAACAGCAGTTGATGTCTCTGCTTTTATAGATACTCATTTACTAATGTTGGAAGATATTACTCTAACAGAGGAACCGAAACGAATTATTAAAGAACGTTCGTGCAATGCTGAATGGGCATTGAAATTACAACGTGATGCGTTGGTTAATGTCTTTAATGAAATGGCCGATGCCTATCTCAGCACGCGTCGTGATGATGTTGATCATGTTGTAAATAGAATTTTACGTGTTTTATTAAAACAGAAACCACTATTACATGAGGTGCCCGATGATCATTTGAAAAACAGAATTATTGTGGCTGATGATCTAACTCCTGCCGATACTGTATTGATGCAACACTATGGGATCACTGCTTTTGCTACAGAGTTCGGTGGACCAACATCACATACGGCAATTTTAGCAAGAAGTTTAGGTATTCCTGCCGTGGTCGGCTTACATAATGCCCGTCGATTTTTTAAAAATGAAGATTTAGTTATTATGGATGGTAGTACAGGTATGCTTCTGATAGAGCCTAGTAGGTCTATTAGAAGTTATTATAAAAAAAGACAACGAGAAGTAAAACGTTATTATTCATCACTTCGAAAACTTAAGAATGCCCCTACAGAATCAGCAGATGGTATACCGATAACTCTTACTGCTAATATCGAATTACCAAAAGATTTCGAAACTGTAAGAGATGTAGGAGCAAAAGGTGTTGGTCTTTATCGCACAGAATTTCTTTATATGAACAGAGAAACACCACCAGACGAAGATGAACATTTTGAAACATATCTAAATGTACTCAAGGCTCTACGTGGGCTACCTTTGACTATTCGAACTCTTGATTTAGGAGCTGATAAACAAGTCGATGGCGCTGGTAGCCAAACCGGTCAACTTAGATTTAGCCCGGCATTGGGTTTGCGTGCAATACGATTGTGTTTAAAAGAACCAGGATTATTTCGTCCTCAATTACGTGCAATATTAAGAGCTTCAGCACATGGACTAGTAAAAATAATGATTCCGATGTTGACTAATATTCAAGAAATGCAACAAGTTTTGAAAATGGTTGAGGACATTAAGATTGACCTCGACAATCGTTCTATTGCTTATGACTCTAATATAGAGATAGGAGGAATGATTGAAGTACCCGCAGCTGCTATATGTGCTGATATCTTTGCTGAAAAACTCGATTTTATTTCTATAGGTACAAATGATCTAATTCAATATACTATGGCAATAGACAGGGTTAATGATGAAGTTAACTATCTATATGATCCTTTACATCCTGCCGTTTTAAGATTAATAAATACTATTATTAAGGCCGGAAAGAAGGCCAACATCCCTGTTTCGATGTGTGGTGAAATGGCGGGAGAAAAAATATACACAAAATTATTATTAGGTTTGGGGCTTAGAGAACTTAGTGTACATGCTGCATCTCTATTAGAGATTAAAAAAATAATAAATAGTACCAATATCGACGCATTGGCTAGTCTAAGTAAAAAAGTCCTCAACACCTCATCTGGAGCAGAAGCAAATATATTGCTTCAACATTTAAATACCAAACAGTCTTCTTAGCATTGAGCTGCAAGTACTGGTGTACACCTTTTCATAAGTCTAAAGTAAAATCTCATGGTCGATACTCCTCAAAAAAAATCTGAATTATCCACTATAGGATTATTATATATGGCTCTGAAAAAGGGCGATATTAAACTAGCGCACGATATAGTTGAGAGACTTCATCCTTCTGAGATTGCAGATATTATTGAAAGTATGCCGAGTCGCGATCGTGACAGTGTATGGCAATTGATCGATATTGAACTTGAAGGTGATGTGTTATCTCATTTACATGATACAGTTCGAATAGAATTACTCGAACAAATGCATCCAAATGAACTGGCTAATGTAACTAGAAATCTTGATGCTGATGATGTTGTAGACATATTGCAAGATCTTCCTAACGATGTGGCGGATACAGTGCTAGATTCAATGGATGAACAAAATCTAAAACGCCTATCCTCCATTTTGATCTACCCGGAAGACACAGCAGGTGGCTTGATGAATGTTGATGTCGTTTCTGTACGTGCTGATGTTTCATTGGATGCCGTCGCGAGGTATTTACGTCTACTAGGCACAATACCAGCAAAGACAGATAATTTGATGGTGGTTGATCGTGAAAATCATTATTTAGGCGTACTACCATTAACAGAACTACTAGTTAGAGAATCGGGCTCAACTGTCGGTGCATGGATGGAGGAAGAAGCCCATCTTTCTGCCGATACGGCTAAATCAGATGTGGCAAAACTTTTTGAGCAACGAGATTTAGTTTCTGCAGCCGTAATAGATGATGAAGGGCACTTGCTTGGACGTATTACCATTGATGATGTCGTTGATGTTATTCAGGAAGCGGCTGAACAAGCTGTAAGGAGTATGGCGGGTCTGGGTGAAGACGATATGTTTTCTCCAGTGTTAATCACTACTAAACGTCGAGCAATTTGGTTAGGTATAAATCTACTGACCGCATTCCTTGCCTCTTGGGTTATTGGACGCTTTGAAGATACTATTCATGAACTTGTTACACTTGCTATTCTCATGCCGGTTGTCGCTGGCATGGGTGGTATAGCTGGTAGTCAAACTTTGACTGTTGCTATACGTGGTATCGCGGTTGGACAAATTGTTAGAACTAACATTAAACCATTACTTATAAAAGAACTAACTGTTGGCATATTAAACGGTATTTTGTGGTCATGTGTTGTTGCTACTATAGTTATTTTTTGGTTTGATGACTTTTTACTTGGTCTCGTTATTGGCATATCAATAATTATTAACTTCATCATAGCTGCTTTTGCCGGCGCCTCAATACCGATAGTAATGAAACACTCTGGCATTGATCCAGCAATAGCAGGAGTAGTGATCTTGACGACGGTAACGGATGTTGTAGGATTTATAACATTTTTGGGACTAGCAACTATTTTCCTTGTTACTTAATCTATAGTTAGTGATTATTATATTGCATATTAAATTATAAATCGAAGTTTTATTAAACCTAAAGTAAGTAGAATCGTTAACATAAAGGTCTAACTTGGAAGACTCTCAATACTTTTTCTGAAAACGATATATTGCAATCTCGCCTAACAAGTTAGGCAACAATCTCATGCCAATACTACTATGATGTTCCTTATCTACTGTTGAACGGTCTGATATTTTAATGTTAATTTTATCACATAATCTTTCAAAGTCGGACAACGTAAACAAATGTATATTGGGGGTGTTATACCATTCATACGGTAGTGTTTTAGATTTTGGCATACGACCGGTTAATGCAAGCTGTAAACGGTTTTTCCAATGGCCCATATTAGGGAATGTGACAATAGCTTCACGACCAACGCGCGTCATTTCTTTCAGTAATTTGTCGGGATAGTAAATTGCTTGTAGAGTTTGTGTCATGATTACGTAATCAAACGATTCTTTTTTGAATTCAGATAAGCCTTTATCCAAATCAGTTTGTATGACATCAACACCTTTATGGATACATTGCACAATATTTTCTTCATTTATTTCAAGGCCATAACCATTCACATGTCGATTTTTTTGCAAATGGGCCATTAATGTTCCATCACCACAGCCTAAATCAAGCACACGTGAATTGGGTCTTATCCATTCAGCGATTAGAGCTTGATCAGTTCTCAAGATCATGAAAGGCCGAGTTCTTTCGCAATGCGATCAAGCGCAGTTTTTAAGACTTGATGATAGCGGGGTATGGGCATTAAAAATGAATCATGCCCCTGAGCTGATTGGATTTCGATATAACTAACACGTTTATTAGCATCAAGCAAAGCACTAACCATTTCCTGTGAACATTCTGGTGAAAAGCGCCAATCACTACTAAAAGAGATAATTAGAAATTTTGCGGTCGCAGGTGCCATAGCCTTGGACAAGCTACCCCGAGTATCACCAGCAGGATCAAAATAATCGAGTACTTTGGTTAGTAGTAGGTAACTATTTGCATCAAATCGCTCAACAAATGTTTTGGCTTGATAACGTAAGTAACTTTCAATCTGAAATTCAGCTTCGTAACCAAATTTTATTTCACCATCACGAAGATCTCGTCCAAACTTTTCATCGAGAGCGTCGTCTGATAAATACGTTATGTGTCCGAGCATTCTTGCTAGCATCAATCCTAGTTCAGGTTTGCTGTTACTTTCATAATAATGGCCCCCATTAAAATTTTGATCAGTTCTAATAGCCTGACGAGCTACTTCATTGAATGCTATGTTTTGTGTAGATAGTTTAGCAGCTGCAGCTATGATAAAAGCATGTTTGACACGATGTGGATAAGATATAGACCATTCTAAACATTGCATACCACCGAGACTTCCACCAATAATAACGCTCCAGACATCAATACCAAGTTTATCAGCAAGCATAGCCTGAGTTTTAACCCAGTCTTTCACCGTAACTAGTGGAAAGTCTGGACCATAAGGACTATTAGTAACTGGGTCTATCGTCAGTGGACCGGTTGAGCCACTACATCCACCAATATTGTTGGGACTAACAACAAAAAAACGGTTGGTGTCTATTGCCTTATTAGGCCCTATGACATTATTCCACCAACCAGATTTTTTATCCTGAGTTGAATGATATCCAGCAGCATGATGGTTACCGCTTAACGCATGACAAATTAATATAGCATTAGAACATTCTTTATTTAATTCTCCGTAGGTTTCATAAACAATATCAAAGCCATGCAATTCACTACCTGAAGCGAGCGCTAAGGTCTCGCTAAAATGTTTTGTCTTCGGTTCAACCAACCCGATATCATCAACAGGTCTCGTGCTTTCTTGCATATGTATTACTTACAGTAAGGTTAAAATTCAATATCTAAAAAAACAGGTGACATAATAAAAGTTAACATATTAGATCTAAATTTGATCATGTGCTATCTGATATATCATTAAATAAGATGGATACTCGCATTCATTTGGTTAAGTTTGAGTATGGGTTCTGATGGTGCTAGAAAGATAGCCTTGCTCCCAAGTCCATAAGCGGTGAAACCAACAATATAATCATAAGCTGCATAGTAATAATGGCAACCATTGAAGAAAAATCAAACCCACCTGCTGCAGGAATCAATCGTCTTGCAGAATTTAAAATAGATTCACTTAATTGGTGCATGATGACAGTAATTGGATTATGAGCGCCTGGATTAATCCAACTGATTAATATTTGAATTATGATAATAAACATATGAACGTAAATGACAATTTTCAATAAATTAGCAATCGTCAGGACAAATAACCCTGATGCCGCTGGAATATGACCATTACTTATGAATGTTATTATTATAATTTTTAACCCTTGTAGTAAAAACAACAGGATTATTGACGACCAATCGATACCAAACAAACTCGGTAACAATCGACGCAACGATCTTATTGGCAGATTAGTTACCTTAACTAGGAATTGAGATAATGGATTATAAAAATCTGCTCTAACCCGAGCTAACAAATAACGTAATAATACTGCCAGAATATATAGGTCAAAAACTACTTCTGTCAGGTAAAGAACGGCTTGTGTAAAATAGTCTCCACTCATCATTTAATCGCCAAATCGTTGTGATAGTTCAATAGCCTTTTGCTTGGCCGCATTCATTGCCTCGTGCACAAGTTGTTCAAGATTGCCTTGTTGAAATTTAATTATTGCCTGTTCTGTTGTGCCGCCCGGGGAGGTTACTTGCTTTCGTAATTCTGATAGATCGGAATTTGATAAAGATGCCATCTTGGCGGCACCTAGGGCAGTCTCAATAGTTAATAAGCTTGCTTGTTCATTACTTAGCCCCATCGCTCTTGCTGATTTCTCCATCGATTCCATAAAATAGAAAAAATATGCTGGACCACTGCCAGATAAAGCTGTCACTGTATCCATCAGGTCTTCCGAGTCTAACCAGGTTATTGTGCCTACAGACCGCATTACAGTTTCAGTATTATTTTTCTGTATATCAGAGGTATGCTCATTGGCAAATAAAGCGGCAGCGCCTGACTGAATTAAGGCTGGAGTGTTTGGCATAACCCGAACAACTGCAATTGGTGTATCTAGCCATTTTGTAAAAGAGGCAAGTCTCACCCCAGCAGCGATAGAGATCAGCATTCTAGAGCTGTTTTTCAATGTGATGGCTAGTCCGCTAACAACCTGTTGCATTACTTGTGGTTTAACAGCGAGAACGATTATATCAGCATTGTCGATCGCTTCTTCGTTACTCTCCAAAGTGGTCACCCCGAATTGCGTCGTTATGTCCAGACGTTGTTTGGCATCAGGATCTGTTGCCAAGAGGTGTTCTTTTTTGACTCCGTCATTAATTAGCCCGCCAATTAAGCTACGAGACATATTACCGCAGCCGATGAATGTTATGTTGCAATCTTTCATTTAACTAGACCAGTTTTATGTTTGTGTTTTTTATTATGCCAGTTTATCAACTTGTGTGTTTTCTTACATTTCTTGGTCCAAATAAAGCGGTACCAATACGTACAATCGTTGCACCCTCTGCGATAGCCGCCGTCATGTCTTCACTTGTACCGATAGATAATGTGTCTATTCCAGGCCTAGACATTTTCAATTCTTGTAATTTTCGCTTCAAGATCGAAAAGGGAATTCTTTGCTCATCAAAGCTACTTACCGGTGCAGGCAATGACATCAAACCGCGAACCTTTAACCGTTTAAATTGTTCAAGTTCTCTAATAAACCCATCCACATTATCTAATGTGATACCTGACTTGCTATTTTCGTAACTTATATTGATTTGAATGCACACGTTGAGTGGAGTCAGATTCATAGGTCTTTGTTCATTCAAGAGTCGTGCGATCTTTATTCTGTCTATAGTGTGCACCCAGTCGAAATAACTGGAAATCTGTTTAGTTTTATTAGATTGAATTGGACCTATAAAATGCCAAATTAGATTTGGGTTGTTAATAGCTTCAATCTTTGCCACTGCTTCTTGACAGTAATTCTCACCAAAATGCAGCTGACCCTGACTAATAGCCGCAATAATAGTTTCAATGCTTCGAGTCTTACTAACAGCAAGCAGGGAAACAGATGATTTTCGACGTTTAAATCGCTTTTCTGTTACGCTGATCTTATTACGTAAATTGTTAATATTTTCGATAATGCTCATAAATAAAATTGTTATTACAATGGTCTATAATTTAAAATCACAGTAAGATTAATTATGCACCTTTTTTGGAATGATAATATTTATATATATATAATCTTATCCAGTATGTATTTAATAAAATCAAAAATAATATTGCAACATGCTTGGCCAAGTATGTCATTACCTATTGGGAGATATAAATGCAGATTAATGAACTTTTAGCCTTCGGTGTAAAAAATGGTAGCTCGGATCTTCATTTATCAGCGGGGGAGCCTCCAATGATAAGAGTTGATGGTGATATGCGGCGCATCAACGTCCCAACTATGGATCATAAAGATGTGCATGACATGGTCTACGATATAATGAATGATAAACAGCGTAAAGACTATGAAGAGTTTCTGGAATGTGATTTTTCATTTGAAATACCTGGTTTGGCGCGTTTTCGTGTCAATGCCTTCAATCAAAATCGTGGTTCAGGTGCTGTATTTCGTACTATTCCTTCAGAAATTATGTCGTTAGAACAGCTTAATGCCCCAAAAATATTTGAACAAATTTCAGATACACCCCGCGGAGTTGTTCTGGTGACAGGTCCAACAGGCTCGGGTAAATCTACTACTCTGGCGGCAATGGTGAATCATAAAAATGAAACAGAATATGGACATATTCTAACAGTCGAAGACCCCATAGAATTTGTACATGTTAGTAAAAAATGTCTTATAAATCAGAGAGAAGTGCATCGTGACACACTAGGGTTTAATGAAGCATTACGTTCAGCATTACGTGAAGATCCCGATGTTATACTTGTTGGTGAAATGCGCGATCTGGAAACAATTAGATTGGCTTTGTCAGCTGCTGAAACAGGCCACTTGGTATTTGGTACTTTACACACTAGTTCTGCTGCAAAGACTATTGACCGTGTTGTAGATGTATTTCCTGCAGCAGAAAAAGATATGATCCGTGCGATGTTGTCCGAATCATTAAAATCTGTTATTTCGCAAACCTTGTTGAAAAAAGCAGGGGGAGGTCGCGTTGCAGCACATGAGATAATGATGGGCACTCCGGCTATTCGCAACCTGATTCGTGAAAATAAAATAGCACAGATGTATTCTGCTATACAAACAGGACAAGCACTTGGTATGCAGACACTTGATCAAGATTTGAAAAGATTGATGGATAAAAATGTTGTGACACGCCAGGAAGCTTTATCGAAATGTGCGAATAAAGATAATTTCTGATTATAATAATTAACTAATTTCTGATTCAGGAGAAGACTAGTGGAAAGAGAACAGGCGATAAAGTTCATGCGCGATCTTCTCAAACTAATGATTGAGAAAGGTGGATCCGATTTATTTATTACCGTTGGTTTCCCTCCTGCTATGAAGATTAATGGCAAGATGACGCCAGTATCAAAAACCGAACTATCGCCTGAGAATGTCAGAGCACTAGTTTATGCCGTAATGAATGACAAACAATTAAAGGAATATGAGGCGACAAAAGAATGTAATTTTGCTGTAGCACCATCTGGCATTGGTAGATTTCGTGCTAATGCATTTATTCAGCAGAGCTTTTGTGGTTTGGTTATGCGTGTGATCGAGACTGAAGTGCCAAATTTAGAAAAGCTCGGCCTACCAGAAGTATTGAAAGATGTGGTGATGAGCAAGAACGGTTTGGTCATTATGGTCGGCGGGACAGGCTCTGGTAAATCAACGTCATTAGCTGCCATGCTTGATCATCGAAATGCGAATACTCATGGTCATATTATTACGATTGAGGATCCTATCGAGTATGTTCATCCCCATAAGAATTGCATCATTATGCAGCGTGAAGTGGGTGTGGATTGCGACGATTGGGAAATAGCATTAAAGAATACCCTTCGTCAGGCCCCGGATGTAATTCTACTCGGTGAAATACGAGATAAAGAAACTATGGAATTTGGTATCGCTTTTGCGGAAACAGGACACTTGGCTATGGCGACTTTACATGCAAATAGCTCTAACCAAGCGTTAGACCGTATTATTAATTTTTTCTCTGAAGAGCGTAAAGCGCAACTATTGATGGATTTATCTCTCAACTTAAAAGCAGTCATATCACAGCGGTTATTAAAAACAGTTGATGGTAAAGGCCGTGCTGCGGCAATCGAAATTCTACTCAATTCGCCCTTGGTTTCAGATTTGATACTCAAGGGAGATGTGCATGAGATTAAGAATGTTATGTCTAAATCAAACGAGTTGGGAATGAAAACTTTTGATCAAGCGCTATTTGATCTTTTTGAAGCAGATAAGATTACACTTGAAGATGCCTTACGTTCTGCTGATTCGATGAATGAGTTGCGTCTACGAATTAAATTGGAAGGAAAAGCAGCAAAAGGAGGAGATGCCTTAGAAGGGCTTGATCACCTCAGTCTAAAAGAAACAGATGATGAATCTGGTATGATCTGATTATTTGTAAGACTGTTTAACATACAACAATAAAAGATAACGTTAGTATTTTATGGATATCACACCCTATTTGAAATTGGTGGTTGAAAAAAGTGGCTCTGATCTTTTTATCATCACCGATTCTCCGATCAAAATAAAAATAGAAGGTAAAAATGTTTCTGTTGGTAATACTCTAGTAACAGGTGAACAAACAAAGGCTGCTGCCTATGGCATAATGAACAAAAAGAAAATTTCTGAATTTGAAGAAAAAATGGAGTGTGATTTTGCAATTAAAATAGCCGATCAGTCACGTTTTCGAGTGAATGTCTTTCGTCAACGTGGTGAGGTTGCCATGGTACTGCGACTGATTCCAAATAAAATTCCGGCTCTATCTCAACTCGGGGTTCCTAATATCTTAAATGACTTGATCATGAATAAGCGTGGGCTCATTTTAATGGTCGGTGCAACAGGTTCGGGTAAGTCAACGACTATGGCGGCAATGATTAATCATCGGAATGAGAATAGGGCGGATCATATACTAACGATTGAAGAACCAATTGAATTTTACCACCCGAATCTCAGAGGAATCGTTAGTCAGCGCGAAGTAGGTGTTGATACACTTTCATATGCGAGAGCATTAAAAGCATCTTTACGTGAAGCTCCAGATGTCATTCTGATTGGTGAGATTCGAGACCGTGAGACGATGGAAGCCGCATTAGAATTAGCTAATAATGGACACTTAGCAGTGTCTACATTACATGCAAATAATGCTAATCAAGCTATGGAACGCGTCATTAATATGTTTCCGCATGAAGCACATAAACAGCTTTTTATGGATCTCTCTATGAATATTCGAGCGGTTGTTTCTCAACGACTGATAAGAGGAATTGATGGAAAGAGGTGTGCGGCAATTGAAATCTTGATTAATACTCCGCATATTCAAGAATTAATATCTAAGGGTAATGTCGATGAATTAAAAGTGGCTATGAACGAGAGTGGACAACGTGGAATGCAAACTTTTGACGTAGCATTGCATAATTTGTATAAAGATGGTCGGATAGAATTGGAAGAGGCATTAAATAATGCTGATTCAAGAACCGATCTCGAAAATAGAATTAGTTTTGGTTAAAGAATAAAAAAATAGAGATATTCTTCTTTATTTAATTAAGACTAAATAATCACGTACAAGTTAATAGTAATGGTGATTTTTGATATTGATACTTTTATGCCGGATAGTTCTTCTGATATATTATTTCTTTAGTAGGGCATTCTCTTGGTTTGAAAAGTAAAATCTCAAGCAGTAATATTTTTTGTGTTCTTGACGACTATCGTTAAGTGAGAATTGCAAAGATAAAATGAGTCCAAAGAAAAGAATTTATATTCATTTACACACAACAGTAGAAATGACTTGTCACTCTATAAAACCTACAGGCACGCATTATTGGTAAGTTAGGTTTTGAGCCAATATACTTACATTGTACTGTCTGCTTAGGTCTATTAGAATTTGACTACACACTTTTTTTAAAAAAAATTATGAAGGGAGTAGCACAATAGATAAAGCCCTTACTTAAACATATTATTTTCTAAAAAAAACCCGGATGAACCGGGCTTAATCGATATTACGATTGTGAATAAACTATAGGTTCGCTTCATTTTCAGAAAGGTAAGCAGCAACGCCTTCAGGAGTTGCTTTCATGCCAGCGTCACCTTTATTCCAACCTGCGGGACAAACCTCACCATGCTCTTCATGGAATAGCAATGAATCTACCATACGAATCATTTCATCAACGTCACGACCCAGAGGCAAATCATTAACAACTTGATGTCTTACTATACCTTTCGTATCAATTAGGAATGATCCCCTATAAGCAACTGCTCCATCAGGCGTTTCAACGTCATAGTCTTTACAGATAGCATGTGTAAGGTCAGCAATCAATGGATAATTAACGTCACCTATACCACCATTATTTGCAGGAGTATTACGCCACGCGTTGTGAGTGAAATGTGAATCAATAGAAATACCTATAACCTGAGTATTACGTTTTTCAAAATGGGGGATACGTTTACTGAAGGCGATCAATTCAGATGGACATACAAAGGTGAAATCCAAAGGATAAAAAAAGATAACAGCATTCTTTCCCTTGATTTGTTTTTTTAAGTTAAATTCATCAACGATAGTGCCATCAGCTAATACAGCAGGGGCGGTGAAATCAGGCGCTTCGCGGCCAACTAATACAGACATTAATATTACTCCTTAAAGATATTTATGGATTTTACAGGGTTACAGCCAAGGTTACGCATCTAAAACGCTATTTTAAATACGACTTACGCTAAATAACAAAAGGTATTATTGCAGAGATTCACTATAATTAGAATAGGTCTAAAGTTCTAAGTAGATTATATCTACCAATTTTGATTGTCCAAGACAAAAATTGATGTTGCAGAAATGACCTATCTTAACTGACTATTTTTGCTACCACGTCGATTAATTCCGGCGAATGTAGTCTTTTCTTTATCAAGTTCAGATTGACAATTAAAACAGAACCGAACTCCAGGAACAGCTTTTCGGCGTGCTTGTGGCATCACAGTGTCACATTTCTCACAATGTTTTAAGCTTTCACCGACAGGCATTTCGCTTCGCGCTTTTTTTATAGCGTCTTTGATGCTCGCATCAATCTGTTCTTGTACAGCTCCTTCAGGAGCCCAACCAGATGCCATTTTTTATTCCTGTTTTATATTATAATTTTATGCCTACATTCGCAAAAATAGGTGAAATTTGGTTTTTTTGCAAGTTATGACGAACTCAACCTTAGAACTTGAGTGATATAGAGAAATAAATATGAAAATTCATAATCTGTATATATGTGCATGCTTTTATTAAATATAACATTGTCGATTCTTAACTATATTTAATTAACTCAATCATTACGTCCTATGAAGTCTCTTGATCGGTAAATCTACACACGTTTTACTTGATTACGATATTTTTAAACATAGCTGATAATCCGATATAGTATTTGTTTACTATCAGAATATTTTTTTTCAAATGGGCTTATAAAATCTTTTACTTTAATACTATCGAGTAAATATTTTTTTTGGATTACTATTTCTAATGCTTGTTTAAATTCCTCTGCATAAATTTTCCAATTTGTTCTCAATTCAATTTGGTCACATAGACCGATCATCTCCGGAAAGATAGGGTGCCCATGCCAACGTCGCTTTAATTGATTTTTTTTGGGCCATGGGTTCGGATAAAGTATGTAATGTTTTTTGATAATCCAGTTTGATTGTTTAATCATTCGCCAGATATCAATGAGATCGGCCCTCATTAAAATTAAATTATCTCTATAATAAAAATTATCGTTTGATATAAACTTATCAAGGCGTTTTTCTGACTTATCGATACCCACTATTAATACATCAGTATTTTTTTTAGACAAGATATAACTACTTTCACCTGTACCACAGCCAGAATCGAGTACTATAGGTAAGTTTAAATCATTTATTACTTTGTTAGCTTTATGAAAGATTTCTTTGCTAAATAGTCGGTAAGGTTTTCTAAAAGGGTTAACGAGATGTTTTTTTATACCACTTTCTAAATCTTTATGAACACTAGATTGGTTGCTAGTAATTACACTTGATTTTATGGACATGGTCATGTTTCATTAAATTGTATCACGGTCTCTGCTTCGAATACTGGGCCATCTACGCAGACGCGTTTCATGGCTGGGCCTTCATTTGTACTTATAAGTACAGTACAACCTGCGCAGCCACCAACGGCACATGCCATATATTCTTCTAAAGATACCTGACAAGATAGATCATATTCTTTTGCCAGTTGTGCCACTGCCTTCAACATCGGCGTTGGTCCACAGGTAAATACTTCGACTTCTTTGAGTTGATCTTCATTAAGCATATCTAACCAATAGCGTGATAAATCTGTGACGTAACCGTTAAAACAGCCAGGATAATTTTGCATGCTGCTTAAGCGTGAAGGTATACCCCAGTCATCTAATAGAGGCATTGATGCGATAACATCAGATGGGATTTCTTTCACTATGATCTGCGACGGACGACTTTTAAATGGGAAGGGAATTTCAGAGCCCATGATGACCAACGGACTAATATCTTTCGCCGTCTTCTTCATGTGTTCTGCTAGGAATACAATTGGTGGAATACCAACTCCACCACCAATTAACAAAGGTCGTTTTTTGTAGCCTTCCATTTTGAATGATTGGCCTATAGGTCCGATCAAATCGATCTTATCACCAGCCTTTTTTTTTGATAATAAATTAGTACCTTGACCATGTACTTTATAAAGTACATCGATAGTTTTACTTTTGGGATTGCTACGCATGATTGACATTGGACGTCGCATATATAGAACTGGATCGCATTGCATATGGATAAAGTGTCCAGGTTTGGCATGTGCTGCTGTCTCGGGTGCTTGGAGACGCATATGATATTGACTTCCAGCATATTCGTCTTGTGATAAGAGTTCTGCTTGCTCTACATAAAGAGTATTGCGTGTTAGTGGATGTACCATTTTAGTTCCTCTGATAAACGAGGTTACCGTTGTAAATAGTATGGGTAATCTGGCCAGGTAACTCCCATCCTTTGAATGGCGTATTTTTTCCGGTACTTAGTAAAGAGTCTTTATTAACACTATTACTTGAATTTAAATCAAGTATGCATATATCTGCGTTACTACCTACAGCTAGTGTGCCTTTATCAACGCCTAGTATATCTGCTGGTTGTGAGCTTAATACTGCGATAGCTTGTATCAAACTTATTTCTTTTCGATTAACCAAATGTAGCATCAGTGGTAGTAAATGTTCAATTGTTGAGGCTCCCGCCTCTGTTTGACCAAAGGGTGCTGCTTTAGCATCGGCATCATGTGGTTGGTGATCAGAACACACCGCAGCAATAACACCGTCGTTGATACCATCTATTAAGCCTTTTCGATCTCGTTCGTTACGTAATGGTGGTTGTAAGTGACAATCACTATCGTAATCAGCGATATCCATTTCTGTTAGATGAAGATTACAAATCGCAACATCGGCGGAAACAGGCAAGCCTTGTCTTTGTGCTGCAGCAATCATTGAGACACTTCGTGCACTTGATATTCGACAAAAGTGAACTTTTACCTGTGTTTGCTCAATTAATAATAAGGCACGGCTAAGCGCAACTGTTTCAGTGGTTTCAGATATGCCAGAAAGCCCAAGTCGTGTACTAATAGGACCTTCATGTACAACACCTTTATTCTTTAAAGAGTAATCTTCAGCAAAAAAGAAAACAGTTAATCCACAACTGTGTGCGTATTCGAATGCACGCCTTAATACTTCTGTATTTTCAATTGGGGCCAGACCATTACTAACAGCTATACAACCAGCTTGTTTTAACGTGTCCATTTCTGCTAAATGTTCACCTTTTAAACCAAGTGTCATTGCAGCTAGAGGATATACATTTGTTCTATTAGTATCTCGTGTGCGTTGGTGAATTAAATCGACAACTGCGGTAGTGTCTACAACAGGATTTGTATCAGGTGGACAACAAATTGAGGTGATGCCGTTGCTATTAGCTGCTTTGCATTCAGATTGAAATGTCGCTTTATAGGCGTAGCCCGGTTCACGTAAACGAGCGCATAGGTCGACGAGCCCTGGCAAGATGATTTTATCCTTAGCATCTATTTGAAAATCACTTTCGAAACCATCGGGTTTTTTTTCGATGCTAACAATTTTTCCACCGTCGATAAAAAGATCTTTCTTGCTATCTGATTTGCTAGCTGGGTCTAAGATTCTTCCTTTTTCAATAGTTAGACGCATTATGAATCCTCGTTTGAATCCTTCGGTCTACGGCCCATTATCATTGCCATAACTGCCATACGCACGGCTATTCCATGACTAACTTGTTGCAAGATCACGGAATGTTCGCCATCAGCGACATCCGATGCTATTTCCACACCTCGATTAATTGGACCAGGATGCATAACGATCACATCTGGTTTTGCTTTTTCTAACCGCTTTTTTGTTAGCCCATATCGCTGAAAGTATTCATGCTTACTCGGTAATAATGCACCTCGCATGCGTTCATTTTGCAGACGCAGCATCATGATTACATCAACTCCACTAAGCCCTTCATCCATATTATGGAAAACTTGAACACCTAACTTTTCAACATCTTTCGGGATTAGCGTTTGCGGCGCAATAATACGTATTTCAAGCACACCCAATGTGCTCAAGGCATGTATCTCAGAACGTGCAACGCGTGAATTTAAAATATCTCCAACTATTGCGACACGAAGGTTTTCAAAGGATTTTTTATGGCGACGAATAGTGAACATGTCTAAAATTGCTTGTGTAGGGTGAGCATGACGACCATCACCCGCATTGATAATACTTATGTGAGGCGCGACTTGTGTGGCTATGTAATGAGCAGCACCACTATTTGAATGGCGTACAACAAACATATCGCAATGCATAGCTTCAAGATTGTGTAGCGTATCGCTAAGTGATTCGCCTTTACTAGTTGCTGAGGTGGAGATATTCAAATTAAGAATATCAGCAGACAGTCTTTTTGCTGCAAGTTCAAAAGTAATGCGTGTGCGTGTACTAGGCTCAAAGAATAAATTAGCGATTGTCTTGCCGCGTAATAAGGGAACTTTTTTTACAGATCTTTCGCCTACATTAGCAAAAGATTCGGCATGCTCAAAAATACTATGGATTAATGATTTGCTAAGACCTTCTGTAGTAAGGAAATGCTTGAGATTGCCATTTTTGTCGAGTTGAATTTTGTTTCCCGTCATCCCATTTTTTTTGTTCCAGCACTTTCAATATTAGTTATTGATAACATCAATGGTTCTGGCCCATGAAGTTTAACATGCTCTTCTGCATCAAGAGCAATGCTTTTTCCAATTATATCAGCCTGTATTGGTAATTCTCGGTTACTACTTCGGTCAACCAACACTACTAAAGTTATACTTGCAGGGCGGCCATAATCAAAAATTTCGTTCATGGCCGCTCTAATAGTACGTCCTGTATAGAGTACATCATCAACCAGTATAATATGTCTATCATTAACATCTATACATAATTGACTTGGACTCACCTCTGGATGCATCCCCAAGGTGCTGAAGTCATCACGATAGAACGAAATGTTTAACTCTCCCGGAGGCTCTTTATACTTGAGTTGTCGATGTAATAGATTGGCCACCCATGCCCCGCCTGTTTTAACACCGATCATTAACGGTGCATAATAGTTATTGGCGCTAGTATGAGACTTGATGGCGGTGACCATCTCACTTATCAATTGCTTAACGTATATCTCATCTGACATGGTGTGCTAGTGTTCCCTATCTAAATCTATTTGTCGATCATTCTCCGTGATATTTTCACTTAGCCACGTCTCTAAAATAAGTCTGGCAGCAACGGAATCCAAATCGTACGTTGATTTTAATTCTCGCCTGGCTTCATAGGAAGAAAGTTGCTCTTCGATAAATTCTACCGGAAGCTTAAAACGTCCATTCAATTGTCGTCCAAACTTTTCTGCGGCATCTGTCATTTCTTGCCTGCCGCCCTCAAGTGTAAATGGGTGGCCAACGATTAATCTATTTGGACGCCATTCTCCGATTAGATATTCAATTTTCCCCCAATTTGGTTTTCTGTTAACAACCTTAATAATTTCAAGCGCTGTAGCTGTAGCAGTGACCGTTTGACCAACTGCTGTTCCTATTCTTTTTTCGCCATAATCAAAGCAAATTAGAGTCTGATTTTTCACGCGCAGTCAACCGCGAGGTTATAATATTGAGCAAAAGGTGCGCTGAATATAATCTGATTGTCTGTTGAGCCATCTATAGAAGTTATAACCTCCTCTTTTTCATGAGTACGAATATGGACCAAAGGTTTTTTAATAAAACAGTTTTCGAGGGTAGGCAGCATTATTAAGAATGGTTTGTTACATACGTTCGCTGTACAGTAAATAGTATTAAAGGTTCTTCTCATTAACACGAGTATTGTCTCTATCTAAAACCTTTCTTATTAATGAACTGCCAAGTACGCAAAATATGGAGAATATCCGTTTCGTTCTTGAATTGTGGTGGAAAGACTGCATAAGGAGCTGCAAGTTTTACAATATTAATTGCCGCGTTATCTAAGATTTCTATGCCCGATGAACGACGTATAGTAATTTGATTAATGGAACCATCTGAGTTTAAGGCAACATCAAGCAGAAGGCTACCTGATAAGCCATCCCTTCGCGCTTGTTCTGGATAATTAATGTTACCGATACGCTCTACTTTTAGGCGCCATGCTTCCATGTAGGCTGCATACTTGTATTCCTTTGTCGTTGCTGTGATATGTTTGCGTTTAGGAAGTTTCTCTTTTGTCTCATTTTTAAGTTGATTTTCTGCACTTAAAGAAGCAATTTTGAAGCTATTGGTTAATAATTCTGAGGCGGAAGGCATTCTGGGCTTTTTAACGCGGGTCTTTTTTTGTTCAGGTATGACTCGTGTTTCATCGAGCTGTTTCATTTTATCCGATAGGACTAATTTTTCAGTTGGTGAGTTTGAACTTTTAATATCTTCAATGATATTTTTTTTAACTGGAGCTGACTCTTGAATCTCACTTGAAGGAGCTTTAGGTGGTGGTGTTTTTGGTTTGGGATCTAGGTAAGGTTCTGCCATTGATGACTTTGGACTGATCATATCTTTAATGACACCGCCACCTTGTAGGTTGGCTTGAGCTAATTTCTTCGCTTCCTTAGGCTCTGCGGTCTTTTGTTTAACTAATATAATCTCCATAGTTTCGTATCGTGGGAGTCTAGTATCTTCTTCTACGAAACTGATGCCGAGAATAATCAGGGCATGGATTAAAATGGCGAGACTTAAGGTTAAACCAAATCGGTCTACTGGAGTAGTTGTATAGCCAACAGAATGAACGGTTGCCACGTATAGATTCACTTATTGATAATCGAGTGTGTCGTTAAGATTAACAATATCATTGTTCCTGTTTATATTTCTCCAAAACACCCATTAGCTCTTCGCTTATATTAATATTATACAGATTATCCAATTCACGAATACAGGTTGGACTGGTAATGTTGATCTCAGTTAAATAATCACCAATCACATCTAATCCGACGAAAAATAGTCCCATGTCACGAAGTTTTGGACCAACTTGCTGACATATCCAACGATCGCGTTCAGATAACTCAAGTCCCTTACCATTTCCCCCTTGTGCGAGGTTCCCCCTAAATTCACCCTCAGCAGGTATTCTAGCGAGAACATAGGGCACAGGCTCACCGTTGATTAGTAATATTCGTTTATCGCCCGACGAGATCTCAGGTAAGTATTTTTGAGCCATAACATAACTTGTTTCATTTTTAGTTATAGTTTCCAGAATGACCTTAGTATTTGGATCCGTGGCATTAACACGAAAAATACCCTGCCCGCCCATTCCATCTAGTGGCTTTATTACTATGTTGCCATGTTGCGCAACGAAATCCAGTAAAACAGCCATATTTCGACTAACTTGAGTGGGTGCGATGCAGTCGGGGAAGTGTGTAATAAAAAATTTTTCATTAACATTTCTTAGTGCTGCTGGTCTATTTACTACCATAGTGCCAAGACGTTCGGCATGTTCCAGAATGTAGGTAGAATAAATATATTCGAGATTAAATGGCGGATCTTTACGCATTAATATTATGTCAAGACTGGATAGCTGTTGAGTCTTCGTGTCCGATAAAGTAAACCAGTGCTCAGGGTTCTCTTCTACCTTAAGTGGTTGTAAGTTTGCCATTGGAACATCATTATTAATAAACAGATCTTTTTGTTCCATATAGTAAATATCCCAGCCGCGTTTCTGTGCGGCTAGCAGCATGGCAAATGAGCTGTCTTTTTTAATATTGATCCCGCCAATGGGATCCATAAGTATTCCGAGTTTCATTAAATCTAGTTTCTATTAAATAAAGTAACTATAAATTGCTTTCTGAAAAATATCCAAAGTGTATGATATTAAAATCAAATAACATACTATTTAATAGATAACCTACAGTGAAGATTCTTAAAATAGCTACACGTAATAGTCCACTTGCCCTATGGCAAGCTGAACATGTCAAACAATTATTAGTAAATTTCAATCCAAATTTAAATGTTGAACTGGTGAGCATGACAACGGAAGGAGATCGACTTCTCGATGCTTCATTGGTTGCTGTAGGCGGAAAGGGGCTGTTTATTAAGGAGCTCGAACAGGCACTACTTAGTAGAGTAGCTGATATTGCAGTGCACTCTATGAAGGATGTGACTATTGATTTGCCTGAAGAGCTAGCAATATCTGTGATCTTGAAACGTGAGGATGTCAGAGATGTTTTTATCTCTAATAAATATAAACAACTTGAAGATCTTCCAGACAGCTCTATTTTAGGCACTTCGAGTCTACGTCGTCAATCTCAGGTAAAAGTGCTATGCCCAAAAGTCGAATTAAAAGAACTTCGAGGAAATGTGGGAACGCGATTACGGAAATTGGACAATGGTGAATATGATGCAATCATACTCGCTGCTGCTGGTATCATTCGGCTCGGATTGAAAGAGCGTATAACTCAGTTGATTTCAGAATCACTATTGTTACCTGCTATAGGACAGGGTGCAATTGGTATTGAGTGTCGTGCCGATGATACTGTTGTTCATGAATTGATTGCTCCACTTAATGATCGCGACACATCGCTTTGTGTTGAAACAGAACGTGCCTTTAGTCGTCGTCTTTTCGGTGGTTGTCAATTACCTATAGCGGGTCAGGCTTCGATAAAAGGTAATAATATAAACTTGGTTGGTTTGGTTGCAAGATTGGATGGTAGTGAAGTGATTAAATCGGAGCTAAATGGTGATGTGAGAAAGCATTATGAAATTGGTACTATTTTAGCAGAACGCTTATTAGAGCATGGTGCTGATGAGATATTAAAAGAATTGATAGGTTAATCATTAGAATGAGGTTAAAGAAAAAAAAAATATTAGTAACAAGACCAAAACATCAAGCCGATAATTTGTGTAATTTAATATCCTCTAATGGGGGAGAAGCTATTGCTTTTCCAACTATCGACATCCAGCCTATTCACGAATCTGATAAAAACTTTGTAAAAAGTAATTCATTTTCTGGGTACGATTTTATAATATTCATTAGTCGTAATGCTGTAGAGTTTGCTTTTGATCGCTACTTGAGTCTGGTTAGATTGCCATCACATATTAAGATTTTTGCTATAGGTGCTGGGACGGCAAAAGTTCTGCTTGATAGGAATGTTAAGAATGTAATACATGCTGGTGTGCAAGCGGATAGCAATGCACTCTTAGATCTATCACAAATGCAGGAAAAAAGGCTAAAAGATAAAAAAGTACTGATTATTCGTGGTGTTGGTGGACGTGAATACTTAGCCGAGAATCTAAAGAGTAGAGGTGCCTCAGTTGATTATGCAGAAGTATATAAAAGATGTCTGCCTGAAAATGATATTAATGATATCTACCAAGCATGGCAAAATACAAAATTAGATGCGATTGTAATTACTAGCAATGAAGGACTTAACAATTTGGTTTCCCTTATTTCAGAAAATAATCAGCTTCAATTATTTAATACGCCATTAGTTTTAATGTCGACTAGAAGTGATCGCCTTGCGAAAGAATTAGGCTTTGTCTCAAATACGAGCATTGCTGTAAATAAAAGCGATGAAGGTCTTCTGTTAGCAATTCTTGATCTTGTAGGAGAATAGGATTTAATGAGTGAAGAAATAAAAGACAAGGTTATTGAAACAAAAAATGATTTTGAATCTGTAATAGCCAAAAATAATGGCAATAAAAAATTTTTAATCTCAATATTATTCTTCATTATCGTCTTCACGGCTTTTTTTTATTACGGTCACCAAAAGTTTAAAACACTTGAATCAACGTTGATGACAACAATTACTGTCGAAAGAAATGTTCTCCTCGAGATAGATAAAAAAGTAAAACAATCAAAATTAATTTTTCATGAATTTAGAAAAACACTGGATGAGTTAGAAACAAGTTATAAAATATTGACAGAAGTTGTCAGCCGATCCGCAGAGCAGGAAATTGATATTAATGAAGATTATGCACTTATCGAAGTTGAACATCTATTAATTATAGCTAGTCATAATATTCAACTTGGTCATGACATGGAAACTGCTTTGGCTGCTATGGAAGCTGCAAGCGCGAGATTAAATGGTCTACGTGACCCCATGTCATTGAGTGTGCGAGATCAATTGATTGCAGATATAAATAAGCTTAGGACATTAAACCAGCCTAATCTGAGTCAGCTAGGTTTGTCTTTATCTAATCTTATAAACCGAGTGGATCAGCTTCCTATCAAAGAATATGCTGCCATAAAAAAACCAGAAATAAGCTCTAAAGAAAACGAGGATAGTTCAAACGAAATAAAAAATTTCTTTATGCTGGTTTTGAAGGAAATAAAAAGTTTAGTTGTAATAACACATGATTCAGAGCTGACTCAGGCTTTTTTATTGCCAGATCAAATATATTTTCTAAGGGTGAATCTAAAGCTTGAATTAGCCAATGCACGGTTGGCTGTCTTTAATCGTGATACAAATAATCTGCATGCTTCTATTAGGCGTGTGGAACTCTGGTTAGATGAATATTTTGATTTGTCTGATGCATCTTCTGAAACTATTTATGATTCATTAAAAAAGATGAAAAACTTGGAACTTGAATACTCGAGTATTGATATTAGTTCATCACTTGAATCAGTTCGTGCACTCATGCGTTTTCAAGAAGAGACAAATAGCGATATTAATGATGATGGGCTAGATACGGCGCAATGAAATTATTACTTTTAGGCCTACTGACCTTATTATCTGCTATTTTGATTGGTTCTTTGGTTGGTTCTGATACAGGCCATATTATTATGAAAATTTCCGATTGGACTATACAGACAACAGCGGCTTTGTTTGTAGTTGTTTTATCCTTTGGTTTCCTAATAACTTATTTCACTGTGCGTAGTTTAGTACGATTTTTTGAAATACCAAAAGAAATAAAAGCTTGGCGACAGCATCGGCGTGCAGAAAAATATTTGACCCAAGGCTTAATAAATCTGACTGAGGGACGTTGGAAGCAGGCCGAACGTGCTTTTTGCAAAGCAGCACCATATAGTAGAGCGGCCTATGTTAGTTATCTTTTTGCGGCACGTGCAGCGCAGGAGCTACATGCAGTTGTTCGTCGCGATGAATATTTGCGTTTGGCTCATTACCACAATCCTGATGGGAGCCTTTCTGTTGGTTTAACGCAAGCAGAACTACAATTAAGCGAACATCAAACAGAACAAGCACTAGCAACTTTAAAATGTTTGCAAAAGGAGAAGCCAAATCAAAATCAGGTAAAAAAATATTTATTAGAAACCTATACTGATCTAAACGATTGGCAATCAATATTGAATATAATACCTTCTATTAAAAAGACTAATCTCTTAACTAAAGAAGAACTTCAAGAAAAAAAGTTGGGTGCCTACGCAAGTTTGCTAAAGGAAGCAGGCAACAAAAAAGATAAGAATACGATAAATATTATTTGGACTAATATTCCGTATAAATTAAAACAACATCACTATTTAGTAAGAGTATATGTTACTGAAAGACTCAAATTTGATGCAGCAGCAGACTGCGAAATTTTGTTAAAAAAGGCATTGAAACGACAATGGGATGATTCATTAGTATGTTTATATGGATTTGTAGTAGCGTCCGATTTGATAAAGCAACAGGCCACTGCTGAATCTTGGTTGATCAATCATGCACGAGATGCTGTTTTGCTTTTAACACTCGGTCGTATTTGTATGCGTGGGCAATTGTGGGGTAAGGCAAAGGATTATTTACAAGAAAGCATTAATGTTCAGGCTAATCCAGAAGCATATTATGAATTTGCGCGCTTGTACGAACAAAATAAAAATTGTGAGGCGGCGGCTGAATGCTATGAAAAAGGTCTTAAACTTGCAACAAAAAACTAATTGGCAGCAAATTCAAACGAGTCGGAATATAATCTGTCTTTATCTAAACCATTTTTCGGGAATGATTCTACAATCGCATTGATCATTGGTGGTGGTCCACATGCATATATGTCGTAACCAGATAAGTCGGCATGATCTTTCAACACAGCGTCATGCACAAAACCCGTTTTGCCAGTCCAGTCATTCAATTTATCAACTTTAGATAACACAGGATAATATTGAATATGCTCATTCTCGTTCGACCACGTTTCAGCTATTTCATTAAGATATAGATCGAAAACTGTTCGTGCACCCCAATAAAACTGAATGGATCTTTTGTGGTTCTTTTTAAGCGAGTATTCGATTAGACTTTTGATGGGAGCAAAACCAGTACCACCAGCGATCATTATCATAGGTCTATCTGACTCTTGTAGAGTGAATTGACCTAATGGTCCCTCAATACGTAATAACGTTTTTTCAGTCAAATCTTTGAAGGCATATTCAGAGAATAAACCACCATTATAATGACGAATATGTAGCTCTAAATTTTGGTCTTGATCTGGAGGACTGGCTAATGAGAATGAACGATGTTTGCCGTCTTGCAAAATAATATTAATATATTGGCCTGCCAAAAATTGTAATCGTTCTGTTTTTGGCAGTGCGAGCACTAAACGCATGACGTCATCATTGAGCTTCTCACATCTAGCAACACGGCAGGGAAACTGACGTATTCTTAGAACTGTTGCAGTTTCAACTGTTCGTGCTTTGATAACGACATCGCAATTTGCTTTAGCCCGACATAGAAAGGCATAGCCTTGTTTGATGTCATTCTCCTCTAGTCCTTCAGGTGTTCCATCAGGATAAACAACATCACCTGAAACTACTTTACTTTTACATGAGCCACAAATACCGTTGCGACACCCATAGGGTAAGCTATGTCCCTGCCGCAAGGCTGCTTCAAGTATTGTTTCATGCTCTTCAGTCACGAACACAATATCTTCATCTAAAAGTTGAACTTTATATGACATAACGATTTAAATGATTACAGTAGATGGTGCTGTAATTCAGTGAATTAATTATTTGGTTGACTTTTACTGCTATTTAACCAACGAAGCAGAGGCTCCCATTGTTCACGATCATAATACGTTTTTGAAGGAGGTAATTCAAATATACTTAAACCACGTTCTGCTGCATTAATATAATTTTGACTTTGGCGTAACATAGTGACAAATGGTAGGCGTTTGCCGTCAGGTAGTTTGAGTTTATCTAAATAGTATTCAAGTTTTGCAGCAATTAAGGTGTCTTCTCTTACACGATTAGCAACCGTTGCAATCTTGATTCTGTGATTAATGGTTCCTTTCAGAGAAAATAATTTCTCAATAAAATGCTCAGCCGCACGGATGTCTATTGGCGAAGCAATCACTGGTATTATCATGGTTTGAGCCTGATTGAGGAACTTACTAAGTCTTTTATCGGTTACTCCGGCAGGTGTATCCATGACCAGGATGTCAGTATCTTTTGAAACTTTCAAATTACGCTTCGTCAATACTGCCTCGTATATAAAATTTTCTTTATCTGGTCTCATCTTTAGCCAGTCCTGGCTCGAACCTTGGGGATCACAGTCTGCCAGTGTTACTTTTTTGTTTTTTATAGAGAAATAGCTGGCGATATTGGTCGCTAGAGTAGTTTTTCCACTTCCGCCTTTAGGATTCAGAACAAGTATTGTGCGCATGGAGTTATTAAAACATTGATATCAAGTGCTTGTAAATCAACATTCATAGTCAAATAAAGGTTTCCTTTTGGGCATATAACTTTGTTATCAAAGGGGTAAGTATTAATTGCATTGCAAAAATCATTTTTCCAGCAGGCACTACAATTGTTTCTGGGCTCGACATCATCGAGCCTTCAAGCATCTCAAGTAGATAACGAAAATCAACCTCAATTTTTTCCTGATTTCGGATATGTATTACGCTGAAACTCTCATCATTATTAGGTATGTCGTCCGCTGCGAACGGATTAGATGTATCTATTGTAGGTACGCGTTGAAAGTTAATATCTGTAAGAGAAAACTGAGGAATAATGTAGTGCATATAGTCGTGCATACGATCCAGAATAAGCTTAGTCGCATCTTCCGTTGTATAACCACGGAGTGCGCGGTCTCTGTGAATTTTTTGCATCCACTCCAAATTAATGATGGGTGTGAATCCTATGAGTAGATCAACATGTTGATATACATCGACAAGGTCGGTTATCAGACCACCATGTAACCCTTCATAAAAAAGTAAATCGGATTGTTCCTCGATAGGTTCCCAAGAAGTTATTGAACCAGTTGGCAAACCATGTTGCGACGCTTCTTTTGCATCATGAATATAAAAACGACGTTGTCCGGTACCTTTTTCGCCATATCCACTGAATAAAGCTTCCAATTCGTTAAAAAGATTACCTTCGGGCCCAAAATGGGTCAGGTTTTCTCCATTCATTTCTGCTTTCGCACTTAGCTTTTCCATCTCAGCTCGATCATATCGATGGAAACAATCACCCTCTATATAGGCCGGTTTAATACCGATTTTTCGAAACATAGTTTCAAATGCATCTCTTGCAATACTGGTGCCCGCGCCTGAGGAGCCTGTTACAGCAATTATTGGGTGTTTGTGTGACATGGTGTTTAGAATATCCTCAGAAGAATGTATTTTCTATATTTAATTAGTATTTTATTTAACATTACGGCTTCAACTTTGTCGCAGGATTACTCTTTAGTACATTGCACAATTCTATTTTCACGGGCATTATAAGCTATATAACACGCTGATTTACAAAAGGATAATTTGAGCTCATCAATGAATACAGATATTATTTTATATCGCAGGCTGCTAAGCCATGTCGTTCCCTACTGGCGTGTATTTTTATTATCAATCATCAGCATGGTCCTGCTTGCGGCAACTGATCCAGCTATCCCAGCCCTAATGCAGCCACTATTAAATGGTGCATTTATAGAAAAAGATCCCCAAACAATTGCGTTTATGCCATTTTTGTTCGTTGGTTTATTTATTATTCGAAGTTTGTCTGCCTATATCAGTGGCTTGTCCCTAAATTGGGTCGCAAATAAGGTGATTATGGATCTTCGACAAACCATGTTTGAACGGTTCATTGATTATCCAACCTCATTCTTTGACACAAATCGTTCCGGCAGTTTGATGTCGCGGTTTACCTATGATGTTACCCAGATAAAAGACGCGTCAACTAATGCTATTTCAACGATAGTCAGAGATTCATTGTCTGTAATGGGTTTACTTGGCTGGATGTTCTACATCGATTGGACACTAGCGTTAATCTGCTTATTAGGCGCGCCGATTATCGCCATTATTGTAACTATTATTAAACGTCGTTTGCGTAAGATGAGTCGTAAGGTACAGGAGACGATGGCCGATATTCATCATGTGCTCGCAGAATGTTTTGACGCACAAAAAGTGATCAAACTCTATGGTGGACAGAAGCTTGAGAAGCAGCGCTTCTTTAAAACGGTTAATGCGCATCGTCGTTTTGCCATGAAGTTCTTAAGTGCTTCTGTTGCAACGGGTCCGGCGATACAAATATGTACTGCTATTCTTCTCGCTATTATTATCTATGTAGCTACACAACAGGCCAGTTCGGATAATTTGCTAGTCGGAGACTTTGTTTCTTTTTTTGCAGCAATAGCGATGATACTTGGACCGTTGAAACGATTAGCCGGTGTTAATGAGCACATACAAAAAGGACTTGCTGCAAGTGAGAGTGTATTCAACATACTCGATACAGATATCGAGCCTCAATCAGGCTATAAGAACTTAACCGATGTGAGAGGTGCGCTCGAGTTTAAAAATGCTTCATACAGTTATCCGGAAGCAAAAACTGAGACACTAGATTCGATAAGCCTGGTTATTAAACCAGGGGAAACTGTCGCGCTGGTTGGCGAATCAGGCAGTGGCAAGACAACATTGGCAAATTTAATACCACGATTTTATGAGTTGCATGCGGGCACAATACTCTATGATGATATCGATATTACAAAGCTGTCATTACTATCATTACGAAAAAATATTGCCTATGTTAGTCAGGATGTTGTGCTATTCAATGATAGTGTTAGAAATAATATCGCCTATGGAGATAAAAATAATTCGTCAGATGAAGCTATTTGGGCAGCAGCAGAAGCGGCTTGTGCAATAGAGTTTATCAAAGATCTGCCTGAAAAGATGGATACTATAGTTGGCGAAGATGGAACCCGTTTATCAGGTGGGCAACGTCAACGGTTAGCTATTGCTCGTGCTTTATTGAAAGATGCGAGGTTACTAATTCTAGATGAAGCAACATCTTCACTTGATACACGTTCAGAGCGTCATATTCAATCTGCATTAGATAATGTTAAGAGAGGCCGTACATCGTTAATCATCGCGCATCGCTTGTCTACGATTGAGAACGCAGACCACATCATAGTATTAGACAAGGGGCATATTGTTGAAGAAGGTAAGCATGATGAGTTGTTGAAGTTACAAAACCACTATGCCAGATTACACCAAATACAGTTTCGAGAGTATGAGGCCATAAGTAGTTAAAGAAATAAAATGACAGATGAATAGATCGAAGAAAGAGTATTTCATCGAATCAAGGGGTGCAAACAGGACATTTCAGCCAATGCAAAAAAAGCGGCATGAAATAATTTAATAATTAGGCAAAAATTAGAAACTATAAGTGAATAGTATAAATCCTAGTAAGTTGCTCAATAGTAAATGGACTGCGATTAAACCGTTAAACAAAGAGAAACATTTTCTGATCACAGAGATTGAGTTTGATGAAAAAGGTGAGATTACTCATTGCTTAATTGAGTCTGTACTATTTAAACGTTCAGAGTCAATTGAATGGCGGGCACTAAAAAATAATGAAAATTGGATACAGGGTTGGAAATAAAGCGTTTTTTTGATAGGCAGATTTAATAAGTTAGTTAGTCTTATATTTTAAATACCGCGAATTGTTAAATTTGGTGGTAAATTTTTTTTCTTCATTAAGAGCGGCCATTGATTTTTTGAAAGCATCTATTTTAGAAGCCTTATGCATAATTAGCTTAAAATACATTCTAGTTTTATCTTTGGAATGACAAATCATGGAGATGGCGTTGTGATAATTTTTTTACAATAAGTTCGAATTACAATTAAGTTCGAATTACAATTTTAGAATATAAGTCACTTTGAAAAGTGTAACTGATAAGGTGACATTAGTTCGGTCGAATCGTGATTTAGTGTCTAGCTACTAATTTTATTATTCATTTTCGCCAAGTAAAGTTATCTAATCGATTAAGTGAGCTCTATTTTATTGTTCTCCATATTCATTCCCCAGCAACAGTCATTGCATCAATCATTACAGAACCTGTCAATATATTTCCACGCAGATCTACATCATTGCCGATACTGGTAATATTCTTATACATTTCGGTTAAATTTCCGGCAACTGTGATCTCTTCAACCGGATAAATTAATTCACCATTTTCAACCCAGAAACCGGATGCACCGCGTGAATAATCTCCAGTAACTTGATTGACGCCAAAGCCAATCATGTCGGTTATTAATAAGCCTGTACTCATTTCTTTAACCATATTGTCTAAATTATTTTTGCCTGACTCAATAACAAGGTTACGTACTCCTCCAGCATTACCTGTGGTCTCTAATCCGAGCTTACGAGCCGAGTAACCACTCAAGAGATAATCTTGAAGCATACCATTTTTAACAATATCGCGTGACCTAGTTGCCACACCATCATTATCGAATGGTGCACTACCCAAAGCTTTTTTTATATGTGGTTTTTCACGTATATTGATATGGTCTGCAAATACTTGCGTACTTTTTTTATTCAGCAAAAAACTGGCTTGACGGTAAAGGTTACCACCAGAAATAGCTGTGATGAATGCTGAGAAAAGACCTGATGCGACGGGTGCTTCAAAAATAACCGGAACCTGTCGAGTAGAGAGTTTACGAGAACCTAATCGGGATACGGTTCTTCTTACCGCTTCTTTACTAATATCATTGATGGATTCCAAATCATTAAAGTCGCGTGTCTTGCTATACCAACCATCACGTTGCATACCTTTTTTATCCTCTGCAATGACAGTGCAGTCGATGGTATGGCTCGACCAATTCCAGCCATCGATAAAACCATTTGTATTCCCATAAAGATTGATACCTGAATAGGTGCTGACCACAGAACCATCAGAATTAGATATACGTTTGTCGCAGGCAAAAGCAGCTTGTTCACATTCAATGGCCAGGTCGATGGCTGCTTCAGGTGAAATTGACCAGGGATGATACAAATCAAGGTCAGGGACTACTGTTGCCATGAGTTCAGGCTCTATTAGACCTGCACAGTCATCACGACTAGCATGTTGTGCAATTCTGATAGCTGCTTGCACAGACTCTTTCAATGCGCTCTCACTAAAATCGGAACTACTTGCATTACCTTTTTGACCGTCGATGTAAACAGTAATTCCCAGTCCTTTATCACGCTCGTATTCAAGCTTATCAACCTCGCCTTTACGAACATTGGCAGACAAACCAGACCCAGCACCAATATCGGCTTCTGCCGAAGTGGCACCCATGCTCTTTGCCTGAGTTAAAACGGAATCAATGATGTCGATTAGTCCATCACGATTATCAGATAATGCGTTTGAATTTATAGCTTCCATAATTATTTATTATTCATACTTTATAAAATGAGCATTCTAACATTCAGTTCGATTCATTTAGCAGTTTAATTCAATAGTATGATGGTTTTGCGTACAATCCGTTCCATGGATATTTCTCATGTGCTTGACCCCCTGAATACTGATCAACGCGAAGCCGTCGGTGCACCAGCTGGCAATATGTTGGTTTTAGCTGGTGCTGGTAGTGGCAAAACCCGTGTGTTAGTGCATCGGATTGCCTGGTATATCGAAACGGGTCAGGCCAGTCCATACGGTATCATGGCAGTGACCTTCACCAATAAAGCTGCGGCAGAGATGCGCACTCGAATTGAGAATTTATTAGGTCAATCAATTAGAGGCATGTGGGTTGGTACTTTTCACAGTCTGGCGCATCGTTTATTGCGCGCACATTGGCAAGAAGCGGGTTTGTCGCAGAGCTTTCAGATCATTGACAGCGAAGATCAGTTCCGCATGATCCGACGTTTGATACGGTCGATGGTGATAGATGAATCACAATATCCGCCTAGAGAAGCGCAATGGTATATTAATGCTCGCAAAGATGAAGGTCTTAGACCAGAACATATTGATGATCATGGGGATGTGACGATTGCGCAGATGGTACAGATTTATAAAGCCTATCAAGATGCCTGTGAACGCTCGGGATTGGTTGATTTTGCGGAATTATTATTGCGTACCTTTGAATTATTTCGCGAACAAGGCCTTGTTCGCAAACATTATCAACATCGGTTTAAGCATGTCCTAGTTGACGAGTTTCAAGACACCAATACACTACAGTACAGTTGGTTGAGATTGTTGGTGGGCAGAGGCAGCACCTTATTTGCTGTTGGTGATGACGATCAATCGATCTACAGTTGGAGAGGAGCCCGTGTTGAAAACATGCAGGCCTTTGAACGAGATTTTGATAATACAAAGTTAATAAAACTCGAGCAAAATTATCGTTCAACAGCAACTATTTTAAAGGCCGCTAATAAGCTGATTGCAAAGAATAATGGCCGTTTGGGTAAAGATCTTTGGACCGATGGTGAAGATGGTGATCGCATTGGTGTTTACATGGCCTATAACGAAACCGATGAAGCACGTTACGTCATAGATCAAATTCGTCGAGCACCAGAACAAGGCAAAGAATTTAATGATTACGCCATTTTATATCGTGTTAGTGCTCAATCACGTGTTATTGAAGAAGCATTAATGCAAGCATGTATACCGTATCGTGTTTATGGTGGTATGCGATTTTATGAACGTGCCGAGATTAAAGACGCGCTCGCCTATGTTCGTCTTGCTCGTTTTAAAGACGATGACGCTTCATTCGAGCGAATCATCAATACACCAACCCGCGGCATTGGTAATCGGACTGTTGAAGAATTGCGCGTTACGGCAAGAAGAGACAATTGCTCTTTGTGGAAAGCAGCACAACATATTGTTGAGCATAGACTAATGAGTGCGCGCGCATTAAATGCTCTGGAAAATTTCGTTAATCTGATTCAGAAAATGACTGCCGCTGAATCAGAAGCGACTTTAGATGAACATGTTGATAAAATCATTCAATTAAGTGGATTAATCGAACATTTTAAAAAAGACAAAGGTGAAAAAGGCCTGGCGCGAGTTGAGAACCTGGAAGAACTAGTCACTGCATCAGGTGAGTTTGAAATAGGCGACGATGAAGAGCTTGCCGAGATGGATGCCTTATCCGCCTTCATGGCTCACGCAGCATTAGAATCAGGTGAAACTCAGGCGGGCGATAGCTCTGATTGTGTGCATATGATGACTTTACATTCTGCAAAAGGCTTAGAGTTTCCCGATGTGTACCTTGTGGGTATGGAAGAAGGTTTATTTCCACATCAACGCAGTAGTGAAGACTTGGTTCAATTGGAAGAAGAACGTCGACTTTGTTATGTCGGTATAACACGTGCGAAACAAACACTAACATTAACTCATGCACAGCATCGTCGAATGCATGGTTCCGATTATTATCCGTCGCCATCGCGGTTTATAGATGAAATCCCTTCCGATTTACTTAACGACATTCGTCTCGGAGGTAGTGTTACAGAGTCATTATTCAAGAAAAGTGAAGTCTCAGCACCAAATAGTGATGGCTCATTGTCTCTTGGACAGCGTGTGAGGCATGCTAAGTTTGGCGAAGGTATTGTGCTCAACCTTGAGGGTAGCGGCGGGCATATGCGTATACAAGTTAACTTTGAGCAAGCAGGCAGTAAGTGGTTGGTAGCGTCTTATGCAAATCTCCAGCTCGCCTGATTAGAATAGTATGTTATTCAACTACTTCGTTTCACCACTTTTGCTATGACCGTATACTCGAGGCATATACATTTTGCTTCTCAAAGTGTGATGCTTAATACTCGAGTGAACTAGCTCATTCTTAAATTTTAAAAACAAAGTACAAATAATTAGGAAGAAAAAAGTTATGGCATCAGAAATAGAAAATATTATTGAACATTTTAAGACTTTTTTTGAAGGACACGATTTTGAGTTGATGACTTGGAATACAGGACCTATTAAAGACATCATCCCTGAGTTTCAGGTGATAAAGTTTTCACCAGGCATGAAATGTGATCAGTGGGTTTATTGTTCGGTTGGGGCATCGAAAATTGATCATCAGATAACTGGTAGATATGAATTCTTTATTGTATCTCCTGTTAATACGGAACGCATGGTTCAGATGCTTGCGATGGTGACTTACTTTCATTCGCAACATGGCCTTGAATATACCAATACAGTCCCGATCGGTGAACCTTGGTTAGAAGGAGCACTTTGTGACAATTGGTTAGTATCATTACCATACTCGTTTGATCAAGCACTTGATTTAATACCGACTAATCATACACATGTTGCTTGTTTAATACCTATAAGCAGTTCTGAGTGCGCATATATTGCAGAAAATGGACTGGAAGCACTTGAACGACAATTCGATGAAGTAAAATTAAAATATTGGGAAATAAACAGAGGCTCTGTAGTCTGAAATCGCAGTAAAAGATTATATGACTAGAAAACAGAATTCATTAAAGGCGAAAATAACTTATGGACAAATGCATTTTATTTATTTATTTATCATTCACTATTTTTTTAACTGCATGTGGTGTGACAACTGATTCCGAAGTTAGTATTGAAGCTAGCACTGATATCTCTAAAATCTTTAAGTGGAAGATGGTGACGACTTGGCCCGCTAATTTTCCAATCTTTCAGGAGGGTGCTGAAAGATTTGCTGACGATGTGCGTACGATGAGTAACGATCGATTAGATATTCATGTCTATGCGGGTGGTGAGCTTGTCCCAGCTTTGCAAGTATTTGATGCTGTTTCAAATGGTGTTGTTGAAATGGGCCATGGATCACCCTATTACTGGGCGGGAAAGGTGCCCGAGGCGCAATTCTTTTCATCCGTACCATTTGGCATGACTGCAAAAGGGATGAATGCTTGGTTATACAATGCAGGTGGTTTGGAACTTTGGAATGAAATTTATAAGCCATTCGACCTAATGGTATTTCCAATGGGTAACACCGGTGTACAAATGGGTGGATGGTTTAATAAAGAGATAAAATCAATGGAAGATATTAAGGGGTTACGTATGCGTATCCCGGGACTGGGGGGCAAAGTATTTAAAAAAGCAGGCGGTAATCCAGTTTTAATGGCAGCGAGTGAAGTTTATACCGCTTTGGAGCGTGGGACTATTGATGCTACTGAATGGGTCGGGCCATTTCATGACATGCGTTTAGGTCTCAATCGCGCTGCTAATTATTATTATTATCCTGGGTGGCATGAGCCGGGTACCGTTTTTGAACTGATGATCAATGATTCAAAATGGTCCTTATTACCAAAAGATTTGCAGAAAATTGTCGAAATGGCAGCCGCGGCAACAAGCGAACGGATCTATGCACAGATGGAATATCATAACCAACAAGCATTGACTGAGCTAAAAACGAAACAAAATGTACAGATCTTGGAGTTTCCAGAAGAGGTATTATTAAGCTTTAAACTCCTAACCAAAGAAACGCTTGATGAAGAAGCTGCGGTTAGTCCAACTTTCAAACGAGTATATGATGCCTATGAAAATTTTCGATCTAATTATGCGAGTTGGGATAAATTATCAGAAGAATCTTATCAGACGAGTTTAAGATTAAAATAGACACCTCTACTTACATTCCTCGAGAGATTAAAGAAGAGAGCGAATAAGCTCTCTTCTGTGTATTACACAATACAAAAGACTTAAAGAGCCTGTTTAACCATATAATCTACGGCAGCCTTAATTTCATCATCACTTAGATTTAAATTACCACCTTTACCTGGCATCATACCCATATCACCAACAAAACCATTGATTGCATGATCGTAAAGTGTGTCGTTTCCTTTTTCGATACGTGGACTCCATGCAAGTGCGTCACCTGTCTGAGGAATCATTGATGCAAGTGCAGAAACACCATGACAATTTACACATAAGCCTTCATATACCGTTTTGCCTGCATCAGTTATTGGAGTTGATTCGGGCTCAATTACTGTATCAGCCGGCGCTAAACGAACTTGACTTACCATGTAATCTACGGCGGCCTTAATTTCATCGTCACTTAGATCTAAGTTTCCACCCCTACCTGGCATCATACCCATATCACCAACAAAACCATTGATCGCATGGTCATAAAGTATGTCGTTACCTTTTTCGATACGTGCGCTCCACGCAACTGCGTCACCTGTTTGTGGAATCATGGCTGCCATTGCCGGAATACCATGACAATTCACACATAATCCTTCATATACTGTTTTACCAACATCTCCACTTGCTATCACTACATTATCGACCACTTCTTCAATAATTACTTCAATCTCCTCGCCGAGGGGCGTAACTTGTCCTACGGGTTTTGTCAGTTTAGCCACTTTTGTTGACCGCATTTTGGCATCTGCTTCATCGTCTGAAGCCGCATATTGTGCGACAACAAAAAACACCACCATCATTACGGCGATAAAGCCAAGTGATAGTGAAAAATTTTTAAAAAATATTTGATCTTCTTCTTTACTCATTGTTCATCCTCAGGGTGTATTCTAAATTTTCGGAGATTTTCTATAATCAATCTGCAAAAGTATACCTATTGTCTGTATCCGATGGAACACTCAACTCGTCTGGCGATTGCCTTTAATTAGATTATAATTAATCAGTTTATAGCTTTTATTGCCATGTTGCAGATATTTACATCGTCAATAAAACCTCTCAAATTAATGTTACATCGTCAGGTATATACGACGAGTAAATTAAGAGATAGTTGCGATCACTTAAATTCAGATGTTATTTCAAGACCATTTTGATACAAAATTAACAATGAACAACTAAAATTCACATAGTCGTCAGATAAATAGTTGTGTAATATTTTATCTCTAAAATACAAGAGATTAAGTGATGTTTGTAAATAATGAGGGTCATCTACTGCTTATAGATGATCATCATGATATTGCCAAAATGGTATGTAAATATCTTGAACGAAGCGATTATGTCATGGACGATGTTGCCGATGGCCTAACTGGCTTACACTTTGCTCTAAAGAAAGAATGATTATGATGCTATTATCCTTGAGTGGCGAATAATCTCATTATTGCACACAGTGGTAACGGAATCGCAAAAGAAGATGTTGAAATAATATTCAAACCATTTCAACATGCTAAAAATATACATTGTGATAGTTATGGGGTAGGTTTGACTCTCGTTAAAATGTTGTCTGAGCGGTTTCGCTGGTCCATTGATATTGATAGTTAATTAGGTTTTGGCACTAAAGTAAAAATTAATTTTCCTGAGGCTTCATCAAAATAAAATTATGTTTTTTCTTCCTTACAGAAAATTCACATCTGCTCGACTGGCTATTCACGATCAATATTATAAACTTTATAAAAATTTAGGATATCTATGAGAGAGCATATAAAAACACTAGAAAATACTAGTATTGCTAAAAATATTTGGCGATGGATATCTAACGATAGCTCACTTTATAAAGATCTAAGCGATGAAAAGAATGACCAGATCGATACTTTTAGACTCATAGTTTTTATTGTTATGCATATCGCTTGCTTGAGTGTATTTTATGTGTCTATTAGCTCGGTTGCTGTTCTTATAATGTTGGTATTATATTTTGTCAGGATGTTTTTTATTACTGCGTTCTATCATCGATATTTTTCTCATCGCACTTATTTGGTGTCGCGACCAGTCCAATTTCTAATGGCTTTTTTGGGTTGTACGGCTGGGCAACGTGGCCCGTTATGGTGGGCAAGCCATCATCGAGGCCACCATATGAATTCAGATACAAAAATCGATCCGCATTCGCCGAGGAATGGATTTATGAATAGTCATATGCTTTGGTTTTTGCGTCGAGGTAATTTCTCCTTGCATGAAGACCGTATAAAAGATTTGCTTAAATATCCTGAGCTTAGACTTTTAGAAAAATTTGATTGGGTGCCTTTTTTGCTACTATTCTTAGCATGTTATCTTTTAGGTAGATTTTTGGCGGTGAATTTTCCTGCTTTTAATACTAGCGGGCTACAACTTCTAGTATGGGGAGGATTTGTATCAACGTTAATTCTTTATCATGCTACCTACACTATTAATTCACTAGCACATGTCTTTGGTAATCGTAGATTTGATACAAATGATGATAGTCGAAACAACATCTGGTTAGCCTTCTTAACTCTTGGTGAAGGTTGGCATAATAACCATCACCGTTATCCAGCTGCAACACGACAAGGTTTTTATCGTGGCGAAATAGACGTCAGTTTTATTTTGATTAATATGCTTGCTTTGCTTGGCCTAGTTAAAGATCTAAAACCAGTGCCGGCACATATTATGGAGGAAGGTCGACGGCAATGAAGATAGCTATAGTCGGTACTGGCATTTCAGGTTTGACAGCCGCATATGTGTTGCATCGCGAACATGACTTGCATGTATTCGACGCTAATAATTATATTGGTGGGCATACCAATACAATTCTTGTAAAAGAAGGTAAAAAAGAAATTCCTGTTGATACTGGCTTCATTGTTTTCAACAAAAAGAACTATCCAAATCTATGTAGGTTGTTTGATGTCTTGAACATAGAGAGTCGTAAATCAGATATGAGTTTCAGCGTTCATTGTGAAAAGACGAGTTTAGAATATAATGGCAGTGATATTAATCGTGTATTTAGTCAGCGTAGAAATATTCTTAATCTAGAGTTTTGGCGTATGTTGAAAGACATCATGCGATTCAATGATGAATCTCCCGTATTATTGCGTAATGGTATTGATGACAAAATTACAGTCGCTGAATTTGCAAAGCAGAATAAATACTCTGAGAAGTTTATTGAATATTATCTAATTCCCTTAGGCGCTTCTTTATGGTCCAGTCCAGCAGGACATTTTCGTAGCTTTCCTATCAAGTTTGTCTTGGAGTTTTTGGATAATCATTGCATGTTACAAGTTAACGATCGTCCACAATGGCGAACTGTAATAGGAGGCTCCTGTAAATATATAGAACCACTGACAAAGGGTTATAGTGAAAAGATTCATTTAAATAAAAGTGTGGTTAGTGTAACCCGAAAAAATAATCAGGTTGAATTGATGCTTAGCAGTGGTATAACTGAATTATTTGATGAGGTTATCCTCGCAACACATGCTGACACCAGTCGTCAACTTGTAAAAAATATTGAGCCTGAAGAAAATAATATGTTGGAGATTTTTAAATATCAATATAATGAAGCAATCTTGCACACCGATACTTGTATTCTTCCAGATAATAAAAGAGCTTGGGCAAGTTGGAATTATAGAATACCAGCAACTGAAAAAGATTATGCTTCAGTAAGTTATAATATGAACATGTTACAGGGTATTGAGAGTGAGAAGATCTATAATGTTTCACTTAACCAATCTGAACAGATCGATCAAGATAAAATAATTCGACGTATTCATTATTACCATCCAATATTTCAGCCCGGTAGAGATCTTGTACAATCTCAGCATGAGAAGTTAATCCGACGACGAGGCATTTCCTATTGTGGAGCCTATTGGGGTTATGGCTTTCATGAGGATGGTGTGCGAAGCGCACTAGCAGTATGCGCTTCTTATAACCAGACACTAACCGTATGAATAGCTGTATCTATGAAGGGTTGGTGTCTCATAATCGATTATCACCACATAATCATTATTTTTGCTACAGTTTATATATGATGTATCTCGACTTGGACGAGTTACCAGAGCTATTCGATACTAATCTATTGTGGTCATCGAAACGTCCGGCTTTAGCATGGTTTAGACGAAAAGATCATGCTGGTGATAAAAATGCACCATTGGACAAAAGCATACGACAAATTATCAAGGAAAAAACAGGGCGAGAACATTCTGGTCCTATTAGGTTGCTTACTCACTTACGCTATTTTGGTTATTGCATGAATCCCGTAAGTTTTTATTATTGTTGGAATGATGAGGGTAACGAACTTGAATATATCGTTGCTGAAGTGCATAACACACCATGGGGAGAAACGCATTGCTATGTGCTTGATAAATCTGAATTGGAGTATGGCTCCGATGTCTATTGCTTCTTAAAATCATTTCATGTTTCACCATTTATGGAAATGGATTATGTTTATCAATGGCAATTACCAAAACCAGGTGAAAATTTGATGGTCAATATGGATAGTATTAAGAATAATAAAAAATGTTTCAATGCCACTATGAACTTAAAAAGGCAAAGAATTACTGGCTTTCAATTGAGTAGAGTATTATTTGTATACCCATTCATGACGATAAAAGTTATCAGTACTATCTATTTGCAGGCTATGAAGTTGTGGCTAAAGAAAACACCCTTCTATTCTCACCCAGAAAAATTAACGTAAGAGAAAATTAAATGAGATCTACGATATTAAAATCTGATGAAATTAAAACAACACGCACGCTAAATATTTTTGTTATGTATGCAAAAAAAATAATACAAAAAAAAATGAGTGGTCTGGCTTCTGGTTGTATTGAGATTAAAGATGAAATTGATGTGTGGCAAACCGATGACAATCATGATCCAGACTTCACAATAGAGATTCACGATCTGCGTTTTTATTTAGATATGTTATTGGCAGGTAGCAATGGTGCAGCGAGTGCATATCGAGATGGTTACTGGTCGTGTGATAATTTAGTCGGTTTATTTCAATTGATGGTAAGAAACCTCGACGATACTGATAAACTTGAGAGTGGTTTAGCCGTACTTGGTAATTGGTGGTTACGCCGCAGACATAAAGCTAGAAATAATACGCGTCAAGGCAGCCAGAAGAACATTCAAGCGCATTACGATCTGGGGAATGACATGTTCAAGTTGTTTTTGGACAAGACAATGACCTATTCTTCAGGCATATTCCTTGATGAAGAATCAACACTCGAAGAAGCTTCAGTCGAAAAACTTGATCGAATTTGTCGTAAACTTGATTTGCAAAAGCATCATAAATTAATTGAGATAGGCACTGGTTGGGGTAGTTTTTCGATTCATGCAGCAAAAAAATATGGCTGCCATGTAACAACAATTACGATTTCAGAAGAACAATATAGCCTTGCTAAATCACGAATAGAGGAGAATGGACTGACTGGTCTTATTGATATAAGACTTTGTGATTATCGTGATCTAATAGGCAGGTTTGACAAGCTAGTATCTGTAGAGATGATTGAAGCTGTCGGTGATGAATTTTTACCGGCGTACTTTTCTAGTTGCGCATCACTACTAAAAGAAGATGGCCAAATGTTAGTTCAGGCTATTACAATGCCTGATCAGCGATATAAACAATATCTAAAGACATCTGATTTCATTCAACAGTTTATTTTCCCTGGTAGTTGCGTGCCATCTTTAACCGCGATGCTTGATGCTGTGGCGGAGGTAACTGATTTACGTGTTAATCATGTGGAAGATTTTGGTCTAGATTACGCAAGAACATTGCGTGTTTGGCGAAATAATTTTAACGCAAGACTTGATGAGGTGAAATCACAGGGTTATGGAGATGACTTTATACGCTTGTGGGTGTATTACCTTTGTTATTGTGAAGCGGGCTTTCTTGAACGCTACACGGGCGTTATTCACATGTTAATGAACAAACCTGCTTTTAAGAGGGGTGCTATCAGTTCAACAGACTAAGTTGAATTTAAGCCATGAAAATAACTAATTTTATTTTGTTTCAGTTGGCTTGGTTTGTGACTATTCTTTCGGCTGCGAAAGGGGTTGCCTATATTGGTGTCTTTTACACGATCATATGGATGCTTTGGCATTTGCTGATGATGACTAAAACACGAAATGCGGAAATAAAATCTTTATTATTTGCTGCGTTTATCGGCTATGCGTTCGATTCAATTTTAGTAGTTACTGGAGTAATTATTTTTCCCGAGCATACTTCATTAGGTGGTCCTTCCCCTCTTTGGATGGTCTGTCTTTGGATAAATCTGATTTCTACTATAAATCTTTCACTGTCATGGTTGAAAGGTCGATATGTGCTTTCTGGGGCGATTGCTGCGATTGCTGGTCCAATGGCTTATATTGCAGGTGAAAAGTTGGGTGCAATTACCCTATTCGGGAATATTTCTATGTTAATTATTTCTATTATGTGGTGTGTTGCTATGCCCTTATTAATTTGGGCGTCAGAAACTTTTACTAGACAACAATTATCTCAAGAATAAGTAACTCTACTTAAAATGGAGAAAACGAATGACATTAACTGAAATTTTTTTAATAGCTTGGGGTTTTAGTGCTTTAGTCATGTTGCTGTTATGGATGATGCAATATAAAACTGAAAATGCGGGCATCGTCGATGTTGCTTGGTCATTTTTGACGCCACTGGTCGGTGCTTGGTTAATATTCATGGATCAGGTTGATAATGGGAATCGTCAATGGTTGATTATTGGACTCGCTATTTTCTGGGGCTTTCGTCTGGGTACTTTTTTATATAATCGTGTAATGAATGAGGTTGAAGATGGTCGGTATAGATACATGCGTGAATATTGCGGTAAATATGCGCAAGTGACGATGTTTGTTTTCTTTCAAGTACAAGCGACATGGACGATATTATTTGCTTTACCATTTTGGGCAGCTGCAAGAAATAGTAGTCCTGGAGTTGGTCTATTAGATATGCTCGGATTATTAGTCTGGGTCATTGCTATTGCCGGTGAGATTGTCAGCGACTACCAATTACATCGTTTTAGAATGAACTCTGATAACAAGGGTGTTGTTTGTGATATTGGACTGTGGCGTTATTCACGTCACCCCAATTATTTTTTTGAATGGTTACAATGGTGGGCTTTTGTTTTGATTGGGTACGGAAGTGATTATTGGTGGCTAACTTGGGTAGGTCTGATTATTATCTATATATTCATTACACGTATTACTGGCGTACCCTATACCGAACAGCAATCTATACGCAGCCGTGGTGATGCATATAGAGAGTATCAAAAAACTACAAATATGTTTTTCCCGATGCCTCCCAAGACATCAATATGATCGCTATGCTTAAAAAAGCTAAATTAGTTTCGATGCCAGTAGTTATTGCTTTTGGTGGCTTCCTGATCATGCTAGTGGTTGTCTGTTACGCATTAGCTTACGGTGATTTTTTTATAGAAGGTGCTGTATTAATCGATATGACATGGGGCATAGTAACGCTAGTAGATCTTTATTTAGGTTTATTGCTGTTTTGTTTCTGGATTATGTGTCGTGAAGAGAATATAACTACCGCTTTATCATGGTCTGTTCTGATTTTGCTACTTGGTAATATGCTGTCTTTTCTTTATGTATTAAAAGTGTTTTATGAAGCGCAGGGTAGTATGAAAATATTCTGGTTGGGTAAGAATATAAAGGATAATTGATTCTATGTTTAGAATATTTTTTTTGATAAGCCTTTTTTTATGGGCGCCTTTAGCTTTTACTGATGATGGACTGACCCGAATAGGGTACGCTTATGATCTTAACACTGATCAATTACTTTATACAGAAAATCATTATGAGAAATATAGTGATGGAGTATTACAAAACACAAAAGTAATATACAAGGACTTGTCTGAAAATATCTTTGCGAGTAAGACTGCAGATTTTAGCGATAATCAATTCATGCCTGAGTTCGAATTAGAAAACACGCGAACGGGACATGAAGAAAAAACACGTTTCATAAAAAATAAATATGAAGTTATTTTCAGTGGAACAAAAAGTAAAACTCGAAAACAATCACAAATCAACTATAAAGATGGTGCGATTAGTGATGCTGGTTTTGATAATTTTATTATTGAATATTGGGACCTAATAATTTCTGGCAAGGAGTTTAAACGTGACTTTCTTGTGCCGAGCATGCAAGATTTTTTAAGTTTTAGGATATATCAAGATGCTGTCTTAAATAAACAAGGTCAATCCCTAAGGTTGATAAACGTTGAACCAAACAGTTTCTTTGTCCGTGTTTTTGCAGGAAAAATCAAACTATACTATGACATTAATAAGCCTATTTTACGTGTCTACGAGGGAGTTTCAAATATACGCGATAGTAAAGGTAAAAATTATAATGTGCTTATAAAATACGAAGAGGTTAAATCATAAATTTTGAGGGTTAATACACAAGTGTGTTGTCTTTAATACACTTATTCTGTATTAGTCAGAGTTTATAAATAAATGAAGCAAATAAACTTGATCATAGGTTATGGTTATCTAGGCAGAAGATTGCTTGAAATTCTATGTGGCGAAAGAAACTATCTCTCAAACAGATCGGATAAGAAAAAAACCATAAACTCGGCTAATGGTAATCACCAAATCATTTTGAATATTAATGATAGACAGTCGTGGGCTAACTTAAATATACTTTCTAATGAACATAGCATCAGGATTTATTTTATGGTGCCTCCAAGCAAAATAGATCGATTAGTTTTCTCTCATTTTATCGAACGATTAAATAAGCTTGATATTCAAAATTCTATTTTGGTGTCGTCAACTGTTGTTTATGGTAATAAAGACAGGATTGTTAACGCCGATAGTGGTGTCAACATAGATAGCGAGAGGGCAGAGCGACAATACTTTTTAGAACAAGAATGGTTAGCTGCTGTAAAGAAAGGAAGTGTTATTCGTTTTGCAGGGATATATGGACCTGATCGTATAATTGGTAAAAACGAAATATTAAAAGGTCGCACCATTAATAGTGATCCTGACGGCTGGCTTAATTTAATCCATGCCGATGATGGAGTAAAATTATTAAGGCGTATTGCTGCAATGAGTGAACATGGATTAATTGAGTTAGCTTCTGATGGTTACCCGATCAAACGTAGCCAGTATTATTCGTTCTTGGCAGATATATTAAAACAAGCTCCAGCTAATTTTAACCACGGTAATAATATACGTGGAGTAGGTCGTCGCTGTGATAATCGATTAACTATAACGCGCACAGGTTGGCAACCTGAACATAGTAACTTTCGTAAATCAATTCCTGACTTGATTAAGTAGAATGGAAATTAATAGGATACTTATTTTTCAACATCTACGCATAGAGCATCCTGGTATTTTTCGAGATTTTTTCAAAGAAGATGGAATTGAGTGCCATGTGATTGAATTGGACGAAAATCAACTGATCCCTGATTTAAATTATTATGATGCTTTATGGGTCATGGGTGGACCCATGGATGTTTGGCAAGAAGCAGAGTACCCATGGTTAGTTGAAGAAAAAGCAGCTATTAGAAAGGTAGTGAATGAACTAGGGATGCCCTATGTTGGCATCTGTCTTGGTCATCAATTATTAGCTGATGCACTTGGTGGTGAAGTCGGTCCGGGAGAACATACGGAGGTTGGTGTTATGGAAATTCATAAGACAAGTATGGGTAAGAATAGCCCTTACTTGAAAAAGATGCCAAATAAAATTAACTGTTTGCAGTGGCACAGCGCTGAAGTAAAGCATGCACCTGTCGGAATGGATACCTTAAGTTATTCAGAGAAGTGCTCGATACAGTCCTTGTCGTTAGGCTCACAAGTCTTCACTATGCAATACCATCAAGAAACCATTGCCTCAACGATATCTGACTGGAGTACTATTCCTACTTATAACTGTTTATTGGAAAAAAGTCGGGGTAAAAATTTCGCAGATGAACTTGAACAAGAAGTATCGAAGAATATTAGTGACTTTAATAAGACAGCTAGACAGTTATACAATAACTGGAAGACAGTAGTTCTAGAATCATAATGCGATGATTTATACAAAGGATATGAAATCACCTTGTATAAGAAATTGCTGTTTGAATGAAAATAATATTTGCACGGGATGTTATAGAACAATATCAGAAATAATTGAATGGTTTCAAGCTAACACTAAAAGACGTAAAACCATCTTGAAAATGGCGAGGCAACGAGAAAGCAGTATTGATAGTCAGTGAGATTCAAGATCTTTTTTTAGATAAGGCATCTTTAACTTATTTCAAACTTAACTTTATTTCTTTATTTAACGATATGTCTTTTTTGCGTGATTCGGCTATGAGGAGTCTTTTGTACTCGATTAGTTTATCCATCAATTTTGCATTACTTATAGCTAGAATTTCAACGGCTAACAGCCCAGCATTCTTTCCTGCACCAATCGCAACTGTTGCAACCGGCACGCCACCAGGCATTTGTACGATTGATAATAATGAATCCATGCCACTTAATGTTTCAGTTCTAATAGGAACACCAATTACGGGCAAGGGCGTTTGACTAGCAATCATCCCTGGCAGATGTGCTGCGCCACCGGCACCCGCAATGATAACCTTCAAACCTTTTTTATAGGCACTTTTTGCGTACTTAGCCATATCGTCAGGCGTACGGTGCGCTGAAACAACATGCACTTCATGGGGAACTGAAAACTGTTTACAGATATCCGTCGCTGTTTTTAAGGTGGGCCAGTCTGAATCACTGCCCATGATAATACCTACGATTGATTTATTTTGTGATTTCATTTTTGTGCTCCGAAACGAATACATGATGCGGCCTTTGAAGCTATTTTTTCAGCTTCATTAATATCTGAACCTAATGCTGTAATATGTCCCATTTTGCGCCCTATGTTTGTTGTTGTTTTTCCGTACACATGTATGTGGGCACCTTTCACTGCCAGAGCATGTTCAATGCCAACCGGATAGCCATGTCCTTGTTCTTCTCCAAGCATGTTTATCATAACCGCTGCTGGTGCAATCATTTTAGTTGAGCCAAGTGGCAGCCCGAGGATTGCTCTCATATGATTTTCAAACTGAGAACATTCACAAGCTTCAATTGTATAATGCCCGGAATTATGTACTCTTGGAGCCATTTCGTTAAGGATAATCTGGTTTTCTTTGGTGAGAAACATTTCGATGCCAAAAGAGCCTTCGCCGTCAATAACTTCCACTGCTTTTCGTGCGAGTTTAATGGTTGCATCAGAAAGTTCATTATCAATACGGGCGGGCGCACGTACCATATGACAAACATGATCTTTCTGTACAGATTCAACTACAGGATAATTGACCATTTCCCCATTTAATCCGCGAGTAACCATTACAGCTAATTCACCAGTAAAATGACAAAAGGCCTCAATATAGAGTTTTTGATTATTGCCATTCAATTTTGACCAGGCATCATCAATGTCTGTTACATTGTTTAAAGTGATATTTCCTTTTCCATCATAGCCATCACGCCTAGTCTTCAAGACTACAGGCCATCCGAGCTGATCGGCGAGTTGAATGATCTCTTCTTGTGAATTCACCGCAGCAAATGGTATAACTGGTATTCCAGCATCGCTTAGAGCCTGTTTCTGATGCAGTTTATCTTGTACCAGTCCAATCGTTGTGGAGGTTGGATATAACCGATGCCCTGCTTCTTCTAATACTCTTAAACTATTAGCATCAACAAATTCATTTTCCAAAGAGACTACGTCAACCATATTTGCGAGATTCAGTAGATTAGATGGATCGTTCCAATCGCCGTATAAAGTATCTATGGCTAGGGAGGTGGATGGTGCTTTTTTTGTTTTTTCTAGGATAACAATCTCACAACCTAGCTTTATTGCGGATAGCCCTATCATCTTTGCGAGTTGCCCACCTCCAACTATTCCAACACGATGTCCGCTAGCAATATGTTTATTATTGATTTTGTTATAAATACTTATCATGTCTTAAATGGGTGCACATTCATAAAAGTCGGCGAATTTAACACAATACACATAGCAAAGCTGTAGTTCCCTCATGGTACCTAAATTCTTACATAGATTATTCGGAATATAGAGTCTTAATGGATATAAAAAGATACAGAATATGGTTCTTTAAGACCAGTGCATTGGCTATTGATAACCAACTTTATCAATAAAATCAACAAGGGGGGAATTAAATTTTTTTAAGCTACTGATTAAAATGATAAATATCATATATTCATCAAGCTGGCACACGATCTGCTGTATTCTAATCATAGAAAAAACTTTAAATACAATTTTTATAATATTTACACGAGGATACAACAATGAACTGGCAAACACCTGAATATAGCGACATTCGTTTTGGCTTTGAAGTCACAATGTATATCAACAATAAGTAAAATTTTCTTCATTATAATTAAAAAAGGACCGTTAGGTCCTTTTTTATTGCCTATAAGTTAATTGGTTTCAATAAACTCGCTACTATTAATTCATATAGGACAAATATTTGTAGTATTAATCTAAATTCTTCATATTGACATGTTTTATTAATCTCAACTTTGCAAATTATTCTTTCTCTCTTTATCAATGAGTTGATTAATTATTTTCAGCACATTCTCAAAACTTCCAGCAGTGGACCCGCTAACCATATATTTTCCATTGATTATAACTGCTGGAACGCCCGTAAGCTTGTATCGTTGACCCATAATAAAGGCTCGCTTGACCTTGTCCTGAACCTCGTCAGATTCGTATACTTTTTTAAATATATTTCTATCAACACCGTGTTTAACAAAGAATTTCTTAATAGAATCGTCGTCATGAATGTTTTTCTTTCGCTTATGTAATGCATCAAATAATGGAGTATGGATGGAATCTAAAACATTTAACTTATCTGCGGTGAAATAGGCCTTAGCATGAGGAATCCAGCTTTTACGAAAAATAGCTGGCATGCGACTAAATTCTACGTCATTAGGTTTAGATTCCAACCATTTGCTTATATGTGGTTCAAAATCGAAACAGTGTGGACAAGCGTACCAAAATACTTCTATAACCTCTATTTTGTCTCCTGACCGAGTTGGCTGTGGTGGAGAGATGGTTATGTAGCCATTTTCATTAGCATGTATTTGATTGCTAATTAAAATTAATAATAAAAACAAGATATTTGCAGCTATATTTTTCATGGTCATCCTTAAAACTTATTAGATATTAGTAATACTTAAACCCACACTTTTTATAGACATGAGAATTCAGATTTTTACTTCATTGAAAGTGTAAATTTTTAATGCAATCCTTGAATATATTGAGATACAGCCTCAATTTGAAGATCTGTCAACAGTCGTGCAATTGTACGCATCATATTATTAGGATCATTATTACGTTCTTCAACCTTAAACATATTAAGTTGCGTAGTGGTATATTCAGCGTGTTGACCACTTAATACCGGATAAATAGCAGCAGGATTACCAGCACCATTGGGCCCATGACATGCCATGCAGGCTGGAACACCACTTTCGTGGTCCCCGGCTCGATAGATAAGTTCTCCAATTTCTATTAATTCAGGTTGAGCAGCACCCAGAGTTGTTTTTTGAATAGAAAAATAAGCACCAAGGTCAATCATATCCTGTTCGCTTAGTGGTGCCACCATTGCTGCCATAAGGGCGTTAACACGGTTTCCTTTCTTGAAGTCATTCAATTGTTTGACGATGTAAGATGCATGTTGCCCAGCAAGTTTGGGCCAAATAGGATTTATACTATTTCCATCGACACTGTGACATGCGGTACAGGTTTGAGATAGAGTCTTTCCCTTTGCTGGATCACCGTCCATAGCAAATGAATAGGCAGAGGTAAATATTAACAGACAAACAATAATCAAGTGATTTTTCATAATTCCAGTTCCTTTAAAACAACATATACGCAGAGTATCAATGATAAACTCATAGTATGATTACATTTAAGAACAATGTCCTGACAAAATAGGTTAATTCAAAATTAATAACCTTCAAAATGTAAACAAACTATTAAAATAGTTAAATAAAATTTAACAGTTCACAGAGAAATGACTATAAGCACAGAACGAATAATACCAAATGGTTGGTTCAGTCGCTTTGAATTTATTAAAGGCGTAGCTGCATTTAATCAACTTCCGGAAAATAGTATTGCTGAAGTTGCCTTTGCCGGGCGGTCTAATGTTGGAAAGTCAAGTGTATTAAATAAGATTACTAATAGGCGTTCTTTGGCCAGAACCAGCAAATCTCCAGGAAGGACTAGGGAATTAAATTATTTTGCCTATGATAAATCTATTCATATTGTTGATTTACCCGGATATGGTTATGCAAAAGTAGATGAAACTATGAGAAATGTTTGGGCAAAATTACTCGAACGCTATTTACGCGAACGAGACTCTCTCAATGGAGTGTTCTTGATAATGGATATTCGGCATCCAATGGGAAAATTTGATCAAATAATGCTAGATTATTGTGAGAGTTGTAATTTGTCTCTACATGTATTGCTAAATAAATCTGATAAGTTGTCTAAAAGCGCGGCAAAAAAAACTACAATTGAAATAAGGAGTGAACTGAAAGGTATAAATGGAAGTGTACAACAGTTTTCTGCATTACAGGGAGTGGGTCTAGACGAGGCACGTCAAAAACTAGCTGAATGGTTGTTTTAGGCATGACTCTGTTAATATAAAAGTCCTGATTTTTTTAGTAAAAAGTTTTAGCCCTAAATTGAAATTCACTCATTTGGAGGATTCTTAAGCTTTAGACTTTGTCAATGATATTTTTCTGTTTATACACAGTTCTTCCTTCTTTGTCTTTCAGGATTGCCTGAACTAAGACGAGCATCCTCTAAGGACGAATAGTAACGGTGCAAGTATATGATATATATGGATATTTTTAATTTCGGTTAGTTTTTAACAGTTTTGTTTAAAATGACTCAGCCAGGGTTATTTTAAACATACTTTAACACTGCATCCACAGAGTTACCCACAGAAAATGTGGATAAGAAATTAACCTCTAATACTAGCAATTACTTAGCTAGACTAAACTAGAAATGACCTGAAGAGTTGGTGATAAAGTACAATTAAATTTAAGTTAAAATTCAATTTAGCGATTTTGTCAGGTGTGTTTCTAGAATATTTTACATTTTTTAAATATCTTGATTATGCTAACGCATAACTACTTAGGTGAAATAACATATGCCCGAAGACTTTCTCTATAATTTTTAATAAATTTTACGAATAAAATTAAGGAGAAAAAGAATAAATATGCTAAAAAAAACGCCCTAGCTGAGCGTTTCTTTGTATTTGATGTTGTGTTTTAAAAAGATCACATGCCGTATTTACGACGAAATTTGTCTACTCGACCAGCTGTATCTAACATTTTCTGTTTGCCAGTGTAGAATGGATGGCATTCAGAACATACATCAATATGTAGATCTCCGACATGTGTCGAACGAGTCTTGAATTCATTTCCACAACTGCACTTGACGTTAACTTCATCATACAGAGGATGTATGTTTATTTTCATTTTTTTTACTCAACTTCTATAATCGATATTTTAAGGTGTCAAGTCTATGCGAAAGTAAAGAATATCGCAATCCTGAGAAGTAGTTGTTTGTGATGCTTGCCTTAAACAACCGATTTTTGAGCCTGTCTTTGTTATTAACGATTAAAGTCTAATTCGATATATTTGGTTTGTTGCTTATCTGTTTTAACTTCATGCATAGCTATTTATAGCTTTCCTCAATTTTGTTTTTTGATGAGCTTATTTCGAAATATTCTCAAAGAAGTAAGGGTCTTTGACTGATCCTTTTAACTGTACTGAACATAAAATTTAGTACTATTAAGAGTCAGATGCATCAATATAATTGTTCATCTTCAGCAAAATTAAAGATCAAATACTGCAATCACAGGTGTATGATCTGAAGGGCGCACCAGTTTGCGAGGTTCTGTATCGATATAAGATGAGCTACACCTTTTTGTTAGGCTGTTTGAGGCAAGGATAAGATCAATTCTTAGACCTCGATTGCGTTTAAAACCGGCTGCACGGTAATCCCACCAGGAAAAACTTTTGTCTGGTTGATTAAATGAACGAAAACAATCGCTAAAACCATAAGCCAATATTTTATTTAATTCATTTCTTTCTGCTTGGCTTACCAAGTTACACCCTTTCCATTCCTCTGGAGCATGCACATCTTGATCTTCTGGTGCAATGTTGAAATCACCTAAGATGATGACATGATCCTTTTCTGATTGAAGATGCTTAATGAAAGGATGTAGCTTAGAAAACCATTCTAATTTGTAATGGTATTTTTCTGAATTCACTTCTGCGCCATTAGGGACATATAAGTTCAGTACGATAATACCTTGAGTTTTTACGGCTAAGACTCTTTTTTGCAAATCATCATAGCCAGGAATAGCTGTAGCTATAGTTTCAACAGGTGATTTACAGATGGTTGTAACACCATTATAGGTTTTCTGACCAATAAATTTGACATGATAACCAGCTTCTTTTATCTCGTCTTCGGGAAAGTTCTCATCGGTAGTTTTCGTTTCTTGTATAGCGAGTACATCCGGACTCTCAGATTCCAACCACTGTAAAACATGAGAAAGTCTGACTCTAAGGGAGTTAACATTCCAAGTTGCTATCTTGAACATGCTGAAAATAAAAAGTTAAAGATCATTAAAATTAATCAAAAAGACAGTAAAATCAAATACGAAAACCACCATGTCTACGTCTATTATAGAAATCTAATATAAAAACTCCCCCGGCTAGACCGATCAAAAAAACGATAAACAACATAAAAGACATTTGTTTCATTTTGTTTATAGAAAAAAAGCTTTCATTCAATGATTTTATGTTTGAATTTACTTGTATGCCTGAAGATTCGAGTAGTGAAAGTAGTTGTTGATTTTTCTGTTGCAGCGTTTCTATATCAGCGAGGAATTTTTCTGAGTCATCAATATTTGCAACATTTGCCTTAAGAGCGGCAAGTTGCGCCTGTAGATCACCCGCTTTCAATCGCTCTGAATTTAATTGTTGTTCAAGCTTTTTTTGAATATCCGTATCAATAGTGGACGTTGTCATTTTTTTTGTCTTTAATTGCGCTATTACTTGTTTCAGTGCCTTGTTGTTTTCTTCTAATTCTTTTATGAGTGTTTTACCAGGTTTTTTAATGACGACATATTTATTATTTATCCACCCTTTTGTTCCTCCAGCTTCTTGAACATGAATCAAATCATCATCACGCTCGATGACGAACAATGATGTACCACTGGAGACAAGTTTGATGATCGGGCTGTCTATGGTGCGATCATTATGCAAACCGATTTTTAATTCATCTACCACATATACGGTCTCAGCGTTAACCATTGACGCTACCAAAGAAATTATGCCGAATAGTATTTTTTGTACTCTGAAATTTTGCATTATTATTCCTTAAACTGTAATGCCTGAATGTCTTAATAGTGGTTCAATGCTCGGTTCTCGCCCACGAAATTCAATAAATAAATCCATTGGCTCTCGACTGCCACCTTGTTCCAGAATAGATTTTAGAAATTCTTTTCCAGTCATTTTGTCAAAGATACCCCTTTCTTCGAATTTGGAAAAGGCGTCGGCGGATAATACTTCGGCCCATTTATAGCTATAATAGCCGGCTGCGTAACCACCCGCAAAGATATGAGCGAAACTATGTTGAAATCGATTGAAATCAGGCGTTTCCACGACAGCGACTTTTCCTCGAATCTCATTGAGTAAGTCTTGTATTATAAGTGAATCATTTGTTGCACATTCCATGTGTAATCTATAGTCAAATAGAGAAAATTCCAATTGCCTGAGCATTTTCATTCCGGCCTGAAATGTTCTTGCCTTCGTCATTTTTTTGAATAGCTTATTATCAATGATTTTACCGTTATCTATGTGTCTGGCAAAAAGGTCGAGAGCTTCTTTTTCCCAACACCAGTTTTCCATAAATTGACTTGGCAACTCAACCGCATCCCAAGGCACGCCATTTATTCCAGAAACGCCACTATATTCAACATTTGTCATCATATGGTGTAACCCGTGACCAAATTCATGAAACAAAGTGGTTACTTCATCATGCGTTAGAAGAGCGGGTTTGCCATCAAGAGGCGGTGTGAAATTACATGTTAAGTAGGCCACCGGATTTTGAATACCCTTTGAGGTTTTTTTTCTGACGATGCACTCATCCATCCATGCTCCGCCTCGTTTATGCGGACGGGCATATAGATCTAGATAAAAACCACCACTTATTTCATCTTTCTGATTCAGAATATCAAAAAACATGACATCCTTATGCCAGACTTGAATCCCTTCACGTCGATTGATCGTGATATCATAAAGCTTTTCAGTAATAGTAAACAAACCTTTCATGACCTGATTTATAGGGAAATAAGCGCGTAATACTTCCTGTGAAATATTAAATTTTTTCTGTCTCAATTTTTCTGAATAATAAAAAATATCCCAAGCTTGAAGCTTAGATACGTTTGCTGTTTCGATTGCAAATAACGTTAACTCTTCATACTCTTGCTCAGCATATTTCTTTGTTCGTTCAATCAGATTATTTAAGAAACTTAATACCTCGTTAGTATTTTTCGCCATTTTCGTAGCTAATGAATAATGTGCGTAGCTTTCAAAGCCGAGCAGTTTTGCTTTTTCTGTTCGATACTGGAGTATTTTATTCATGATCTCACTATTATCGAATTGACCAGCATTCGGTCCTTTTTCTGAAGCGCGAGTTACGTAAGCCCTATATATTTCTTCTCTAAAACTAGCGTTATCAGCGTATTGAATCACTGGCATGTAGGATGGGAATTCCAAAGTAAATATCCATCCTTCTCTATTTGCATCTTTTGCAGTTTTTGCCGCTAATTCAAGGCATGATTCAGGCAGACCTTTGAGTTCATCCTTATCAGTGATTAGTTTTTCCCATGCATGCGTAGCATCGAGCAAGTTTTCTTCAAATTTAGTTTGCAGCTTTGAAAGTTGTTGTTGAATTAATTTATAACGTTTCTTTGCTTTTGTATCGAGAGCAATTCCAGAAAGGTGAAAATCTCTCAGAGAGTTAGTAATAATTTTTTGCTGTGCAGTTGATAATAGATTGAATGAATCAGCCTTCGCAACTTGCTCATATGCATGAAATAGCTCTTCATTTTGACCCATTTCGGTGGAGTAATCAGAGAGCTTATTCATGCATTTATTATAAGCTTCCCGAAGTTGATCATTATCAGCAACCGAATGTAGATGGCTGACGGGTGACCAAGCACGATTTAAGTTATCATCCATATCTTCCAGTTTCTGTAGTAGGTTATCCCAACTATAAATTTTTGTGCTTAATAATAATGATTGAACGATGCTCCTATTTTCCAGAATTAGTTTGTCGATAGCTGGCTCAACATGAGATGCATTAATATTTTCGAAGGCAGGAAGTCCTTCTTTCTGTATGAGTGGGTTTTTCATATAAATAGATACTGATTATGTAATTACAATTTCGAGAAATTAATCTCCCAGTTATAAATAGCTAGTCTAGTTAATGTGTAGTAAAGCATGAAGTATATCGTATAGTATAAATAGGCCAACTGATTTTACAGAATAAAATATGTATGAATTTGACCAAAATAAGATTTTTTGCTTGCGATGATTTTGAACGACGGGGTCATCGGGTGCTTGTATCATTTCTTATCATATTAATTCTAATATTTTATTCGCTCTAGGCATCACCAATCTCTGTCTATTTTTCAAAATTAGCTTAGTTCGCTATAATTTGATCAATAAACTAACGATAATACGATTCATAAATAACTGAAAAATATGAAGATATTAAAATATACGATCTTTTAATCAATATCTTATTGATAATAATTATCATTTGTATTACACTTCGTATTAACAATTAGATAAGAGTTACTGATGTTTATCGTTATGCATGGCTGTGCCTGCAATACGGTTACTTAAACTGACGTCAAAATAGATCGTAAAGCTGATGTGAGTAATTAATTTGAGTTTTGTGTCTGAGATGCCTTTACAGCCCTTAACTGTTCAGGCTGAAAACTCAAATTGAAAAAATCAATTTTGAGGATCTTGTTTGATTAAAAATACATTACTGCTGATCGAAGTTTATTTGTAAATAATTTCGGAGCATAAATGTCAGTAATTCCCACTATATCTTAGACAAATACCAATTTTTTATTAATAGAGGTAATTAGTATGTTTTACAAGAAAAGTTTGTTCTTAATGTTATCGGCAATATTTATATGTGCATCAGCTCAAGCAGAAACCCCTGATGCAGATCAAATGTGGAAAATGATACAAGAGCAACAATCAGTCATAGATGAATTGAAAAAGAAATTAGAAATGACTGAACAGAAAGTAGAAGTAACCGAAAAGAAAGTTGATGAAACAGCTGCTGAAGTAGAGGCAGCTACCGACGCAATGGTGGCACAATCATCAAGCTCTGGTGGCGGTTGGTTTGATAAGACTAGTATCGGTGGTTATGGTGAGCTTCACTATAACAGCAAAGATGATGGGAATGATGAAGTTGATTTTCATCGTTTTGTTTTATATTTTGGTCATGAATTCACAGATAATATTCGTTTCTTCTCTGAATTAGAATTAGAACATTCATTAGCAGGAGAAGGCAAGCCAGGCGAAGTCGAGCTTGAACAAGCATGGATAGAAATGGATATTAATGACAACCATCGAGTGCGCGCCGGCTTAGATATAATCCCGGTAGGTATTATCAATTATACGCATGAACCGAACACTTTTTATGGTGTTGAACGACCTGAAGTGGAAAAAAGAATCATTCCTGCAACGTGGTGGGAAGCGGGTATTGGTTTGAATGGTGAATTAGCTCCTGGCTTGAATTACGACGTGGTCCTACACTCCGGGCTTGAAACAACAACTAATATAAGAAGCGGTCGACAAAAAGTTGCATCAGCAAATGCTGATCACGGAGCAATAACCACGAGACTTCGTTATACCGGCACCCCCGGTCTAGAAGTTGGTGGTACTTTTCAATACCAGAGTGATATCACTGCTGGCGCGACTGACGAATCGAATTCAGCCACTTTATTCGAGGGACATATTATCTATGATCATAGCTCGGGCCTCGGTGTTAAAGCGCTTTACGCTAGATGGGATCTGGATGATGAGTTACAAGCAGGTAGGGATGATAGTGAGCAATGGGGATATTATGTAGAACCTCAATATAGATTTCCACTCTCTTTCATGCCAGGTGATCTAGGTGTGTTTGTTAGATGGAGTGAACTAGATTATTCCAATACTAATGAAGAAGAGCGCATAGGTTTTGGATTCAATTATTGGCCTACAGACCAGGTCGCATTCAAATTTGATTTCACCAACACCGATGATACAGATGCTGACACATCGTCTAAGACATTAAACCTAGGTGTTGGATACTCATTCTAGTGTTGTAGATATTTCGTTTAACGATAAGTTCTTTGGTAGTGATGATTAAGGGCGCTTCTTAGCGCCCTCTTTTTATTTTTACTTTACATCATAAATCTAGTAATAATGCATGTCCATATAGATATAGTGACTAGTCTAAAGCATGGAGATGTACATCAACATATCAAATACTGTAAGATCTTGAATAATTGAAATGAATGTGAAATGTTAAAAGTACTTGTAATAACTATTTTATGTAATCTGATATTCCTGAGCACTCATAGCCAAGCTAAGGGAGTATATCTTGAACCCAAAGAATTTCTCGAGCAAGCCTTCGCAGAAAATCCACCTAATTCAAAAAAATTGTGGATTTCAAAAGAATTAAAAGCTCAGATTAAATCAATGCTTGGCTATGATATCCACGTAGTACGACTACGTTATTGGGATAATGGTGAAAAGACAGCCTGGATTTTGGAAGAAATAGGTCGTGATAAACCTATCACTACCGGTGTCGTTGTAAAAGATGAAAAAATTGAGCAATTAAATGTTCTAATATTTCGCGAATCACGCGGTTGGGAAGTCAAATATCCCTTTTTTACTGACCAATTCAAGCAAGCAAACCTAACTAAAAAAAATCAATTGGACAGAAATATAGATAACATATCAGGGGCAACGCTATCAGTTAATGCATTAACAAAGGTTGCTAAATTAGCTCTGTTTTTAAACACACATATTAAAATCGATTGAAAAATTATATTTTATTGATTCAAAGATGGCACAAAAAGTTTGGAATTTTTGCTGCTTTGTTTGTGATTTGTATAGTGATTAGTGGTATTGCAATAAATCATAGTGAAGAACTAGAGCTTAACAAAAAATTTATTAAGACAGAATGGCTACTTGATTTTTATCAGATAAATCCTGTTAGTGAGCCTGTTGCTTACAATGTTGACGGTTCTTGGGCAACTCAAGTTGGTAAACGTGTTTATTTTAATAATATTGAAATATCAAACAATGTAGAAAAGTTAGTTGGCATCATCAGCAACAATGAAATTTATACCATTGCATATGACGGTCAATTGACAATCATTACAAAAGATGGAGAACTTATTGAACATCTGACTGGGGCGGCAGGAGTGCCTGCTGGGATGAGAGAAATAGGGCAGGATGAGAATGGTGATATTGTCATAAAAGCTGCCCATGGATATTACCATGTAGATACTAATGAACTTGAGTGGAAGGAATATGAGTATCTTGAGGCTATTTGGTCTGTTGCATCAGCAATACCTACAGAATTGTATGATAATTTATTACAACAGTATCGAGGGAGTGGTTTAACAATAGAAAGGTTACTGATAGACATACATAGTGGAAGATTTGTCGGCTCCTGGGGTGTCTATTTTGTTGATTTAATTGCAATCCTAATGCTTTTTTTATCTTGTACTGGTGTGTGGATGTGGTGGCAGCGGCTATAAATAAAAAGAATCAAATGTAACTCAGAATCATTATCATTTATACTTGAGTTTTTTATTGTTTTGAAAAAGTATAATGATTAAATACATCCACCTTTTAATATTTTTATTCACGTTACAATCAGCGAATGCAGCTGAGGTAAATATCTACTCAGCACGTAAAGAAGCATTAATAAAACCATTGTTAGACCAATTCTCTAAAGAAACAGGAATTGCAGTCAATATCGTTACAGGCAAGGCGGATACATTACTCAAACGTCTCGAGGCTGAAAATAGGAATACTCCTGCAGATATATTGCTAACCGTAGACGTTGCGCGATTAGTAAGGGCTAAAGAAAAAGCACTATTTCAACAGATTGATTCAAAATTATTGAATCAAGTAATCCCTAAGAATTATCGTGATGATGATAAGCAATGGTTCGGTTTATCATTACGTTCACGAGTGATTATTTATGCGCCAGATCGCGTTGATAAGAATGACCTTAGTAGTTATATGGATCTTGCAAATGAAAAATGGATAAATCGTATTTGTGTTCGTTCATCATCAAATGTTTACAATCAATCTCTAGTTGCTGCGATGATAGCTAATTATGGTCTCTTAAAGGTAGAACGCTGGGGGAGAGGACTAGTGAGTAATTTTGCCAGGCCACCAAAAGGCGGCGATCGCGATCAGATTAAAGCTATTGCTGCCGGGGTATGTGATGTTGGCTTAGTAAATAATTATTATCTTGCTGGTATGCTTGAGTCATCTCAAAAGAGTGATGTAGTTGCGGCAAAAAAAATACGACTATTTTGGCCAGATCAGAGTACCCATGGTGTGCACATGAATGTTAGTGGGGCGGGGATATTGAAATCAGCTAAAAATAAAAAAGAAGCGATACAATTATTGGAATTTCTAGTTGGTGATTTTGCGCAACAATGGTATGCCGACACAAACTATGAATACTCAATAAATTCTAAACTAGAAAATAGCTCAGTCCTGAAAAGCTGGGGAAAATTTAAGGCAGATGAACTTAATCTTGACTTATTAGGTCAGCACAATATCGATGCCTTAATGTTGATGGACCGAGTAGGTTGGAAATAAAATAGAATCTTTGACTTCAATAATTAGTCCCGCTCAAAGATTACTCAATATCTTAAATTTTAAAATAAGCTCATTCAATGTGACTAGATGGAATTCATTATTAGTCTTTATTTCATTACTTTTTAGTATTCCACTTGCAATCGTATTTGGTTCTCTTTTTTTTCCAGAATATGAAGTCTGGGAGCATCTAAGGGCTACTGTCTTAATTGACTATATTGGTAATTCATTTGCACTATTGATCGGTGTTGGGTTTTTTAGTTTATTGATTGGAGTTATTCCCGCATGGCTAGTAACGATGTATCGATTTCCTTTGAGTCGTCAACTTGAATGGGCCTTGTTGTTGCCAATGTCTGTGCCAGCCTACATTATTGCTTATACTTATACTGGTGCGTTGGATGTGGCTGGTCCATTACAAGTAACTCTTCGCGAGATCACCGGTTGGCAATATCGTGATTATTGGTTTCCAGAAGTTCGTTCGTTGGGTGGTGCAATAGCGATGTTATCGCTAGTTCTATATCCATATATTTATTTATTAGCTCGTGCAGCATTCATAGAGCAGTCAGTCTGTGTACTAGAGGTGTCGCGCACGTTGGGGTGTAATGCTTTTGGTGGTTTCAGACGCGTTGCTTTGCCATTAGCTAGACCTGCGATAATGGTAGGTCTTTCTTTGGTTGTGATGGAGACTTTGGCAGATTACGGCACTGTTCAATACTTTGGTGTATCTACATTTACGACAGGTATTTTTAGAACATGGTTCGGTTTGGGTAATAGTCTTGCTGCTGCGCAGATGTCCGCATTATTATTAGTTTTTGTCGCAGTTTTTTTATATCTTGAAAAGCGCTCTCGAAAACAAGCGCGGTATCACCATACTAGCTCTCGTTACAGTTCTTTGATGCAGCAACGGCTAACAAAAGGGCATGGCGTAATTGCTTTAATTATTTGTGCAGCGCCATTATCTTTTGGTTTTATTGTACCAGTTTCGCTTTTAATAAACTGGGCGATAGATACCTATTTAGACGTACTAGGAAAAGATTTTTATCTATTATTCTTTAATAGTTTGTTTTTGGCTTTTATTACTTCAATGTTAGCCGTCGGTATAGCTTTGTTCATGGCATATTCAAATAGAAACAATCAGTCATTACTCAATAAAATAATGGTTCGTTTGGTCAGTATGGGCTATGCGATTCCTGGTACTGTTATTGCCGTAGGCGTATTAATTCCTTTTGCTTGGTTCGATAATTCATTAGATAATTTTCTAATAGAAAATTTTAATATCAGTAGCGGGCTATTAATCAGTGGTACGGTGTTTATACTAGTCTTTGCCTATTTAGTTCGTTTTTTAGCGGTATCTATTAATACTATCGAAGCAGCTTTGGTTAAAATAAAGCCAGTTATGGATGAGGTTGCAAAAACAACTGGTATGCATACAATTAATATTCTAAGAAGTATTCATATGCCGATGATGCGAGGCAGTTTATTGACAGCGTCATTATTAGTTTTTGTAGATGTGCTTAAAGAATTACCCGCAACTCTTATATTAAGGCCTTTTAATTTCAATACACTTGCGGTGCGTACATATGAGCTTGCTAATGAAGAATTATTAGCCGAAGCAGCAGTGCCCGCGTTAGCGATAGTGATTGTAGGTATCATTCCCGTTATTATCATTAGCAATTCAATCTCACGATCACGACCAGGCCATGGATAAAGCAATCGAAATAAAAAATATTTCTTTAACAATAGAAGGGCGATCTATTTTAGAAGATGTCTCTTTTGATGTTCGTGAAGCTGAAATTGCTTGTCTCCTAGGACCTAGCGGTTGCGGTAAGACGACTTTGTTACGTTCTATTGCAGGCTTAGAAATACAAGATGAAGGTGAAGTCTGGGTAAAAGGAGTCCTATTCAGTGATTTGACACACCATCTTCCTGTAGAGCAACGCCACATCGGGATGGTATTTCAGGACTATGCTTTATTTCCGCATATGAATGTCAGAGACAATATTGTTTTTGGTTTAAAAAATTACAATACAAAGATGTCGATACAACGGTTAGATGAATTAGTGACCTTATTCTCTTTAGAGAAGCACATAAATAAGTATCCGCACAGTTTATCCGGAGGGCAACAACAACGTGTTGCCTTGGCGCGCGCAATGGCGCCCCGTCCTGGCGTATTGCTATTGGACGAGCCATTCGCTAGCCTCGACATAGAATTACGTGAACAAATAGCACGCGAGTTACGACTTATATTGAAGTTAGATGGTATAACTACAATTATGGTAAGTCATAATCAACTTGAAGCATTTGCAATGGCGGACATAATTGGCGTGATGAATGATGGCCATTTACTTCAATGGGATAATGCATTTGATCTTTATCACAAACCAAAAACAGAAGTAGTTGCAGGTTTTATTGGGGAAGGTGTCTTTATTTCGGGAGAAGTTATCAATAATAAAGAGGTTAAAACAGAGATTGGTGTTATTCAAAGCGCAGCTACTCATCAAACAGTGATAGGCAAAAAAGTACGAGTTCTCATTAGGCCGGATGATATTTTACATGATGACAACAGTGATATGGCAGCGCGAGTTGTAGACAAGGCATTCAGGGGAGCTGAATTTTTATACACGCTTCAGCTAGAAAGTGGATTACGTATTTTGAGCCTTGTACCGAGTCATCATGATCACCCGATAAATGAGCCTATTGGTATACGTTTAGAAATAGATCATCTGGTTATCTTTGATGAAAAATAGGGGTGTATAGAAAAAGACGGATATCCTACTCCTATCTTAAACTAGCCGTACATAGCTATTCAATTTAATAAAAAAGAGTGGTAAAAATAATGCATAGTATTCCTTCCGATTTAAAATATACAGATACACATGTTTGGTTAGAAGATATGGGCGAAAATGTCTATCGAGTCGGAATAACCGACTTTGCACAAGATGAGTTAGGTGATGTTGTTTTCGTTGAGATGCCAGAAATAAATCGTGAGTATGGGCAGACTGATGAGTGTGCTGTAGTGGAATCAGTCAAATCAACATCGGATATTTATTGTCCATTAAGTGGTATTATTCTGGATGTTAATGTGTCATTAGAAGACGCGCCAGAGCTGATGAATTCAGAGCCATATAGTGATGGTTGGGTGTTTATAATCAAGTCAAACGACTGCTCCGAATTGGATCAATTAATTGATGCGAATAGTTATGAGGGATTAACAGATAAAGGTTCATGAGACGATATTAATAAAATTGCAAGGTCATCAAATTTATAACTGATTTATATTAATGAATAATGAACCTCGATATATTTCGCATGCGATATGTAGGGTAAGAAAAGACTACTAAGTAACGTAGCGTGTTTATGTATATCAGTCTGCGGTAACTTGACAGAAAAGTTTAACGAAACTGTAAATAAAAGATCAGAGATTATTTTCATAATTGCTGCAGATCTAACTTCTGCAATGTTATGATTTTGGAAAACTGAAGGGTCAGATAATATTAAACCATTGATAGGCTTAATTGATTTGGGCTCGTTCTATTACAAAGTTTAGCATCATAATGAATGTGCCCGTGTTTTGCATAAACTACAACCGAAAAGTTACTTCAATCTTGGGGGGGAGATATATATGACGACGAATAGTTATTATGGCCAAGAAGGACACGGGCCTTATGAACTTATAGATATTGGTACATTAGAGTTGGAAGAAGGTGGTTTAATTTCAAATTGCCAGCTTGCGGTTGTCACACATGGCACGCTTAATAACGAAAAGAATAACGCAATCCTTGTTACTACTTGGTATTCAGGAACCAGTAAGATAATGGAAGACGTTTACATAGGTTCTGGTCGGGCACTCGATCCAGATAAGTATTTCATTGTGGTAGTTAACCAGATCGGTGGCGGTCTGTCGACTTCACCACATAATTCTGATGGAGCATTATTTCCGAAGGTACGCATTGGTGATGATGTACGAGCACAGCATAAATTATTGACTCAGATATTTGGTATAACAAGCCTTGTGCTTGTTGTTGGTGGTTCAATGGGTGCACAGCAAACGTATGAGTGGGCAGTGCGTTACCCTGATATGGTTCAACGTGCCGCACCGATCGCCGGAACTGCAAAAAATACCGAGCATGATTTCACATACACTGAGACTCTCGTCGAGGCCATTATAACGGATCCAAAATTCTATAATGGTGCTTATGTAGATTCAACAGAAGTGGCTGCCGGTTTGAAAAGACATGCAAAGTTGTGGACTGTGATGGGTTGGAGTACTGAGTTTTTTAGGCAAAACCGTCATGTAGCCCTCGGCTTTGAATCAATGCAAGCGTTTGTCGATGAATTTATGACCGGTTATTTTGCGCCGATGGATCCGAATAATTTGATATGCATGGCGTGGAAATGGCAGCGTGGTGACGTGAGCCGGCATACCGGTGGTGATTTAACTGCGGCATTAGGTAGAATAACCGCTAAAACATATGTCATGCCAATTAGTCATGATATGTTCTTTCCGCCCACTGATTGCAAAGTTGAACAACAACTCGTACCTAACAGTAAGTTGAAAATCATCAACAGTATAGATGGACATCTTGCATTGTTTGGAACCGACCCTGATTGTCAGGCACAGATTGATACAATGCTAAAGGAACTCTTGGCAATATAACCTCGTTTTATGCGTAATTTTTATTCATCGATAAAATAAGGATAGAAATTAAGCACTAAGGAGCTTCCTAAATATTATTGATAAAATATAGGATGTTTTAAATAACTAAAATATTTATGGGTAAGATTAAAAATTTGAATTAAAAGAAGCTAATGAAATTAATTTTCAATCTAACTACAAACTGGGCAGGCAGGATCCTTTTTCAAACTGACTTGATTTATATCCATATGAAGAGAATCGAGTAATAGGAGGTTCCCCTGTAGGGTTTTTCCAATACCCATTAATAACTTAAGTGTTTCGTTAGCCTGAATACTACCAATGATGCCGAGTAAGGGTGCAATTACACCATTAGCCATACATGTTTCTGAAATAGTAATCTCTTCTCCATATAAACACCGATAACAAGGCGAGGTGTCATCTTTAGGATTAAACACGGTGACTTGACCTTCGAAACGAATAGCTGCACCAGAGACAAGAGGTGTTTTAGTTTTTATAGATGCTTCGTTTAATGCGAATCTTGTCTGAAAATTATCAGAGGCATCGACGATGACATCTGCTTTAGTTGCCTGATCTAATAGTTCGTGATTTTCCATAACATGATCAATACACTCAATACTTATTTCTGGATTAATTGCTTGAAGATGCTCTTTTGCAGATTCAATTTTTAATCGATTAATATCTGGAGTTGTATGAACGATCTGTCGTTGTAAATTACTAATCTCAACTTTATCGAAATCAACTAGTACTAGCCGGCCAACCCCAGCACTTGATAAATAGATTGATACAGGCGATCCAAGGCCGCCAAGCCCTATGATTAATACGCGCGATTCATTTAGACGTTCTTGACCTGCCGCATCTATTTCAGGCAACATCATTTGCCGGCTGTAGCGTAATAGTTGTTCGTCGTTCATGCTGCTAAGATTTATCGATGCGGAAGCAGGAATATTTTTTGAACATGATGATAGCTAATTAGCGAATTGTTAGTATTAGATACGTTTTTTTCACAATGGCATTCTCTTGAGGTATGAACTATGATTTAAGCACATAAGGTCCAAGTTTTCCTAATAAGATTTCTACTGTCTCATAATACCCATTGTCCAATACCAATTCTATCTAAATTACTATAGTCTTTTAATGTTGAAATAGTACTGTAATTATTATTTTTTAGTAGCTGTTTTATTGTTTTTCCTTGTTGGTGGCCATGTTCAACTAATAACCAGCCATTATTATTAAGATAATTTTTTGCACCAGTGATAATTATGCGCAAATCATCTAGGCCTTCTTTTCCAGATACCAATGCTGATTCTGGTTCAAAACGAACATCACCTTGCCCGAGATGAGGATCATCAATACAAATGTAGGGTGGATTACTGATTATTAAGTCGTATGTACTAATATCTTTCATATCAAACCAATTTGCGTTTTCAAAGTTAATATTACTTAGTTGATACGACTTAGCATTCGATATAGCAACATCTAGTGCAGCTTTTTTAATGTCAGTTGCTGTAATCCTAGCTAAATTACGACTGGATGCAATAGCGATACTAATAGCTCCCGTACCCGTACCTAATTCAAGAATAGAATGTGGAAGTTCTTTGGGAATTAGATCTAGCGCTGCTTCGACAAGAATTTCCGTTTCAGGTCGTGGAATAAGTGTATCGATGGTAACTTTTAAATCTAGGGACCAGAATTCCCTTTTCTGAATCAAGTGCGCAATAGGATGTCCTTCTATTCGTAGTTTGATTAGTTTTTTGAATGAACTTAAGTCGGTATTAGATAATCTTTTTTCAGGATATGTATAAAGGTGAATACGTTCACATTTTAAAACTGAGCAAATTAAAACTTCCGCATCTAGTCTTGCACTATCAGATTTTACGAATTGCTGTTGAGCATATTTTATAGCATTCGCTATTTGCATAGAGTTTTAATCAGTCATTAATTGATGCGAGTAGTTCTGCCTGATACTCACTTATTAAGGGTTCAATGATTATGTCTACATTGCCCTGTAGGAATTCATCGAGACAATAGAGCGTTAAGTTTATGCGATGGTCAGTGACGCGGCTTTGCGGAAAATTATAAGTACGAATACGTTCGGATCGATCACCACTACCTACCAGATGGCGTCTATTTTCAGCTTCTTCACTTTGTTGTTTATCGAGTTCGATGTTGAGTAGTTTAGCCTGTAACAAAGACATCGCGCGCGCTTTATTTTTATGTTGTGAGCGCTCATCCTGACATTCAATAACCGTATTGGTAGGTATATGCGTAATTCGAATTGCCGAATCAGTCTTATTCACATGTTGTCCACCAGCGCCAGATGCACGAAAGGTATCAATACGGAGATCCGTAGTATTAATTTTTATTTCACTAATCTCATCTGATTCAGGTAAGACAGCAACTGTACATGCGGAAGTATGTATACGTCCTTGTGATTCAGTTTCAGGCACACGCTGTACACGATGTACGCCTGATTCAAACTTTAGTTTTGAATAAGCACCTTCTCCAATAATCCGCACAATGACTTCTTTATAACCCTCCAAATCACTTTCAGCTGCGCTGATATGTTCTATTTTCCAACCTTTTGATTCTGCATAACGTGAGTACATGCGCATTAAATCGCCAGCAAATAATGCCGCTTCTTCACCACCGGTTCCAGCGCGCAGTTCAAGAAAAATATTACTATTATCCGCAGGATCTTTTGGTAGTAATAATAACTGAAGTTCAGCCTCAAGTCGTTCATGTCTCGCATCAGCTTCTCTAAATTCTTCTAATGCAAGATCACGCATTTCTCCATCACTATCTTTTAACATTTCTTTTATATGCTCAATTTCTTCAATAGTCTGTCGATAATTATTAAAACAATTAACGATAGGACGGACTCCAGAATATTCTTGTGATAATTCACGAAATTTATTTTGGTTATTAATTACATCTCGATCGGATAGTAAACCATCTAACTCCTCCTTTCGTTCTAATAATTTTTCAAGTTTCAAATGTAATGACTTTTTCATAATTATTTCTAATAAAATATTTCAGATTGTACCTGAATAGGTAATTCTGGAAGCTAATGTTTTTTATTTTTATATTCGAAGTATTCTCTAAGACTATACAACTCTTCGGCAGCTTGAAGTAAATCAACTCTATTCTGGGCGCTTGCATTTTTTAATGTTGAACTGGGGATATGAATTAATTTATTGGTAAGATTGCGTGCAGTTTCTAATAAGACTATTTCTGAATCAGCACCATTCCTCAGTTTAATTAGTGCTTTTTTTATTACTTCATCTTTAATCTGTTCAGCTTGCCCACGTAAGGCTTTGATTGTTGAAACAGCATCAAGAGAGCTCACCCAATCCATAAATCCTTGTGCTTGAGCATCAACAATTTTCTCTGCTTGTTTAGCTGCATCCTGACGATTCTTTAAATTATCTTGAACAATATCTTTAAGATCGTCGACACTATATAAATAAATATCGTCCATATCGCCGATCTCAAAATCAATGTCACGAGGAACAGCGATGTCGACCATGAACATAGGTTTATGCTTTCTGACTCTTATTGCGCTTTCAACTGTGCGCTTGTCGAGTATCGGCAGCATACTAGCCGTCGATGAAATAACGATATCAGCTTCCGGCAAGTGAGACGCTATATCGCCAATCTGAATAGCGTACCCTGAGAATCGATATGCTAAGCGTTGTGAACGTTCTAAAGTTCTGTTGGCTATAATCATGCGATTTAAATCATTTTCATATAAATGTTTAGCAGCGAGTTCAATGGTTTCACCCGCACCAATCAATAATGCTGTTTGATCTTTTAGATCTCCAAAAATTTGCTGTGCAAGTCGAACGGCGGCATAAGCTACAGAAATAGGATGATTTCCGATAGCAGTATTACTACGGACCTCCTTAGCAACGTGAAATGAATGTTGAAATAATCGATTTAACTGGAGACCAATGCTGCCAGCACTAATTGCTTTATGGTAAGCATTTTTCAATTGTCCTAAAACCTGTGGCTCACCCAAAATCATTGAATCAAGACCGCTAGCCACACGTAAAACATGCCGTACAGCATTATGGTCAGGATGTTTATACAAAAATGGTTGCAGTTGATCTTGCTTCATTCCATGAAAATCATGTAGCCACTCTACCGGGCTATGATCATTTTGTTGGTCTACACTGCAATAAATCTCAGTACGATTGCAGGTAGATAGGATAGCTGCTTCGTGCACTCCATTTTTGTGCTTCAATTCATTCAGAGCATCAGTGATAATATCATTGTCAAAGATGAGCTTTTCCCGAATTTCAATCGGTGCTGTTGAGTGGTTAATTCCGTAAGCAATAAGTGTCATGATATTAGTAATTAAATGATATCTATATAAAAATATTGTGCCATGATGTGGTTGAACACAAGCAAAATTTTGCTAAATATTCATTTTGATGACTAATACATCGAATATAAATCATATAATCTAACTGAACAAACCGTCTGGCAATTAATCAATATATAGTATATTTACCTATTGATATAACATATAAATCATACACAATATTATTTTCAACTCTGATCTGACAAAATCATCCAATTAAATAGAACTATAAATATTAAAAATGTCCCAATACACATCAAATAAGGCTTTATTTAAATTACCATTATTTCTATTTTTTTTAATATTGGTCGCTTGTACAACATTGCCCCAAGAAGAAGTCGGGATTGAGAATCTAGAACCGACGGCAGAATCTAAAGTCATTGTCACTAAGGAAAAATCTGGGTCAGTGCCCGAACGTACATCACCAAAACGTCCAAATATTGAACTAAGTGAAGATATTCTTTATAAAATATTGCTGGCTGAAATAGCTGGGCAACGTGGGAAAATAAATATTGCTGTTGATAATTATCTTGATTTGGCAAGAACGACTCTAGATCCTGTTGTCATTGAGCGAGCAACTAGAATGTCCGTATATGCCGGTAATACTACGGCCGCTTATGAAGCAGCTAACCTCTGGATCGAAGTTGACCCAGTAAATCCTGATGCTCACCAAGTCTTAACAGTAATAACGTTGCGCAAAGGGAATATTGATAAGGCTTTGTATCATCTTGAGATTGTACTGGAGAGCTCAGAGGGTGAGTTTGATCAAAAATTATGGATGACTGCTAATTTTCTTGGTCGTGAAGAGAATCAAACTGCTGTTTTACAATTGATGGAACGCTTGATGGAAAGCCACATGGATAATGCTGAAGCTATATTTGCATTTGCTCATTTAGCTGCGCGGATGGGTGATATGGAACTCTCTCAGAGTTTATTAGAACGTGTGATTGAATTGAGACCGGATAATAATGCCGCGACGATGACATATCTCTCATTATTACAAAAAAAAGGTGAGTCAGATAAAGCGTTAAAATGGATTGAGTCTGCCCTTAAGGATAATGCTAATGATTTTAATATCCGTATGGCCTATGCGCGTTTACTGACAGAAGCAAAGCGGTTTGATGATGCTCGCTACCAATTTGAAACACTCTTTGCAAAAGCACCAGACAACGTTGATGTAATCCACTCACTTGGTCTACTCTATTTACAGACCAATCGTCTTGATGAGGCAGAGCAATCTTTCCTACGCCTAATAGAATTAAAAAAACGAGTTTTTGATGCTAACTATTATCTAGCGCGTATTGCAGAAGAAAGAGATCACTTAGACAAAGCGATTGGTTTATATCAAGGCGTCCATGGTGGTGAAAATCATTTTGATGCAAAAATTAGACTAAGTTTAATTCTGGCCAAGCAAGGTAATGTTGATAAAGCACTAAATAATATTCGTTCTATACAAAAAGTTAAAGACTCTAGTCGTCTTATATTGATACAGGCTGAAGCTGAAATACTTATTAGTGCCAAGCGTTATCAGGAAGCTATGGAGCTCTTTAATAAAGCGATCAAAGAAAAGAGTCATGTAGATATCTTTTACTCTCGTGCAATGTTAGCTGAAAAAATGGATCTTATGGATCTGTTGGAATCCGACCTTAAAACTATTCTTGAAAAGGATGCGAATAACGTTACCGCATTAAACGCTTTGGGTTACACACTCGCAGATCGCACGGATCGTTATGAAGAAGCTTATGCATATATACAACGTGCTTACAAATTGAGCCCAAGTGATTTTTATATATTGGATAGTATGGGCTGGGTTTTATATCGACTTGGACGTCTTGGTGAAGCAATTGAATACTTACAAAAGGCTCTTGAATTAAGAAATGATCCTGAAATTGCTGCACATCTTGGTGAAGTACTCTGGGTTAGGGGAGATAGAAAAGCAGCACAAGATATTTGGGACACTGCACTCAAAGAGACACCAAAAGACGGTCGCCTTCTAGATATCATAAAACGATTTAAACCGTGATTCGAACACTTCTACTTTTACTAGCGGCTTTTATGCTAGCTTCATGTAGCTCTGTACCTAAAATTGATGAAGACTTAAAGTCGCAATTATGGTTTGAGCACCAAACCGCAATAACCGGTATCAATATATGGAATCTAAACGGACGTTTGGGAGTAAAGGACCAGAAAAATAGTGGCACTCTGAATTTTCTATGGGAGCAATCTTATGCTGATTATGAGTTGCGATTTATCGCACCATTAGGACAGGGTACATATATTTTAAAAAACACGACTGATGGTATTGTTATGCATAGTCCAAAAAATAAAATAACGACAGCTAACACAACAGCTGAATTATTTCATAATGCATTAGGTTGGAAGTTAAATATTGATGGATTAATGTATTGGGTACGTGGAATTCCTGAGCCCGATATGAGCTATACTGAGCTTAAACTTGATGAAAAGGGTCGACTCATAAAAATGAAACAGTCTGGATTCAGTGTGAACGTTTCAGGTTATTTTGTACAGAATGGTATTTCCCTACCAAAAAAAATATCCATTAAGAATGATAATATGCGTCTTAAGTTAGTTATCAAGAAATGGAAAACATATTTAGATGGTTAGTTCTAAATGGCCGGCACCGGCAAAATTAAATCTTTTTTTACATATAACGGGTCAGCGATCAGATGGTTATCACTTGTTACAAACCGCTTTTCAGTTTATAGAGCTTGCTGATGAAATTGATTTTACTATATCAGATTCAGGTAAAGTTGGCCGTAGCTCGGTATTAGATGGTGTTGCGGCAACTGATGATTTAGTTGTTAAAGCTGCTTATGCTCTGAAGGAAAGAACAGGATGTAAACTAGGCGTTGATATTAAAGTACACAAAAAAATTCCGATTGGTGGTGGTTTAGGTGGTGGTAGTTCTGATGCGGCAACGACGTTGGTTGCTTTAAATGAATTATGGGGCTGTAGATTGCCGTCTGATGAATTAGTCACTATGGGACTTTCGCTTGGAGCGGACGTGCCCATATTTATTAATTCTCATGCATCTTGGGCCGTGGGTATTGGTGAAGTTTTGACGCCAATTGAGCCTGAAGAAAGCATTTATCTTGTCATATATCCGGGTTGTAGTGTCGTTACAGCAAAAGTATTTAGCGCAGATAATTTGACACGGAATACAACGACAATCACAATACGCGACTTCCTCGAGAGAGGAGGCATAAATGACTGTGAAGCTATAGTACGTAAACAATATAAAGAAGTTAATAATGCACTTGATTGGTTAGCACAATTTGCGCATGCGAGGTTAACAGGAACTGGCGCATGTATATTTGCCTCATTTCCAAATATTCAGACGGCAAATATTGTAAAAGAACAATTACCCGAGAACTGGCAGGGTTATACTGTACAAGGGATTAATGAATCTCCCTTACTAAAACGATTAGCAATTGAACGAAACAGAGCATAATTAAAGCTTATTAGCAAAAGTATTAGAAACGATTAATTGGGGTATGGCCAAGCTGGTTAAGGCACATGGTTTTGATCCATGCATTCCGAGGTTCGAGTCCTCGTACCCCAGCCATATTTTAAATAGCACGGAGAACGAAAGTTCATGTCCATTTCCAATATGATGTTGTTCAGTGGCAATGCAAATCCAAACTTAACACTAAAAGCAGCCGAGTATTTAAATATCCCACTGGGGAAGATTTCCATAGGTAGATTCAGCGATGGCGAAGTCATGGTTGAAATTAATGAAAATGTTCGCGGACGAGATGCTTACATCATGCAACCAGTCTGTGCACCAACAAACGATAATTTGATGGAATTATTGGTCATAGCTGACGCTTTGCGTCGCGCCTCCGCAACCCGAATTACTGCCGTTATTCCTTATTTAGGCTATGCCCGTCAGGATCGACGTTCGCGTTCATCCCGCGTACCAATAACGGCTAAAGTAGTTGCTAATATGATTACTTCGGCTGGTATAGATAGAGTATTAACAGTCGATTTACATGCGGATCAGATTCAGGGATTTTTTGATATTCCGCTAGATAATGTTTATGGGTCACCGGTACTGTTAGGAGATCTCTGGAAGCATAAATATCCAAATTTGATGGTGGTTTCTCCTGATGTTGGCGGTGTGGTCCGTGCTAGAGCCTTGGCAAAACGCCTTGATGACACGGAATTGGCTATTATTGATAAAAGACGTCCAAATCCGAATGAATCAGAAATTATGAATATAATTGGTGATGTTGATGGTCGTACATGTGTGATTATTGATGACTTGGTCGACACAGCAGGGACATTATGCAATGCAGCAGGAGCTTTAAAGGATTTTGGAGCAATAAAAGTCGTCGCTTATTGTACGCATCCGGTTCTTTCGGGCAATGCAATTAAAAATATTGAGAATTCAAGACTTGATGAATTGGTAGTAACAGATACAATTCCGCTTCTCTCAGAAGCATCTACTTGTCACCGTATTCGACAACTAAGTGTTGCAGCAATGCTGGCTGAAAGTATGCGACGTATTGCAGAAAGTGAATCTTTAAGTTCAATGTTTCTGGATTAGCATATTTTTATAAAGAATTCTCCTGATTGGTCGCGTTCGGGAGGTAATTAATAACCCTTGAATATTAAGGAGTAATAATAAAATGAATGAATTCGAACTCGTCGCCGAAGTACGGACAGATGTAGGGAAAGGTGCGAGCCGCCGCCTGCGTCGTGACGGTAAATTACCTGGTGTCGTTTACGGCACCGGAAAAGCAGTCAATATGATTACTTTGCAACATAATGCAGTAATGCACAATCTTGAACACGAAGCTTTTTATTCGCAAATCTTGTCATTAAAGATGGGTGACGAAATTGAAAGTGTAGTTTTGAAAGATCTTCAACGTCATCCATATAAACGTTCAGTTTTGCATGTGGATTTATTACGCATAGATGCTAATGAAACACTTACCATGCGTATACCATTACATTATATTAATGAAGATAAGTGTTTTGGTGTTAAGAATGGAGGAGGTGTTATAAGCCATCTAATGACAGATATGGATATTGTTTGTTTGCCAAAAAATCTACCTGAGTATATCGAAGTCGATATGCTAGAAGTAAACCTAAATGATACTTTGCATCTATCTGATCTGAAGTTGCCTGAAGGAGTAGAGATACATAGTCTATTACATGGTGGCGATGTTGCACAACCTGTCGCATCTGTACAGGCACCAAAAGTAGTGGCATCTGATGAAGCGGAAGACGCGGCTGCAGAAGAAGCCGCAGCAGAAGCTTCGGAAGAGACCGCACCACAAGAAGGCGCAAAAGATAACGAAAACTGATTCTGAGTGTCGGCTTCTTTGAAATTAATTGTGGGTCTGGGTAATCCAGGCGCACAATATTTGATGACACGACACAATGCTGGTTTTTGGCTTCTTGATGCTTTGGCAAATAAATTCACACTAGATTTTTCTCTCGATAAAAAGTTCCAATCTGAATTATGTCGATATCAAAGTGGTTCGGTAGATTGCTGGTTATGTAAACCACAAACTTTTATGAATGATAGTGGTATTGCCGTACAGGCGTTAATGGATTATTACAAACTATCAATGAATCAAGTTATGGTAATACATGATGAAATTGATTTAATGCCTGGGACGACAAGATTGAAAGAAGGTGGTGGTCATGGCGGACATAATGGTTTGCGTGATATTGTTCAACGCACAGGTCGCAGTGAATTCTTACGACTAAGAATTGGTGTTGGACATCCGGGCAGTAAAGATAAAGTAGTACCATATGTCCTTGGACGTCCCAATGCAAAAGAAGAAAAAAAAATAATTGACTCCTTTTCTTTGGTTTTACAGATGAGTGAAAAATTGTTTCAGGATAATCTCAATAGATTAATGACACAATTGAATAAAAGAAATAAACCTGAAGCTGACATACCAATAAAATAATAGAAAATAAACATGGTAATAATCTATGGGATTTAAATGTGGTATCGTTGGATTACCTAACGTTGGTAAGTCAACACTCTTTAATTCACTAACCAATTCCGCAATTGGTGCGGAGAACTATCCATTCTGTACGATTGATCCACATGTTGGTATTGTTGCTATGCCTGATGCGCGATTACACCAACTAGCTGATATCGTAAATCCACAAAAGATTGTACCAACAACAATGGAATTTGTTGATATTGCCGGGTTAGTAGAAGGTGCCTCAAAAGGTGAAGGACTTGGCAATAAATTTCTTGCAAATATCCGTGAAACTCAAGCTATTGCACAAGTAGTGCGGTGTTTTGACGACGATAATATTGTGCATGTCGCGGGTAGAGTTAATCCGATATCAGATATAGAGGTGATTAATACGGAATTGTGTCTCGCGGATTATGAAACTGTAAATAAGGCCTTACAGAAAGCTATTAAATTAGGACGCAGCGGCGATAAAATAGGTCAACAAGAGCAGGAACGACTCGAAGTATTAATGAAACATCTTGATCAAGATTTGCCTTTGCGTTCAATGGAATTATCCGCAGAGACTATAAAAGCTATTAAACATTTACAGTTACTGACGTTAAAACCTACTTTGTATATTGGAAATGTTGAAGAAGGTGGTATGAATTCAAATCCGTGGTTAGAGAAAATACAGGCACTTGCGGACAAAGAAAATTCAGAATTGATTCCAGTGTGTGCTTCTATTGAAGCTGAAGTTTCTCAACTAGAAGATGACGAAAAACAGGAATTCTTAAAAGTACTTGGAATGGAAGAGCCAGGACTAAATCGTATTATACGTGCAGGTTATAGATTGCTCAGCTTACAAACATATTTTACTGCGGGACCGAAAGAGGTCCGTGCATGGACTATTGATATTGGAACAACTGCACCTAAGGCCGCTGCTGTAATACATACCGATTTTGAACGAGGTTTTATTCGTGCTGAAGTAAGCGCATTTAATGATTTTATTAAATATAAGGGTGAACAAGGTTCCAAAGATGCGGGTAAATGGCGGTCTGAAGGTAAAGAGTATATTGTAAAAGATGGCGATGTGATTCTGTTTAGATTTAATGTGTGAAAAACGAAGTTCGTTAATATAGGTCCTTATTAAACCAACAACAAATTGTAGCTGTTATGGTGGCCATAAACTGTGTGTCTATTATGAAAATCTCGTCAAAATGAGGTTAAGAATATTATAGAGTATGCCCAAATAAATTTGATCATAAGATCCTTTTACTTGCATTTATGTTAACCAACGCCACACAAAATATAGTGGCGTTGATTAAGAATTGTTTAGCGCTCTATTTTGTATGCATACATGATGTTGTCCATCATCATAGGTATAAAAATTAAATCCTTCTCGATAATGTACTCATGGTCAGCACTACCTTGTTTTAGTGAAAGTAATTCTTCTATTCCGCCAGTACTAGAAATATGAAACAGTTTGCCGTTCATCCAGTCGGTGACATAAAAACCTCCATCTCTATCGGCTTCAACACCATCAAGATTCCCAATAGGAGAGCCGTTACCAATTGAAGTGATTGATTTATCCATAATGGAAATTCTTTTTAAGTGGCCAGGAACAGCAGTTGCAAATCCATCCGTCATAATGCCCCAGGTGCCGAGAATAATATTATCACCTACCACATCCAAACCATTAGGCATGTTGAGTTCATCGGATTCAATCCATATGGTAAAGTTATTATCAGAAAGTAAATGTATCCGATTAGTTAACATGTCAGAGACATAAATGTCACCGTTTGGTGCAGCCGCAACATCATTTAAAAACTTTGCGTCGTCTACTTTGTACTTATTAATGATTCGGCCATGATCGACGTCTATAGCAACAAGCACATCAAGATCCGCGGTATAAAGTGTTGTGCCAGAGAGGGCGAGACCTTTTGGTCCGTTAAGACCGGTGACCCATTTTTCATTAATGATTTTGCCATCCATAGAAACTAAGGAGATATATCCATTACCGTCTTTGTCCATTGGACCACCATTTACATTAGAAACGTAAAGCAGGTTTAGTCTTGGATCATAAACAACTGATTCCGGATTAGCTAAGCCAGCCACTTCCCACGCAAGATTAAGCTTATGACCATCAGCATTCGAAGTGTTAATAAAAGAAAATGATAAGGCTAAGGTTAATAAGCTTATTTTTAAACTACGATTAATCATTTATGTGTCCCCTCTATATTAAATTGATAAATTTTCGCCCGTCAGTTTATATTGTAAACCTTGACGTTTATAACGTATGCCTTATATTTTGCATGAAAAGCTAATTTCTTTAAAGCAAAATATTCGTTCAGAACTCACACCTTAAGTAGCGAAAATCATACTTGTTTTTATGTTGACGCACATCTTTTTCAGACTCTTAGTGTTCATATTCAATTTTCAATAGCATTTAAGTAAGATGATTAAGTTTAGATGATTTTGAAAATCAATATACCTACTTTTCCGTGCTTAAATAGGATGTCAGTAGATTCATCGGTTTAAGACAGTAAGATATCCTTATATTCAATTCATCCTTTTTTTAGTGCCATCATTTGATACTATTTTCTTACCAGCCGACACACGGATTACCACGTCTCTCTGTGAGGACGTAAATCAAGCTCAAATGTCCAAGTTGATTTAGGTTGCTCACTCAAGAACCAGATTACATCAGCAATCTCGTCAGGAATAAGGAAGGCATCATCTGGTTTATCTTTAGCCCAGTCCATTTTTCGAATTCGAGGTATATCGATTAGGCCGTCTACTATAACGTAACTCACATGAATCCCCTTCGGTCCGAGTCCGCGCGCCATCGATTGCGCTAGAGAGCGTTGCGATGCCTTCGCTGAAGCGAAAGGCGTGAAATTTGCTCCACCTCGCAAAGATGAAGTCGCACCTATAACGACGATACTACCCCCTTGTCCACTTTTAAGCATGTCCTTGCTAGCGGCTTGGCCAAATAAGAAAAGCCCCATTGTATTGGTACGCCAAGCGGACTCCATTTGTTCAGGAGTCGTACTCAGAAAGTCAGCAACCATGCCACTACCCGCATTGTGCACAAACACATCAATTGGCCCCAGTTCTTCATGCACCGCTGAAATGGATGACTCAATTGAATCAGCATCGCTGACATCGCAGACGAATCCTTTTGACCCTTCGAACTCTTGTTCGTATTTATTTAGTCTTTCGCCGCTGCGCGCGAGCATAGCGACATGATAACCTTCTTTAGTAAATCGCTTAGTGATTGAACGACCATTACCCTCTCCTACACCAGTGACCATACACACTTTTTTTTTCATCTTTAATCCTCTTAATTTTATTAATGACAGATTATTTTCACTGACTCTGTATACATCATAAAAAATTTTTCCTAACTAAAACGAGGGCTTGTTTAATATTCACTAATAATTATTTAGGAAAAAATAGTTTCTTGAGTTCCTCTCCGGGGTTTTTTGCTTTCATAAACGCCTCTCCGACAAGGAAGGCATTCACATTATTTTTACGCATTAAACTGACATCGTTCTGTGTATGAATACCACTTTCCGTAACAACAGTACGATCATGAAAAACATCTGTTAAGAGACCTAGTGTTGTGTCAAGGTCTGTTTCGAACGTATGTAAGTTTCGATTATTAATACCAATGAGTGGTGTGCGTAACATCATGCTACGTTCAAGTTCTACACGATCATGTACCTCAACTAGCACGTCCAATCCAATTTCATTGGCCGTACCGACAAGGTCTTGCATTTGCATGTCCGATAATGCTGAAACAATAATCAAAATAGCATCGGCACCAATCACCCTTGCTTCATATACTTGATAAGGGTCAATTATAAAATCTTTTCGTATGATTGGTAATTCACAAACAGCATGTGCTTTCATTAAGTAGTCATCCGAACCTTGAAAATATTGGATATCAGTCAATACGGATAAACAACTGGCACCTGCATCAGCAAAACTTTTGGCAATGTCATCAGGATGAAAATCCTCACGAATAACTCCACGACTGGGAGAAGCTTTTTTTATTTCAGCGATAATACCTGGTTTGCCTTCTGAAATAGTGCTTAGTAAACTAGAAGTAAAACCACGAGTATCTTCGGAATCGGCCGCACGATTTTTTTGGTCGTGTAACGAGGTCTTTCTTTTAACATGTTCTACATACTCAGCTTTATAATTAAGTATGTTCTTTAATATATCAGGTTGCATAATATTTATAATTTAAGCGACTGGCTATGATCAATTAGTTGTTCGAATTTTTGTTTTGCCGCACCAGACACAATATGTGAAGACGCTTTAGATATACCATCCTGTATTGAATCAGCGAGGCCTGCTGCATAAATAGCAGCACCAGCATTAAGACATACAATGTCTTTTGCAGCCCCACTATTGTTGTCTAACACTGATTGCATTCTATTTAGACTTTCATCGACACCACTTACAGATAATTCTGAAATATTTTTTAAGTGCATACCAAAATCTTCTGGACTTATTGAATAATTTTCAATTCGGCCATCTTTCAATTCTGCAATGTTTGTTTTAGCTGCAATACTAATTTCATCAAGACCATCTTCAGCATGAACAACTAAGACATGTTTGCTGCCAAGTTGTTTTAATGTTTGAGCAAGCGGGTTGAGCCAATCATTACTAAACACACCAACGACCTGATTGGGTGCACTAGCTGGATTAGTAAGTGGTCCGAGCACATTGAATAGAGTACGAATACCGAGTTCACGACGCGGACCAATCGCATGTTTCATCGCGCTATGATGCATAGGAGCAAACATGAAGCCGATGCCCACATTTTCGATACAACTTACAACTTGTATAGCATTTAATTCGAGGTTTACGCCTGCGGCCTCAAGTACATCTGCACTTCCAGACTTACTGGAAACAGAGCGATTACCATGCTTGGCAACTTTGGCACCACTAGCAGCAACCACAAATGCAGAGGTTGTTGAAATATTGAAGGTGTTAGCACTATCTCCACCAGTACCACAAGTGTCGACCAGATTTACATTATTAACATTTACTTTTTCAGCAAGTTCTCGCATGACTTCAGCCGCAGCAGTAATTTCATCAACACTTTCACCCTTTAAGCGAAGAGCAACTAGCAAGCCACCAATTTGAGCGGACGTTGCATCGCCTTGCATGATTGTCTGCATAACAGAATGCATATCAGTACGATTTAAATCTTTTCCGGCGATGACGTTATTGAGTGCTGTTTGTATATTCATCTTTAAAATTATTCTTAATACATATTAAGGAAGTTTGATAATAACTCATGCCCATAGGAGGTGAGGATCGACTCCGGATGAAATTGCACACCTGATATTGGAAGTTCTTTATGGCGCAGCCCCATGATTTCATCCATAGTCTTATTCTCGTATTGCGTCCATGCGGTAATTTCAAAACAGTCCGGCAATGATTCTCTTTCAACTACAAGTGAATGGTATCGTGTAGCGGTAAATTTTTTTTCCAAACCTTTAAAAATATCAGTATCGTTGTGATAAATATCAGAAGTTTTACCATGCATAATGTTATGTGCATGTATGACCCTACCGCCAAATGCCTGTCCAATACTTTGATGACCAAGACAAACACCTAATAATGGAATTTGGCCCTTAAAATGATTAATCACATCAATAGATATACCGGCCTTGTTTGGGTTGCATGGCCCTGGCGAAATAACGACATAATCGGGCGCCATCTTTTCTATTTGGGCTATTGAGATTTTATCATTGCGGTAGACTTCTACTTCTTGACCTAGTTCACCAAAGTACTGAACTAGGTTATAGGTAAAGGAGTCGTAGTTGTCGATCATCAATAACATATATCCTCCTTTTTTATGTTAAGCCCTTTTCGGCTAAACTAACAGCCTTGAAAATAGCACGGCCTTTATTCATGGTTTCATCCCATTCGTTTTGAGGTATTGAATCAGCGACAATTCCTGCGCCAGCCTGAATATGTAATGTTTTATTTTTTATAACGGCGGTTCTTATGGCAATCGCAGTATCCATATTCCCATTCCATGATAAATAACCTACAGCACCCGAGTAGATCCCACGTTTTACTGGTTCTAGTTCATCAATAATCTCCATAGCGCGAATTTTTGGCGCACCAGATACAGTGCCGGCTGGAAAGGTAGCTCGTAGAACATCGATAGCACTCATTCCATCGATTAATTTTGCAGTAACGTTTGAGACAATATGCATAACATGAGAATAACGCTCAACGAGCATTTTTTCGGTCAATGTCACGCTACCCATTTTGGCAACACGACCAGCATCGTTACGACCTAAGTCAATCAACATTAAATGTTCAGCCAATTCTTTTGGATCAGTTAACAATTCTTTTTCAAGTGCCGTGTCTTCTTCTTCGCTCTTTCCTCGTGGTCGTGTGCCGGCTATGGGTCTAACGGTAATCATATTGTCCTCAAGACGTACTAATATTTCTGGTGATGAGCCGACAATTTGAAAATCATCCAAATCAAGAAAATACATGTATGGTGAAGGATTGAGGCAACGCAAAGCACGATATAAGTTAATCGGTTCTGATTTAAATGGAATAGAAAGGCGTTGCGACAAAACAACCTGCATACAATCACCATCAACAATATATTCTTTTATTCTATTAACAGCAGCTTGATAGTTTTCTTGAGTAAAGCCCGAAATAAAATCATTTTCATTAACAGTGCGAGAGTTGTTTGATTTTGTTTTATAAACATATCTTTTGACTAGTATATTTGCCAGTTCATCCAGACGTTGATGAGCGATTGAAAAAGCATTGTTGTTGCTTGGATCAGCATGAACTATGATTGATACTTTACCACTAAGATTATCAAAGACAACGACTTCATCAGAGACCATTAATAAAATATCTGGTGAACCAAGGGGATCTTCTTTCTTACTTTTATTTAAACACGATTCGATATAGCGAATGGTTTCATAACCAAAGTAACCGACAAGACCACCATTAAATCGCGGCATTCCATCAATTTCGGCTACCTTATATGTTTCCTGAATACGTTCTATTTCTGCTAATGGATCATCGATATTGTATTTTTCTAGAATAACATTCTTTTCTGTAATTGTTATTTGATTACCATTTACAGTAATTATTTTTTTCGCCGGCAGTCCAATTATAGAATAACGACCCCATTTCTCTCCACCTTGAACGGATTCAAATAAATAGGAATAGGGCGCGGTACATAACTTCATATAAGTACTAAGAGGCGTGTCAAAATCAGCCAATACTTCGCGCATCAGAGGGATACGATTATAGCCTCTATTGACGAGCTGATTAAATTCGATTTCGCTGGTCATGATTTCAGTCAAATAATTTTGGTAAATCAGCTAATGAATCAATAATAGCATCAGGGTTTGAATCAAGAATATCATTACCATGGTTATAACCATAACTGACACAAACAATTTGAAAATTAGCTGCGCGTGCTGCTTTAACATCATTAACTGAATCTCCAATCATGAGAGATTTTTTTGGGTCAGTTCTGAAAAACGAAGCTGCATGCAATAGTGGTAAAGGATCTGGTTTCTTTTTAGGTAGTGTATCGCCAGCTATAATAATTCTCATATCATCAATTAGTCCTAGCTTTTCAAGAATTGGTCTGACAAATCGACTATTCTTATTCGTGACACAGCCAATTATAAAGTTCTTTTCTTTTAGATAGTCGATCCCTTCGCGGACACCAGGGTAGCAGACACTCTTGACGCACATATTTTTATTATAGATATCCATAAAGCTTATATAAGCGTTATCAAAAAGGTTGGCCTCTGCCTCTCCATTTATGTCATTGGTTATTGCGCGATGTAAAAGCTTCTCAACTCCATTGCCTACCCAATTACGGATACTATTAATTTCTCTTTTTGCTATTGAAAATGCTACTAGAGTTTTATTGATTGAATTAGCGAGATCGGCCATTGAATCGACTAAAGTGCCGTCAAGATCAAGCAAAACTAATTCAGGTGTTCTGATAGACATAATGTAATTGGAACAAGATAAAAATATATAAATCGCGCTTTAGATTAATTATTAATTCGGGCTAGTTGCTCTCGCATCATTGTTATTGTTTTTTGATAATTATTACTACTAAAAATAGCTGATCCAGCAACAAAGGTATCTGCACCTGCTTCTGCAATTTCACGAATATTATCAATCTTGACACCACCATCTATCTCAAGTCGGATGTCTCTACCACAATGATCAATCAATTTTCTTGCCATTTTTAGCTTATCCAATGCTGAGCTAATGAAGGTTTGTCCACCAAAACCAGGGTTGACCGACATCAATAAAATCATATCTACCTTGTCAATGACGTGTTCAAGTACATCAAGCGAAGTGGCTGGATTAAATACCAATCCTGATTTACAGCCATTATCACGAATTAACTGCAAACTACGATCAATATGATCCGAAGCTTCAGGGTGGAAGGTGATATAATTAGCACCTGCCTCGGCAAAATTCGGGATGATGCTATCGATCGGTTTAATCATTAAGTGTACGTCTAAGGTAGCCTTAATACCAAAATCACGTAAGGCCTTTACCACAATAGGACCAAAGGTTAGGTTAGGCACGTAGTGATTGTCCATGACGTCAATATGAATAAAATCAGCTCCGGCAGCTAAAACTGTTTCAGCCTCTTCGCCGAGTCGTGCCATGTCAGCTGACAGGATTGAAGGTGCGATTATATAATTAGTCATGAGAGTTATTGTTCGATTTAATTTGTCATAACTCTACCTGATCAACCCGTCTATCGCCACTATCTAGCTTAGTTGTTGCTGATTAGTTACTGTAGTTTAATATAGGTTTATGAGAAGAGTCGTCACACTGAGTTTTATTTTTTCATTTTTTTTGGTAGGTACATTCCCTACTATTGCTGATGATATTAATAGAGAGTGGGAGAAACGAACGTCAGAAAAGTTGATGGAGAATCTTGAAACAACTGAAACTATTTGGCTTGAGGGTAAAGGTGAACGTTTTCTTGCGTTGTATGAGGCTCAAACCAATGAAACTAGCTATGGTGCGGTTATTCTGCTGCACTCAATGGGGGGACATGCTGATTGGCCTCAAACTATATCACCCATTAGAAACGAATTACCTAAACATGGTTGGAGCACATTATCGATACAAATGCCGGTTATTGCGCCGGAGAACCAGATTGAAGACTATGGGACTACATTTAAACAAACTGAGAATAGAATTAAATCTGCTTTGTATTTTCTACATGGCCGTGAATTCCAGAATATTGTAGCCTTTGGTCATAGTTTTGGTGCAGTTAGCGTGCTTGACTATCTGGAAAAAAGAAAGAAACAAAATATCACGGCTTTAGTGGCGCTTAGTTTACAAGATTACCCATTTGTAAAGCCAACTATTGACATACTTGGTTTGATCGAAAAATCTAAAATTCCGATATTAGATTTATATGGCAGTGATGATTATAGAAATGTAATCAATCAAGCGCCAGATCGCCGTCTTGCGGCAAAAAAAGGTAATAATATAGAATATGAACAGATAGAAATAGAAGGAGCTGATCATTATTTTAATGGGATGGAAGATCTCCTCATCAAGCAAATTCTCGCCTGGCTTGATAAAGTCTTCCCAAGTATGCCTGCTGTAATCGATGAGGAACTTAACGGTAATTTGCAAAATAATAACAATAATCACAGCAAGCCGTAATTCACCAAGACAAGTCATCTTATGGATGGTACTGTTCATATAAAGAAAAAAAACAAGATTATTTATAGAGCAATTAGAAGCGTTTAAATTACAGCACTCGAGGTAATAAAATCATGACTGGATTAACATTTTTTATATTCTGTTTAGCACTGTTTATATTTGTTGTTATAACCAAAGCAGTAACGACCGTCACTCAGGGTAATAATTATACTGTTGAGCGATTTGGTGAATACACGCGAACATTAACACCTGGTCTACACATTATTATTCCGTTTTTTGATAGAATTGGCGCCAAGATGAATATGATGGAGACGGTCGTTGATGTACCTTCTCAGGAAGTCATTACAAAAGATAATGCTATGGTTAAGGTCGATGGCGTTGTTTTCTTTCAAGTGCTAAACGCAGCTCAAGCAGCATATGAGGTTAACAACTTGACACGCGCAATTTTGAACCTAACTATGACCAATATTCGTACTGTCATGGGTTCGATGGATTTGGATCAATTATTATCACAAAGAGACACGATAAACGCGCAGTTACTACAGGTAGTTGATGAAGCAACAAGTCCCTGGGGTATTAAGGTTACACGTATTGAGATTAAGGACATTTCTCCACCAAAAGATTTGGTTGATTCTATGGCAAGACAGATGAAAGCAGAACGTGAAAAGCGTGCTAATATTCTTGAAGCAGAAGGCTTCAAGCAAGCAGAAATTTTAAAAGCAGATGGTGAAAAGCGAGCCGCTATTCTCGAAGCAGAAGGTCGTAAGGAATCAGCCTTTCGTGATGCGGAGGCAAGGGAAAGATTAGCGGAGGCAGAAGCAAAGGCAACGACGGATGTATCTAATGCTATTGCGACAGGCGATATACAAGCTGTCAACTATTTTGTTGCGACAAAATATGTTGATGCATTAAAGGATATCGCTGCTGGACCGAGTGCAAAAGTAGTATTAATGCCTCTGGAAGCCAGTAGTGTCATTGGCTCAATAGCCGGTATTACAGAGATTGCAAAGGAGACTTTTAGCAAAAACAAACCAAACGATTAAAAGTAAGGACCCACTTATGGAATGGTTAAATCAAATTGAATTCTGGCATTGGCTTATCGCTGCATCAGTAATGATAATTATTGAAATGGTTGTACCCGCAGCATATTTTTTGTGGATGGGTATTTCAGCTTTTGTTGTTGGTTTGTCAATTTATATGGCCCCTGAAATGCCTGTTTTAATCCAGGTCATCATCTTTGGCGTACTTTCAGTCTTATGTTTAGTACTGTATAGACGATATAAAAAGTCGAATCCAAATGTTAATGATCAACCTAATCTCAATAAACGTGGACAACAATATGTTGGTCGTAGCTTCACACTTGAAGAAGCAATAGTTAACGGTGTGGGGAAGATCAAGGTTGATGATTCAACCTGGAGAGTCAAGGGTCCAGATATGCCAGTTGGGATGAACGTGTGTGTAATGAGTGTCGAAGGCACCATCTTTAATGTAAAAAAAAGAAACGAAACTTAATTAACTACAGTTTAATGACACTGGTGTTGCGCAAGCGCCCACGAAACATGTTCGCGTACCATTGCAGAAGGATCATTTTTTCGAGCCGTTAATGCATTAATTGTCTCATCTGTTCTAGTTGCGTTACCTAAGCCTACAGCTAAATTTCTTAACCAACATTCATAACCTATTCGTCGAATGGCAGAACCCTCAGTGTGCTTTAAAAATTCTACCTCTGTCCAGGCAAACAATTCAATAAGCTTAGGCGCATCTAACCCATTACGCACACGAAAATCTTCTTCCTCAGTATTTTTTGCAAACTTATTCCACGGGCAGATTAATTGACAGTCATCACAACCATAAACTCGATTACCAATCATCTTACGAAATTCCTCAGGAATTGAGCTACGTAGCTCAATTGTCAAATAAGAAATGCAGCGACGCGCATCAACTTCCATAGGTCCAACAATAGCTTGAGTCGGACATATGTCGATACAAGCATTACAGCTTCCGCAATGTTGTTCTGTAAAAGGCTTGTCTATCTCGAGTGGTAAGTCAGTATAGATCTCACCTAAAAAAAACCATGAGCCTGACTTAGGGTTAATGAGATTACTGTGTTTGCCTATCCACCCAAGACCTGCATTCCGTGCTAATGCTTTTTCTAATATTGGTGCGCTATCAACAAAGCAGCGATAACCAAACTGTCTATATTGCGTCTCTATTTTCGTTGCTAGTTTCTGGATACGTTGACGCATAAGCTTATGGTAGTCACGGCCCATAGCATATCTTGAAACATAAGCGAGTTCTCTATCTTTTAATACCTTTGCCGGATGTTTACTCGAGGGCGGGAAGTAATCCATTCTTAGTGAAATAACGCTAATAGTTCCAGGAACAAGATCTCTTGGACGACTTCGTTTCATCCCATGTCGCTTCATATACGACATTTCACCATGACGTCCTTTTTTCAGCCAATTTAAGAGGTAAGCTTCATCTTCAACTAATTCAGTCGTTGTAATACCAACTTGTTGAAAGCCTAGTTCTATTCCCCATAACTTTATATGTTTCGATAATTCTGATTGGTCCATTAGCAATTTAAATATTAAGTAGATTTATAAAAGCATATTGCATCGCATCATTTGCGTTCTAAAAATAGACAATTATTGTGCAATTATTAAACATGTAACGTTTTTCCTTAAGCTATACCATTGAATTATAGTAAAATACATATTGGCACAACAACTGCATAATTAGTTTATATAAAATAATTACATTTGCTTAAATCTCCCTAGTGATTCTGTTGTATTTTTATCCGGCGCCACTCCCTCCGGCGCCTTTTTTTATCAAAAATGTCAGATAAATTTACTTATGTAGACTCACTGTCTATGTAAGATACCATTATGGTAAATGTACAATATTAAACTATACTAAAAGAATGTTTGAATTTATTAATTCGTGGTATCAGCGATATTTTACTGATCCTCAAGCGGCTTTATTAGTTGTCTTGCTAGGCGTTAGTGTTTTTGTTTTGTTGACGATGGGTGAAATGTTGGCACCGCTCCTATCAGCGATCGTGATTGCTTATTTACTTGAAGGTAGTGTGATTAAATTACAAAAAAAATTACTCTCACGGTTCTGGGCAGTTAATCTGGTTTATCTATTATTTATCGCCTTTATGATTTTTATTCTATTTGGATTATTGCCACTGTTATCAAAACAACTGAGCCAGTTTTTCCAGGAAGTACCAGATATGATCAGTAATGGACAGGCTTTATTATTGCAATTGCCAAAAGAATATCCTGAATTCATTTCACCAGATTATATAAGTCAACTGATCATCACAATTCGTCAGGGTTTTAGCGAGCTTGGGGGAAACGTGCTCTCGTTTTCTGTAGCTTCGATACCTGCAATTATTACGATACTTATTTATCTGGTATTGGTTCCACTTATGATCTTCTTTTTTCTTAAAGATAAGCGCCTAATAATAGGTTGGCTGGGTCGTTTCCTTCCAAAAGAAAGAAATTTGTTAAACGAGATCTGGATCGAGATGGATGCGCAAATAGGTAATTATGTACGTGGTAAATTCAATGAGATTATTATTATTGGAAGCGCCTCCTATATTACTTTTGTATTATTTGATCTCAATTATGCCCCATTACTAGGTTTGATAGTTGGTCTGTCTGTGTTGATTCCTTACATCGGCGCTGCTGTAGTTACACTCCCTATAATTCTTGTTGCTTATTTCCAATGGGGTTTAACACCGGACTTTGTATGGCTACTGATTACGTATGGTATTATTCAGTTTTTGGATGGCAATGTTTTAGTGCCAATACTTTTCTCAGAGGCTGTTAACTTGCACCCTGTAGCAATTATTGTAGCGATTCTTATTTTTGGAGGATTATGGGGATTTTTAGGTGTCTTTTTTGCTATTCCACTAGCAACTCTAGTCAAGGCTTTGATAAATGTCTGGCCGACGTATGAAAATGATGACGTTGTTTTATAAAAGTAGGTGTAATCATTCTTGGATTCAATATCCTAAATACACAATTATATTGACGATATATATTTTTTCGAGACAGATTAGTACTTAATTAACGTCTTTCTAAAGTTTCGAGAATCTCGTTCACATGGTTTTTTACCTTTACCTTGCGCCATTCTTTATACAGCACGCCCTTCTCATCAATCAAAAAAGTTGAGCGTTCAATTCCCAATATTTTTTTCCCGTACATGTTTTTTTCTTTTATGACATCAAATAAGTTACAAAGTGTTTCGTCTTCATCAGACAATAAATCAAAAGGGAAACATTGTTGTTGTTTGAATTTTTCGTGAGAAGATAATTTGTCTCGAGAGATGCCAAGAATGATAGTGTTATGAGCGTTGAATTTACCAATATTATCGCGAAAGTTTTGGCCTTCTATAGTGCATCCCGGGGTACTATCTTTAGGATAAAAATATAGAACAATATTTTTACCTTTTAGCGCTGAAAGCTTGATAGTTTTATCACCGGTTGCTGGTAGAGTGAAGGCGGGAACTTTTTTCCCAATACTGACTTTATTCATGATTTATCTGTTGCTCATATTTAAAAAGTTTATATTTTGTTGTAACACAGAATACTATTCTAGTAAATTTTCTCTCTGGGATACTGAGTAAGAAGAGTAATTAGTTTGTAATTTTGAAAAAACGGAATATGCAGAACACTAATACATATGTAACATTTAAGTTCGGGTACGGCGCTGATACAGGAACTGCAATTTAGGTGAACCATTACTTAACAGGTTCCATTATAGCATCCAGATTAAGATGGTCACAAAACTCAATGAAATCGCTTCGAATAGATGCGATTGACGAATCTAATGAAATATTGACCATGATATGCAAGGAAAACATTTTTGCGCCAGTAATCGAAGCCTCATAGGTATTGGACGCCATTTCATGAATAATTAGATTATTGCTTGACATGAAATCTGAGATATCAAAAATAATCCCCGGTTGGTCAAGACCAACAACGTCAACCGCATAAGGCATGGAGTCACCTTGCAATTTGTCTACAGTTGTTCGATTTGTGAGAATCTTGATTTGTTTTTTCTTTGCAAGAATGCCAAACATATCTTCAATTTTAGCAATGGCATCCCAAGTTCCAGTCAAGAAAATCATCAAAGAAAGTTCATGTCCGAAAACCTTAAATCGACTATCGATGATATTGCAGCCGCTAGATTTAGATAGTTTAGAAAATTCACGTATAATTTCGCTAGAATTTTCGATCAAAGCACTTACAACAAGATAATTTTGCATCTTATACTGAGACGATAATTAGGTAGTTACTATGTAAATAGTTTGATATTGGCGTCATCCGATCGTAATACACGTTATATGTATACTAATTTCCTTGTCATATGGATACTTCATTAAGTACCATACACGTTTTTCTCAATTACTCATAATAACTACTGATATGTTTACTGGAAGTATGGTCGCTATTGTTACCCCGATGCTGACTGGGGTAGGACCAGATACAAAAATAGATAGCCCAGCATTGGAGAATCTGCTCGAATTCCATATTGAGCAAGGCACTGATGCAATCGTTGCTGTGGGTACGACTGGCGAATCTGCGACATTAACTGAAGAAGAACATTGTATAGTGATCAAACAAATAGTCGATATAGTGAATGGTCGTATTCCCGTAATTGCAGGTACTGGTGCAAACTCAACGATTGAAGCGATTTCATTAACAAAATGTGCTAAAGAAGTTGGTGCTGATGCGTGTCTCTTAGTCACGCCTTACTATAATAAGCCGACACAGGAAGGATTATATTTGCACTATAAGGCTGTTGCAGAGACGATTGACATACCACAAATACTCTACAATGTACCAAGTAGAACAGCTTGTGATATGTTGCCCGATACGATAGTTCGGCTGTCTACGATAAAAAATATTATCGGTGTCAAAGAAGCAACGGCAGATTTGGCTAGGGTCAAACAGATACGTAATGGGGCGGGCGCAGACTTTCTGTTGCTAACAGGAGATGATGAGACTACGAAAGACTTCATTCTTGAAGGTGGTGATGGGGTCATTTCAGTTACAGCGAATGTTGCGCCCAGAGCAATGCATGAGATGTGTATGTTAGCCCTCAGTGGCGACATTGATGGTGCCAGCAATTTAGATGATATGCTTAAAGATCTTCATAAAGAGTTGTTTGTTGAATCAAATCCAATTCCTGTGAAATGGGTCTTACATAAATTAGGCTTTATACAAGCAGGAATAAGACTACCTATGACTTGGATGTCTGAATCAGCGGAATTAAAATTATTAGACGCCATGAAACAGGCAGGAGTTATATAAATACATAATGATGATTTTACGTAATTTTGCATTAATACTTAGTTCTTTATCTATAGTCAGTTGTTCTTATCTTCCAGGTGTTAAGGACTTAGAAAAGGTGCTGCCTGATAAGCGAACTGCTTATCAAAAAAGTACTAGTTTACCAATACTTGAAGTCCCCCCTGATTTGACTGTGACGGAAGGAGAATATTCTGCAGAGATCCCAGGAGAGGAATCAACGTCTTTGACTGAGTTTGAGCGGCAACGTTCTGAAAACAAGCGACAGGGTTTGGTATTAGGTTCTGGTGAGCAGAATGGTGAACAGTGGCTAGCCTTGAAGGGCTCGTCTTCTGATATATGGCCTAAACTTAAAGAATTCTGGAGAGAAAAAGAGTATGTCATTGACTTGGATGATGCAGAACTAGGGGTGCTTGAAACGGGTTGGAAAGAAGAGAATAGCAACAGGTATAAGTTCAAGATTTTTGCAGAGCCGTCTGATTCTGGCGGAACGCTATTATTTCTCTCAAGTGAAAAACAAAATTTGACCGAAGGTGAATGGCTTGATGTGGTCATTGACACGGAGACAGAAAAAAGTGTCATTCGGAAAATAAATTTACATTTTTATGGGACAGACATGGAAAAATTAGAGAACATAACAAATGATTCCAAAATTAGTACATCCATAGCAAAAACTTCAACGACAAAACGAGTGAAGGCCAAAGCAGAAATTTTTGATGCTGGAGATGGCAAAAGTTATCTAGTGATTCCTCAGGAATTCACACGTGGCTGGCGTGAAGCACGAATGATAGTAGAACGTGCTGAGTATGTGATTGAAGGTAGTGATCAGGCGAAAGGTATATATGAGTTTCGTATCTTCAAATCAGAAAATGAAAAAGAAGGAAAAGGATTCCTATCAAAATTAAAATTCTGGGGCGATGATGATGATGGCACCCCTTATCAGTTAAGCTTGACAGGAGTTGGAGATAAGACAGAAGTAATTATTACTAATGAGGATGGTAATTGGGAAACGAGTGAAGAAGCTAAGGCTATTCTAGAAGTGTTAAAAGATAATTATAACAAACTATAATTTTATCTTAATTTTGCATTGTTATATTAAAAATATATTTAAGGATAAATAATAGTCTATTTTAGTTTATGAAAAATTTAATCTATCAAGATAATAAGAAATAAATGTAAGAATATTAGTGAATTTTCTGCTGATTTTCTGAAGTGGGGTTAATTAAACCAACAATAAAGGGTAAGCCTAAGATGCGGTTTCAATCTCTTAGTGAAGGGCGCTCTCTAAAAATTGTGAAGCTTATATTATTAACCACTATTTTAATGACTCCACATTCTGTGATGGGTGACGTTAAATTTAAACACAGTGATACCTTATGGCTGAGTGTTGGCGGAGGTGTCCGGATGCAGTTAGATTCTAAAAAGAGTGACTTAGACAATAATTCTGATTTTTCTTTTGATAGTGTCCGTCTTTATGTTGCCGCTCAAATTCATAAATATCTGAAATTTAGTATCAATACGGATAAACAAAATCATGATTCAACTGATCTCATAGATGCGATTGTACGAGTAGAGATTAACCCAAGTGTCAACTTTTGGTTTGGTAGGACGCTTATTCCCGGTGACCGTGTAGAGATCAATGGTCCTTTTTATGGACTTACTTGGAACCAATATCGACAACCTCTATTTCCGGCCGATCAAGGTGGTGCGGCTGGCAGTCTTGGACGTGGAGAAGGCGGTGTTTTTGGGGAACCGCCAGAAGATTACACTATGTTCTAGGTATTTATGATGGTTTGAAAGGATTTAGTAACCGTGATAACAATAAACTTTATGCTGTCCGTCTGGCGCATCACCTATTAAGTATTGAATCAAATTTTGGTTATTACACAAGCTCAACTTACTTCGGTGAACAGGGCGACATATTAACTATGGGTTTTTCATTTCAAAATCAGATTGGTGGTACTGGCAGTGTCACTGAGTCTGGCGATTTTTATAGTTACACTTTTGATATTTTATCAGAAATAGCGATGTCTGATGTGGAGTTATAACTATAGAAGCGGATTATAAAAAATTTAATTCAGATTTCACTCCGATATCACCACCAACTTCTGGTATCGATTCATGTTTTTGCTTATTCGATGGTTATTCGATTTTTAGCACTATGGCTTATCTATTTCCAAAAGTAATCGGCTGGGGTAAGCTTCAACCTTATATGCGCTATGTAAACAATAATCCTAGTGATTCGAGGTCGAGTGATTCAATTGAGATGGGTTTGAATTATATTATTGATGGTCAAAATACTAAATTCAATCTTAATCATGTTCAAGGTGATGCTAATGCTAGTGGCTTTGCCAGTAGAGATTTGAGCAGAGTTACATTTGGATTACAACTTCAGTTCTAGTATCAATGTAAACTATTAACTAAATTATCTGTCCGTTCCTCGATATAATCGCTTGTCTTAATTGCTAATATTAAAATTGTTGATTTAATATCTGACTTCGAAAATTGACTGCTCAATATAAAAAGAATTTAAATATTCAATTTATCGTTTCTTAACGAACTTCATTAAACGTTTACGTTTATTGATTTGCCTCGATGTTAGTATATTTATTTTGCCTTTGAATGGATTGTCACTTTGTTTAAAGTCAACTAACACATTTGTTCCTATTAGTTTTAAGCGTTTACGAAAAACACTAGCTAGATAGCGCCTATAGGCATCTGGGACTTTGTCAGTTTGATTCCCATGTATTATTACTCGGATAGGGTCAGTGCCTCCAAGATGAGCATAACGTATTTTAATTCTTCTACCTTTCACCATATGTGGGGGATGTTTTGAGACGGCATCCTCGAGTATGTCGGTCATCTCAGATGTGGATATGTTTATGTTAAGAGACTTTTCTATTTTATTTATAGTTTTGAATATATTGCCAACGCCACTACCATGTAATGCTGATGTGAAGTGATATTGCGCATAATCAATGAAGCTAAATTTCCGTGATAACAAAACCTTTACACGTTCTTTATCAGAGTCTTCTACTCCATCCCATTTATTAACGGCAATAATGAGAGATTTGCCACTATCTTCTATCATGCCTAATAAAGTAGTATCTTGATCGGTGATGCCTTCACTGGCATCTACGACTAATATAATGATATTAGCTGCTTCAATTGCTTCGAACGATTTCAAGATGCTAAATTTTTCAACCATGTCATGTACTTTGCTTTTTCTGCGTACACCAGCGGTATCGATTAAGATGTAATCTTTTCTGTTTTTTTGAAAAGGTATTTTTATGCTGTCACGTGTTGTGCCTGGATGGTTAAAGGTTAGTACTCTTTCTTCACCAATTATTTGGTTGACTAAAGTAGATTTACCCACATTAGGTCTACCCAAAAATGAGATAGCGATGGCCTCTGATCTTTCATCCTCTTCATGTACTGAATTAGGAATGATTTCTGAAATAGCATCGAGTAAGTGTACTATACCATCGCCACGTTTGGATGAAATTGGCCAAATAGACTTAATACCAAGACGATAAAAATCACTGATAACTATATCTCTGCGATGACCTTCAATTTTATTAACAGCTAAAAAAATCTGTTTATTTAGCTTTCTAAATTCTGCAGATAATATTTCATCAACAGCAGTTAAACCATCACGACCATCAACAATCCAAATCAATACCGATGCTTCGTTTGCTGCCAGCATCGATTGTTCTGTTATTAAGTCAGCAACATCTCTACTATCATGATCTTCTTCCCCTATTCCACCTGTATCTATTATGAGGAATGATCGTGAATTATGATGTGCTACACCATATTGACGATCACGAGTTACTCCAGGGCGATCAGCGACTAAGGCATCTCGGCTTGATGTTAGATGATTAAAAAAAGTAGACTTACCTACGTTGGGTCGACCAACGATAGCGATAACTGATTTCATAGTTGTTGCTAGAGTTGTGTGATTGCGATATTAGTTAGTAATGATAAGCTTTGTAAGCTGAGCTTATTCTTTTTCATCATTACTTGAGAATATGTCGAGAAAACCACCAAGAAAAGAACTTGTCTCTTTTTCTACAAACTTGTCATCTGATTTTATTCTTTCTTTGGTGTCACCGTCTTCTACTACTACGATAGCCTTGTTTGGCCTACCTGTCACTTCGTTATTCTTATAAGTATATGCTACTAGCCTACCGCCACTTGAATACGCATAAAGCATGCGATTAGCGACAATAGGCTTTGTTAGGATTGGGTCTTCTTCGACTTTAACTCGAGCTGCAAAGTCGCCTGTTTTTTTATCTAACCAGTGTAAATACCCTTCTAAATCACCAACAATAACCTTATCGCCAAGAACAGCTGGACCAGTTATTTTCCTGTGCGCTAATTTTTCTTGTTTCCAAATCGACCGACCTGAAAAACGATCCAGAGCCCAGACATTTCCCAGATGATCGCTAACATAAAGGTATTCTGTGTCGACACTTAATTCAGAGTGCGAGGAGATATCTCGTTGCCATAGTACTTGACCAGAGTCTAACGATAATGCTGAGACATTAGCTTGAAATGTAGTGACATAGATTATATCGTCTAAAATCAAGGGCTGAGAATCGATATCGACCATCCGCTCAAGTTGGCTTCTACCTCTTGGAATGGCGACTTTTGTTTCCCAAATTAATTTGCCGGTTTTTAATTCAAGCGCTGTTAGTCTACCGCTGTCAAATCCGGCGATGACTAAATTATTTGCGACGACAGGTGTGCTGGTGCCACGTAATGTTAAATTAGGTACAGTGCGATCATAAATCCAGAGACGATTACCAGATTCAGCGTCTAGCGCGAAGATTTTGCCGTCGATTGTTCTAATGATGATTACGCCATCTGATTCTCTTGGTGGAGATAAAATTTCACTAGAGACTTTTGCACGCCAGGCTTCTTTTCCCAATTCACTTTCTAGAGCAAGGACGTCGCCTTCGCTGGTACCAATTAAAACAAGGTTTTCGTCGGCACCAGGACCACCTGTGATAGGAAGTTCACTATCGTTTTCCCAGACAATTTTACCTGTATCGGCAAACAAAGCCACGATCTCTCCACGAGTATCGGCGATAAAAACATGTTCACCCATAACCACGGGAGTAAGTTTGATGAATAATTCATCTGTGCCTTTACCAATATTTTCTGACCAGACTTTATTTAGTTCAGCAGTTGCAATGATATCAACCAGCATCGATGGTGGTTCAGAATTATCGTCATCGCTAGCGAAGATATCCTTAACAACTTGTTTCGCACCACAACCAAGGCAAATAGAAAATATGATTAGTAATACTAGAGCTCGCAAAGTTGAACACAAATTAGCTTCTACCTAAATTATCAAGTTTCATCTGCAAAATTGACTGTGCATCTCCAGAACCTTTTGTATTTGCGAGTGACTTCTCATAGGCTTTTATAGCTTTATCAGATTCACCTTGTTTGACATGAATGTCACCACGCAATTCATTATAACGTGCATTAAAGTCACCGAAGTCATTTATATCTAGCATTTCATTAGCTAGTTTTAATTTATTGCTAGCGATTAATATTCGTGTCAGTCGTAATCGTGCTATATGTTCAAATTCCACTTGTGAATTATTTTCCAAGATCCAACGCAAATGTATTTCGGCCTGTTCGAGTTCGGCAGCTTCTGCTGCAATTTTAGCTAGCATCAGTGATGCAAATATGGCGTAGGTACTAGATTTATAATCTGTTATAATACGATTGGCATAAACGAGGACATTTTCTTCATCATTAGTACGTGAAGCAACTATCATTTTTTCATATATTACTGAAGCTTGTTCTGCCTGAACTATAATGTGATCATCAAAAGCACGCCAACCAAAAATTCCAATAATCCCAATAACTACGCCAGCGATAATTGACTTACCATTTTCATGCCACCATTTTTTTAATGCTTCAACTTGTTCTTCTTCGGTCTTGTAAACATCCACTTTTAAAATCTCCCGGGAGTTATTGCTCGCTTAATATGATGTTAACACTCGCACATACTCTTTATTATAACGTGCGATTCACGTTTGTTTAGTCCTAATTATGCTAGAATATTAATTTTGTAAGAAGAAAATTAGCAATATCAGACCATTTGATGGAGGTCTGTGAAGATTCAGAGCGTAAAAATTTAATAGACACCTGATTTTTTGTCATCTCATCTTCTGCTAAAACAAGTGCTATTTGCGCTCCTGATTTATCGGCCTTTCTGAATTGGCTTTTCATACTACCTTCGCCACAATGGGTCAAGAGTCTGAGATTTGGGAGTTGATCTCGAAGTTGTTCGGCTAATAAAACTCCACGCCCTGTTGCTTTTTTTCCCGATAATATTAAATATACATGGGGTGATTGTTTATCTGGAATTTTGCTAAAATCGATTAATTCTTGTAAACGTTCAAGACCCATGGCGAATCCGATTGCAGGTGTTGGTGAAGAACCATGCTGTTCAACTAAGCTATCGTAACGACCGCCAGCACAAACAGTTCCCTGAGAGCCGAGTTGTGTAGTAATCCACTCAAAGACTGTTTTTTCATAATAATCTAGTCCCCTAACAAGTCTTGGATTTATTTTATATTTTATTTCAGCACTATCTAATATTTCTTTAACACCATGAAAATGATCAGCAGAGTCACTGTCTATATGATCATCGAGAGTTGGTGATTTACTTATCAAGTCTTTTATCTCTGGATTTTTACTATCGAGTATACGCAATGGGTTTTGTTCCAACCGCACTAGATCATCATCATCAAGCTTCTCTTTATTAGAGGAGAAGTAATCGACTAATATTTTTATATAGTTTGTTCGTGATTCTTTAGTGCCTAGCGAATTTATTTGAAGGCTAATATCATTTAGATTCAGCTCCTTCCATATACGCGCACACATTAATATCTGTTCGGCATCTATATCAGGACCAGAGAAACCAAATGCTTCCACACCAATTTGATGAAATTGTCGTTGCCGTCCTTTTTGCGGACGTTCATGACGAAACATTGGACCGACGTACCAAAGCCGTTGAGTTTTATTATGAAATAATCCATGTTCAATTCCAGCACGAACACAGCCGGCTGTGCCTTCAGGCCTTAACGTTAGATTTTTTTTATTTCTATCATCAAAGCTATACATTTCTTTAGAAACAATATCTGTGTTATCCCCGATGGATCGTCTGTATAGTCCTGTCTTTTCGACTATTGGCAGACGAATTTCCTGATACGCGTATTGTTTCAGGATACAACTAATGGACTCTTCCAGGTATTGCCAACTGGGAGTATCTTGCATGAGGATGTCATGCATACCACGAATCCCTTGTATCTTAGCCATCAAAGAGTCTCCAGTAGTTGTTTAAGAAAAAGCGAGTTTAGCAGAGAATATAGGTTCTATTTTACTAGCAACCTAATTGCTATTCAGATAATTTGAATCTAGCAATACTATTTACGGAGTAACGCGAATGATTAAATACCATGCCATTAAACTCAACAGTTACGCCGGGCGAAAAACCAAGTAACACTTTGAATGGCGCTGTTCCATAGATGTAATATTGTCTGCCGCTGAGTGCATTATCAAGAAATAATTTTTTATCATTAGCATCAAATATTTCAACCCATGATTTTTTTTTCACGTCCAAATAAACCATATCCGGACCAGAACCAATAGTAGTGCCGATTTCTTTTTTCTCCTCATCCTCCTTAATGTACATATCAAGTGTTTGAACTTCATTATCCGGTTGTAATTTAAGTATGTCCTCATAAATGATAGGCTCCGATGTTTGAGGTCGTAAACCTGAAATTTTTTCGGGCGATTTCCACGAGCTTGGATGGATCACGATATCATATGAGATATCAACACCATTAATACTTTTTTGTGAATTGTCATTATTGGGATCTGTTATTATAGAAGTATCAACAATGTAGTTACTTTGATACCAGATTAACAATAACAAAACGAGTCCAAAAGTTAATAGATATGTGAATGCTTTAACAGGTTTGTCGCTACTATTTATCTGGGAGTGTTTTTTCACTTCAGGCACTACCTCGGGTGGTGGCAGAGGTGACTCAGAATTATAAAGTGCGATAACATTATCTGGATCAGCACCTACTATCTTAGCATAGCTACGCAGATACCCTCTTACATACGTCGCATCTGGCATTCCTTCATCACTATCTTGTTCGATCGAATCAATTATTTTTATGTCAAGGTGAATACGCTTTGCAATCTCAAGTGTTGATAAGCCTTTTTTTTCACGATGAGAACGAAGTAGCCGACCAGGAGTATCCTTTAAATTTTTCATATCATGATTTGAAGTTTCAGACATTATTGAATCCTTGATAGATCTAATAGTTTTGCTTCTTGAGATTCCGGATAATTATTTTTCAACTGTAATACATAGCTTGATACGGTATCTTTATTACCGAGTTGTTGTTCGATTTGTATTCCAAGCCATAGACTCCTTGGTGTATGTCGAGCAACTTCGTGATAGCGTTGTAAAAATGCTCTTGAAGTTAAAATCTCCTTTTGATTATATGATATTTCACACATTTTTATCAATGCTTGTGGAACACGTGGATTTAATTCTAACGCTTGCCTAAAATATTTTTCAGCATCCCTTTCTCTTTGGTTTTTACTGAGGCATAAACCAGCATTTGTTATAGCAATTTCTGGTGAATCATATAGAGGATTAGATGCAGCCTTCAAGAATTTTTTCTCCGCTTCTTCAATCCTGTTTTGCTGACAAAGGAAATTACTATAGTTGTTGAGAGTGGATGAATCATTTTTATTTAAGCTTAGTGCACGTTTAAAATTTTCTTCAGATTTTTTGGTGTCGCCAAGTTGTTGATAGAGTAAACCAAATACATTGTATATTGGCGCATAAACTGGGTCAGCTTTTTTTGCTTTTTCTAGATTTTTTAATGCATTTTCATACGCACCTTGTTTCAAATACTCAATTCCAAGATCAAGATTAGCAGTAGCAATTTTACTAGTCGTCTGTGACACTCTGATGTTTTGATTTGATGAACGTACCTGATTACACGCAGAAAGTGTAATGACTACTATAAGCATGAAAATCATTTTTTGTATCAATAGAGGCATTAAACTATCTCTGTTTTATATTTTTGGTGTCTAGCAGATTTTGACACTACTTTACCAACAAGTTGACCACAGGCCGCATCTATATCATCACCACGCGTTTTACGTGTAACGGTAAATATGCCAGCCTTCATCAAGATATCTCTAAATGTATTAATTGTATTCATATCCGAACAAGTATAATTGGTGCCTGGAAATTTGTTAAATGGGATTAAATTTACTTTAGAAGGTAAACCTTCGAGACATTTGACAAGATCACGTGCATCCCGAGCACTATCATTAACATCGTTAAGCATTACGTACTCAATGGTAACAGCATCATCATCTCGCCCTTCAGAAAAACGTTTACATGCCGCCAGTAAATCGACCATTGGATATGAACGATTTATCGGTACAATACTATTCCTCAATTCATTGTTGCTGGCATGTAAGGAAATTGCGAGACTCACATTTGTATCCTTTTTCAATCTGTCTATTTCAGGGATAATGCCAGAAGTACTAACGGTAACGCGACGACGTGCAAGACCAAACGCGAGATCATCGGTTAATAAATTTATTGTTTTAAGTACATTAGCATAGTTGAGTAAAGGTTCACCCATACCCATAAATACAATATTGGTTATCATGCGTTTACCGCTTTCAAAACATCCAAGTGCTTTATTAGCAATCCATACTTGGCCAATTATCTCACTTGTAGTTAGGTTACGATTAAAGCCTTGTTGTGCGGTTGAACAGAATTTACAGTCTAGTGGACAACCAACTTGTGATGAAATGCAAAGCGTACCTCTATCATTCTCGGGGATGAACACTGTTTCAACAGAGTTAGTCCTGTCTAATTGAACAAGCCACTTGCGTGTGCCGTCCTTGGATTTTTGTTCAGTAACAATTGAGGGAGGTTTGATTATGGTATTTTTTTCAAGCTTGCTGCGCAAGTTTTTACTCAAGTTGGTCATTGACGCATAATCAATTACTCCATGGTGAAATATCCATTTAATTACTTGTTGTGCACGAAAAGATTTGTCACCAATCTCGTCGAAATAAACTCCCAGAGATTTTCTGTCGAAGTCAAGAATGTTGGTTATGCCAGTCACTTTCTTAACGCGTTCTTAGGCAAATATCTTTAGGTTTAAAGAAAAAGGCTATTTCTCTTTGTGCACTAGTTCCACTGTCTGAACCATGTATTGCGTTTTCAAGGACGCCATTTTTCTGTTTATGTTTGGCATAGAGGTTACGGATAGTACTAGTTTCTGCATCCTTGGGGATTGTTGCACCCATGATTTTGCGTAAGCTGGAGACGGCATTTTCACCTTCAAGGACCATTATCAATACCGGACCGGATGTCATATATCCAGCTAACGAAGCATAAAAAGGACGTTCCTTATGTTCTTCGTAGAGTTTTTCTGTATGTTCATTTGACATGTGAAGCATTTTTGTTGCAATTACACGAAGCCCTGCTGTTTCTATAATCGCTAATATATTGCCGATGTTGTTTGCGGCAACAGCGTCAGGTTTAATTATCGTGAGTGTTCTTTCAAGCGCCATTGAATCTAATCTCCCCCAAGTCGTTTTTATAATAAAATCGCGAGATTATACTTGCTTCAGTGCATACTATGAAACTGTGAATAACATTAATTTTATATATAAAGCAGTAATTTAATCGGAACTTTAATTAAAAGCTCTAAATCTAGAAGGTTTAGTCCCAACGATCGTCATTTACTTGAATAATTCCATTTACTACCCGAACTGGAAATATAAATGTTGGCTCGTAGGCTGGTGGAGTTAATGCTTTGCCAGTCTTGATACAAAAACGAGCGCCATGACGTGGACAGATGATTTCTGCACCTTCGATGACTTGTTCTAATTCGAGGCCGCAACCGAGCATGGGAGAGCCATCATGAGTACAAACATCTTCAATGGCATGATATTCACCATCGATATTCAAGACAGCAATCATGACATTATCAACATCAATCAATTTCGCTTGCCCCGGTAATAGCTCTTCTTCCGGAGATACATCAAACCATCCTGCCACGCTAATACATACCTGTCTCTAATCTTGCTGCTTCTGACATCATTTCCTGATTCCAAGGTGGTTCAAAAGTTACGCTGACATTAACTCGAGTTACATTAGGCACAGTTAATACCTTGGAACGAACATCATCAGCAAGGAAGTCACCCATACCACATCCCGCAGCTGTTAACGTCATGACAATGTCGATTTGATTTCCATCTACACCTAATGGAGTGATGTTGCATTCATAAATGAGTCCAAGCTCAACAATATTTATAGGTATCTCAGGGTCATAACAGGTTCGCATTTGTTCCCAAACTAAATGTTCGTCAACGCTGCCATCACCAGTTGCTTCTTTTTCTATAGTCTCATCAACGATATCTTCAATTTCAAAACCAAGGGCATCCGCATCTTTTGCCGCTATACGCGCGAGATTACCATTCACATTGACTGTGTAACTGCCTCCGAGTGCTTGGGTTACTAACACGACAGTTCCCTCGGGCAAATCTAAAGCTGTACCCACTGGAATTAAGACCGCCTCACAATCACGCTCTAAAGTTATAGGTTTATTTTCTTGCACGACGATTTATTCTGTTTTAACAGGAGTATTATTACCTTGCAGTGCTGAATGAAGCGTATGCCAACAAAGTGAAGCACATTTAACTCTGGCGGGGTAATCTTTAACGCCAGCCAATGCCGCAAGTTTGCCTAAACTATCTGCATCATAGTCATCATCTGTGGTAACTAAATTATGAAACTCATTAAACAGTATTTCTGCTTCGTCCAATGATTTGCCCTTCATTGCGTCGGTCATTAATGATGCTGATGCCACTGAGATAGCACAGCCTGAACCATCAAATGCAATATCATTAATTTTTCCACTATCGGTCTTAAGATATAGGGTTAGCTTGTCACCGCAAAGAGGATTAAAACCTTCAAGCGTGGTGTCAGCATTCTCAAGTTTTCCAAAGTTACGCGGACTGCGATTATGGTCAACGATCACCTCTTGATAGAGGTCTTTTATATCAAACATTAGTTGAATACCTTTTGACATTTATCGATGGCTTGTATTAAGGCATCTATTTCATGTCGAGTATTGTAGAAAGCAAAAGAAGCTCTGGCTGTTGCTGGGATATTGAATCGTTCCATTACCGGCATCGCACAGTGATGACCAGCACGAATCGCGACCCCTTCGCCATCAAGTATGGTACCAATGTCATGTGGATGAATACCATCCAAAGTGAATGATAGAATACTCGTCTTATTTTTTGCAGTACCTATAAAATTCAAACCAGAAACTTGAGAAGCTTGTTCATCAGCATAATCAAGTAATTCGATTTCATATTGTGCAGCAGTTTCAAGTCCAAGCTCATTAACATAATCAATTGCAGCACCTAGACCTACAACACCGGCGATATGCGGCGTTCCCGCTTCAAACTTATATGGTATTGCATTATAGGTACTTTTTTCCATGCTAACAGTTTGAATCATATCGCCACCACCCTGATAAGGAGGCATCGATTCTAATATAGCTTCTTTGCCGTAGAGCACTCCAATGCCGGTTGGTCCGAATAACTTATGGCCAGAGAAGACATAGAAATCACAATCGAGCTCTTTAATATCAACTTGTATGTGCGGTACGGCTTGAGCACCATCAACGATTACTTTTGCACCAACGGCATGGGCTTTATCGATAATGGTTTTAATCGGGTTGATCGTACCTAATGCGTTTGAGATATGGCCAACGGCAACAATGCGTGTTTTAACGCTGAGTAATTCTTCATATTCTTCGAGTATCAACTCACCCGCATCATTAATCGGAATATATTTCAGCGTTGCACCCGTTTGTTCACTAAGAATTTGCCAAGGTACAATATTCGAATGATGTTCGAGTTCAGTGATAATAATCTCATCGCCTGCCTTTAGGGTGTTACGACCAAAACTCTGAGCGACAAGATTGATACCTTCGGTTGCACCGCGCACAAACACGATTTCTTTAGTTGTATCGGCATTGATGAACTCTTTAACTTTGCCACGTACTTTTTCGTAAATCGCTGTCGCTTTCTCGCTAAGCGTATGCACTCCACGATGAATGTTAGAATTCGTTTCGCGGTAGTATGCATCTAGGATTTCAATAACCTGTTTTGGTTTTTGTGAAGTAGCGGCATTGTCAAGATAAACAAGCGGTTTTCCACGCACCTGCTCATTCAATATTGGAAAATCTTTACGAAATTTTTCTACATCAAACGGTGCAGATGTATTTTTTATAGTCTTTGCTATATTTAAATTATTCATTAGTAAACTCACGAATTAAGGCAGTATCGGGTAATTGACCTATGACTAGATGTTCTAAACGGTTTCTAATCGGAGCGAAGCTTATATTACTGATAAGTTCATCAGCGAATGCATAGGTTAATAAACTACGCGCTGTTTCTTCATCAATTGCACGTGAACGTAAATAGAACAACATGTTTTGATCGAGTTGACCGACAGTTGCGCCATGAGCACATTTAACATCATCGGCGTAAATTTCAAGCTCAGGTTTAGTATCAATCTCTGCATCATCAGATAATAGTAAGTTAGCATTATTTTGATGCGCTTCTATCTTTTGTGCACCCTTATGAACAATAACTTTACCATTAAATACAGCACGACTTTTTCCATTAAGCACACCACGATAGTTTTCTGTACTAAGTGTACGAGGCTTTAAGTGATCAACACGAGTATGATTATCCACGTGTTGTTTATCACCGGTCATGTATAAACCGTTCATTATGATTTCTGCACCTTCTGCAGCAAGTTGTCCGTGTATATCATTGCGAACTAAAGCACCTCCCAAAGAAATCGAATGTGATTCAAGCTTACTATCCTTGTCTTGCCTGATATTCAGGTTGCCAATATGGTAAGCATTTAGGCTTTCTTGCTGAATTTTATAGTGTTTGAGAATTGCGCTGGGGGATAAAGCAACCTCCGTTACGGCATTTGTAAAATAATTTGCATCATCAAGGCCAATATAACTTTCAATTACCGTTGCTTCAGAATTTTCACCCATAACGATAAGATTCCTAGGGTGAGTAGCAAGTGCACTATTGCTCTCTTTTGATAAATATAAAATATTGATAGGTTTTTCAATAACAGTATTCGGCACCACATTAATAAATGTGCCGTTTTGTATGAATGCGGTATTCAACGCGGTAAAAGGACTAACTTTATCATCGGCATATTTTGTTAGATGCTTTGCCAATAGGTCTTTGTCCTTTGCTAAAGCATCCAGCATATTTTCAACGACTAAACCTTTTTCTAAAGCCACAAGGGTCGAATGTTCTTTTGAAAATAGACCATTAATGAAAACTACTTCTATGCAATCAAGTCCATTAAATCGTACGGCATTTATTTCTTCAGTCCCGACCGAAGTTGTCAATCCAGGCACATTAGAGAATGATTTTTTCTTAATAGGACGCACATCAGTGTACTTCCAATTTTCAAGTTTTGAGTTTGGGAATCCTGATTCTTTGAAAAGTTTTAGAGCTGAATGGCGACTTTCATCAAGCCAGTCATCAATTTTTAATTGGTTGAAGTCGTTGACATAATTCTGGATGTTATCACTCATCGTTTCTGGGCTCATGCAGCTTCTTCCTTGATCCAGTCATAACCTTTTTCTTCGAGCTCTAATGCTACTTCAGGGCCACCAGATTTAATAATCTTACCATCGCTTAGTACATGTACATGATCAGGTTTAATATAATCTAACAAGCGTTGATAATGTGTAACTAAAATAACAGAGCGTTTTTCGTTGCGTAAACTGTTCACGCCTTTTGATACGATTTTTAATGCATCGATATCAAGACCAGAATCTGTTTCATCAAGAATAGCAAGCTTTGGCTCGAGGACAGACATTTGAAATATTTCGTTACGTTTCTTTTCCCCACCTGAAAAACCTTCATTAACAGAACGATTGAGCAGATCTTCTTTCATTTTTACTACCTTCATCTTTTCTTTAATCAGTCCTAAAAACTCGACAGCATCTAATTCAGTTTCGCCACGATATTTACGTACAGCATTGACCGCTGCTTTTAGTAAATAAACATTATTAACGCCAGGTATTTCTACCGGGTATTGAAAAGCGAGAAATAAGCCTGCCCATGCGCGCTCTTCTGGGAGGAGTTTGAGCAAGTTTTTACCTTCGTATTCAACTGTGCCTTTGGTAACGTCATAACCATTTCTGCCTGCTAAGACATTAGCTAATGTGCTTTTCCCCGAACCATTCGGACCCATAATGGCGTGTACTTCACCAGCATTAACACTCAGGTTTAAGCCTTTAAGGATTTCTTTGTTACCAATTTTCGCATGTAAGTCTTGGATATTTAGCATTATCTATACCTAAAATATTTAAATTCTTTAATCGCTGTCGATTAACCTACAGCACCTTCGAGTGTGATACCTAATAATTTCTGTGCTTCTACCGCAAATTCCATCGGTAATTCCTTGAAGACTTCTTTACAAAAGCCATTAACGATCATGTTGACTGCATCTTCTTCCTTGATACCACGTTGCATACAATAAAATAATTGATCATCACCAATCTTTGATGTGGAGGCTTCGTGCTCAACAGTAGCGCTTGAGTTTTTAGCTTCGATATAGGGGAAAGTATGCGCGCCACATTGGTCACCCATTAGCAAAGAGTCGCATTGTGTGTAGTTTCGTGCGTTTTCCGCATTTTTACTTATCTTGACTAGACCACGATACGATTGCTGCGCATGTCGCGCAGAGATGCCTTTAGAAATGATGGTACTACTAGTATTCTTCCCAATGTGTATCATTTTCGTTCCAGTATCAGCTTGTTGGTAGTTATTCGTTACGGCAACGGAATAAAATTCACCGACTGAATTATCGCCCTTTAAAATGCAACTAGGATATTTCCAGGTAATTGCCGAGCCGGTTTCGACTTGTGTCCAGGAAACTTTAGAGTTATTGCCTCGACAATCAGCGCGCTTGGTGACAAAGTTATAAATACCACCAACACCATTCTCATCACCGGGATACCAGTTCTGTACGGTTGAATATTTTATCTCTGCATCTTCCAAAGCAACTAATTCGACAACGGCAGCATGTAATTGGTTTTCATCTCGCATTGGAGCTGTACAGCCTTCAAGATAGCTAACATGACTTTTTTCATCAGCAATAATTAAAGTGCGTTCAAACTGTCCGGTGTTTGAAGCATTAATCCTAAAGTAAGTCGATAGTTCCATCGGGCAACGCACACCTTTTGGTATATATACAAATGAACCATCGGTGAAAACTGCTGAATTTAATGCGCCAAAAAAATTATCTGCGGCCGGAACAACTGAGCCTAGATATTTTTTAACAAGCTCAGGATGTTCTTTTACAGCTTCAGAAAAAGAACAAAAAATAACTCCGGCATCGGCAAGTTTGCCTTTGAAGGTCGTAGCAACAGAGACACTGTCGAAAACTGCATCAACGGCAACACCTGCTAGAAATTTTTGTTCTTGCAATGGGATACCTAATTTTTCATAGGTCTCTAATAGTTTTGGATCAACCTCATCTAAACTTTTGGGTCCAGCATCTTTCGATTTAGGCGCGGAATAATATGAGATTGCTTGATAATCAATATGCTCTATATCGAGATGTGCCCAGGTTGGATCTTCCATAGTTAGCCAATGTCGATATGCTTTTAAACGCCATTCAAGTAGCCACTTAGGTTCTTCCTTCTTTTTTGAAATAAATGCAATGGTATCTTCGTTAAGACCCGGTGCTACCGTATCTGTATCAATGTCAGTGACAAAGCCGTGTTCGTAATCTTTGCCAACAAGCTCCTCCATGTTTTCATGATTAGTAGACATGCTAATCTTCCATGCCTTTTTTAAGGCTAAAGCTTTCACCACAACCACAGGCATCTTCAACATTAGGGTTGTTGAACTTAAAACCAGCATTCAAACCTTTGCGTGTAAAGTCGAGTTCCGTTCCAGCGAGATAGCGTAGGCTTTGGTCATCAATAATAATCTTGATGCCATTTGATTCAATAATTTTTTCTTCATCGTTAACTGCCTTCGCTGTTTCAATAACATATTGATAGCCGGAACAGCCGGTGGTTTTCACACCAACTCGTAAACCAATACCATCCGTATCTTTGGCGAGGACAGTTTCTATATGTCTTTTAGCACTATCGGTTAGGTTAATTGCAGTTTCTGTAGTCATAGTATTTATCAACTTTGTAATTGCATCATGATGACATCTTGTCGTTCAGATACTTGTTTAACGTTATTGCGGTTGATTAAATCGGCCAAAGTCAGTCCATTCAAAAAACCTGAAATGTGCATATTTAATTCCATCCATAAATCGTGCGTGAGACAACGTAAATCGCCTTGGCAGTTTTGTTTACCTTTGCACCGAGTAACATCTATCGGTTCATCTACAGAGTAGATCACTTTGGCAACGGTAATTTGGTCAGCACCTTGAGCTAAGCGGTAACCCCCACCTGGGCCACGCGCACTTTCAACGAGATGATTCTTTTTTAACTTGCTGAACAGCTGCTCAAGGTAAGTCAGCGGTAGATCCTGACGTTGAGAAATATCCGACAGATTCACCGGACCGTTACTATCATGTAACGCGACATCGAGAATTGCAGTTACTGCATAACGGCCTTTGGTTGTCATTTTCATTATCTATTTCTCTAATGTTGCCCATATTAGGGACGGCAAGAGTCACATAACCTAGTTTTTTAGTCAAGTATATATCTGACAGAAACACTAAGATATAGTTCTATTATAAATAAGACAATAAAATCATATACTTAATGTAAAAAAGAAAAACTTTTTGAAGATTTGAAGTTCTTATTGAACGAAATATAAGACTATTTGAACAATCCCAAAGAGAGTGATCAGTAGACAAAACACTAAAAAAAAGCCCATGACCACATAAATTTTAATACCATTTTTTTCTATATAGGCTTCATCGCGATCCATATTTTGTTGCGATTGAACGCCAAAAAAAGATGCTAATAGGCTAAATGCAATTTGAGCAATATTCGGGTCTTTTTCACTAGTCATTTGTTTTTATCCAACATTACTTCTTTTTAAGTTCTTCTAGCTCTTTTTCCAGCTTATGTAGGTGATCTAATACTGATTCTAGTCCATTCTGAACCGGATCAGGCATGTCTTTGCTTTCAGCATAAGCAGTAAAGCCTATCTTTTTTGCCATGGCTTCGCGTTGTGCATCTTTATCTTCTTCTCTACGTTTCACAATGATATGACCGGGTACACCAACAACGGTTGCACATTCAGGCGTATCTTTAACAACCACGGCATTACAACCAACACGCGTTCCAGCGCCAAGGGTAATCGGGCCTAATACTTTTGCGCCTGCGCCGATGACAACATTATTTTCCAGAGTAGGATGGCGTTTGCCTTTGTTCCAAGTAGTACCGCCCAATGTGACACCGTGATAAATTGATACATCATTACCTACTTCTGAGGTTTCACCGATAACAATCCCCATACCATGATCGATAAAAAAACGTCGTCCAATTTGTGCGCCGGGGTGTATTTCAATGCCGGTGATGAAACGGGCAAAGTGCGCCATCAAGCGGGCGATGAAATACAAATCTTTGTTCCACAACCAATGATTAAAACGATGCAAAATAATGGCTTGGAATCCAGGGCAGGTGCAGATCGTCTCCAGTACTGAACGTGCCGCAGGATCACGCTCAAAGACAACCTCGACTTCTTCTTTGATTGTTGCAAACATTATTTATCTATTAATCTCAATATTGATTTAAGCTGAGTTTCAAAAGTTTTAATTTCGTTTATTTTATCAGAAAGTTTTTGTTTCACGCCTTCGACTACATCTGTGGGGGCACGTTCGATAAAGTTTTTGTTGTTTAATTTTTCTTCCATGCCGGCCTTTTCTTTTTTTAATTTGTTTATTGTACCCCCAAGTCGCTTTTTTTCAGCTTCTGGGTCAATGAAATCGGCTAATGGCACCAACAATATCATTTCACCGGCCAAGGCCATAACGGCATCATCTATTTCACTATCAACTTTATTAATTGATTCGATCCTACCCAGTGTCTTCAAATAGGTTTTATGCTCATTTAGCCATTTGTGTTCGCTAAAATTACCGTTGCGAACAAAGACAGTTAATGATTTTCCTGGTGAAATATCACGTTCTGCACGAATACGGCGCACGCCCATAATAAATGATTTTATCCACTCTATTTGTTCTACAGCACTATTATCTATTTCAAGTTCATCTTGCTTTGGAAAAGATTCAAGCATTACGCTCTCTCCTTTTTTATTTAGTGAGGCTGCTACTCGATGCCAAAGCTCCTCGGTTATAAAAGGTATAAAAGGATGTAATGCGCGTTGTAAGATCTCGAGGACATTTAATAACGTATAGAGCGTGCCGCGCTTTTCTTCTTCGCTTACCTCACTGCTGTTTAAAGTTGTCTTAGATAATTCGATATACCAGTCACAGTATTCATCCCAGGTGAACACGTAGAGCGCTTGTGAGGCGAGATCAAAGCGATAGGTTCTCATACCTTCATGTGTTGCTGAGACTGCATCAGACAATTTACTTGTAATCCATCTTTCAGCTAATCCAAACTTCATGTCGCCTTCATCGATTTTAATCGATTGAGCTTCTACGTTGGTTATGACGAAGCGCGCTGCATTCCATAGTTTATTACAAAAATTTCTATAACCTTCAATTCGGCCTGTTTCAAAATTGATAAAACGGCCTTGTGTTGCCAATGAAGTAAATGTGAATCTTAATGAGTCAGTTCCATAAGACTCGATTCCGTCAGGGAAATGTTTACGTGTAGCTTTTTCAATTTTTGCTGCCATCTGTGGCTGCATCATTTCACTTGTACGTTTACTGATTAGTTCTTCAAGCTCAATCCCATCGATCAAGTCGATCGGGTCAAGCACATTACCTTTAGACTTGGACATCTTCTGTCCTTCGCCGTCGCGAACTAAACCGTGTATGTAGACTTCCTTGAATGGAACATCGTCCATAAACTTAAGCCCAAACATAATCATGCGCGCTACCCAAAAGAATATGATGTCAAAGCCGGTGACTAAAACATTAGTCGGGTAGAATTTATCAAGCTCAGGCATTTTTTTAGGCCAGCCCAAAGTAGAGAAGGGCCAAAGAGCAGAAGAGAACCATGTGTCGAGCACATCTTCATCTTGCTTGAGATTGATATCACCCAGGTTGTTCTTCTCTCTTACAGCGGCTTCATCGTGGCCAACATAAATATTGCCCTCATCGTCATACCAGGCCGGAATACGATGACCCCACCAGAGCTGACGACTGATACACCAATCTTGGATATTATTCATCCATTCAAAATAGGTCTTGTCCCAATTCGCAGGTACAAATTTAATGTGACCATCTTTCACTGCTTTGATAGCAGGATCTGCAAGCGGCTGGATTTTCACATACCATTGATCAGTCAAGTAAGGTTCAACGACGGCATGAGAACGATCACCACGCGGAACCATTAATTTATGGTCATCTACCTTCTCGAGTAGTCCTTTTTGCTCAAGATCGGCAACGATTTTTTTTCGTGCTTCATAACGATCCATGCCACGATACTTTTTTGGCACCTCATCATTTAGCGTAGCGTCAATAGTAAAAATATTTATTTTTTCTAACTTATGTCGTTCACCCATTTCATAATCATTAAAATCATGTGCAGGAGT